>JAKSMG010000033.1 GCA_024400755.1 Bacteroidales bacterium | reverse complement strand
ACCTGTTGGCGGAATTAAAAATGTTGATTTTTAGACAAAAATAATTACGAAAAAAGTTGCGTATGTCGCAGATTTTTAGTAACTTTGTAGTGTCCAATTACAATGTTCAAATCTCCTTGTCATGCGCAACTTGGCTGCAAATTTAGTAAAAATTCTTGACATATGCAAGAAATTTTCAAAAAATCTCGTCGATGAACGTGGAAATATGCCCAGAAGAGGCGTTGTCCCCCGTTTTTCCGACCTGGAAGTTATCGCACTTAGTCTCTATCAAGAGATTTTCAGTATTGATAGCGAGTCTTATTTCTTCTCTCTATTAGAAAAGCATAAAGACGAGCTTCCCAATCTGATTTCTCGTCGCCAGTACAATGATCGTCGAAAGTTCACCGCCAACTTATGTGAACAAATTCGCCAAAACATCGCACAGGCGATTGATGGAAACGAAGATTATTTTTGTATTGATTCAAAACCGATACCGGTATGCCGAATTGCCCGAGCAAAGCGTTGCAAAATGGGTAGAACGGACTACCAAACGGCACCAAGCTTTGGATTTTGTGCAGCTCAAAACACGTATTACTACGGCTACAAACTGCACGCTCTCTGCGGATTAACAGGTGTGATACACTCCTATGATCTCTCCAAAGCGAACATTGATGATCGATATTGGGTGCGAGACCTGAAATATGAATATCAACAATGTACCATCATTGGAGACAAAGGGTATCTAAGTGCCGAGATTCAATTGGATTTATTTGAATCCGTCGAAATCCGACTTGAGGTACCTTATCGGTTAAATCAAAAAGATTGGAAGCCAACGTTTAAGCCTTTTGCCAAAGCAAGAAAGCGAGTGGAAACACTTTTCTCACAGTTGGACGACCAATTTATGGTGTGCCGCAATTATGCTAAACAACAAATAGGATTGTTTGCCAGGATTATTGGCAAAGTTAGCGCACTCACAATCCTACAATATATTAATTTTACAAACAACAAACCGATTGGAAGAGTTAAATATGCGCTTTTTTAATTCCGCCAACGGGTT
>JAKSMG010000032.1 GCA_024400755.1 Bacteroidales bacterium | reverse complement strand
ATTATTGACCACCTTTTAAAGATTATTAATAATGAATATCAATTATTTACTAAGAATATTTAGAACGCTTCTACTATGCGCTGCCATTTTCTTGATCCCCTCATGTGTAAATGAATATGATGAGAATTCTATTGCTGGCAAATTTGTTTCTTCAGACAATCGTTATGATTTATATAATCTTATTGAAAAATATTCAAAAGACAAAAGAATAATCATCCTCGGCGAATGCGGTCACGGCGACGGCAAAACTTTTGAAATAAAATCGGAAATTGTCAGATATTTGGATTCCGTAGGCGATTACACATTGATTCTTGAAGGAATGAATCCCTTTGACGGCGCAATTCTGAATGAAGAACTGCCAGTGCTGATAATTAACACTTCGTGGCTGAATGTTGGTAGTTCATGGAATTCTTTGTGGAGTCACACGGAAGAAGCATCAAAGCTGGTTGATGCAATGGACAAACACCAAATCGATTTTTACGGCATGGATGTCAATCCATCATACTGCAATAATTTCGAGATAGCATATCTGAGCAATCTGTTTTATTCCGATTCGATAATGAAACAGAATATGTTTGACTACAATTGGAAAAGATTGCTTGACATAAATAAGAATATGCTTAATTTAAACGATTCTGTCATTCAAGATATTGATTATCAATATTATGACAGTTCTTTGTTGGCAATGAAAAATAAGCTGAACAATGAAAATGTCTCATTCAACAAAGATGCCGTTTCGCTATTGATTGACAATATGTTGTCGTTCTCAAATCATGCAAAATGCGGATTTTCTAACACCTGCGATTCATGTATAAACTGTGGCAATACGATTCGCGACCGACAAATGGCAGACAATGTTGCGTGGTATCTAAATCATCATCCAGAAAAGAAAGTGATAATCTGGGCAGCTAATTTCCATGGGGCGAAGGCTATTTCACAAATAAAATACGGCAAGGAGCCTGACCCAGAGTTGTATGACAAATACACATTGCTTGGCGAGCATCTTGCGAATATGTTTCCAGATCAGGTTTATTCCGTCGCCTTCACATCAGGTGGGGGCGAAGTGGGGTATTTTTATCAAGACGAAAGCTATCCTGTTAAGCCCGATTCCACTTCGGTTGAATTCGCTTTGCTGCATCGCGACATCAAGTATGGTTATCTTGATTTCGGCACTCATCCCGAGTTTGAAAATGTGCCGTTCCACAGCATCCTTCTCGGTTATCACAACAAAATCGGCAAATGGGCAAAGTCGTTCGATGCGATTTTTTACATTAAAGAAAATTCTAAAGCACATGGAATCGAACAATAAGATAGAAGCTGCAATAAAAAAGATTTCTGAACTCCTATCAATAACCGAAAATAAAGGCGACGGGCTACTATCTGGCAATGCGGGGAAATGTTTGTTTTATGCCGAATTATACATGCAGACTAATAATGATGATTATTTTGAATCGTTAGAAGACACTATAATGCTACCAAAAATTCAGACCAGAGCCTAAAGTGATTGTCTTTGCACAAAATTCAGGAAAGATGAACGAAACGAAGAAAGTCAGCCGCCGCAAGTACACGGCGGAGTTCAAGGCGAAGGTCGCCTTGGAAGCGATGCAGGAGAACCAGACGCTGCCGGAACTGTGCAGCAAGTACCAGCTCAGCCCGAACCAGGTCAACCAGTGGAAGAAGCGGCTGAGAGAGCGCAGCGCGGAAGCCTTCAGGGCCGACGCCAGCGGCAGGGGCGACAAGGACAGGCTCATCGAACAGCTGTACAAAACGATCGGCGAACTGACGATGGACGTCGAGTTTCTAAAAAAAAGCTGTTTCCATGAGTGTCGGGCAGCGTTGCGGGATGGTCTCCAAGGAGGAGAGGCTGAGCATACGCCGTCAGTGCGTGCTTCTCGGCCTGTGCCGCGCCACGTGGTGCGCTCGACGACATCTACATCGAACGCCTGTGGCGCAGCGTGAAGCAG
>JAKSMG010000031.1 GCA_024400755.1 Bacteroidales bacterium | reverse complement strand
GAAAGCTGAAAGGTGAAAAGTGAAAGGTGAAAGGAGAAAGGTGAAAAGGTTAAAGGTTAAGGGTTAAAGGTTAAAGGTTAAAGGTTAAAGGTTTGGGAGATTTCGCTGTTTTCCTGCATAATTGAAAAAAAAGTCGTAATTTTGCAAAAATTTTCAGTAAATGAGCATGTATGAAAGAAATCAGAAGGGATATATATCTTAATCAACTGATTGAAAAACAGTGGAATGGACAGGTAAAAATCATAACCGGCCTGCGACGTGCAGGTAAGTCCTATTTGCTGTTCACTCTTTTTGTGCGCTATTTGGTAGAGCACGATGTTTCGCAAGATCACATTATCACTTTGGCATTGGATGATTTCAAGAACCGTCAATATCGACAAGCAGAGGCATTGTATGATTATGTGACGAAACGAATTGTTGATTCCGAGAGATATTATGTGTTGCTTGACGAAATACAAAAAGCCGAAGATTTTGTCGATGTTCTGAACGGCTTTCTGCACATACCGAACATAGATGTGTATGTCACCGGAAGCAACTCGAAATTTCTGTCTTCTGACATCGCCACCGAATTTGGCGACCGTGGCGACGAGATAAACGTCCACCCTCTGTCGTTCTCGGAATTCTATTCCGTATATGACGGCGACAAACATAGCGCATGGGATGAATATTGCAGATACGGAGGAATGCCGCTGGTTCTGCAACGAACCACAGATGCCGCCAAACAGCAATATCTAAAAGACCTGTTCCGCAAGGTGTATCTGAAAGACATTGTCGCGCGATACGGTCTGCGGGCTGATAATGAATTGGCAAATGTGACCGATATTGTGGCTTCTGACATCGGCAGTCTGCTCAATCCTCTGCGTATTGCCAACACCATGAAAACCATCAAGAACAAGTCCGTTTCTCAAAATACCATAGAGAAATATTTGGACTATCTGCAAGATTCTTTTCTCATTGACAAAGCCGCGCGTTATGACATCAAAGGACGCAAATACATCAGTACTCCTCAGAAATACTATTTTACGGATATTGGTTTGAGGAACGCCCGTATCAATTTCCGCCAACAGGAAGAAAACCATATCATGGAAAATATCATTTACAACGAATTGCTGATTCGTGGTTTCGCTGTAGATGTAGGCGTGGTGGAAGTGAATGTGTCCGAGAACGGCAAACCGACACGCAAGCAGCTGGAAGTGGATTTTGTCGCCAATAAAGGCAGTTTGCGTTATTATATCCAATCTGCCTGGGATTTGCCCAACCGCGAGAAAATAGAGCAGGAACAGCAATCGTTTATGGCGATTGGTGACTCCTTCAAGAAAATATTGATTCAGAAGAATGATGTGCTGCCTTGGTACAACGAGCAAGGCGTGCTCATCATCGGCTTGCTGGATTTCCTGCTTCACCCGGAATGCATTGAAAAATAAAATTATTGAAAAATCAAATATCATGCGAAAACTGATTCTTTTATTCGCCCTGACGCTCAGCGCAGGGCTGGCACACGCGCAAGGAAACACGGAACCCGACCCCTTGCCGACACCGGAAAGTAACCAGATTGTGTATCGGTCATCTGACCATCAGAAGATAACGCTGAATAATCCAAATTATTTTGGCGTTGCTTACAATGATGCCAATAGTGTGTACTATCAGGAAGCTGACTATGGCGTAGTCTCTTTTGATGGCGATATAGCCACCATTGGGGATTGGGCATTTGCCAATCGTACGACCCTGACGGCTGTAGTATGGCCAAGCACAGTAACGAGTATTGGACAAGAGGCATTCAACGGTTGTACAAACCTGAGTTCCGTTAATTTACAGGAAGGAATAACGGGTATTGGAGAAGATGCATTCGCTGGTTGCGCTGGTATGGAAGAACTAACTATCCCGAGCACGGTGACGAGTATTGGAAATTATGCATTCAAAGAATGGACATCCCTCACCAAACTAACCGTAAAGGCAGGAAGTATTGGAGAAGACGCAT
>JAKSMG010000030.1 GCA_024400755.1 Bacteroidales bacterium | reverse complement strand
ATATTTCCGTTCACCAGCATAATGATGACACATACAATGGCCGGGAGTAACGCCAGAGTAACCACAAAGCTCTGGGTATAGTTGGATCGATACATATAGCACATGGCGATTATCGCACCGAGTACCAGAGAGAAAACAAGGCAAAGCAGGAAATCCGAGAGACCTACCACCGCCATCCAGTCGGCATCAAAAACGCCACGAAACAAATTAGGAAACATACGAAAAAACCTCCTTAGAATTGTGTGTTGATTTTGGAAAAATCATGGATTTGTATGCAGTACCGTATTTTGAAAAGGATGTTTTGCGAATTCCGTTTTCCGACAAGGCGGAAGCCATCCACAGCGGAATCCCTCCGGAGCATTTGATTTCCATCAAAACCGCATCCTCCGGAATCAGTGGCGTACCCCATGCCGGAGCAAGAAGGGAAATATCCTCTTCCCGACAGAGAATCGTATCATCAAAGGTCACGCGGAAATCACTGGGCTCCTTCGTGTAATAAGCTTCCCGCTCGTAGGAAAGAAACACGGTGGGATGCAGCGTCCTGTAGAAATCCAGAAACCAGTCAATCTCATTTGCAATCTGCGAATCGGCAGGGCAGGGTTGCCTGCGGCTGATCCAATCCATAGCTTCCTGCTGGGGAAGGGGGAGCCTGCGTTTATATACCACGGACTGATATTTTTTCTTCAGTTCCACAAACACCGTGCTGTCACTTCTGGCCTGAGAATAGCTGCGCACTCTCAGCTTTTCTTTGTATACCGGTGATTCAATGGAATTGCGCACAAGTTGATAGTTATCCGTGTCGTAATAGATATTCCGAATGGTTGTCCGCCCATATTCATCGATCTGCATATGGGGCTTCATTGCATCCAGAATGCATTTTTGCTGCTGCTTCGTCAGCAGATATTTCAGCTCATAACGCTTGAATACTGTTTGATATGCCATAAAAAACCTCCTGTACATCTGATGCGCTCATTGTACAGGAGGAAAATTGAAGTATGATTGAAGTTTGTTTAATGATCCGCTTTTTTCTGGACGATTGGGATTATAGCCTTAAACTCAATCAGGCCGTCAAAACAGTTCAGTTCTATTTTGCCGCCGTGGGCAGTAACCACAGCCTTTGCAATGGCAAGGCCTAATCCGTAATGCCCGACATCATCCGTTCTTGCCTCATCAACCCGGTAAAACCGCTCGAACAGTCGTGCTTTCACATCATCCGGAATGGGCTGCCCGGAATTGACTACGGAAAGAACCGCATGATGCTTTGATGAATGGAGCTTAACGAATACCTCTTTCCCGCAATCACTGTGGGAAATTGCGTTGTCAATCAGAATAGAAACCAGCTGGCTTAACTGGCTTTGATTGCCGTTGACAAAAATGCCGTCTTCTATTTCCGAAGTCAGTGTCAGACCGCTTTCAAAGGCAACACTTTCAAACGGCAGCGTTCCGCCGGACACCAGCCGGCTGAAATCCAGCAGCTGCTTGGCCTGCTGCATATTTTCTGCGCGGACGAGCTCCAGTAGCTGCTTCACCAGATTGCCCATTCGCTCATTCTCGTATTGGATATTGGCAAGCCATTTATTATCTCCGATTTCCGCCGAAAGAAGGTCGGCATTGGCACTGATTACGGAAACCGGAGTTTTCAGCTCATGCCCTGCATCGGAAATGAACTGCTTTTGCTTTCTGTCACTTTCTTCCAACGGATTTACTATTTTCTTCGAGAAAACCCAGGCCAGAACCAGAATAATGCCCCAGCCTGTAATACCTACCAGCAAACTGTATTCAAATAATCTGCCGGAATTGTCAGATTCCATTGTGTTGTCGATCAGAGCAACGATTGTGCCGCCATTGCCGGACTTGACCAAAAACGGCATTTTACTGTAGGCACCGCGTTCCTTGCCACCGGACAGAATCCTGTCTGCTATTTCAAGGATTTCCTGCTCGGAATAAAGTACACCGCCATTGCTGTTAATCCGGGTTACGTCTCCGTTTTGATTATAAAATACGGAGTAAAATGTGGAAAGGTGAAACATTTTATTCCGGTTATCCTTGATACCAGGACGCATACCGGGCCGTTCCGGTGAAAACGCTAAATCAGGATGATAATTCTTTTC
>JAKSMG010000003.1 GCA_024400755.1 Bacteroidales bacterium | reverse complement strand
ATATCTTGACATTTTCCTAAAAGTTTTTTGTCCAACTTTTAGGGTTCGCCTCAATGCCGCGTCTCTACAAATCACAGGTTACAGATTACTGTTCACTGACTATGCTTTTACCAAATTATAGGTATCTGTAGCGATAACCAATTCTTCGTTTGTAGTTACTGAAACCAATTTCACGCGAGAATCGGGAGTAGAAATGATACCATCTTCGCCGGCATATTGCTTGTTGGCTTCTTTGTCGAGGGTGCATCCCAAGAACTCGAGGCCGTCGCAAATGGCTTCGCGCTGGAACCAGGCGTTTTCGCCGATACCGCCGGTGAATAAAATCACGTCAACACCGCCCATGGCAGCTGCGTAAGCGCCGATGTATTTCTTTACGCGATAAGCGAACATGTCAAATGCGTAAGTCGAGCGTTCATCGCCGCTGTCCTTGCCGGCACGAATGTCGCGCATATCTACGCTTTTTCCTGAAATACCGAGCAAACCGCATTTCTTGTTGATGAAGGTATTCATCGTTTTATAATCCATATTTTCCTTTTCGGCAATGTAGATCAAGGCGCCAAGGTCGAGGTCGCCGCAGCGGGTACCCATCACCAGACCTTCAACAGGGGTGAAGCCCATAGAAGTATCCACGGATTTACCGTTTTTGATAGCGCAGATAGAAGCACCGTTACCCAAGTGGCAGCTGACGATTTTAGCGTTTTTGTAGTCCACGCCGGCGATTTCGGCAGCTTTTGGCCCCACATACTTGTGGCTGGTTCCGTGGAAACCGTAACGGCGGATTTTCTTTTCCTGATAATATTCGTATGGAAGGGCATACAAAAATGCTTCGGCCGGCATCGTCTGATGGAAAGAGGTATCGAAAACGCCCACGTGTTTCACATTAGGCAATAATTTCTTCATTACGTTGATACCCAGTAAGCTGGCAGGATTGTGAAGCGGTGCCAGTTCGCACAACTTGGCGATTTCTTCGATTTCCTTCTCGCCCAAAATCATACTTTCCTTGAAGTATTCTCCACCGTGGGCCACGCGATGACCTACTGCACCAATTTCCTTCAGGTCACTGATGACGCCGTGTACGGGATCTACTAGGGCTTTCAAAACCAGGTTAACGCCTACTTCGTGATCCTTGATAGGCGTTTGGGTGTAATATTTGTCTTTGCCGACGGGCTTGTGGGTAAATTCGCCCATTTCCAAGCCAACGCGTTCCACGAGACCTTTGGCTAATAATTGGGCATTGTTTGCCATATCAATCAATTGATATTTGATTGAAGAACTTCCGCAGTTAAGTACTAAAACTTTCATCTTATTATTTTTTTGATTATTATTATGTTGCTTTAATAAAGATAGTTACAAAAATTATTTACCGATGATGTCGGCCAATTCTGCCGGTGTTTTCGGAATGGCCGGTCCCAATACCTTGTGGCCGTTGGTGGTGATCAGCAAATCGTCTTCAATGCGGATACCGCCGAAATCGCGATATTGTTCCACCTTGTCGTAATTGATAAATTGTTCGAATTTATGTTCGGTTTTCCAGATGTCAATCAATTGAGGAATGAAATAGATACCTGGTTCAATCGTTACCACAAAGCCTGGTCTCAATTCACGAGCCATACGCAGGGCGTCCCACCCAAAAATATCGCTGCGGGAAACGGTTTCGTCATAACCTACATATTTCTCTCCTAAATCTTCCATATCGTGCACATCCAAACCCAGCTGATGGCCCAAGCCGTGAGGCATAAACAAAGCGTGGGCACCTTGTTGAACGGCTTCATCCACGTTGCCTTTCATAAGTCCTAATTCCGACAGGCCTTCAGTGATGATTTTGCAGGCCAGCGTATGCAGTTCCTTATTGTACATACCGGGATGTGCGGCGTTGATACAGTCCATATTGGCCTTCAACACGATTTCATAGATTTCCTGCTGCTTTTGGGTAAAATGTCCGCCTACCGGCAAGGTTCTGGTATTATCTGAACAATAGTTCATCAAATTTTCGGCACCGGCATCCATCAAGAGCATATTGCCTTCCTTCAAAATGGCGGCATGCCCGTGATTATGAAGTGTTTCGCCGTGCTGTGACAAAATAACGGGAAATGAAACGCCATTCCCGTACGACAGCGTGATTCCTTCGGCGAGGCCCGCCAATTCCAGTTCAGGGACACCAGCCACGCAACGACGCATCACGGCGGTGTGCATCTTATAACCGATTTCGCAAGCATTCTCCATCTGCTCGATTTCCACATCTTCCTTTGCTGAACGCAGATTTACGATACCTTTAATCAATTCTACGGAAGCGTGGTTGCGGATATTATTAACATTGATGTCGGTAATATTCGAAAGCCAAATTTTGTTGTCGCCACGATAGGGAGGGGTAAAATGCACTTTTCTGCCTGCTGCCTGGGCAGTATGGACATACTTGGCTAATTTTGCCATCGGCATCACTTCCCTCACGCCGACCTTTTCGGCCAGGGAAGCCAATGTCGGCTGGTTGCCCATCCAGATGATGTCGTCAATTTCATAATCATTACCGAAAATGATGTCGCGGTTTTCGTCAAAGTCGATAACAGCGGCGATATCGGCAATGGAAAGACCGAAAAAGTAAAGAAAATTACTATCTTGACGATATTTATAAGTATTTGATGGATAATTCATTGAGGCTTCGCCATTGCCAAGAAAGATGGCAATGCCTGATTTCACGGCCTTTTTCAGTTGGTCGCGACGGTTTTGATAGACTTCGGGCTTAAATAAAGGATTCATAATTTTGTATTTTAGTAAGGTGCAAAGATACAAAAATTTGGCGATAATGCAATAAGTTTGTGAATTTAAGAAATTGCTGAGATTCCGCTTCGAGCTTCCTTGCGGTCGCTCTTGCGGAATGGAACGTGTCAGCACTTAAAGGAAGGGCAGGGCGGCGGCACCACGCAATAGCCTAAACTTCATTACATCCGCCGCCGCCCTGCCCTTCCCCCCCGATAAGTGCATTTGCCTCCATTCCGCAAGCGAACGGAGTGAGCGCGGCGGAACCTCCGTCCCTTTCGTGCGACCCTCACCATTCCGCAAGCGAGCGGAGCGAGCGCGGCGGAACCTCCTTCCCTTTGCGTGCGACCCCCACCATTCCGCAAGCGAACGCAGTGAGCGCAGCGGAACCTCCTTCCCGCTTTGTGCGTCCCTCACCATTCCGCAAGCGAACGGAGTGAGCGCGGCGGAACCTCCTTCCCTTTGCGTGCGTCCCTCTCCATTCCGCAAGCGAACGAAATGAGCGCAGCGGAATCTCCTCCTCATTAAAATCATCAAATGGGTTATTGAACAAATCCTTTGAATGAAAAAACCTTACTTATGACTTGTCATTTCTTTTTTTATCTCAGATATGACTCTTTTAACCTGCTGTTCCCAGGGTTCTTTTGCTCTAACAATTCCTTTTTCCGTTACTAACTCTTTCCATTCGGGATTTTTTGCCCGAATTAAATCAAGTTTTTCCTTTTTGGACATATTTTTGATTTGATTTTCTCGGTTAATTGCGGATTTATAATCTGAAAATTCTTCCATATAAACACAATATTCACAATTATATTTGTCGGAAAAGGAACCCTTGTAAAAATGATTCTTGTGTTGGGAAACTCTCCGTACAATGTCTGTTGTACATCCAGTATATAAAACATTGTGGTATTTGTTTGTCATAATGTAAGTGAAGCCAGATGTCATAATTAGTGTTTAATTTGTTTAGGATATTTTGCCACAAAAATACAATTTTAAAAATATTTTAGCAAGATGTTCAATAAGTTTTTTGAATAGATTCAAGGACTTACCGCAAAAAAAGTTTGAGATTCCGCATCGAGCTCCCTTACGGTCGCTCTTGCGGAATGGAACGTGTCGGCACTTAAAGGACGGCAGGGCGGCGGCAAAAGACTGCCATACAAAAAATGGCGAATAAGCAACAAGTTTATGAAATTAGGAAATTGCTGAGATTCCGCATCGAGCTCCCTTGCGGTCGCCCTTGCGGAATGGAACGCGTCAGCATTTAGAGGACGAGCAGGGCGGCGGCACCACGCAAAAGACTAAACTTCATTACATCCGCCGCCGCCCTGCCCTTCCTCCCCGATAAGTACATTCGCCTCCATTCCGCAAGCGAGCGGAGCGAGCGCGGCGGAACCTCCTTCCCTTTGCGCGCGTCCCTCACCATTCCGCAAGCGAACGAAGTGAGCGCAGCGGAATCTCCTCCCCTTTCGTGCGACCCTCACCATTCCGCAAGCGAGCGGAGCGAGCGCGGCGGAACCTCCTTCCCTTTCGTGCGACCCTCTCCATTCCGCAAGCGAGCGGAGCGAGCGCAGCGGAACCTCCTTCCCGCTTTGTGCGTCCCTCTCCATTCCGCAAGCGAGCGGAGCGAGCGCGGCGGAACCTCTTCCCCCTCTTTTCGTGCGACCCTCACCATTCCGCAAGCGAACGAAGTGAGCGCAGCGGAACCTCCTCCCCATAAACCTTTTTCTACATTAACAATCCCTTTTTTAAAAAAAATTATTTGTGAAAAAATTTTTTGGGAGAAATATTGAAAAATTATTGTATATTTGCTTCGCAATAATAATAGTTTTTATGAAATTGCACAAAGAAATGAAAAAACAAAAACGAACGCATTCTGTGCGTTGTAAACCTTTTATATATAGCGAATTACAAAAATAACAACAACATAAAAAATTATAAAAACCAAAAAATATAGTATTAATTAAAAACAAATCTCATGAAAAAATTTGACAAATTGAGAGTTACTCTATTAGGCTTCTTGGTATGCCTGATGAGTATGTCCTTGATGGCTCAACGAGTCACGATGGACTTCACAACCAATGGGTGGGGTTTTCCGACTGATTACACAAATACGGAGGCAACCTACACCAGTGGTACGTATCAGCTTACTTTCCATCCTGGTACTGTAGGAAGCGGATTGAAATTCAATTCCAATTATTTGATTTTTGGCCAGACGAATGCATCTTTGTCTTTGCCTGCATTTGATTTCAATGTTGAAAGAATTGAAATTGTTGGAAGATCTGGTGCATCTGGATCTGTTAAGCAGAATATTTTTGTTAATGGGACAGCTGTTAGTGCAGAAACTACTGGTGCTACTGGAACTAATGTATATGAAATAGCAGATGCATATCAAGCAGCTGGTAATATCTATACCATTAAGGTTTCCTCTAAACACAATACTCAAATTACTTACATTAAAGTTTACGAAGCTGCTTCCCCCGCCGCGGTGGCCGCTCCTACCTGCACTCCCGCTGCCGGTATGTTCTATGCCGCTCAGGAAGTGACTTTGGCTACTACTACCGTGGGCGCTACCATCTATTATTCTTTGGATGGTTCTACTCCAAGCTTACTCTACAATGATCCTATCGAAATTAGCGAAGCTACCACTTTGAAGGCTTTCGCAGTTTTGGGTGAAGATACTTCTGCCGTTACTACCGCCGAATATACTTTCCCGGTTAATGCAGCTACCATCGCTGAACTGAAAGCCAATGGCGTTCAGAATACGATTTACAAAGTGGCCGAAGATGTGGTTGTGATTTTCCAGAACGGAAAATATTTGTTCGTACAAGACAACGACAATGCGTTAGTGGTTTATGACAATTTCCAGGTGGTTGACACCTACAATGCCGGTGACGTTATTTCCGGAGGATTTTTCGGCAAATATACCGTTTACAACAATATGAATGAGTTGACAACAGTCAATGACGCACCCGCTTTCCCAGCTGGTGTTGCCGGTACTCCTGTTGAACCTACCGTTGCTACCGTTAGCGAAGTGGCTAACAATTATCTGACTTGGGAATCTAAGTTGGTAAAATTTGAAAACGTAACCTTTGTTGATGCCGACCACTTCACTCAAGGTGATGACACGATGAAGGTTTATAATATGTTTGGTACTTCTTGCTCTTTAGCCGCTGGCTATACTGCTAATGTTACGGGTTTGATTGGCAAATTCCACGATGATGTCCAGATTTTGCCAAGAACCAATGCCGATGTTGAAGTTCTTTCCGCACCCGCAGCCGAACTGCCTTACAGAGTTGACTTCGATGACAACATTGACGAAAACCTGGCTATCAATAATGGTAACTATACCAACAAATGGTATATCGGTAAAGCTCAAGATTTCGATAATAATAAGTTGTATATATCATCTAGTATAGGTCGTACCAACAAGTACAATAACGAAGCTGCTTCTGAAGTAACCGTTTCTCGCGACCTCGTGATTCCTGCCAAGGGCGCTATCGTTACTTTCGACTGCCGCTACAAAGGCGAAGACAACAAGGACTATTTACAGTTTGACGTGATTGGTGAAAACCAAACCATTTCTAAAGTAGTAAATAATACCGACAACAACTGGCAGAATGTTACGATGAGTATTCCTTCTGACATGGCCGGTATCGTTACAGTGAAATTCACTTGGAGAAACGACGATAGAAATGGCGAACAATATCCTGCCGCTATCGATAACATTTATATTTATGAATCACCTTGCACTCAGCCAACCGCATTGCAGACCAGTGTTGATACCACCAGCGCTACCATTACTTGGTCTGGCGATGCCGCCGCTTATTTGTTGCAGTACAAAATCTCTACCCGCGGTGATGACGAATGGTATTCTGTAAATGTAAATGATACCACCCTGACTTTGACCGACCTCCAAAGTAATAGCGACTACAATGTGAAAGTGCAGAGTGTTTGCGAGGGCTTTGTAAGCGCCGCCGCAGAAGGCTCTTTCACAGTGGATTGCCAAAATTGGGAAGAAATTACTACAGAAAGGGATGTGACTGTTGGTACAGGAAATATAAATAATACTACTCTTCCATTTACTTATAATTATGGTTATGAGTATTCGCAGCAAATTTATACTGCAGAAGAAATTGGAAGTGGAATTTATACAATTAATTCCATTAGTTTTTATCCTAACGCTTCTCCAACTAGTACAGGAAATATTAAGATTTGGTTGGCCAATGTTGATAAAGATTATTTTTCATCTAACACAGATTATGTTAATCCTTCAGAATTAACATTGGTATGTAGTATTGATGGATCTTATTCTTATAGAGCTAACACGTGGAATACATTTACTTTTACTACCCCATTTGAATATACAGGTGGGAATTTGTTAGTGGCTTATTATGAAGGTATGCAAGGTTATGGTAGTAGTAGTGTTGGTTTTAAATCTTTTAGTGCGACTGAGAATCAGGCTATTTATCATAGAGCAGATGATGGAGCTTCCGTTAGTTATTTAAATCCTTCTTCGGCGTCAGCTTATAGTAAGGGTACTATTAAGGATAAAAATATCATTATTTTGAACATATCAACATCCACTTTGGTTTGTGGTGATCCTATCCTTTGTCCTGCCGTTACCGATGTAACCGTATCCGACATCACTTCCGAAGGCGCTACCATTTCTTGGACTCCGGGTGCTGAAGATGAAGCCAGCTTCATCGTGGAATACCAGCTTGCCGGTGATGAAACCTGGACCTTGGCCGATGCTAACGTTACCACAACAACCTATACTTTGACTGGTTTGGCACCAATGGCCAATTACCAAGTTCGCGTAAAGGCCAATTGCGGTACTTATAATGTGAGCGAAAGCCAATTGTCCGAACAATTCAGAACCAAGGGTATCTGTGCTCCTGTAACTGAAATTTCTCATTACAATTTGGCTACGACCGCCGTTTTGACCTGGACTCCGGGTGCTGACGAAAACGCATGGACCGTGAAGTTCAAACCTACAGCAGCTGATGAAAGCGCTTGGGTAATGATTCCTGTACAAGGACAAGCTACAGCTTCTTTGGGTGGTTTACAGGCACAAACAGCTTACGACGTGCAAATTTTGGCACTGTGTGAAGGCGATCAAACAGGTTTGTTGAGCGAATGGGCAACTTATTCTTTCACTTCTGCCTGCGCTTCTGTTGAGATTCCTGTTACTTATACTTTGAAGAGCAATGACCACGAATGTTGGGAAGCTGAAGAATTTAACTTTACATCTAATTATGGAGCAACTTCAAGTGTTACCAATGCATTTTTGATTTCTCCTTCTTTCACGATTCCTTCCGAAGGTCAATATTATGTTTCTTTCGATGCTGAAGGCAGCTATCAACTTTTAGCTTCCTACAGAGGCACTCGTGAAGACCGTTTTGAAGTATTGGCTGAAGTAAACAACACCACTGGTTTGCAAATTTTTGCTATTCCTGAATCTTATCTGGGTAGAGGTGTTAACTTCAAGATTGTGAACACCGCTCCTATGTTTAACGGTTTAACGATCACCAACTTCAAGGTGAATGAATGTCCATTTGCAACCACCAATTTGACGGTTTCAAATCTTACCAGCAATTCTGCCACCCTTTCTTGGACTGCCAGCGAATTGGCTACCAATTTCCAGATTAAAGTGAACGAAGAAACTTTTATTGACGTTGAAGGAGCTACTACCTATACTTTGACTGATTTACAGGAAAGCACTCCTTATACGGTTGCTGTTCGTTCTCATTGTGGCGAAGATGCATATAGCGAATGGTCCAATACTATTAACTTTACTACGCCTTGCGCAGCTTTTACCGTTCCCTATTTTGAAGGATTTGAAAGTGGCTATACTAATGCTTCTGCAGTTGCTGGCTGTATTAGCCAAGAAAAAATATCAGGAAGTAATGTTTGGATTGCCAATAATTCTTTAACAGACTATAACAGAGCACCGAGAACGGGTTCTTGGAATGCATACTTACAATATAGTAATACCCGTTGGATGTATATTCCAATGCATTTTGAAGCCAATAAACAATATATATTTGAAATGTATGCTCGTCAAGATGCTACTTCAGGTTGTTCTATGAAGGTTGCATACGGAACAAGTAATACCTCCAGTGCAATGACAAATACTATTGTTAATAGCACAAATATTGGTTCGTCATTTGTGAAGTTGTCAAGCATGTTTGCGCCTACTGCTACGGGAGATTATTATGTTGGTATTTATGCTACGCTTACTAGTGCTCCTTGGTATGTATCTATTGATGATATTTCAATTATTGAAGTTCCTACTTGCGGTGTGCCAACCATTGCAGTTAATTCATCTGCAGTAGCTACAATTACTCCCAATGAAATTGGCACTCCTGAATCTTACGATTTGGCGATTGGCGAAGATACTGTAACCAATGTGGCTGGTCCTACGGTTGACTTGACCACCATCTTTACTTTGGCTCCTAATACGGAATATGCCGTTAGCGTAAAAGCTAATTGTAGTGAAGAAGATCAATCATTATGGTCTGATCCTGTAAACTTCACTACGCCTTGCGCAGCTCAAGAATTGCCTTATACGGAAGATTTTGAAGATTATACTCCTGCTTCATCTTATTCAAGTACAACGGGTATCGTGATGCCGGATTGCTGGACCAGCGATTGGATGGCTCAGCCTTCTTCTTCTAATTATTGTCCTAAGGTTACCAATTCTTCTTCTTATAAGCCAGGAGACGGCAACTATTTGTACTTTATGGCTGGAGGTTCTAGTTACTCATATTACCAAGATCCTACGGTAGTAATTTTGCCGGAATTTAATGCTGATTTAACTCAAGCGATGATTTCCTTCCGTGCAAGATGTAACAATTCCAGTTATACTACTTATGGTGCTTTGTATTTAGGTTATGTGAATGCTGCCAATGAATTTACCTCTTTGCGTACTATTACTTGTGCTACGGCTGCCAATGCACCATTGCAAACCATTGAGTTAAATACCTACACCATTCCAGAAGGAAGTAAGTTGGCTTTCAAAGCAGATTATACTTATTCTTCTACTTATTCTACTTTCCACGTAGGTATTGATGATATTAGAGTTGAATTGATTCCTACTTGTGGTGTGCCAACCCTTACAGTTAATACATCCGCAGTAGCTACAATTACTCCCAATGAAATTGGCGCTCCTGAATCTTACGATTTGATGATTGGCGAAGATATTGTAACCAATGTAGCTGGTCCAACCGTTGACTTGACCACTATCTTTACTTTGGCTCCTAATACGGAATATGCCGTTAGCGTAAGAGCCAACTGCGGTGAAGGTGATCAATCATTATGGTCTGATCCTGTTAGCTTTACTACGCCTTGTATGGCATTAAGCATACCTTATACTCAAGATTTTGAAGGAACAGAATTTCCTCCTCAATGTTGGACACAAGAATATGTATCTGGTACGCATAATTGGGTAAGAGCAACAAGTTCATCTTATGGTTCGGGTTCTTATGATGCTGCATTTATGCATTCTAGTTCAGGCAGTAAAACGAAATTAATCACTCCTATGTTTGACTTGTCTTCTGAAAGATCTGTGAAATTAATCTTTAAGCATCGACAAGTGGAATATTATGGAGATATTGATTTCTTAGAAGTTTATTATCGTCCATCTTCATCAGCTGCGTGGGTATCTTTAGCACAGTATAACTATGCTGTGGCCAATTTAACGACTGAAACTGTCATTTTGCCTGCTGCTGCTTTAACAGCAACTTGTCAATTTGCTTTTGAAGCAACCGATAATTACGGTCACGATGTTTATGTTGATGATGTAACAATAGATAGAGCTCCAACTTGCATTACTCCTACCGATTTGGCTGTTACCGCAGCAGATACTACTGCTCAATTGGCTTGGACAGATCAACTTCATCAACCTGCTTATAAGGTACAATACCGTCTTGCTGGTGAAAGCACTTGGCAAGAAGTTACAGGTATTACCGAAACAAATTGCACTTTGCATAATTTGCAGCCCTCAAGCGATTATGAAGCCCGCGTTTTGGCCGATTGCGGAGATGGCGATGAAAGCGAAGCCACCGAAATTGTAAGCTTTACTACAATGTGTTTGGACGGTACTTCTATGGAAATCGCTATTGGTGAAGGAACAGGTACAAATGCTTATGTGCCGACATATACTTATTATAATTATTCTTTAACCCAACAAATTTTTACGCCGCAAGAAATTAATTACGTTGGTAACTTGAATAGTGTATCCTTCTATAGTACCGCTTCTGATAGAACCAGAAAATTAAGTGTGTACTTAGTTCATACCAGTAAATCAGCGTTTGCAGATAGTTATGATTGGATTACGGTAAATGCCAATGATAAAGTTTTTGAAGGCGATGTCAATTTTATAGCCAATGCTTGGACAACCATTCAATTTAATACCCCATTTGCCTATAATGGAACGGATAATGTAGCCCTTATTGTGGATGATAATACAGGAAGTTATGTGAGCAGTCCTGCTTTCAGAGTTTATAATGCTGGTTCTACGAGAACATTCTATGCATATTCAGATGACTATAATGGAGATCCTACGACTGGTTCCGGTATTTCATCTATGAGCAAATATACGGGTACTTCTTTGAACCAAGTTCGTTTTGGTGGAATTTATTGTCCTCCTACTTGTCCGAATCCTACCGATTTGGCAGCTGTGAATGTGACAGCCAATGCGGCTACGATTACTTGGACTGCCGGTGGTTCGGAAACCGCTTGGAATGTAGAATATGGTAAAGCCGGTTTCACTCCTGGAGAAGGAACTATGCTTGCTGTAGAAGAAGCTTCCGTTGAACTCACTGGTTTGGAAATGGGCGTTGCTTATGATGTATATGTTCAGGCCAACTGCGCCGAAGACGACCAAAGCGAATGGGCAGGTCCTGCTAAATTTGTTACCGAATGCGAAGCTATCGCTACACTGCCTTACACACAAGACTTTGAAGGCGAAACCTTCGAACCTGCCTGCTGGTCACAAGAACAATTGGAAGGTTATGATTCCTGGGAATTATTTATTGAAGAAGATAACAATAACAATTCTTGTACTAAATTATCAGGTGATGGTTATTACGCCAATTCTGCCGATTTGATTACCCCGACATTTAACTTGTCTTCTTACGAAAGCGTAATGATTACCTTTGACCACGTTCAATGGCCCTATACTCTCGTTGATAAATTAGAATTGCTTTATCGTACTTCAGATAATACTGATTGGACTTTGATTCAAGAATATACTGAACAAACTGGCTACTACGTTGAACCTCGCGTTTGGAAAAATGAAAGAGTAATTCTTCCTGAGGAAGCTTTGGTAGAAAATGTACAGTTTGCCTTCCGTGGAACGGGCAGAAATGGTGATGGCAACAGTATCTATCTTGACAATGTTGTCGTGATGGAAGTTCCAGATTGCTATGCTCCAACGGCTCTTACTTTGAATGATGTTACTACTACCACCGCTCAAATTTCCTGGACTGCTGGTGATGACGTTCAGACTGCTTGGAACGTACAATATGGTGAACACAATTTCACCCTCGGTGAAGGAACCATTATCTCTAATCTTGACACTACAGCAGTTGAACTTACTGCATTGATGAGCGGTACGGCTTACGACGTATATGTTCAAGCTGTATGTGATGAAGTTAGTGCTTGGGCTGGTCCTGTCGTTTTAGTCACCGAATGTGTTACAATCAACAGCTTGCCTTATACGCAAGACTTTGGCGGTGATTTCTTTGAACCAATCTGCTGGTCACAAGAACAAGTGAGTGGTTCACATTCTTGGGTATTGTATGGTGATAACACTGGTAATGTGTTTGTTGGATTCCCTGATGTTACCCCGTATGATGCTAATAATAGTTCCGCTGATTTGATCACTCCGATATTCAATTTGTCATCATACGAAAGCGTCATGATGAGCTTTGATCACGTTCAATGGCCTAAAAAAGGTGTCGTTGATAAGTTAGGACTGTTCTATCGTACTTCTGAAGACGTTGACTGGACCTTAATCAAAGAATATACTGAAGCAACGGGTGAATATAGTAATCCTCTTGATTGGAAAAATGAAAAAATCATTCTCCCAGAAGAAGTTTTGACTGACAATGTACAATTTGCTTTCCGTGGAACAGAAATGAATGGTTATTATATTTACTTTGACAATGTTGTTCTTATGGAAACTCCTTGTGGGCACATTGAAGATTTGGCAGTGGCTCAAGACAGCATGACCGACACTCGTGCTTATATTACCTGGAATGGTGTTGCTGAAGAGTATTCATTAGAATATAAGGAAGTAAACGATGAAACTTGGACGGTTGTTCCTGTTACTGGCAAAGCTCAATGGTTGACCGACCTCACTCCTTCAACCAGCTACAATGTAAGAGTGAAAGCCGTTTGCGCTGAAGAAACTCAATATTCAGAAGTAATCGACTTCGAAACCTACTGTCTTGGTTATTACTTTGACAAATATGGTGCAGTACAATGTCCTGAACTTCATAACGACCTTACGGTTAATAACCTTTCAGTATTCCGTACAGCTTGTGAAATTCACGCACCAGTGGTTGTAAAAGTAACCAATAACGCTTATTTGGATACCATCACTTCACTCAACCTCTATTATGTGGTTAATAATGGTGATACCGTAGCCGAAACATTGACTATGACAACTCCTTTGTGTTATCAAAACGAAACCACTTATACTTTCAATGAAATTCCAGTTTTCGAAGAAGGTAATAACACTGTTTACGCTTGGGTTGAATACAATGAAAATGTTTTCAGAGCAAATAATGTTTCTGCCCGCATTCTCAATCCTATTGATGAATATCCTTACTATAATCCTTTGAAGAATGTTGTTGCTTATGATGGTTGGAACGCTTACGATGTGAATGAAGACAACGTTACCATGATTTCTAACAGCAATGGTCTCACTTATCGTTACAATGACACTTTGGATGCCAACGATTGGATGATTACTCCTTGCTTCTATTTCGAACCTGGTAAGTATGTGATTTCTTATTCATACAATGCCAACAGCGTTTTGAAAGAATCATTTGAATTCTGGTATGGTAATGGTGCCAATGTGGCCGATATGACTACAATGTTAGGCAGCGAAGAATTTTCAGGTACTACAGTGGCTACTTCAACCTTCGATTTCGATGTTACTGAAGCCGGTGTTTACAACTTTGGTTTCTGGGCTACTTCTTTGGCTGGTAACTTAGGTTTCAATATTACTAATTTCAGCATCGAACCTGTTAACATTGTTACGATTACTACCGACGGTAATGGTACTACTACTCCTTCAGGTGAAGTTTATGTAAATTATAACAATAACCTCACTTTGAACATTGTTCCTAACGTGAACTACCACTTGTCTGCTATCTATGTTGACAGTGTACAAGTAATGGGCGAAGATCCATACGCATCACGCTTCGTAATGTACACCCTTGAAAATGTAACCGAACCTCACGATGTATTTGTTGAATTCAAACTTGAATTCCATACGCATAAGATTGTTTCTAACTACAATCCTGCTTACGATCAAACCGAAGGTGGTTACTTTGTTCCTGCCACAAGCGACACAACCATCAGAGTTAGCGATCATACCGTATTCTTCGCTCCTAACGAACACTATCATTTCAATAGCTTGACTTTGAGCGAAATGGATGAAACCGATCCTGTTGACTTCACCGATTCAGTGGTTTACGATGAAACTACCGGTTTGTACGCATTTACATTCTACAACTTGACTGTTCCTGAATATTTCGTGAACGCTCAGTTTAGAAGAGACACTGTAAACATTCACTACACCGCATTGACTGGTCAAGGTTATGCTGATGCCAGCCCACGTATGATTGCCGGTGATTCAGTATTTGGCGAATATGACACTTGGGTTGATTATGACATACATGGTGACTTAGACACTACGATTACGATTACACCTGCTGGTGATTATCATATCGTAAATGTTTATGTAAACGGTCAACCACAAAATGTTGAGTCAGATGAGTTCCATTACACATTCAGCAATGTAACCGAAACCCAGTATGTTGACGTGAACTTCGGTTATCAGGTAACTGCTTCTATTAGAAATTATGTTCCTACTTACCTTGGCAGCGACGAAGTAAGAGGTACGATTGCTCCTGACACTCAATTGGTGGCTGAAGGTTATCCAACCGTAATCACTGGTACTGTTCAAGAACACTTCCACCTCTACAATCTCTTTGTTGACGGTGTGGATATGATTGACCAGGTTGTATTTGACGGTTACAACTATTCATTGACTATCGATTCAACGATTGCCAACTACAATATTGAAGCCGTTGTAAAGATTGACACTATGGGTATCCACTATGAAGTAATGGATGGTCAAGGTTATGCCGACGCAAGCAATTTATTGGTTGCTCCAGCTGATTACATCACTTGGGTTAACTATGGTGACGACTTTATGATGAATTTGACTCCTGACAGAGGATTCTCAATTGGTAGTGTGATTGTTGACGGTGAAAATATGTACACCGCAAACAATTATCTCTTCAACAATGTTGTAGAACATCATTATGTTGCCGTAACGTTCGTTCCTAATGATTACACTATCACTACCAACGCTTACGGTCAAGGTGTAGTTTCTGAAGGTATGAGCTTCACATACGATCCTGCCAACCCGGTTAACTACGTGTTCACCGCCAACGCAGCAGAAGGTTATCATATTTCAGCTGTTCTTGTAAATGATGTAGAACAAGATTTGACAGATATTACCAATGTTTATACTTTACCATTGAACGATGTGGCCGATAATTATGTAATCAATGCTATTTTCGAAATCAATACTTATAATATGGTTTCAGAAGCCAGCTTGGGTGGTACTATCACTCCAGAAGGATTGCAAGTTGTTAACCATGGTACCGATATGACCTATGCTATCGTTGCTGACGAAGGTCGTTATATTTCATCTATCACTATTGATGGTATAACCGTTGAATATACTCAAGCCGACAATATTACCAACTTACCTCAACAATTTACTTCTATTAATGCTGATCACAGCATTAGTGTTACGTTTGCTGTTAAACATTTCACTATCACTGCTGAAGTAAATGAAGAAGCTAACCACGGTACTATCGACGGTGTAAGTTCATTCTCTGGTGAATTTTCATACGGTTCAAATCAAACCTTGAACTTCATTCCTGAAGAAAACTACCAAGTATCTGACGTTGTTGTTGATGGTCAAAGCGTAGGCGCTGTTGCTTCTTACGAATTTGTCAACATCACTGCAGAACATAACGTAGTTGTTTCATTCGCTCCTGTTCAATATACTTTGACAGCTACTTCTAACGTACCAGCTTGTACGATTACTCCTGCTACTACAACAGTTCAGGCAGGCAGCAATGTTAACTACACAATGACTGTTGCTACAGGTTATCATTTGTTGAATGTAATCGCCAATGGTGAAGAAGTAAGCGTAATCGGCAATGCATTCACTATCGCTAATGTTCAGGAAGATTATGAAATCTTTGCCAACTTTGCTCCTAACTATGTAACTGTAACGGTTGAACAACCTGCACACGCTACCATCACTCCTGGTACTATGACTTACGCATACGGCGCAACTCCTTCATACGTAATCGTTCCAGAAGTTGGTTATAATGTAACAGCTGTTCACGCTGGCAACACTCTCGTTAACGTTACTTACAACAACGGTATCGGTTCATTCACTTTGAATCCTGTAACCGCTGACGTTACCTTGACTGCTACTACAGCCATTAAGACCTTCACGATTACAGCTACTCAGGCAGCTCACGGTACTATTTCACCTGTCGCAGTTCAAACTGTTAACTATGGTGGAAATGTAACTTATACTATCACTCCAGATGATTACTATGAAATCGTTGACGTATTGGTTGATGGTGCAAGCAGAGGTGCAATCAGCACTTACACATTTAACAATGTAACTGCTAACCACACTATTGAAGCCGTATTCGAAGCTGTTTGTATGACTCCAAGCAGATTGGCAGTTGTTTATGTTGACACCAATTCAGCTACTTTGACTTGGGAAGGCAATGCCGATAGCTATGAAGTTCGCTACAGAGCTGCCGGTCAAACCAACTTCACTACTCAAACTGTGACTACGAACACCATCACTTTGACTGGTTTGACTCCTAACACCTTGTATGCTTGGGGTGTGAAAGCAAACTGCACTGCTTCAATGTCATCTGATTGGGCTGAAAGCGCATTCACAACCAACGCTGTTATTCCTCCAGTAGGCATTTCAACTGCAGACCTTTCTTCAATCAAGGTTTACAGCCACTTGAACAATGTCTATATCGTAAATGAAAACGGTATCGCTATCGAAAATGTAACCATCTACAATATCTTCGGCGCACAAGTTTACACTGGCAAGGCCAACAACAATCCTGAAATTATTTCTCTGGATGTTGCCAACGGCAATTACATTGTAAGACTTTCAACTGAAAATGGTGTTGGTGTTTACAAATTGTCGATTGTAAGATAATCGGAAATACCATAGAGACGGGGTTTTCCCCGTCTCTAAATATTCTAACGGGATATCGTATGATGTCCCGTTTTTTTTTTGTAATTTTGCACGCTTAAAATTTAAAGCTCAAAAAAATGCAAAACATTAGAAATATAGCCATTATCGCTCACGTCGATCACGGCAAGACCACCTTGGTTGACCGAATTTTATACCAAGCCAACCTGTTTCGTTCCAACCAACAGATGCAGGATCAGTTGTTGGACAGCAACGACCTTGAAAGAGAAAGAGGAATTACCATTCTTTCAAAGAATGTATCAGTAAGATATAAGGATGTCAAGATCAATGTGATTGACACGCCGGGTCACAGCGACTTTGGTGGCGAAGTGGAAAGAGTATTGAATATGGCCGACGGCGTATTATTGGTGGTGGATGCCTTTGAAGGACCGATGCCCCAGACCCGTTTTGTTACCCAAAAAGCCATCGAATTGGGCCTTAAGCCGATTGTTGTCATCAATAAGGTAGATAAGCCCAACTGCAATCCGGAACTCGCTCAGGAGGCCGTTTTTGAGCTGATGTTCAATTTGGGTGCCAACGACGACCAGTTGGATTTCCCAACGGTGTATGGTTCGGCCAAGCAGGGCTGGATGGGACCCGACTGGAAAACGCCGACCAACGACATTTCCTATTTGTTGGATCAGATTATTGAACATATTCCCGCTCCGAAAACCGAAGAAGGTTCGTTGCAGATGATGATTTCCTCTTTGGATTATTCATCTTACGTGGGACGTATTGCTGTGGGACGTATCAAGCGGGGAACTTTGGAATGGGGTCAGAATGTTTCGTTGGTGAAACGTGACGGTTCCGTTGTCCCTTCAAAAATCAAGGAATTGTACGTTTTTGAAGGATTGGGGAAGGAGAAAATCAAAACGCCTATCGAAGCCGGTGAGTTGTGTGCCATTTTGGGCTTGGACAACTTTGAAATCGGTGACACGGTGGCCGATGCCGAAAATCCTGAAGGTTTGCCGCCTATCAAAGTGGATGAACCCACGATGAGTATGTTGTTTACCATCAACAATTCACCTTTCTTTGGAAAGGAAGGAAAATATGTGACTTCAAGACATTTACGCGACAGGTTGTTCCTCGAATTGGAGAAAAATTTGGCCTTAAGAATTGAGGAAACCGGCTCGCCCGATATGCTGAACGTGTTTGGTCGTGGTATTCTGCACTTGTCTGTGCTGATTGAAACTATGCGTCGTGAAGGATACGAATTGCAGGTGGGTCAGCCACAGGTTATCATCAAGGAAATTGACGGACAGAAATGCGAACCTATTGAGCAGTTGACCGTTTTGGTACCCGAAAACTTCTCCAGCAGGGTCATTGACTATGTTACCCGGAGAAAGGGTGATTTGGTGAATATTGACACCGTCAACGACCGTGTTCACTTGGATTTCCAAATTCCATCCAGAGGTATTATCGGTTTACGCAACCAGGTGTTGACCGCCACGGAAGGCGAAGCCATTATGTCGCACCGTTTCTTGGATTTCCAACCTTGGAAAGGCGACATCCCTGGACGTCATTCTGGTGCGCTGATTGCTATGGAAACGGGACAAAGTTATCCGTATGCCATCGACAAATTGCAAGATAGAGGCAAATTCTTTATCGAACCCAACGATCAGGTATATGCGGGTCAGGTTATCGGAGAGCATATCCGTCAAGACGATTTGGTAGTCAATGTGTGCAAGTCAAAGAAATTGTCGAATATGCGTGCGGCGGGAAGTGACGAAAAAATGCGTATTGCCCCTGCCATCAAGTTGTCGCTGGAAGAATATATGGAATTTATTGGACCGGACGAATATCTTGAAATCACGCCGCAGTCGTTGCGTTTGCGCAAGATTATCTTGGATGAGACAGAGCGTAAGCGTCAGACGATTAGATTGCAGCAGCAGCAAGAGAATCAAAATCAATAATTGAAGTATGCTGAGTAAGATTTCTTTGGTCGGTATGGAGTTTTATGCCCATCACGGCTGCTTTGAAGAGGAAAGGTTGATCGGTACCCGCTTCAAGGTGGATGTGCATATTTCCTGCGACATCACGGAAGCAGCGAAAAATGATGATTTGAGCAAGACCGTCAATTACCAGCAAGTTCATGTTTTGGTGGAAAAAGTGATGAGTGAGTCGGTGAATATGATTGAGACTTTAGCTTATCAAATCATTCAATTATTGAAAAAAGAGTTTGATATTATTCAAAAAGTGGAAGTGACTGTCTATAAGTTGAACCCGGTGATAGGCGGGAAAACGGCGTGGGCAGCGGTTACGATGGAAGAATAATACATTGAAATACAATAAGTTGCAAATATAGAAAAGTTTTTTTGCACAAAAGGTTGCTATTTGAAGAAAAAATTGTAATTTTGCAGCACAAAAAAGGTCTCTTGGCCGAGTGGCTAGGCGCTGGTCTGCAAAACCATTTACTCCAGTTCGAGTCTGGGAGAGACCTCAAAGGGCGAAACTGAAAAGTTTTGCCCTTTTTTTATTTTTGAGATTGAGTTTGCCTTGTCGGGGACGAAGTCCACAGTGCGGGGCAAGGATGTGTGAGATAATCCAAGAGCGGCACGGGAGAAATTGTCCACGAAGCCATTGGCAACTTGCCGCGCAACAGCAGCCGTATCCACGAAGGATTTGTGGCAACGATTGTAGCGGGCACGAGCGAAGGCGGCTGCCACTATAGCAGAATTTTTAGTGAACCGCAGCAACCATCTCGGTCTGTGGGCACTCCTCCTTTTGTGTGGCAGCCGCCGAGCGAAGTAAAGCGGAAAGCGTGACGGCGACGTCAGGAGCCGGGCCGCCCAAAACATTAATAATTTTATTTAAATCCACATAAAATTACATCCATACACAAAAATTATGTAACTTTGCTTCTTGATAGAAAAAATAAAATGTATTGATAATCAATAAAATAAAAATAAAACTATGAAACAGTTAATCGAATGTGTTCCTAATTTTAGCGAAGGAAGAAATTTGGAAGTAATCAAACAGATTACCGATGTGATTGAAAAATCGGAAGGTGTAAAGTTGTTGGACGTGGATCCTGGTTTTACCACGAACCGTACGGTGGTTACGTTTGTGGGCACGCCGGAAGAGGTTATAGAAACTGCATTTCACGCCATTGCCAAGGCTAAGGAAGTGATTGATATGCGTGGTCATCACGGAGATCATCCTCGTTTTGGCGCCACCGATGTTTGTCCATTGGTTCCGGTTTCCAACATTTCGATGGAAGAGACTGCCGAATATGCCCGTAAGTTGGCGAAAAGAGTGGGCGAGGAATTGAACATTCCAGTTTATTGTTACGAAAGTGCGGCTTTTGAGCCGAAACGCCGCAACTTGGCCAATTGCCGTAACGGTGAGTACGAAGCTTTGAAGGAACGTATTGCCAGCACGGATTGGAAACCAGATTTTGGTCCCTGCCAATTTACTGAAGAAGTAGCCAAGAGCGGTGCATCAGCCATAGGAGCTCGTGATTTCTTAATTGCCGTGAACTACAACTTGAACACGACTTCTACTCGTCGTGCCAATGCCATTGCGTTTGACGTTCGCGAAAAAGGTCGTCCAAAGCGCGAAGGAAATCCTATCACGGGAAAGATTATGAAGGATGAAAACGGCAATTCGATTTATATTCCCGGCACGTTGAAGGGCACAAAAGCCATTGGCTGGTACATCAAGGAATACGGTGTCGCACAGGTTTCAATGAACATTACGGATACCAATGCCACTCCACTGCACATTGCTTTTGAGGAAGTGTGCAACAAGGCCGCCGCTCGTGGTATTCGCGTGACTGGTACCGAAATCGTGGGTTTGGTGCCGAAAAAGACTTTGATTGACGCAGGTAAGTACTTTTTACGCAAACAACAGCGTTCGGTAGGTATTGATGAACCCGAAATTATCAAAATCGCTATCAAGTCAATGGGTTTGGATGACCTGAAACCATTCATTCCTGAAGAAAAGGTGATTGAATATCTGATTGAAAAGGACAACAAGTCTGAGAAGTTGGTGGATATGACTTGTACGGGTTTTGCCAACGAGACTGCTTCTGAAAGTCCAGCTCCTGGTGGTGGTTCCATTTCTGCCTATATGGGCAGTCTGGGTGCCGCTTTGGGAACGATGGTGGCCAATTTGTCGTCTCACAAGCCGGGTTGGGACGCCCGTTGGGAAGAATTTTCCGTTTGGGCAGAAAAGGGCCAGCAGATCAAAGACGATTTGTTGTATCTGGTAGATGAAGACACACATTCCTTCAATTTGATTATGAATGCTTTCGGTATGCCGAAGAGCAACGATGAGGAAAAAGCCGCCCGCAAGCAGGCCATCCAAAATGCTACCAAGTATGCCATCGAGGTGCCTTTCAAAACCATCCAGCGCAGCTTTGACGTGTTTGAGATTTGTGCCGCGATGATTGAAAACGGTAATCCAAATTCCGTAACGGATGCAGGCGTTGGCGTTTTGTGTGCTCGTGCCGCTGTCATCGGTGCCTATCTGAATGTGAAAATTAACGCTTCAAGTTTGGAAGACAAGGCCTTCGCCGATGATATGGTTCAAAAAGCCCACGATTATGTGGTTCGTGCCAAAGAATTGGAAACACAATTGATGCAAAAAGTGGAAGCCGTTATTGAAGGATAAGAGTTGTTGAATTGTTGAATTGTTGAGTTGTTGAATTGTTGCTGTTAAAATATTATAAATCAACAAATTAATATATTCTGATATTGTAGAGACGTGGCGTGCCGCGTCTCTACGTATTTATTTTGCGAAGTGTATATGAGATTTTGTCTTTCATTTCAACAAAAAGTTGTATTTTTGCAGGCTAAAAGAAAAATATGGTAAGCAGACGTTATTTGAGAACTAAGGTAATGCAGTCCATCTTTGCTCATCAGATGAATGACAAAGAGGAGGTGATAGAAGGCGAGAAAAAGCTAAACCTCGCCATTCAGTCTTGTTATACATTGTTTATTTACTTTTTTTCTTTGATTTCGGAAGTTTATCGCTATCGGGTCAATAAGTTGGAAGACCTGAAACTTAAAATCAATCCTACTGCGGCAGACCTTAATCCCAACACAAAATTCGTTGACAATAAAGTGATTCTTCAGATTGATGAAAATGTGACCATTAATCAGAAAATCAAAGAACTGAAAATTGATTGGTCCAATGATGCCGACTTTATCGTCCAGGTGAATCACGCTATTGTGGAATTGCCAGAATATCAGCAATATATGGAAAATCCATGCAGAAGTTATCAAGAGGATAAGGATTTGGTATTGGCGATTGTGGAGAAGGTTTTTGTGGAAAGCGAGTTGATTCATTGGTTTTTTGAAGAGAAAAACGTCCACTGGTTTGATGATTACAACGAGGCCTTGTTGATGTTGTACAAGAATATTTCGTCGTTTAAGGAATCACAAGGAAATGCTTGTCCTATTGCTCCTTTGTTTAAATCTTGTGCGGATGAGGAGGAGAATGACGTGGAATTTTATAAGAAATTATACAGGTTGACTTTGCTGAATGACAAAGAATATGAGGCGAGGATAGAGCAAAAGTTGCAAAATTGGGAATTGGAACGCATAATGGTCCTGGATACGATTTTGTTGAAAATGGCCTTATGCGAATTTTCGGAATTTCCATCCATTCCGATTAAAGTTACCATTAATGAGTACATCGAGTTGGCGAAAGTTTACAGTTCCAACAAGAGCAAGATATTCATCAATGGAATGTTGGATAAAATTGCTGTGGATTTGAAGGAAGAAGGTAAGTTGAACAAGATGGGCAGGGGTTTGTTATAATTATTGTTTGAGAAAAAAATGAAAAGAGTATTCGTCATTTGCGGTTTTTTTGTGCTGGCCTTGGTGTTGGTGGCTTGTTCTGGACATACGAAGGACGAGGGTTTCACCACTGCCGACGTTCATAATCCTATGACCGCTGAAGGTCTGTCGGAAAAAGAATCGGCCAATATGCCCAAAATCACCTTTGAGAGGTTGGAATATGATTTCGGTCGGGTTATCAAAGGGGAAAAGTTGACGTATGCCTTCAAGTTTACCAATACGGGAAAATCCAATTTGATTATTTCCAGTGCACGCTCTTCTTGTGGCTGCACGACTTCCAATCCTCCTCAGGCACCCATTAGGCCGGGAGAATCCGATGTGATTGAAGTGTCGTTTGATTCCAAGTCACAGCAAGGTGAAGTGAACAAAATGGTTATTGTTTCGTCTAACACGTATCCGGTTCAGACCACCCTTCGTTTGAAGGCCACGGTGGTTGAACCATAATATTAATATTTAACATTACACATTAAACATGAACAATTTATTAGTTTTATTGATGTCTCAACCTACAGAAGGTCAAGGAGGTGCTATGGGAAACGGTTCTTTTACGCTTATATTCATTCTCTTATTGATTCTGATTTTTTACTTTTTTATGATCAGACCTCAACAGAAAAAGCAAAAACAAATTGAAGAATATAGAAGTAAATTGTCGAAAGGGGACAAAATCATCACCATTGGCGGTTTGCACGGCAAAATTGTGGATGTTCAGGAAAAGGTGTTTGTCATTGAAATTGCCGACGGCGTGAGAATCTACATTGAAAAAGCCGCTGTGGCTGTTGATGAAAACGAAGCCAAAAACGCCAGCAAATAAAAACTGTTTATGCAGGAAGACGTTGATCAAAGAAAAGGAAAGGTAAAGGTAAAATTGCCGTCGTTAGCCTTCTTGATTTGTATAATCTTGTCGGGCTTGGCTTGGTTTATCATCAACTTTTCCAAAGACCAGCAACAGACGTTGACTTACAAGGTCGTGTGTTCTTCCTTGCCAGAGGGTAAAAAAAACTGTACGCTATCTGATACGACACTCATACTTACTTTTTCAACTAAAGGTCTAAACTATTTAACTCCACGTTATGCCGAAGAAAACCGAGTAATTGACATAGCGGTATCGGAATTGGTGAAAAATAAACCCCAAAGAAGCGCCTATACTTTTTCAAATAAGGAATTGTGCGGCTTTTTACAGGAACAAGGTTATCCCGAATTGCTGTTAATAAGAAAACCTGAAGTTATTACTGTTTACATCCGATAAATAAGTATGAAGAAGATTGCCCTTACCGGAGGCATTGGCACTGGTAAAACCTATATATCCAATTATTTCATTCAGATGGGCATTCCTGTTTTTAATGCTGATGAAGAAGCGAGAAAATGCTATGCCCTTCCAGAAGTGATTGAAACCATACATTCTTATTTTGGAGATTCAGTTTTTCGTAATAACAAGATAGATTTCAGAAAGATGGCGAAATTTGTTTTTCTAGATGCCGCCAAACGTGAAATCATCAATCGACTGATTCATCCTAAGGTGATGGAAGCTTTTGATACTTGGGCTGAACAACAGAATACGCCTTCTGTGATGTTGGAGTCTGCTATATTGTACGAAAATGAATTGGATAAGTTTTTTGATATGGTTATTGTGGTTGATGCCCCATTAGAAGTCAGAATTGAGCGTATCAAAAACCGAAATCCGAAATTATCTATGAAAGATATTATGACGCGTATCAATGCCCAAATGCCGCAGGAGGAAAAGTGCCGACGGGCAGATATGGTGATTTGCAACAAGTAGTTTATTCAATTTATCTTTTTATGAAAAAAATGCTGATTGGCTTGTTTGTCTTAGCTTCGGTTTGGGCATACGGGCAGAATATTGATTTTTCTGACGATTTTAGTAATGGGATGGAATGCACGACCGTGACGGTGGGTAAAAAAGCTTCTGCGGACGGTTCTGTTATGACCTCTCATACCGACGACAGTGGTCGTTCTCGCACCAATATTACTGTGGAGAAAGCGGCAGATCACCCTGATGGAGCCACTGAAACAATGTATAAACGAGTGTGGGCAAAGCATGAGCCTGGAAAAATGAATCGTTATGACAATATTCCAGTTGGCGAGATTCCGCAGGTTTCCCATACTTATCAGTATTTGAATACGGCTTATCCTTGTGCCAATGAAAAGCAGTTGGCTATTGGCGAATCCACTTTCGGGGGTCGTGCCGAATTGAAGTCCGACAGCGGCCTGATTGACTGTCAGCGTTTGTGTATGCTGTTATTGGAACGTTGTTCAACGGCACGCGAAGCTATCAGAACGGCAGGTGAACTGCTGAAAAAATATGGTTGGATTGATGCGGGCGAGTGCTTGACTATTGCCGACAAAAACGAGGTTTGGCATTTGGAAATCTTGGGTCCGGGCAAAGGCAAGTTGGGTGCGGTGTGGGCTGCGCAGCGTGTCCCTGACGACCACGTGGCGGTCAATGCGAATGCTTCGACCATTCGAGAAATAAATTTGAAAGACAAGGACTTTTTTATGGCTTCCGACAATGTTTATTCTTTAGCCGAAGAAAACGGCTGGTGGAGCAAAAAAAGCGGTGAAACCTTTAGATTTGCATACGCCTACGCTCCGCAAACCAGAACAATGTTGGCCTGCCGCCGCCGCGAATGGCGCGTGTTCGACTTATTGGCGCCATCGCTCCAGTTGGACCCTAATGCCGAAAATTATCCTTTTTCCGTCAAACCCGATTCTCTGGTGACCTTGTCGGATATGGTACGAGTTTTTCAGGATTATTATGAAGGCACGGAATATGATATGCGCAAAAACTTGACGGTAACGGATAAAGATGGTAAAACCGTGATGTCGCCGTTGGCCAATCCGTTTATGAAAACCGATGAGCTGAAGCTGCATAAGGTTAATGGTGGATGGCACGCGTTGGGAGAACGCAATATTGCGGTTTGGTTTACGGTGTATGCCACCATTATTCAGTGTCGCAGCGATTTGCCCGATGAAGTGGGTGCTTTGTGCTGGTTTGCCCTCGACAATGTGGCGTCGTCGGTGTATGTGCCTATTTACGCCAATGTGAGCGATTTACCCTCAGAATACAAGACTTGTGGACGGGAGACCGGTTTTAGCAGAGAAGCGGCCTGGTGGGCTTTCAATCGCTTGGGAACGCTGGCATCACAACGCTGGGGCGATATGCGTGAAGTAATTGACATGACCTGGAAACCTATGCAGAAGGAATTTTTCGACAATCAGAAAGATGTGGAAAATACCGCGTTGTCGTTGTTGAAAGAAGGCCGTAAGGACGCCGCTATCAAATTTTTGACGGATTATACCAATACTTGCGGCCGTGATGCGATTGACAGGGCTTGGAAAGCAGGTGATTTAATCTGGACCGCTTTTGACGGAATGTGGTAGTGATTTTCACGTAAAATTGATTCCTTTTCAAGAAAAATCGACATTAAGTCAAAAAAATTGTGTAAGTTTGCAAGGTAATTTTCTATGCAATGAGTAACGATTTTTTTGTTCACGAAACCGCGGTGGTTGATTTTCCGTGTCAGATTGGCAAAAACACCAAAATTTGGCATTTTACGCATTTAATGTCGCATTGCCAAATTGGAGAAGACTGCATTTTAGGTCAGAATGTCTTCGTCGCATCGGAAGTGGTGGTGGGCAATCGGGTGAAAATTCAAAACAATGTTTCGTTGTTTGCCGGGGTGACTTGTGAAGATGAGGTTTTCATTGGTCCTTCCGTGGTTTTTACTAATGTGCTCAATCCGCGCAGTGCGGTTAATCGCAAAAATGAATTTCGTTTCACCCGAATAGGGAAGGGTGCCACAATTGGTGCCAATTCCACGGTTGTCTGTGGTCATCAAATCGGGAAGTATGCGTTTGTCGGAGCGGGTTCTGTAGTGACCCATGATGTGCCAGACTATGCGATGGTGTTGGGAAATCCTGCACGGCAGGTGGGTTGGATGAGCGAAAACGGTCAAAAACTCTTGTTCGACAAGGAGGGTTTTGCCCTTTGCCCTTCCACTGGCGAAAAATATCAATTATCTAATAATCAAGTAGTTAAATTATGATTTTTGATAGGATATTTTTCGTTTTTATTTTTCAGAAATCAAAAAAAACAATATAAATTATTCAAAATGAAAAAGTTACTCTTTATTTTTTTGTTTTCTTTCTTTAGTTTTTCAGTCTTTTCACAGATTAATTATATTGATTTGAAAGGCGTTTTCAAGGGCAAGTACAGTGTTGAAAGGCTCTCGTATTTGTCGTGGCGGCCGCAAACCAGCCAATATGCTTATGTCGATAATGATGTATTGTTGCTGACGGATGCCAAAACCGGCAAAGAGGAAAAATTGTTGGACAAAACGCAGTTGGGTTCTTTGATGAATGTAAATTTTAAGCGTTTCCCTAAATTTGAATGGGTGGATAAGGATGTTCTTTATTTTGAATCATTAAATAAGACTTTTAATACGGTAACTCACGAATTTATTAATCTCCCTTCAGAAGAAATCATTGATCAGCAATTAAAAAGTCTTCTTTTTGTGGTGAAAAAAGGTAAATATGTTTATGTTGAGAGCATTTTGAATCAATATAAGCCCATATTATTGTGTCCTGACACCGGGAAAAACATTGTTTTTGGCGAATCTGTGCATCGCAGCGAATGGGGTATTGAGGAAGGACAGTATTTTTCGCCGAACGGCAGTTATATTTGTTTTTACCGAATGGATGAAAGTATGGTGGAAGACTATCCGTTGGTCAATACTTCCACACCTATTGCGACAGTGGAAACGATGAAGTATCCGATGGCGGGTCGTACAAGTCACGTGGTGACGGCGGGCATTTTTGATGTGAAGCAGTCTGTGGAAAAGGGCAAAACAGTGTATCATTACATTAAAACCGATAAGGCGGATGGCGAATTTTTAACCAACATTACTTTTTCTCTTGATGAAAAATACTTGTATATCACGCATTTGAATCGTGCACAGGATCATGCCAAACTGATAGAATACAATGTGCTGACAGGCGAAAAGACACGCGTTTTGATTGAGGAAACGGATACGCGTTACGTAGAGCCGCAAACCCGTCCTATTTTCTTGAAAAACAATCGATTTTTATGGCAAACGCGTCGTGATGGCTGGAATCATATCTTTCTGTATGATTTGAATAAGGGAACCAACACGCTGCTCACCGATGGAAAATGGGAAGTGTGCGAAGTGTTGGGCGTGGACCCGAAAGAGGAAAACATCTATTTTGTGGCTTCATTGGATAAGCCGGTAGATAAATATATCTGCAAAGTGAATATCAAAACGAAGAAAGTCGAGAATTTGACGCCGACATCGGGTACCCATACGGCGATTTTTTCATCAGATATGAGTTATTTTGTTGATTATTTAACCAGTATAGATATTCCTTACGAAACTTACTTGAAGAGTAGCAACGGCAAGGTGTCCAAGCTGTTGAAAGCGTCAAAGAATCCGTATGCCGATTGTTCGCTTGGCAAAACGACCATTTTTTCGATAAAGAATAAGGCTGGTGATGACTTGTATTGCCGTATGATTTTACCTCCCAATTTTGATGAAACGAAAAAATATCCCTGTTTGATTTATGTTTATGGCGGTCCGCATTCGCAATTGGTGGATAATACCTTTATGTCGGGTGGTCAGTTTTTGCAATATATGGCACAGCGTGGCTATGTGGTTTTCACCTTGGATAATAGGGGAACGGCCAATCGTGGTGCGGAATTTGAAAAATGCATCCATCGTCATTTGGGCGATCTGGAAGTGGAAGACCAGATGTGCGGAGTGGAATATTTGAAGAGTCTGCCCTACATTGATGCTCAGAGAATAGGTTTGGACGGCTGGAGTTATGGCGGCTTTATGACTTTGTCGTTGATTACGCGTTATCCGGATGTATTTAAAGCCGCGAGTTGTGGCGGTCCCGTTGTGGATTGGAAGTGGTATGAGGTGATGTATGGTGAGCGTTATATGGACACGCCGCAGGAAAATCCGGAAGGTTATGCCAAGGCCAGTTTGATGGACAAAATCAAGAACGTAAAATGTGATCTGCTGGTGATGCACGGTTGCCAGGACCACACGGTGGTATGGCAGCAGACGCTGGAATTGATGCGTCAGGCGGTAACGGACGGCATAGAGGTTGAATATTTTCCCTACACGGCCTACGACCACAATGTGCGTGGTATCGAGCGAGTTCATTTGTGGAACAAGCTTGCCAAGTTCCACGACGAGCATTTGAAATAGGTAAAAAGGGTAAAAAAAGGGAATAAACAAAATATTCAGATTGTTGTTTTTATCATTTGCATTATTAGAACTGAACTGTTAGGAAAAAGGATTATTTACAAAATGCATTGATAAATATTTTTTATATATTTGCACATTGAACTTATAGTATAATTTGGAGTACTATTGGCAATAAAGTATATAAACAGCAAACAAAATATGGACGGATATTCCCAAACACCTTTGAAAGAACGCCTTGAGGCTCTCCGAAGCCTGATTCCCGAAGCCTTTACCGAAGGCAAGATTGACTGGGAAAAGCTGAAAGCCGCATTGGGCGAGGAAGTGAATTTCAGCAATGAGCGTTATGTGCTCAACTGGGCGGGCAAAAGCGACGCTTTCCGCATCATGCAGCAGCCCAGCGCGGCCACACTCGTGTCTTGCAAGGAGGAATCCGTCGATTTCGACAACACCGAAAACATTTTTATCGAAGGCGAAAACATGGAAGTGCTCAAGGTGTTGCAGAAAAGCTATTTCGGCAAGGTGAAGATGATTTACATCGACCCGCCGTACAACACCGGAAACGACTCGTTCATCTATCCCGACAAGTTTTCCGAAACCAAGGAGGAATACCAGAAGCGCGTGGGCGACAAGGATGCCGACGGCTACATGATGCGCGACGGCATGTTTCAGAAAAACAGCCGCGAAAACGGACAGTATCACAGCAACTGGCTCAACATGATGATGACGCGCCTCTACTTGGCCAAATCGCTGCTGCGCGACGACGGCGTGATTTTCGTCTCCATCGACGACAACGAAGTCCACAACCTGCGGCTGCTGATGAATGAGATTTTCGGTGAGGAAAATTTTGTGGCAAGTATTGTTTGGCAAAAAAAATATGCAGCTACTAACGATTCAAAAGGATTTTCAACTACACACGATTATATAGTTGTTTATCAGAAATCTGAACTTTTCAACAGAAACTTACTTCCGAGAACAGAGGAACAAAATTTGCCTTATAAAAACGATGATAATGATGGAAAAGGTTTATGGAGAAGTGATAATTTACTTGTAAAATCATTTTCAGAATCAGGTGTTTATCCAATAATCAACCCAAATACGGGAAAAGAATACTATCCTCCAAAAGGCAGTTGTTGGCGAGCAAGTAAAGAGACAATGGAAACTTGGTTATCTGAAAACAGGATTTTCTTCGGAAAAGACGGAAAAGGTGCGCCTCAACTCAAACGCTATCTTAATGAAGTGCAACAAGGACGTGTACCGATTACTTGGTGGACTTTTGATGAAGTTGGTCATAATGATGAAGCAAATAAAGAGTTGTCAGCAATTTTTGAATCTAAAACACCTTTTGACACTCCCAAACCAACAAGACTTATTAAACAAGCATTATTGATTGGAAGTGACAAAGACTCTATCATTCTTGATTTCTTTGCCGGCAGCGGCACCACGGCCCACGCCGTCATGCAGCTGAACAAGGAAGACGGCGGACACCGCAAGTTCATCTGTGTGCAGCTGCCCGAGCCGTGCGACGAAAAGAGCGAAGCATACAAAGCTGGTTATAACACCATTGCGGAAATAGCAAAGGAACGCATTCGGCGGGCGGGAGCAAAATTAGCCTCACCCCCGACCCCTCTCCACGTGGAGAGGGGAGCATCAGCTCCTTTTCATGTGGATAGGGGAGCGGCGGCAAAGGAGAATCTTTTCAAGGGAGCCACGCCTGATTTGTTTTCCAAAGCTAACGAATTGCGCATTGAAAGGAAAACGGAAGCGGAAGATGCACTTTGGCAACACTTGAGAAACAGGCAAGTTGAGAATTGCAAATTTCGCAGACAACATCCGTTGGGACATTTCATCGCTGATTTTTATTGCCATGAAAAGCACTTGGTTATTGAAGTGGACGGAGGTTATCATTTGACGGAAGAACAGAAAGCATACGATGAAGCCCGAACGGAAGCCATCAACCAGTATGGCATACAAGTCGTCCGATTCACCAACGAACAGGTTCTGACAGACATGGATTATGTCATATCTGAAATCAGAAACATTTTGGCACCTCACCCTTTGTCCTCTCCTCAAGAAGAGAGTGAGGTCGATTTGGGCTTCAAGGTCTTTAAATTGCAAGACAGCAACTTCAAGCAGTGGCGCAACATACCCGGAGCCAACAAAGAGGAATGGAAGCAGCAAATCATCGACTTCATCAATCCCGTTGCCGAAAATGCCACGGTCGAAAACATGATGTACGAACTGCTGCTCAAGAGCGGCAAGAGCCTCAACAGCAAGATTGAACACGCCGACAGCTGCTACTGCATCAATGGCGGCGAGTTGGCGCTGCTGCTCGAATCGGTCAGCCAAGCCACGGTAGATGCGGTCTTGTCGCGGCATCCGCAGAAAGTCATCGCCTTAGACAAGCTCTTCGAGGGCAACGACCAACTGAAAACCAACACCGCCCTGCAAATGCGCGATGCGGGCGTGGAGTTTAAGACGATATAGGAGAGAAAGGAGAATAATATGGAAAATACAGATTTCAAATCATTATTAGGATTAGAAAGAAGCGTCAGCCTGTCTTCAAATGAGCAATTGACTGACAGTCAACTTTCGATTGTCCAGCAAGTAGAAGGCTTTGGTATAGATGAAGTTTATTTTTCTACAGATGAATCAAAAAGTTATCCTGCGGTTTTTATAAAAAAGGTGGTTTCTTTTGACGAATCAACCTGCTCGGAAATTTCCTTGATACAGCAGAAACTGTGGAATTTTCAAAAAGTTCTGTTTCTGTATGTCTTTAATGATGTGGAAATTCGTGTGTATAATTGTATTGCGAAACCTATTACAAGATTGCAGAATGGTGGCTATGTCAGTAAATTGAAGAGGTTGGAATTATTTAGAGCAGAATCTACAGACGAGGAAGCTATTTCATGTTTAGTTTCAGTTTTTTCGGCGATGGCGATTGATAGTGGCATTATTTGGACAATGCCTGAAGTTGCTGAAATAAGAAAAAAAATAAATATTCAGAGTAGAGTTGACAAGTATCTTGTAGATAGCCTGAAAGACACGACAGACAAGTTAAAGAAGTTAGGGCTTGATGATTTAGCAATTATACATAAAATTATTTTGCGTTCCTTGTTTTTGCTATATCTTGAAGACCGAGGCGCGACGGATGCTGAGTTTTATGGAAAAATAAAAGCAGGTGCTGACAAATACTTCGATATTTTGAAAGATGTTGATGCTACCTATAGGTTGTATGCGATATTGGAGGATAGGTTTAATGGCAATGTGTTTTCAGTGTTGGAAGGAGAAAGGCAAAAGGTTTCGGAAGAACATTTGAAGATTGTAAGGAAATGCTTTATTAATGGCTATAAAAACGATGGTCAAACGGAATTGTTTGATGACTGGCGTTTGTTTGACTTTAAGATTATTCGAATAGAATTGTTGAGTGAAATATATGAACGTTTTTTGGAAGAGTCAAATCCAAAAGGCAAGAAAGGAGCAGGCGCATATTATACTCCCACTTCTTTGGTGGAATTGATGTTGGATGAAATTCTTCCTGTAGGTCAACAATATAACAACTATAATGTAAAGATACTTGATCCAGCCTGTGGATCGGGAATTTTCCTCGTTGAAAGTTATAAACGCCTGCTTAAGCGTTACGAGAATGCTCATGGTAGGAAACCGACGGAATTAGAGGAATTAGAGAGAATCCTGCTTGATAACATATACGGAATTGAGAAAAACGATCAGGCCATTATTGTTGCGGCGTTCAGTCTTTATCTGGCATTAGTGGACAATTTGGATCCCAAAACACTATGGATTTCCACAAAACTTCCATGTTTGGTTAACGATCCTGATCATATACGGCAAGACAAGAACGGAAACAATCTGTTTTGCAGAGATACCATCAAAGACAATGAAGATATTGAAAGTATTTCTTTTGATTTGGTTGTTGGTAATCCGCCTTTTGGAACAGAAAACAAGTCAAAAGGAGTTGTGTTGTCAGATTCCATTCGAGATTATTGCAATAAAAATAGATTTGCAAAGGAAATGGTACTTCCATTTTTGCACAAAGCAATTAAGTTCTCTCCGAAAGGGAAGGTAGCGATGATTTTCAACACCAAATTGTTGACCAACACAGGAAGTACATATAAGTCATTTAGGGGATGGTTATTTAATGATTGCTATGTGGAGAAAGTGTATAACTTTTCAATCTTAAGAAATGCACATAAGAATTTTGGAGGTCAGTTGTTTGATTCGGCAATAGGACCTATTTGTATAGCTTTTTATCAACAAGAGTGCCCTGTTGAAAAATCAGATAGAATTGTTTATTATGCTCCAAAGACATATATCAAGTCCAATGTGCTTGAAGGAATTGTCATTGATAGCTCTGATGTCAAGTATTTACCTAGAGAAGAGTGCAGAAAACCTAACACTAAGATTTGGAAAGTCGCAATGTGGGGGGGAGATAGGGATTTTGATTTTATAAACTCAGGACTTAAAAACCACATTTCTTTATCTCAGTATTTAGATAAAAATAGTTTTATTTTTGGAGTTGGATTTGAAACGAGTTCTCCTGCTGATAAATCATGTGACTTAATTCCAAAACTTCCTATACACAGACCGAAAAATACAGATGCCTATTCTACAGATATTCCTTTAAAATCAGTAGTAACAAATAAGTTCAGGCGTCTTGGGATGTTAGAGGTTTATCAGAAGAATCATGTGATTTTTAATGAAGGGATAAAAGTCGGTGAAGACGATTGCTTGCAACTGGTTTCATCTTATGTTGATTATCAAAGTGCTTATGTTAAGGGCATTGTAGGAATAGCCTCATTAAAGAACGATGATAATGCTTTAAAACTATTAACATTATTCTTAAATTCATCTTATGTTTTGTATTATGCATTTCTAGCCACATCAAGTTGGGGTATTGAAAGAGATATTGTTAAATACAAGGAATTGTTTCAAATCAGGTATGTATTTGATCAACTTGACCAAAATGATATCGAGTATTTGTTGAATTGTTTTGATGAAATAATAGAGGCAAAAAAGAACTGGCTGGAAATTGCTCAAATTAGATTAAAAGTTAATGATTTCATTTTTGATAAGATTGGTTCTGATAATGCAATGCTTATAAAGGATGCGTTGTTGAAAATTGATTTGTTTCAAAAGCAAGAAAACTCTACTGCATTGTTGCCAATACAAAGAGTGGACGACTATATTGAGCAATTATGTTTAACACTGAGCAATTTCATTGGCTGCCAAGGGCTTTGGGCTAATGGAACCACATACAAGATTCAGAGAGACTCCCCTCTTGCAATGATAAAAATCACATTTGAAAAAGAAAAACATGATATTCAACAGTCTATATCAGATATTCAAAACGAATTGAGTGTTATAGACAAACATTTGTGGGAAGAAAAAGGAAGTGGCATATATTTCAGGAAAAAGCTGAATTACTATGAAGGCGACAGCATATACATAATCCGTCCTAACCAACGCCATTTTTGGACACAATCTATGGCAATGCAAGACGCATCAGATCTCATTATTGAAATATTGAATCATAAGGAGGGATGATATGAGTTTAACCGTTTCTGTCATTGATGCTTTCAAAAAATCTTTTGAAAAAAGATGTGTGTCACTATTGGTCTCAGCATACCATACCTCGATCACAAATCATGAATATAAAGCTGATTGGATGGAGAATGATTTTACAAGTCTGTTGGATAAGCATATTGACAAAGATCCGAATCGCAAAAAATGGAAAATTAATTGCCATATTGAGCATCATTTACATACAGATAAAACCAATAATAGAAAAGGGTATGCAAACAAAGAAAGCAGAATAGATATGCGACTCTCAACTTTCTCTTCTACTGACGAATGTCTATTTTATGTTGAAGCTAAAAGATTGAAAGAAAAAGATAATGGTTTGCTTAGTAGATATGTTGATACTGGAATAGATAATTATTTGACGAAGAAATATCCTTATGGTATTCTGGTGGGATATCTGATAAAAGGAGATGTTGATGCAACCATAGGGAATATAAATACGATACTAAAAAAGAAAAATCGAATTAATGAAGTTTTAAGCAGAAAGATACATCCTATTCATAATCAGTATTTTGAATCAACCCACCCTGATTTTGGCATAATTAGTCATTTTGTATTTGATTTTACAGTATGAAACTCCAATTCTCCCCCAACTTATCCTACCAGCAGGAAGCCGTGCAGTCGGTGACCGGACTTTTCGAAGGCCAGCTGCGTGGCGAGTCGAATGTCACCTACAGCCTGAATGAAGATGGAATATTCGACTTCATCAATGGCGTTGGCAACAAGATGAGCCTGTCGGAAGAACAGGTCTTGGAGAATCTGAGAAAAGTGCAGGAAATCAACGAAATTGCGCCATCCGACCATTTGGAAGGAATGCACTTTTCGGTGGAAATGGAAACTGGTACGGGAAAAACATACGTCTATCTGCGCACCATTTATGAACTCAACCGAAAATACGGTTTCAAGAAATTCGTAATCGTTGTGCCTTCGGTGCCTATCCGCGAGGGTGTCCTGAAAAACCTGCAAATCACGCAGGAGCATTTTCAAAACCTCTATGACAACATTCCCGTAAGATATTATGTCTATGACAGGAACAAGATTTCTCAGTTAAGAGGCTTTGCCACAGGCGATAACATAGAGATTCTGGTTATCAATATCGACTCTTTTGCCAAAGATGAAAATGTCATCAATAAACCTAACGACCGCTTGAGTGGTCAGGAACCCATCAAGTTCATTCAGTCTGTCAATCCGATTGTGATCGTGGATGAACCACAGAACATGGAAACCGAAAAGCGTGTGGCAGCCATTGCCAACCTGAATCCGCTTTGTACCTTGCGTTATTCCGCCACGCACCGCAACCTCTACAACCTGATTTATTCGCTCAATCCTGTCAAAGCCTACGATTTGGGCTTGGTGAAACAGATTGAAGTGGATTCCGTTTTGGAGGAAAAATCGCTCAATGGCGCGTTTGTGGAATTGGTTTCCATTACGGCAACAAAAACGAAGATCACCGCCAGAATCACCATCGACTGCAACGAAAAGGATGGTGTGAAACGCAAGACCGTCAGCGTCAAGGCGGGCGACGACTTATATCAGAAATCCAATGAGCGCGAAATCTACCGCAACGGCTATATCGTGGAAGAAATCGATGCCGCCAACGAATGTGTCTCATTTTCAAATAATGACATTCTCTATCAAGGCGAGAAACGCGACGATTTGAACGATGAGGTAATGAAATTCCAAATCAGGAGAACGGTCGAGGAACATCTGAAAAAGGAACTGCGACTGAACAAGTTGGGAATCAAAGTGCTGTCGCTGTTTTTCATTGACCGTGTGGCGAATTACCGTTCCTACAACGAAGACGGAAGCGAAGTGAAAGGTAAACTCGCCGTATGGTTTGAAGAAATATACAATGAACTGATTCACAATCCAAAATATCAATCGCTGAATGCATATCTTTTGGAGAAAATCCATAACGGGTACTTTTCACAGGACAAGAAAGGTCGTCTCAAAGACACTACAGGTGAAACCCAAGCCGATGATGACACTTACAGTCTGATTATGAAAGACAAGGAAACACTTTTGGACATGGAAAATCCATTGCGTTTCATTTTCTCCCATACGGCTTTGCGTGAAGGCTGGGACAATCCCAACGTATTTCAGATTTGCACCTTGAACGAAACCAAGTCCGAAATCAAGAAAAGGCAGGAAATTGGGCGCGGCTTGCGTCTGCCTGTCAACCAGTCGGGCGAAAGGATTTACGACAAGAACATAAACCGTTTGACCGTCGTCGCCAATGAGTCTTACAACGATTTTGCAAAAGCCCTTCAAACGGAAATTGCTGCCGATTGTGGCGTTGATTTCTCGAATCGTATCAAACCGAAACGCGACCGCGTGGCCGTGAAATACAGAAAAGGCTTCGAAGCCGACCCGCGTTTCTTGGAAATCTGGGAAAAACTGAAAGGCAAAACGACTTATCGGGTCAATTACGACACCGAGGAATTAATCTGTCAAGCGGCAAAAGCCGTTAAGGAAATGCCAGTGATTGAAGCACCTACAGTACGCTCAACCAAAATGAAAATCGGCATTACCGCTACAGGAATCGAAGGCAGTTATGCCAGCGATGTGGTGGCAAAATACACCTTGAGTTACGATATTCCCGATGTCTTGAATTACATTCAGAACCGCACCGAACTGACCCGCAGTACCATTTGCAGAATCCTTCAGGAATCAGGGCGCTTCGATGATTTGGCAGTCAACCCACAACTATTCATGGATTTGTCGGTGGCGGCCATCCAGAAAGTGCTTTACGCGATGATGATTGACGGCATTAAGTATCAACGCATTGGAAATGAATCCTATGAAATGCGGCTGTTTGAGGCTCAAGAATTGGAAATCTACCTAAATAGTAACACTTTCAAAGTGAGCGACTCCAGCAAAACGATTTATGAAGATTTTGTTCCGTTGGATTCATCGGTTGAGAACCAGTTTGCAAAGGACTGTGAATCAAGCGAGCAAGTGAAATTCTACTTCAAGTTACCCGATTGGTTCAAAATTCCAACGCCGATTGGAAATTACAATCCCGACTGGGCGGTTGTTTTTGAAAACGACAAACGCATTTATTTCGTAGCCGAAACCAAAGACACAAACACCCCGACTGTTGACTTTTCCAAACTCCGTGAAAGCGAGCAGCAAAAGATAAAATGCGGCACGGCACATTTCAAGGAGTTTGAAGATTTGGAATATAAAGTAGTAAGTGAGTTAAAAAAATTAATTTAAGATTGTTGAATATCTTAGATTTAAGTTAAGAAGTTGTTTTTTAAGTTCAATTTAGAAGTACAATTTTTTTGATCAAAATTGATTAAATTCTATGAAAAAAACAAAATTTTCTGACGTTTTCATAGAATTTGGTGAAAAATGATATTTTTCGTATTTTTGTGCCATAATCAATTATATGCTGTTTTTTCCCATTATTAATGGGGGAATGGTTATATTTTTGAAAAAATAAGCCAAATATGGAAAATTCTGTTGTTTTTATTGATGTCGAAGTAAGCGAAAAAAATCACAAAATTCGTGATTTTGGAGCGGTAAAAGACAACGGTGCCGTTTTTCATTCGGGAAATAAAGACGACTTTTTCCGTTTTGTCGGCAAACCCAAGTTCGTGTGTGGGCACAATATCATACATCATGATTTAATGTTCATTAATGAGGAAGCAGGTTTGTTTCAAAAAATCAGGGCTGCTGCTATTGATACCCTGTATTTGTCCCCACTTCTTTTTCCAAAACGTCCTTATCACGCATTGGTTAAAAATGACAAACTGCAAACCGAAGAATTAAATAATCCCGTGAATGACAGTTTGAAGGCAAAGGAGTTATTGTATGATGAAATCAATGCTTTTTCTTCGCTTTCTGAGGATATTCAGCAGATTTTTTGTCATTTGTTATATGATAAAAAGGAATTTCACGGTTTTTTCGAGTACGTAAATTGCATTCCGAAACGCCTTGATGTTGTGCAGCTGATTAAAAATTCTTTTGAAGAAAAAATTTGTCATCATTCGGATATCGCGTTATTGATAAAGACTGTCCCTTGCGAATTGGCGTATGCTTTGGCATTGATTCAGACGACGGATAGCAGTTCTGTGACTCCACCTTGGTTGTTGTCGAATTTTCCACAAATCGAAAACGTAATACAACAATTGTGCAATACGCCGTGTCACGAAGGTTGTCCGTATTGTCTTCAGCATTTCAATATTCATAAACAATTGAAAGAAGTGTTTGGCTTTGATGCTTTCCGAACGTACAATGGTGAAGCACTTCAAGAAAAAGCTGTGCAAGTAGCTGTGGAAGGAGAGTCATTATTGGCTGTTTTTCCTACGGGAGGAGGGAAGTCACTAACTTTTCAGCTCCCAGCGATTATTTCGGGAAACACTACTCATGGGCTTACTGTTGTCATTTCTCCTTTGCAGTCGTTGATGAAGGATCAGGTTGACAATTTGTCGGCACAGGGAATAACCAGTGCTGTAACCATCAACGGACTTTTGGATCCTGTTACCCGTGCTGATGCCTGTGAGCGAGTAGCCGACGGCTCTGCGTCGATTTTGTACATTTCACCTGAATCGTTGCGTTCTCGTACCATCGAAAAATTGTTGCTTTCCAGAAATATAGTGCGTTTTGTCATCGATGAGGCTCACTGTTTTTCGGCTTGGGGTCAGGATTTTAGAGTGGATTATCTCTATATAGGTTCTTTCATTCGTCAACTTCAGCAAAAAAAGCAAAGTCAACAACCTATTCCTGTCTCTTGTTTCACTGCTACTGCAAAACCGAAAGTTATTTCTGACATTTGCGATTATTTTAAGGCAGAATTAGGACGAGAGTTGAAGATTTTAGCGACTGCCGCAACCCGAACTAATTTGCATTATGCGGTAATTCATGCTGAAACAGATGAACAGAAATATAATACATTGCGCCATCTGATTAGTGCAAAAAATTGTCCAACAATTGTTTATGTTTCTCGTACGAAAACAACGATAAAACTGGCAGAAAGATTAGAAAGAGACGGGTTCTCGGCTCGTCCTTTTAATGGCAAAATGGAAGCGTCGGATAAAATTGAAAATCAAAACGCTTTTATTGCGAACAAGGTTCAGATTATTGTTGCCACTTCTGCATTTGGGATGGGTGTCGATAAAAAGGATGTGAAACTGGTTGTACATTATGAAATATCAGATTCTTTGGAGAATTATGTCCAAGAAGCGGGACGTGCCGGTCGGGATGAACATCTGCAAGCGGATTGCTATGTTTTGTTCAATGATGCGGATTTAGACAAACATTTTATTTTGCTAAATCAGACAAAATTGAGTATTAGTGAAATACAGCAAGTTTGGAAGGCAATTAAGGATTTGACGAAGAAAAGGAAGGATGTGCAGTGTTCAGCTTTGGAAATTGCCCGCCAGGCGGGTTGGGATGACGCGGTGGTGGATGTTGAGACTCGAGTCAGGACGGCCATTGCCGCATTGGAAAAAGCTGGCTACGTTGAGCGAGGACAAAATGTTCCACATGTTTTTGCCAGCGGTATATTGGTAAAAAATATGGAGGAAGCCCGCCGCAAAATAACCCAATCTGCACTTTTTGCCAATGAAAATGAAAGAGAACAAGCTATCCGAATTATCAAATCATTGATTACCAGTAAAAACACTACTCAAAATGGGATTGATGATGCGGAATCAAGAGTTGACTATTTGGCGGATATGCTGGGAATGCCAAAGGAAAATGTCATTAATTCTGTGAATTTAATGAGACAGGAAGGCATTTTGGCTGATACTTTTGATATGTCTGCGGTTATTTTTAGGGAAAATTCGCTGAACAAGTCGAAATTATTGTTGGATAAATTCGCAAGATTGGAGAATTTCTTGATAAAGCAATTATATGGTGATTATAATTCATTGACAATTAAAGAGTTAAATGAATTAGCCATTAAAGAAGGAGTGAAGGATTCTTCGGTAAAAAACCTGCGGACATTGCTTTTTTTCTTAACCATCAAAAAATACATACGCAAAGAAGACAAAAACGATGGTGAATCATCACGTGCTTTTCCCACAATAGATTATCAAATATTGAGTGAAAAATTCCAATTGCGCATAGAGATTTGTCGTTTTATCGTTGATTTTTTATACCAATCTGCCAATAATCAATACGAAAAAGATGAAATCATGGTTTCTTTTTCCGTAGTCAATTTGTTGGAAATGTATAAGAAGCAGATTTTAATGGCTTTCGATCCGCAAAAAATCCAATTGGAAGACATTGAGGAGGCGTTGTTGTATTTGTCAAAAATTGGTGCACTTAGATTGGAAGGTGGTTTTCTAGTATTGTATAACGGAATGCAGATTAAACGCTTGGTTGAAAACAAAGTCTTATTCAAAAAAGACGATTATCGTTTGTTGGATGAATTTTATAAGCAAAAAATCCAACAAATCCATATTGTGGGTGAGTATGCCAATTTGATGGTGAAAAGTTACGATGCCGCTCTTCAATTTGTTCAGGATTATTTTCAGATGGATTTTAAGAAATTTATCAGCAAGTATTTTAAAGGGGAGCGTTCATCTGAAATAAAAAGGAACATATCACCACAAAAATTTCAGAAAATTTTTGGAGAATTATCGGAAGTACAGAGTAATATTATCAATGACAAGGATTCTCGCTGCATTGTTGTCGCTGCAGGGCCTGGAAGCGGTAAAACGCGAGTGTTGGTACATAAGTTGGCTTCGTTGTTGATTATGGAGGATGTGAAACATGAGCAGTTGTTGATGCTGACTTTTTCACGAGCAGCTGCCACAGAATTTAAGATGAGGTTGATAGAACTGATCGGTAATGCCGCTTATTTTGTTGATATAAAGACTTTTCATTCTTATAGTTTTGACATTTTAGGGAAAATTGGTAATTTGACGGATTCGCAAGATGTGGTAAAACGAGCAGTGGAGGCCATTAACCAAAACGAGGTGGAACAAGGCAAGATCACAAAGACGGTATTGGTCATTGATGAGGCACAGGATATGGATGAAAATGAATATGCCTTAGTACGTGCACTTATGCATCATAACGAAGATATGCGCGTAATAGCCGTAGGCGATGATGATCAAAATATTTATGAATTTCGTGGATCCAGCTCTTCTTATTTTCGTTCTTTAATGACTCAAGATCAGTCAATTAAGTATGAAATGGTGGAGAATTATCGTAGTACGAAGACGATTGTTGAGTTGGCAAATCAGTTTGTCCATCATATTACCAATAGAATGAAAAAGTCGTCAATTCATTCGATGTCGGCAGAAGCAGGGGTAGTTGAATTGGTTAGACATCAAAGTAATAATTTGGAAATACCTGTGGTCCGGAACATTTTAAATGTTTGTCCTATAGGGAAAACGTGCGTTTTGACGAATACTAATGAAGAAGCCTTGCGTATTGTTGGTTTGTTGCGTCAGCATCAGATGCCTGTAAAATTGATACAGTCTCTTGATGGTTTTCGTTTTTATGATTTGGCTGAAGTGCGGTATTTTATGAAGTTTATTCAGAAAAAACTTAGTTCTCCCATGATTTCTGATGAATTATGGGAAAATTCGAAAGAACAAACACAACAACATTTTCAGAAAAGCACCTGTTTACCCATTATTCGTCAATTTTTCTTGACTTTTGAAAAAATCAATAATAAAAAATATTTTACTGATCTACAGGAATTTACTAACGAATCACAAATCGAGGATTTTTTGGAAGATGAAAAAAACACAATATTTGTTTCCACTATCCATAAAGCCAAAGGTCGAGAATTTGATACGGTTTTTTTGATGTTGAATCAAGTGAATGTCAGTGAAGATGCTGACTTTAGAAAAATTTATGTGGGCATGACCCGTGCCAAAAAGGAGTTATACATTCATTGCAACAATGATTTGTTTAAAGGAATTCATTTTTCTGGAATGAGAGAAACCAGAGATAATAATATCTACCCCGAACCACAGCAAATTATTTTGCAATTAACGCATCGAGATGTGTTTTTGGGTTTTTTCAAGGATAAAAAGAAACAAATTTTTTCTTTAAGCAGTGGAAGTCCATTATTATTAGTAAAATATGATTTTTTTGCTGAAATTAATGGTCAAAAATTCTGTGTGGCACGTTTGTCAAAGGCTTTTGCTGAATATTATGAAGGCTTAAGAGGCAAGGGTTACGAGTATGTTTCATCACGTGTACGTTTTATCGTTGCCTGGAAAGGGGAAGATGATACGGAAGAAAGTGCGGTCATTTTGCCTGAATTGGTGATGCAAAAGCATTCATAAGTTCAATAAGGTTGGGTATTAAAATTTTGTGTATCTTTGCGAGTTGTTTCTGACAGCATTAATGGACTTCGTGCTGCCGTGAAATTCCTTTAACTAATTATGTTCCGAGGTCCGTAGAAGTGTTATGAATATTATAGATCAAATCAAGGCAAAGGCAAAAACCGTCAACAAACGCATCGTCTTGGCAGAAGGCGAAGAAGAAAGAACCCTCAAGGCAGCCGACATCATTATCGAAAATGGCTATGCCGGCATCGTTTTATTGGGTAATAAGGCCAAAATTGAAGCGGAAGCCGCTGAATGGAATCTGAAAAATATCGGCAAAGCTGAAATTATTGACCCAATGGATAATCCTAAAAAGGAATTTTATGCTGAAATGCTTTGCGAAATCCGTAAGAAAAAAGGCATGACCATTGAAGAAGCCCGCAAATTGGTAGAAGATCCTTTGTATTTGGCCACCCTTTTGATTAAAAACGGTGATGCCGATGGTGAAGTGACCGGTGCTCAACACTCAACTGGCGATGTTTTGCGTCCTGCTTTCCAAATCGTGAAGACTTTGCCGGGTATTTCCGTGGTTTCAGGTGCTTTCATCATGTGCTTCCCTGACAAGAAATGGGGCGATAACGGCATTATGGTGTTTGCTGATTGTGCCGCAGATCCTAATACCGACGAAAACAAATTGGCTCAAATTGCCGTTGTGACTGCTCAAACTGCTCGTAATATCGCAGGTATCGAACCTCGTATCGCTATGTTGAGTTTCTCTACCAAGGGTTCCGCTAAACACGAATTGGTTGACAAGGTGGTGAATGCTACACGCATCGCAAAGGAAATGGATCCAACTTTGGTTATTGATGGCGATTTGCAGGCCGATGCCGCCATTATTCCTTCTGTGGCAGAGAAAAAAGCTCCGGGAAGCCCAGTTGCCGGTAAGGCCAATGTGTTGGTATTCCCATCATTGGAAGTTGGAAACATTGCTTACAAGTTGGTTCAGCGTATGGCTGGTGCCGATGCCGTTGGTCCTGTGATGCAGGGTATGGCTGCTCCTATCAACGACTTGTCTCGCGGTTGCTCCGTTGACGATATTGTAAGTTTAGTCGCTATTACAGCTTGTCAGGCAGCTGGAAAATAATCTGCTATGAAGAAAGTTATAGTCTTTTTACTGTTTGCCTTTGTATGCCAAGGATTATGGGCACAGAATGTGAATGTCAATGTGCCTCTTCCCAAAAGTTTGCGTACGGTTTCCCCTTCGGGAGATGATGCTATGAACAATAGAAAAATCAAATTCCAGACGGGTGGTAACTTCAATTTGCAGATTGGAAATCCTATGGGATTTTGTTTGCAGCCGAAAATCGGTATATTGCCATTGGATTGGTTGATGATAGGTGCTAACATTTCATATACGTTACGTTGGTATATTCCTGAAAAATGGGTTGGACATACCTTTGGAGCCAATCCTTTTGTTGAAGCATATTTGTTTCAGCGACAATTCATTATCCACGCCGGGTATGAATGGGTGAATTATCAGCCGTATATGTACGAAGCACAGAGAACCAATTCCCACGTGGTTTTGGTGGGTGCTGGGTATAGAACCAATATTTCTGTTCATTCAAGTATGAACTTCTTGGTGTTATTGCCTGTATATCAATATAATGGCGATGGATTTAGATATTATTCCAATTGGTACACCCCGCAGGTGAGGATAGGCTACAACTATACTTTCTAAAATGTCTTTATTGAAATTCTATATCAATACGGCGAGGAAATTGTTGCGAAATGAGGACAACAAATTTTCTCGCCCTATTGTTTCTATTTCTATCGCCGGTGTTGCCTTGGGAATAGTCGTAATGATTATTGCCATTGCTATTACCACAGGTTATAAGCAGGTTATTAGGGAAAAGGTTGTTTCGATGGGTTCACATATTCGTATCTCAAATTATGATATGAATTATTCTTTTGAACCAGTTCCCTTTGACAAAAATCAGGATTTTGTTGAAGAAATCAGGCGAATGCCGCAAGTTCAATCCTTGCAGTGTTTTTCTACCAAGTCGGGCGTTATCAAAACGAAAGATCAGGTGGAAGGTATTGTCTTAAAAGGTATTGACGATACTTTTGATACGACGCATTTTCAACAAAATATGCTGGAAGGTACATTTTTGAATGTCAATGACACCGTGCCTTCTAAGGAAATATTGATTTCCAAAACAATGTCTCAGCGGCTGAAGTTAAACATTGGGGATAAAGTTCGGACTTATTTCGTGCAGGATCCGCCCATGCAGCGTAATTTTATCGTGGTGGGTATTTATGAAACCGGTTTGCCCGAATATGACAAACAGTTTGCCTTGGTGGATTTGCGACAGGTGCAGAAATTAAACCAATGGGATAGCAATATGGTGGGAGGAATGGAAATCTTGCTTCGAGATTTTAATGAAATTGACGACTTAGGCGAGCAAATTGACGGGAAAGTGGGTTATAAATTGAAGGCGGAAACGATAAAGCAAATTTTCCCTGAAATTTTTCAATGGATTGCCCTTTTTGACACCAATGTGGTGGTTTTATTGATTATTACTTTTTTTGTTTGTTTGATTACGATGATGTCAACGTTTTTTATCATTGTAATCGAGCAGACTTCCGCCATTGGCATTTTGAAAACATTGGGAATGAAGACCAAAGCGGTAGTACGTCTTTTTATCGCCATTGCTTCCAATATATTGATAAGGGGGTTGATTTGGGGCAATGTGTTGGCCTTTGCCATAGGTTTGGCACAGCAGCAATGGCATTGGGTGAAATTGGATGCGGCCACCTATTATGTGGCGTATGTTCCCATACAATTTAATATTCCAATGATTTTGGGACTGAATCTTGGAGTTTTCGTGCTTTGTGTGGCTGCCTTGACGATTCCTGCCTACGTGGTAGCACGCAAAATCAGTCCTTTGACCGCCATAAAGTTTGATTAGTATTTATTTTGACTGATTGCGGTGCATTGAAGCTGGCATCTTTTTCGCCCTGAACATCGTCACAATCTGGGAGAAGGATACGTGCCGCCTTATTTTTCTGCTGTGAAAAATGTTTACCGGACAAGCAATAATAAAATTCTTATACTGAACCCAATGGGATAATTTCGAAAAAAAACGTATTTTTGTAACGTTTTTGGAATTTTATGCGTCATATAATATATATAAACGTAATATTCCGATTCGGCAAATTGCATCGCAGAGTCGGAATGCGAGAAAAATTAAGAACTATGAAAAAAATATTGTTTCTCATTTTAATTTTGGCGAATGTGTTTTATGCGACAGCACAAACCACGACGCTTACATTTACAGGCCGGGATGTATATAACAATTATATCCGTTTGGACAGAGTTCTCATTGCCGACTTCGCTCAGAATTGGCAGGAAACCATTTACTATCCCGACACAACACTGACGTTAAGTATAACGGCTATTGAAGATTTTGCCAATGTCAAGGAGTTCGGTCTTACGCATAATGTGCCGAATCCTTTTGACGGAGTTTCGGACTTTTGTCTCTCGCTCCCCAACGAAGGTACGGTATCCATTGAGGTACTGAGTATGGATGGACGGCAGATTGCAGCTTATAGCAATAATTTGCCAATGGGCATCCACTCTTTCAGAGTTATGCTTACCAACCCACAAACCTATATTGTCACTGCCCGATTCAAAAATCTGTCGTCATCAATTAAGATTGTCAACAAGGGCAATGCGGGACAAATTTCACTTCAATATACAGGCGAGAACCAATCGTATGCAACAACTGTGCCATCAAACGAAAAAGGTCAATCCACGAATGTTTTTCACAGAAGAGACCTGATGGCCTATATCGGTTATGCCGTTATAGATGGGGTTGAGTATGCCAGCCAGATGGTTCGGCAGCAACAGCAAACATCTGAGGATTTTGTACTCTATTTTCATTTTCAGACACCTGAAATCGAGACGTGCAAAGAAACGCCTACGGTAACAGATATTGATGGCAATGTGTACCAGACGGTACGGATAGGCAGTCAGTGCTGGATGGCAGAGAACTTGCGAACGACGCACTATCCCAATGGAGACAGCATATTGTTATATGACTATGGGAATAGCTGGACAACAACTCCTTTTCGCTGGTATCCCAATAATGACAGCAGCAATGTTGGTACGTACGGCTATCTTTACAATTGGCGTGCGGTGATGAATGGTGAAGCCTCTTCCGATGCTTCACCCTCCGGCGTGCAGGGACTTTGTCCTGATGGATGGCACGTGCCAAGTTCTCCAGAGTGGACAACGCTGTTCGACTATATGAGCAATAATGGCCAATATAGGTGTGATCAATATAGTACCACTATTGCAAAAGCGTTGGCATCTACTTCCGGTTGGGACGACCTTTATGGTGTACGTTGTGCTGTAGGCAACGACCAGTCTGCCAATAATGCCTCTGGTTTCAATGCCTTACCCGCTGGCTATTCCGGAGGCGGAGGTGATGGCAGCCAATTTGGCACATCCGCTTATTTTTGGAGTGCCACCCAGTCAAATGACGACAATGCGGACTTGCTTCAATTATCTTATAAATTTCCAAGTATAATATATTATCCTTTTAGTAAGCATCTCCCTTTTTCTGTTCGTTGCCTCAAAGATTAGAAAGTCGGATTATGTGTCGTTTGGTCGCTAATTTGAATTCCTGTTCAAATAGCTTAAACAAAACTTTCCGCTCAAATACTTCTATAGTGGCAGTGTCAATGTCATCCGGGTGGCTCATCGCCAATCTGCTGCTGTCCTTGGTCAGAAAACGCGACAGAAAAAATGGTGCTTTTCCAATCTGTCCACGTTGATTTGCCATTGCTGGTATAACATTGATTTAGTTAAGTACTTTGAAAACCCTGAGCAGACTTGGAGAAATATCGAATGATTTAGCGTCGAATCATAAGTTGTCCGCGGCGAACTTCGTTGATATTGTTGATGGTATAGGCGAATTGATAGAAATAAGTGCCGTCAGGTAGATTGTTACCGTCCCAGTTGTTGTCGTAGTGTTGACTTTGAAGGACAATTTTTCCTTTGTGATCTTTGACAATCAAATTACTTTTTTGGCAGTTTTCTATACCGCTGATGACAAATAGGTCGTTGATGCCGTCTCCGTTGGGTGTGAAGATATTGGGAATTTCAATTTTGATGGGTTTAGCGTAGTCAAAATCATCAAAATTGTCATCTTTGTTGTCGTTTTTGGCTTGTTGTGATTGATTTTGCGTTTGGTGGGAGGGTTGAGGTTCGGTGGTAGCAGTTTGGGGAGTCGTGGAAGTTTGTTGTGGGGTGGTTGAAATATTTTGCGCCATTGGGTAGTTTATCGTTGCGAGGGTGGCGTTTGATGGAGTGACAGGGGTGGTGACTGGTGAATTTGCGGGATTGGGTGAACTTGGTGTGTTGGTAGTATTGTCAGTTGAAACGATATTGTTTTGGGTATGTTGAGCAATATTTTTGTTTTCTGTTGTTGAGATAGGTTCTTCAATAATAAAGGTGGTAGAATCGCTATTGGTGTTATCATCGAGGATGGCGACGGTATTGTCGTTTGAGGCAGGGGGTGTGGAAACGGAATCGTTTTTCAGCACGGTAATGCTTGTGATGACTCCTGCTGTTACGGCGGCGGTACTGCCGATGATGACGGCGAGTTTTCCTGCCGACAAGGCCGATTTTGTGGCCGTGGCGGCGATTTTACCGCCTGTGGCAGCACTGGTGCCTGCGGCAGCACCCACGGCCGGCAATTGGCTGGCAATGCTGTCCCAGCAACGTGGCGAGGGCGTTTCCCGCACTTGTTCTACAATGTCTTTTATATTGCTCATCCTATCTATGATTTTCTATTTCAATATGTTCGTTAATCCATTTTTTTGCCCTAAGAAAATAAACCCTGGCAGTTGATACGGGAATGGTCAATTCCTCAGCGATTTCTTTGAATTCGTATTCTTCAAAAACACGCAAGTTGAATACCATTTTCAAATTATCGGGCATTTGCTGAATCATCTGAATCAGCTTTTTCCCGGTCATTGAACTTTCAATATCCAAAATCTGTTCATCTTCCAGTTCAATATTTTCATCTATGGTCAAATGGTTGTATCTACGCTTGTTATTGCGGTAGTTGGAAATGGCTTTATTGACCATAATTTGCCGGATCCATTGTTCCAAAGAACTTTCATTTTTAAAATCAGCCAGATGATTGAAAACCGCCACAAACCCCTCAATCATTATATCTTCTGCTTCTTGTTGTGTGAAGGCATAACGCATACATACGGTAAGCATTTTGGGAGCAAAAATATCATACAATTCTTGCTGACTGCCTCGTTTGTTTTGGAGGCAGCCATTAATAATCTGCTGGTATTTATCCGTTGCTTTCACATCCATTAGACGCATGAAAAGCTCAAAACGTTACAAAAAAATGAAATTATTTTATGGATTTTACGATAGCTTCCACTTCTCTTAAATAATTTCGTTTGTTTTCCTGCGGGGCATAGACAAATCCATCTACGGTAATGCAGTAATTTTTGTCGGGAGAAAGATAGGTGAAACTATAAAAAGGCCCCCCCATGTGGTCGCCTACGCATTCCCAAAGGCCACGCATTTCTACGCCATTCTTGGCTCCAATCTTGGTGTTATTGACAATGGGAAAACCAAAATGCTGGGTAATGATAGGATATGCGCCCTTGACGGCACCGGGAATGTATTTTTTTGTAATGCTGTCGCGGGCGGCAATGACATTGGCTTCGGTGAGTTCGTATGCGGGTTGTTTGTATATCATAATGAATCGGTCGTTTTTGGTGGTTCTGAATCGTAACCAAAGAAAATCTTCCGTTTCATCGGCAATGAAATAGTGCATAGGAACACATAAGGTAATGCCGAATTTATCTTTCAGAATTTTCTTGATACTTGGCTCCAAATCTCGGTTAAAGGCGTATTGAACTCGTCTCAAATCATTATCATACAACAACTTAATAATAGTATCCGCATTTTGTTGAAAGATAGCCACGCAGCTGTCCGCGTTATTGCCTTTAATTTTGACATATACTTGCGGATTTGACCACATATTTCTCTCAAAGGTAATGATATTGGATGAATAGCTGCTGTCGCAATCAAAATGGACGATATTGCGGTGTCTGACGAAGTTGGAGGTGAAATCCTTGTTTTGAAGATTCAGTACGTCGAACATCGGTTCTATTTGGTTGATGGCGGGTTGAGCTTGTTCCAAGCTGTCTATCACAATTTGTTTTTCTTCTTGGGTGAAAAAGTGGTCGTCCATTACCAAAATCATTTCCCCGGCTTTGCCATTGGAAAAATTATCAGCTTTGAAGGCACCTATTTTTTTCTTTCCGCAGGAGCAGAATAAAAAAATCAAGCTAAACACCAATAAACTTATCCTTTTCATATTGATTAAATTTTGAAGGCAGAAGAGGTTGCCATACCCGCTTCTGCCAAATGTTCTATGGTTTTATTCGCCGAATACGCGAGAGAAAATCAAGTCCACGTTTTTCAGATAGTATTCCAAAGTAAAGCATCCGTCTAATTCTTCGGTGCTAAGATATTTGTGGATTTCTTCATTTTGTTCGAGCAGTTCTTTGTAATCTTTGCCTTCGAACCAGGCAGTCATAGCGATAGGTTGCACCAAATCGTAGGCGCTTTCGCGAGAAAGGCCTTTCCCGATAAGGGTGGTCATCACGCGCTGGGCGAAAATCACTTTGTGTGTCAAGTAGATGTTTTTCAGCATATTTTCTGGGAATACGACGAGATTTTCGAGGATGCCGGAGAAGCGGTTGAGCATATAGTCGAGCAAAATGGTGGCATCGGGAAGGATGATGCGTTCGGCGGAAGAGTGGGAGATGTCGCGTTCGTGCCAAAGAGCGATGTCTTCGTAAGAGGAAATCATATAGCCGCGAAGTACACGGGCGCAGCCGCACATATTTTCGCTGCTGATGGGGTTGCGTTTGTGGGGCATGGCGGAAGATCCTTTTTGGCCTTTGCCGAATTTTTCTTCTGCTTCGCGCAATTCGGTACGTTGCCAATGTCTCAATTCTGTTGCCATTTTTTCGATGCACGCACCGATTAAGGCCAAGGTGGCGATATAATGTGCGTGGCGGTCACGTTGCAGTGTTTGGGTGGAAATCTTGGCGGAATGGATGCCCAATTGTTCGCAAACATAGTCTTGGACGAAGGCGGGAGCATTGGCAAAATTACCGACCGCACCGCTTACCTTGCCGCATTCGACATCGGCGGCGGCATCTTCGAAACGGGCCATATTGCGCTGCATATCTTCAAACCACAAAGCCCATTTCAGTCCCAAAGAAGTGATGTCGGCGTGGACGCCGTGGGTACGACCGATACAGGGTGTGTCTTTAAATTCGTAGGCACGTTTTTTCAAAATCTCGGACATTCGCTTCAGGTCGGCGCGCAAAATCTCATTGGCCTGTTTTAGCAAATAGCCGTTGGCGGTATCTACCACGTCGGTAGAAGTCAAGCCGTAATGCACCCACTTTTTTTCTTCACCCAAACTTTCGCTTACCGTGCGGGTAAATGCCACGATATCGTGTTTGGTTTCCTTTTCGATTTCATATATTCTGTCAATGTTGAAGCGGGCGTTTTTACGCAGCAGTTCCACGTCTTTTTCAGGAATCACGCCTAATTTGCTCCATGCGGCAGCGGCTTCTATTTCAACTTTCAAATAACTGTTGAACTTGTTTTCTTCAGTCCATACGGCACTCATATCGGGCCGTGAATATCTTGGAATCATAATAGTTTATTTTATTTTGAAATCTAAAAATTTTTCTTCTCCGATAAAACCTTGCAAATGATCTTCAATAGCTACTTTTCCAACACCTTCGGGTGTTCCAGTAAAAATAATGTCTCCAATTTTCAATGTGATAAATTGTGAAACATAACTGATGATTTCGTCAATGCGGAAAATCATATCCTTGTTGTTTCCGTGCTGAACGCATTGGTCATTAAGCAATAGTCTGAAATCCAGATTGTTGAGGTCGCCCAATTGTTCTTTGGGGACAAATTTACTGATTACGGCAGAACCGTCGAATGCCTTGGCAATTTCCCAGGGATTGCCCTCGCTGACGCATTTTCGTTGTAAATCCCTGGCTGTAAAGTCAATACCTAATCCTATGGCATCATAATAATGATGGGCGAATTTGGGTTGAATACATTTTCCCACCTTACAAATTCTATAGATCAATTCCACTTCGTGATGGATTTCTTCTGAAAAATCAGGCAGAAAAAAAGGTCTATTTCTTTGTATGATGGCAGAATCAGGTTTTAAAAAGAAAACAGGTTCAGTGGGTCTTTTTCTATCTAGCTCCTGAATATGTTTGAGATAATTTTTGCCGATGCAGATGATTTTCATTTTGCTGTTAGAATGAAAGGCCCAATAAAATTTCTATGGTTCCGATAGATGCTTTTTCTTTCACGCCGGTATAGGAATTAGTGGCATCTTTTGAGAAATAGTTGTTTAAAGACTGTGCGTAGTTGATGTATAATTTTGCCTTGAGGTTGTTTTTGATGACATATTCAACGCCAAGTCCCGCGAAAATAGACTCTTTGAACAGGGCTACTTCCTTGTCTTTTTCCCAGTCTGAAGTGATGTGGTTGATAGTTTCCTTATTTTCTATTTTAGATTCATTTCCAGGAGGAATAATATCAAAGCTGGATTGATAGCGGGCATAAACATTAAAACTATGGTAAAAACCTACATTTCCACAGATAATAAAATTGCTAAAGCTGGGCGTTTTCAGTGTAACTGCGGTAGGAATGGTGAGATAGATGCTTTTATAGCTTCGATCCATTTTTCTTACCATAGGAACATCGATGAGCACGATGTTGTCTTCAAAATTGAGTCTGCCGCCAGTATGTTCTACTAAAATACCAGTAGAAACGAAGTAATGTTTTTCTTTGGTCAGGTCAACGTCCAGGTTGAGACCATACCGTAATCCAACCTTGGTGCCGGGAATTGATCTCCAATATCCTTCAGGTGCCGCTTTATGGTTTTTCCAGTTCATCCAATTGAAAGTGGGACCGAAAGTGATACCAACCACTACACGTCTGGCTTCTAAGTCGTTGTATGAGTCAACAGCTTGAGAATACATCTTTTTATTTTTGCGTGAGTTATCGTTAGAATAATCTTGGGCAAAAATGCTGGAACATAGGGCAATTAAACATAGAAAACAGAAAAATTTTTTCATGACGTTTGGTATTTGAAATATTAATAATCTAGAATAAGGATGGTTGTTGGTCGTTGAATTTGACTTTTCCGAGGTGGGCGAAACCTAATTCTGTCACTTCGCGGCCGCGCGGGGTTCGCATTAGGTAACCCTCTTGAATGAGGAAAGGTTCGTACACTTCTTCCAAAGTTCCTCGATCTTCGCCTACGGCGGTAGCGATGGTGGAAATGCCGACGGGTCCGCCTTTGAATTTTTCCACAATAGTGGATAAAATGCGGTTGTCCATTTCGTCCAGACCGTGTTTGTCCACATTGAGGGCGGCGAGAGCAATTTGCGTGATTTCGTAAGTGATGGTGCCATTACCCTTAATTTGGGCAAAATCCCTGACACGTCTCAATAGTAAATTGGCAATACGTGGCGTTCCTCGACTTCGGCGGGCAATCTCAAATGCGGCATCTTCGTTAATGGGAATATTGAGTATTGATGCGGAACGTTTTAAGATTTTAGCCAAAGTTTCCGCATCATAGTATTGCAATCGTAAGTTGATACCGAAACGAGAACGTAATGGAGCAGTCAATAAACCGGAACGCGTTGTCGCACCAACCAAGGTAAACGGATTTAGTGATATTTGTACACTGCGGGCATTTGGGCCGCTATCTATCATAATATCAATGCGATAATCTTCCATTGCGGAATAAAGATATTCTTCCACGACGGGAGACAATCGGTGAATCTCGTCAATAAAAAGCACGTCGTTGGGCTCAAGGTTGGTAAGTAAACCCGCCAATTCTCCAGGTTTATCGATAACAGGGCCTGAAGTGACTTTAAGATTGACGCCCATTTCGTTGGCGATGATGTGGGAAAGTGTTGTTTTTCCCAAACCCGGAGGACCGTGGAGCAGAACGTGGTCCAATGCTTCCCCGCGGGCCTTCGCCGCCCTTACAAAAACAATGATATTGTCGATGACCTGTTCTTGTCCGTTAAAACTCGCAAAATCAACAGGCCGAATTGCTTTTTCAAATTCTTTTTCGGCTGCTGAAAGTCTTTCAGAACTGGGATCAAGATGTTGATTCATTGTTTTTTATTATTTGATTTTATCTAATCGATTTAATCCTAAAACGGCACCTTCGTAATTAGGCAAAATCTTGAGTGCCATTTCATAATTCTCGCGCGATTTTTCTATTTCCCCCATACATTCGTAGCAAACGCCGAGGTTGCAGTATGCTTCCACGCAGTTAGGTTCCGCTTTGACGGCTCTATTGAACAATGCGATGGCTTCGTTGTATTTGTCTTGGTCCACCATATAAACATACCCTAAGTTGTTTAATGCGGGAATATGGTCTTCCTTAAGTTTCAGAACGATTTTGTATTGTTCAATGGCTTGGTCAATTTGTTCTTCGTTTTGGTCGCGTTCTCCCAAGTCTTGTAAAATCTTGCCTAAATTGAAATTGATTTCAATATTGTTGGGATCTGCCTGCAGGGCATTTTGATAATAGCTGATGGCCATTGGATCCAACTTTTTCTGATAGTAATATCCTAATTCTAAGAATGCCTTGATTTCCGAAGGATTTTGGTCGATACACAACTGAAACATACGCATTGCGCCAATGGTGTCTTGCATTTCTTTCAGGCAGAATCCCCTAATCAAGTGGGCTTTAGGATTGAACTTTTGTTTTTCAACGGCGGCATCCAAGGCATTGTTGCATTCTTGGAACATCCTCAGGTGAAAATACAATTCTGCCAATTTCAGTCTGGCCTCGTTGTTGTCGGGTTCTAAGGCGATGGCCCTTTCCAGCATTTCCTCTGTCTGGTCGGTTTCCTTTTCAGCGAAATAGACATCAGACATCAGCACATAATATTTTGCGTTTTTCTCATCTAATTTCAAGCATTCAAAGACATCGTTTTTAGCTTCTTCAATGAATCCCCGATTATAGTAATAGACGGCTCGGCTGTATCGGGCTTCGGCATTTTTGGGATTTTTGTCGATGGCCTTGCACAATTTCGCCAATTCGGGTTCCATTCCGTCATATTTTTTGTTATTGGCCCCGCAAGCTGCGCACGCCAAGACAAGAACGATGAGTAAAAATTTGATAATGTGCTTTTTCATAATGGTTTAAGCTGGTTTTATTTTTGTTCGGCAACCGCTTCTCGGATTTGGGTTTCAAGTTGTTCCAATAATTCTGGATTGTCATTCAAAAGGGACTTGACGGAATCGCGTCCTTGAGCCAGTTTGGTGTCGTTGTAAGAAAACCAGGAACCTGATTTCTTGATAATGTTATATTCTACGCCTAAATCGATGATTTCGCCTGTTTTTGAAATGCCTTCACCAAAGAGGATGTCAAATTCCGCGGTGCGGAATGGAGGTGCCACTTTGTTTTTCACGACTTTCACTTTCACTCTGTTTCCAGATGCGAGGTCGCCGTCTTTCAACTGCGACATACGACGGATATCCAAACGGACGGAAGCGTAGAATTTCAGAGCATTACCGCCGGTTGTGGTTTCAGGATTGCCAAACATCACACCGATTTTTTCACGCAATTGGTTGATGAAAATGCAGCAACATCCTGTTTTGCTGATGGTGGCGGTGAGTTTTCTCAATGCCTGGGACATTAATCGTGCTTGCAAGCCCATTTTTGAATCGCCCATATCGCCTTCGATTTCGCTTTTCGGCGTCAAGGCGGCAACTGAGTCGATGACAATGATGTCGATGGCACCGGAACGAATCAAGTTATCGGCAATTTCAAGGGCTTGTTCGCCATTATCGGGTTGGGAAACCAATAATTCGGCCGTATTTACGCCCAATTTTTCGGCATAACTGCGGTCAAAGGCGTGTTCCGCGTCGATGAAGGCGGCAATACCACCCGCTTTTTGCGCTTCCGCAATGGCGTGAATGGCCAAGGTGGTCTTACCTGATGATTCAGGTCCGTATATTTCTATGATTCTTCCCTTTGGCAGGCCGCCTACTCCTAATGCCAAGTCCAAAGTCAATGATCCCGTATGAATTACATCAATATCTTCAACAGGGGTGTCGCTTAAGCGCATAATCGCACCTTTGCCAAAGGTCTTTTCCAATTTTTCAAGGGTGGAATTAAGAACTTTTAGTTTCTCTTCGTTGATTTTCCCGTTTTCCATAGTAGATTTTTTCAAATTAAATAAAATACAAAAATACACTTTTTTTCTTTATCGCAAACATTTCCAGACAGGATTATTATGGCGCCGATTCCTGACTTTTTTTGCTGCGATAATCAGTGCAAAAATACAAAAAAATATAAATGAAAATATAATAAAATGAAAAATATTTTATTTTTTGATTAGTTTTTGCCAGTGGATTTGACAATCCGAACTAATTTTAATTAAATATATGGCTGATTTTAAATCGCTAATATTTAATTTATTGCATTGACTTGTCGTGGACCACTGTCGAATTAGTTTGCCGTTGATGTCAAAAATTTCAATGAAATGAGGGGAGTTATCTTCTATTTCAATCTGAACGTCGGTATGGGCAGGATTTGGAAAAATCTTGATTTTATTGATGTTTGCTGGATGAATGTTCATAGGATAGGGTTCACTTCCTTCAAAATAACTTAGTCCTCCCGCAAAATTGCCGATTATCATATCAGGATAATGATCGTTATTAATATCTCCAATGGCCACGCCAACTCGAATTCCCTCGTGAAGAATAGCGCTCGAGTGGTTTATTTTTTCAGCCAAGTGGTCGGTTATCAATTCGAAATCTCCATCCAAGTGATTGTCAATATGGTCATAAAAGAATAATTTTCCCTGTTCGTTTCCGCAAATCAGTTTGGTTTCGTTGTCCATAGAAAAGAAACAGGGAGTGGCAAAACCAAAATAGGAGGCTGTGTAATCGCGGACATCCACATTACCTAAGGTTGCGTTTTGTAATTGAAAATCAATTTGATGATTGGCTGACAGGTTTCGATAATATTGAATTTGGCCACGACGATTGCCAATCAGTAAGTCTAATTTTCCGTCATGGTTAATATCGAAAAGTTGAGGTGTTGCAAAATCTCCGACATCAATATTCAAAAAATTATAAACCAGCTGATTATTCTTTATCAATAGCAGTGTTCCGTCATCACGTCCGCAAATAATCTCATTTTGTCCGTCATTATCAATGTCTCCGAAGGCAGGATAAAGGGCGTGTAAATTCAATTCCTTGAGATTAAGGAAATCAGAACTTATTAATTGGAAAGCAGGATCGGTAACATTTCCAATGTTTTCAAAATAGGCAATGCAGGATGAATAATATGAGGTCAGAAATCCGTTAATGTTTTGAGAACTATCGTAATAGCCGAAATTTCCAACAAACAAGTCCAAAAGTCCATCGTTATTCCAATCAAAAAAAACAGGATAAGCTCCGGAACCCAAGTCAATCATTTTTTCTTGCAGAAACGACCTTGTATTTAAGTGGTAATCTTGTGCGTTTTCGTCATAGTCGTATAACCATACGCTATTGACATTTTGTGATTTGGACAAGGATGGATCGGCTGGCGAGACAATAAATTCATCATAAGAATCTTCGTCGATGTCAAGGGATGAAACCAAAGGCATAGAAAACAAGGAAATGGGGTTTTCGGCATTGGGAAAATTAGAAGTTTGATGAATCATCAGTGCTTCCGAGGGCGTGCCGCCATTGGTTAAAAAAATTATTTGAGGGAAATCGATGTCGCCAAGCAATAAGTCTTTCGTTCCGTCTTGATTATAATCCGTCAACGTCATTGTCGAACCGACGTGGCGTGTTTGATTTCCGGCTTTATCTTGGCAATAACTAAAGAGGGTGATTTCGTTGTTGTCGGCACCTTCGGAAAATTTGCCCCAGCATTCATCTTCCAATTTATAATCAAAATAGCCGTTGGCAAAATTATTTTCCACGGCGTAATTTCTTTGATAATGGACATATTTTCCCAAGACCCAAAAGTTTAGAATGTCCAAATCACCATCACCATCCACGTCGTCGATGGCCAGGTAGTCGTCGGGTGACGCATAAATATTGCTGTAATCGGTGTAATAAAACGAACTTAATTGTTCACAGGCGAGTTCAAAGCGCAGTTCTTGTTCAGAAATATTATGGAATACGCGGATGCCGGCAAGTCCGTATGTAAAAATGTCTTTTTTGCCGTCATTGTCATAGTCTTTGAAGATAACCCAGTCGTGTAATTCCGGAAAGAAGTGGCGATATTCGGGATGGTAGGTCCAACGATTGTTTTCTTGGATAAAAGGAAGCAGTCGATTGCCGTTTTTTTCAAAGGCGATTAGGTCTTGGGTTCCGTCAGCGTTCAAATCGAAGGAGTAGAAAGAAAGTCCGTTCATACCGCCTGCCCAAGCCAGATGCAGTGTGTCGTGTTCTTGAATTACTGGGATGTTTTGATTTCGTTGAAACCCTAAGGGGTAAAAAGTTTGAGCCAAGCAAGCGTTGCAGCAGAAAAAGGCAGCGAGAAAATATATTGGGAAAATGTGTTTCATAGCCAGATTTACCTTACGCGTAATCTTTGGCCTTCTCTAATGAAATCGCTGCGGAGTCCGTTGAGTTTTTTAAGGGTGGAAACGTAGGTGTGGTATTTTCTGGCGATGCCGCCCAATGTTTCGCCGCGGCGAACTTTGTGGTAACTTTTTCCTACCGAGCTACTGCTTTTCTTAACGGCGTCGTTAGCGGTTTTTTCGGCCAGCAAATTTTGCGATGTGACGGCGAAACCGCTTGTGTAAAGGGTGTCGGTAGCCAAGGTAAAGTTGTCAAAGTCGATGATTTTATTTGGGTTAAAATCGTAGCCGAGATAGCGGGTTTCAAAGTGGAGGTGTGGACCGGTGGAGCGGCCTGTGCTTCCGCCCAAGGCAATCGTATCGCCGGCATGAACCATTTGTCCGGGGTTGACGAGGCGTTGTGAAAGGTGGCCGTAGTAGGTTTCCAATTTATTGGCGTGGCGGATAACGATGAGTTGGCCATAGCCGCCGGCACCGCTTTTAGAAATTCTAACAATGCCGTCAAAAGCAGCCACCACGGGTGTTCCCATTGGGTAGGCCATATCAACGCCGCGGTGCATTCTACGCCGCCGCCATCCGTATTTTGAATTGACCTTAAACGGGGCCGGGTGAACGTACTTTCCCAATACCAGGGTGTCGGCAGGGGCCGTGGTATGGTGTCTGTAATGCACGGCGGCAATATTAAAGTCTTCGTAGGTGCCGAAGCCGGGCATCCATTTGAAATAAAGGAATAGGATAGGGGCGACGTTAATGTCAATTTTGTCGAAATAGCCCGATTCAATGGTGTCCAACATAAAGCCGGCCGTGTCAAATTCCAATTCCTCATCCATCACGGGAATACCGTCAACGGTGTTGAATTTCAGACTATTGTCTTCCTGTGCGAAAATGCCAAAAGGAAGGCTTAAAGTCAGGACGCAAAATATAAATAAATGAAATTTCAGTTTCATACTAAATTAATTTGTAAATAATAGAAAAACAGACAATTACGGATTATATCGCTTTGGCTGTTTCTGTTTTTTGATGTAGTAGGTGGTAGAAGTGGAAGTAGTGGTGTTCCATTTGGCTTGTTTAACCCTTACACGTTGGTAATGTGAATTTTTGTGAACGCTTTGTCCGTATTTCTTTTGTGCCGAACAAGAAGAAAATACGATAGCAAGTACCGCAAAAACTGTAATTACTAAAAATGAGAAATATGTTAACTTGCCCTTTTTCATATTTTTGTGATATACTATTAAAGTGCAAAGATACGAAAAAATTTGCGAAATAAGGTTGTTTTCGTTCTTTTTTTATGAAAAAAATAATGTAAAGTATTGATTACAAGTTGTTTGAAAAATTTATTTTGGACAAACCTCCAATTTATATTCTCCGTGATGGTCGTAAATGAAAATGCAAGTGATTTCCGGATGATTTTTCAAGAATTTTTTGCTTTTTTCTCTGCCCATCACCATAAAGGCCGTGGCGTATGCGTCTGCCGTAACGCAGCGGTCGGCAATGACGGTGACACTGAGCAAGTTGCTTTTTTCAGGATGTCCCGTATGCGGATTGATGATGTGGGTATAACGCTGTCCGTTTTCCTCGAAATAATTTCGATAATTGCCGGAAGTGGCCGTGGCCTGGTCGCATAAGTGAAAGGTTTGTGCCGAGCGTATTTCTCCGTCACGGGTTTCGGTAGGTTCCTGAACCCCGATGTTCCACATCTCGTCGTGGTATTTTTTCCCTTTGGCCACAATTTCTCCGCCAATATCGACCAGACAATCCTTATAACCTTGCGATACTAAAAATTCGGCTACTTTATCTACGGCATAACCTTTTGCCAATGCGTTGAAATCAAGTCGAATGGCAGGATTTTCCTTGACGACTTGTTGATTTTGAATGCTGATTTTGTGGTAGCCGATTAATTGAAGTACGGAATCGATTTGTGTTTGTGTGATGTTGGTGTCGCGATTTTCCTTGCCGAAGCCCCAAAGATTAACTAACGGACCGATGGTCATTTCAAAGGCGCCACCGGTTTCCCGGCTGATTTGTTGTGCGATATTAAAAACTTCGATAAAATCACTATTGAGTGTAACTTCCTGATTATTATTAACTTTTGAAATAATGGAAGAATCGTTGAAAATGGAAAAAGTGGCGTTTATTTCGTTTAAAATAGAATCAATGGAATGTTGTAGTTTTGGGTTTTCCTTGCCTTTGTAGGTCACGGCGTAATAGGTGCCAAAAGCGTTGCCGTCAATGTGTTGAAATTGCAAATCACTACAAGCCGTTAATCCCAAAAACAGGACTACTAAGAATAAGAATTTTTTCAGCTTCATTTTATAAGAAAATTATGGAGCAAAAATAATGAAAAGTTGGACAGATATTTACGTAAAAAAAGAAATATAATTTTTTTGAATAAGCATATTTATATTTTCAATGAATTTTTGAAAAAATAAGTGTGAAATTTGATTGAAAATGCGTATTTTTGCAAAAGTTATTTGTAAAAAACACAACAAAAACAATTATACAATGAAATCAAGAAGTCTCATTTTCGTTTTGGCTTTATCAGCCTTAATTTTAGCGGGTTGCGGTTTGCAGAAAATGGCAAAGCGTTATCCTGAAGTGTCCATCACCCTTAATAATCCGGATTTGGAAAACAAAGGCGGAAAAGTGGAATATACCATCAAAGGTACGATTCCACCGAAATATATGAAGAAAAAAGCGGATGTAACTATCCAACCGACTTTGAAATCGGCCACAGGTGAAGTTTTAGGTCAATTGGAACCTATCACTTTGGTGGGAGAAAAATCCAAAGTAAGTGGAATCACAATTCCTTACAAGGCAGGTGGTACTTTTACAAAGACTGGCAGTTTTGATTACAATGACGCACTTCAAGATGGCGAAATTATTGCTCAAACCAAGGCGGCGCTTGGAAAGAAAAGTCAGATTTTTTCTCCCGACCGCGTTTTAGGAGATGGTGTTTCCAATACTTCTTCCTTAACCGATATGACGCCAAGATTGGCCGACAATGCCGACAACAAAGGTACTTATTTCTTGTTTGGGTCTCATAATTATAAGGAAGAATTTGAAACCGAAACGGGTGTCATTTACTTTGAAGTGAATAGTTCCACTATGAACTGGAACAACAAGCTCAACAAGAGCAACGAGGCTAAAACGGCCATCAAGAACTTGGTGGAATTTTTGAATAAAGGTGGTGAAATTCAAAAAGTGATTATTTCCGGCTGGGCTTCTCCAGAAGGTGAGGAATCTAATAACCAGGGTTTGTCAGAACGTCGTTTTGAACAAGGCAAAAAATGGTTCAATGAACAATATGATAAGTATATTAAGCAATATTGTAAAGATAATAAAATTAAGGTCAAAGATTTTAAGAAACCGGAATTGGCATTTGAAAACAATGCTAATGGTGAAGACTGGAATGGTTTTGAAGCCGCTATCGAAAAATCCAATATTCCAGAAAGAAATAAGATTTTGAATGTGGTAAGATCCCAACCCAATAACACGCTTCGCGAACAAAGAATTAGAGAAATGACGGATATTTATAATGAGGTAGCCGATCAAATTCTTCCTCCTTTGCGTCGTGCAGAAATTTCCCTGGTTTACAAGAAAAACCAATACAATGATCAGGAAATCGCACAATTGGCTTTGTCAGATCCTTCAAAATTAAATCTGAACGAAAGACTGTATGCTGCTTCTATGGCGAAGAGCAATGCCACCAAGGCTGATATCTATTCTGCAATCATCAATGAAGCTCAATATGAGAATGATTGGAGAGCTTATAATAATTTGGCAGCATTAAGATTAAATGATTATTATACAACAGGTAATGCAGATTATTTAAATGAAGCCGACAACTTGTTGAACAAAGCGGCTGCTATTTCTCCAGATAACGGCATTATTTTAAACAACAAAGCCATTTCCGCTTTCTTTGCGGGCAATATTGCGGATGCCAAACAATTATTCCAAGATTCTCAAAAAGCTGCCGTAAATCCTGTTAATCAGTCATACAACACGGCTATGTTTAAGATTTTGGAAGGTGATTTTGAAGGTGCCGGCCAATCGTTGAGTGGTGCTAAATGTGACTACAATACCGCCTTGACACAAATTTTGAGAAAGGATTATGCAGCTGCCAAGGTTACTTTGGAATGCATTGCGGAACCAGATGCCAAAGTGGCTTATTTAAAAGCGATCTTGGCCGCTCGTACTGCTGATGAATTGGGTCTTTATAAGAATTTGGGCATTGCCATTGAAAAGAATGCCAAATATAAAAATAAAGCTAAAAGAGATGCCGAGTTTAAGAAATACAAACAAACGACAGAATTCCAAAATTTGGTAAAATAAAAATTTCGGGGCTGGCTTCAAAGCCAGCCCTTTTTTTATCATTTAAGTTCTACTCTTTGGGGTAGCAAAGAAAGTAACGGGAAAAATAACTGTTACAAAAAAAGTCGGTCTTATGCACGATCAAAGGGAATAATTCCGAATGTTTATTAAAGTTTAGCGGACAGCAATAAAAAAGGTTATCAAAGCGCTGTCCTGTAATTGCAAAAAAAAAGAGAGGGTGACTAAACAATAGTCACCCTCTCTTTTATCAATTTACACGTTGGATTAGTGTAAGCAGTATCTTACGCCTACGCAAAGAGCCCAATCAAAATAACTGATGGTTTCCTTGCTGCCATCAAATAATAAACCATAACCAGGTCTGAAATCTACCTGCAGGGTCATAGGGAAATTAAATTTGTATTCAATACCACCGATGGCATTCACACCAAATTTGCCCCAGTTGGTTCTGGCAAAACCCCAACCACGGTTGAGAGATTTATCTACAATAGCAACGTTTGGACAATAACCTAAGCTCAAACCGCCACCAATGAACCAAAGTAAACCACTTTTACCGGTAGTGGATTCATATTCGAGATTTGGATTTACTTCAATAGTGCTGGGGAAAATGGTAGTGTTGTAACTGCCTTTAATACCATTGATACAATAAGCGGCTGGACCTACAGTGAATTTGTAGCCGGCATTCAAATCTAAGGTTAAATGATTGGTGAAGAAAGTCTTGTAGGAAAATGCTTCCATTGTTCCCAAAGTTCCACCCACACTGTGTTTGTAAGGTGCTTGTGCGTTAACAGCTACAGAAAATCCCATAACTAAAGTCAACAAAATGATACTGATTTTTTTCATAATTATAATTTTTAAGTTGTTATTGAATAATCTAATCTACAAAAGTACTGCTTTAAATTGACATATCGTTGCTATTATCTTATTTTTGTAAACAGCCAAAAGTTAACATAAATCTTGATTTACTAAAAAATTTTTCATTTTCAATGTCTCCAATGAATTTTTTTTGTATTTTTGCCGCGATGATTTGATGAGAATTTTAGTACGCTAAAATTCGTGAGGGAAACAGGTGAAAATCCTGTACAGTACCCGCTGCTGTGAGTTTCATCATCCTTTAGGCAAGATGTCACTGTCGGTTGAAAAACTGGTGGGAAGGCGCCTAAAAAAGGGAAACGAGTCAGAAAACCTGTCAATGATTCACAAAAGTTGTGATGACCTCGGGAGATAGGCCTACAGAACGATTGACGGGTTACCCTCAAGACTGTTTCCTCCTTTCGAGTTTTTTCACAGAGAGTTATCGGGATTAATAACCAAAAACTAATACTATGAAAAAAACTCTAACTTTCTTGCTGGCATTGGCACTTTGTTGTCCAATTTTTGCCCAAAACGAATCTGCTCGTGCCTATATGGCACAGCATCCTGTCAATCACAATCGAAACATGACCGATTTTCCCTCTTCTGACATCCAATTTTGGGTTGGAAATGGTACAAATGAAGCCGTCATTGTGTTTTATTGGTGCCAAGATACGGAAATCGGTCTGGCATACGGTTACCGCTGGAACGGCATCATCACCATCGGCACTATGCTGAATGACTTAATGGCTGCCGATAATCGCCTATCCATTGATATGTCCGAAACCTTAATCAACACATACAGTTACACCGACTCCGTGTATAATTTGTATATCATTTCGGCTGGCAGTTTGACATATACGTATAATGGCAATTGGGCGATGGGCTTGGACGACTATCTGCATGACGGGGACTTTTTCGAAATGCAGGAATGGGGCAATTGCACAACTCCGGCCAACATTATTGCCGTCAGCGATCCGAATACCCCTCCTGTTGGACCTATTGATCCTCCCGATGTTCCAACCGATACCAATACTTTTGATGGCCCGGTGGGTTCGGAAGGCTGTCAGGCAATATATTATCAAGATTCAAGAATTTTAGCGTGGGCAACGTCTTGTGTAATTAGTCGTGGTTATCAAGATATTGCGACAGGAGGGTTATTGACTTCATACGGTTCTGAAAGCGCAGGTGTCGGACCGGCTTCCACTTCTACGGCGGACGCTGTCAGTTTGGGTGATGGTGGTGTTGCCATCCTCACCTTTGAAACGCCTATTATCAATGGGGAAGGCTATGACTTTGCCGTTTTTGAAAATTCCCTCAATGATGTGTTTTTGGAATTGGCTTTTGTGGAAGTCAGCTCCGACGGCATTCATTATTATCGTTTTCCCGCTACTTCAAATACGCAAATTGATACGCAAATTAATAATGCCGGCAGTGTAGATGCCCGTCTTATCAATAATTTGGCTGGAAAGTATCGTGTTGGCTACGGAACTCCTTTCGATTTAGAGGAATTGCAAGACAGCGTTGAACTCGACATCAACAACATTACGCATGTGAAACTGATTGACGTGGTGGGCAGTATCGACCCGCAATACGGCAGTCGCGACAAGAACGGCCGCTTAATCAATGATCCATACCCAACCCCTTTTGCATCAGGCGGTTTTGATTTATCCGGTGTGGCCGTCCTACATGGCGATACTTCCGCAATTCATGGGACTCCCGATGCAATAACTGATTTTAATTTGAATAATTTGCGGGTTTATCCCAATCCTTGCCAAAATCAATTCATGGTTTCAGGACAAAATGGAAAAACCGCTGTACTTTACAACGCTTTTGGGCAGGAATTACGGCGCGAAATAATCAATAATGATAATTATCAATTTGATATTCAAGAATTTACAAACGGATTATACATTCTTCAAGTTAATCATCAAAATATAAAAATCATAAAACAATAAAATGTTGAAGCGGCTGCTGTGCTTTTTGTGTTTGTCCATTTTTTCGCTTTCTATGCTTGTGGCACAGAAAGACAGCACGCGTCGTCAAAATTTGCAGGAGGTTGAAATTGTGGGCAAGGAACGACCTTTGGAATCGTCCGCTCCGATTCAGGTCATTAGAAGTCAGGACCTTAAAACCTTGCCCACGCTTCAACTTTCCGATGCCTTGAAATTTTTGTCTGGCATTGTTATCAAGGATTATGGCGGCATTGGCGGTATGAAAACCGTTTCGGTTCGCGGACTCGGCACGCAGCATACAGGGGTATCGTATGATGGTATTTCTTTGACGGATTGCCAAACCGGACAAATAGATTTGAGTCGAATCACTACGGAGAATGTCAAGACAATATCTTTGCAATCGGGAAGGGAAGAGGATATTTTTGTACCGGCGAGGTTGTTTTCTTCTGCAAGTGTGATTAATATTGTCACGTTAGAGCCCATTTTTAAGCCGGAGAAGCCCATCAATCTTGATTTTTCTTTTACAGGTGGCTCTTTTGGACTTTTAAATCCGTATTTATTATTTGAAAACAGAATAAAAAAACAAAAAAACGAGGATGATTCCTATTATTCCTGGTCGCTAAAACTTAATTATCTTCAATCTGATGGAAATTATCCTTTTGATTTACATTATGGGAATCGAAATAATGACAGTATTTCTCGTGAAAAACGCATCAATTCTGATGTGAAGAGTCTTAATGGGGAAGTCAATTTTTACGCACACTTCAACAAACATTCAAAATTGACGGCAAAAGTCTATTATTATTGGTCAAAACGGGGACTTCCCGGCGCCGTAATTTATTACAATACCAATTCTGCCCAGCGATTGAACAATCAAAATGCGTTTGCCCAGGTGCATTACGAGAATTTCTTCACACCGAAAGTGGCCTATCAAGTCAATGCCAAATTCAATTACGATCAAACGCAATATCTTGATCCAACGTATCATAACATAGAAGGGAAATTAGACAATCGATATATTCAGCGAGAATATTATCTCTCCAACAGTGTTCAATATCAGCCTTTTAAACAATGGAACATTGTCCTGTCTAATGATTTGTTTTACAATAATATGGATGCCAATTTAAATAGTTTTGCCAAACCCAAACGCTTCAATTGTCTGACGGTCTTGGCCATGACGTTTACATCCAAATACATCAATGTTAGTGCAAATTTACTGCACACTTACGTATTGAACAAAGTTGAGGTTGGGGAAGCCGCCAAAAATCAAAGTCATTGGTCGCCTTCGGCAGGAATTACCATCAAACCATTAGGAGATAATCATTTGATAATGAGAATGTTCTATAAAAATATTTTCAGAATGCCGTCTTTTAATGATTTGTATTATAGAGAAGTTGGAAATGTTAATCTTGAGCCGGAAAAGACCAATCAGTTTGACTTTGGTATCAGCTATGACGACACCTGGTTAGGCAGAATTTCACTTTCCGCTTCCGCAGATTTGTATTACAATATGGTCAAAGATAAAATCATTGCCATTCCCAACAAAAATATCTTTGTCTGGTCGATGTTGAATTATGGAAAAGTTGATATTTTGGGTACAGATTTGAGTTTTAATTTTACATATCGAATTATTAAGGAAGTCAAGGTCGGTGTAATGGGAAGCTATTCTTTCCAAAGGGCGTGGGATATGACGAATCCGGAAGGGAAAACCTATAAAAATCAGATTCCCTATACGCCGTTGCATTCGGGTTCGGCAGTGCTTGCCGTTGAAACGAGATGGCTTACGTTGGGCTATTCCATCCTCATTTCGGGAGAAAGATATGCTTTAGGACAAAACATTGATGAAAACAGATTAAAACCCTACGCCGACCAAAGTGTTTTCATCGCGCATGACTTTAATATCAAGGATAAAGTAATATTGGGTTTGAAGGCTGAAATGTTGAATTTGGCGGACGAACAATATGAAATCATCAAGAATTATCCTATGCAGGGCAGAAGTTTCCGTATAAAATTCGTGTTAAAATATTAAAAAATGCCACTCTTTCGAATGGCATTTCAATATTAAATTTTCTTAATTTTATTCTTCTGGAGCAAACATCGGATCCCAAGGTGGCAACATAATGGGTTTTTGTTGAGTCATTTTCAGGATTTTAGCAGGAATATATTTTTCTTCCACGACCACGCGGAACATATATTCGTTGAACCATTCGTTGGTCATAATGAGAAATCCGTTGTGGCCGTACGAATTGCCCCAACTGTTTTCCACCATCCATTTCTTTGGATTTCCGTTGGCATCCAAATCCACGGCACAAAGAGTCATAGCGTGGGATGAACCGCTGGCGAACGTGGCGACTCTTTCTTTTTTCGTCATATTGAATTCTGTGCCAAACAGGGAAGCGTAATCGTAATTGTTGATGTCCAGCCAGCCATTGTCACGATTCAGAAATTTACCCACATCACAAGAAAAATACATCATCGTGCTGTCCTTGATGGAGGCGATGGCGATAGGGGCAATGTCTTCCATAGGAAGATTCAGATAAACCCAGTTGTTACCGTCATAAACGTGACGATCGTATTCAATTTCATACACTTTGTAATATTCGCGAGTGGGGTCGTTCATAATCATATAGTATTTGGAAAAGTCTTCATCAACGAATTTCTTGAAGAAAGACTGTGGGGTATAGGTTTCAGTAGAAACCGGCTTCCCTGACGCATCACGCTGTGTCCAGGTGAATTCTGTGGGAGGTTCGCCAATAGTCATAGCCAAAATGCGATAGATGGTTTGCAGCATTTCGGTTTTGCGATCTTGTAGCATTTGTTCTGTCGTGTTCTTTTTTTGAGCCATTTTTCGCAATTCAAGTCCATATTCGCGCAACTTGAGCGACAAGATATTAGACATCTTGGAAGTATTGTTGCTGCTAAAAGTTTCCGGCATGGCATCTTTGGGTACAATACCATATTTGCTAACCAAATTGGCCACTCCTGTGAATTGTCCGCCATCACCGATGGGGTTTTTGAACAGCCATTCTACGGTTTTACTGTCCATGGCTTCTGTACGATGGTCTAAAATGGCTTGTAAAAACAAGTTGGATTTTTCAAGTTGGTCCCAGAAAAAGGTGTAAGATTGGGAAAATTGGAAATCTGCGGGAAGATGATGCTTGGCGATGGCTTTTGAGCGCATCACGTTCATACCCGTAAACATCCAGCAGCGGCCTGAAGATTTTTGGTCGGTGACGGCTTTAGAGTTTACTTTATTTGAAAAATAGTCGTCAAAAGCGGTACTATTGTCGGCATTGGCAGCTAATTTGTTGATGTCGTTACTGACAATGGCATTGCGCAAGGCCTTGTTGGCCGGGGTGTTGGGATATCCGTCCTTGATTTTGGTCAGCATTTCAGTAGAAATTCCGCCGTTGTTTTGTGCGTTCAGCCCAATGATGCAAAGGGTTGATGCAATGAGTAAAAAGATTTTTTTCATTATAGGTGTTTTTATGTGAATTCTTTGGCAAAGATACGCTTTTATAAGGAACCACGCACTACTTTGTCGTAATTTCTGCCGATACAAATAGAATAAGTGCCTTGACTGAGATTATAAACCACGGACCATTGCGTATTGCTCGTCTTTTCAGTAGATGGTTTTTGTGATACGGTTTGCAGCAAATTCATTGATTCTTTTTCCGAAAGGACGTTATTTGTCTTTTTAAGTTTTTCTTCAAGTTTTGCAAAACGGTCTTGTCCGTGCCCTACGCCAAATAAATTGGAATGAACATAAAAATTGGTGACAAAATTTGTATTTACGGGTGCCATCACCCATTTTCCGTTAATGGGAATATATTCCAAAACCACAGATTTTCCCGTTTTATCGCCAAGGAGGAAGTGATAACTGCAGTTGTTCTTTTTCCCGTTGGCAAACATATTGTATTGATTTAGCAATGCCAGCGCTTCATCTACAGTTGCTGCTCTATCTAATACAACGCGCATGGCCGATGAGGTCATAATGTCGTGTTTTTTGGGGTCGTATTGTTCAGTACCTCCGTACCATATTTTGTTTATCGTATCGCTTGGATCCAAGTATAGCACGCTGATAGCCAGTCCTTTTTCGTTCATTCCGTCCATCAATAAATATGGTGATGCGGCTAAAATGCTTAAATCGGTTTTGCCGTCGCTGAGACTTCCCATAGGATATTTTAGCAATGACATACTGATAATGGAAACCGACCTATAACCATTTTGCGGATGCGTATTTGCGATGATGACGGGGGCCGGTCCTTCTGATGTAAAATCGAAATTCCTGCCATAGAGAATGTCCCCGGTTTGCGATTGGCAAACGAAGGCAGAGCATCCGTATTTGAGTTTTTTGATATTTGCGAGGACTTTTCCGAAACTCAAAATTTTTGTTCCGGCGTAGAGTTTGAAATCTTTGAGACCGCGAATATCGGCATTGATAAATTTATCCAAGCGATAATCGTTTTCATAATCCAAATAGTAGAGTAGTCCGTTTAGTTCCGGCTCTTGACTTTCTGTTAAAACGATGCCTTGTGCCTGTTGTTCGTTTTTCAGCATAGAAGCCGGATTTTTTCCGACCTGATAAGTTTGACAGGCTGATAATACCAGAATAATCCCACAAAATAAGACCCATCGTTTCATAGATTTTTGATTTTGTAGCAAAAATACATAAAAATCAACTATATTTTAAAAGGAATATCAATAAATTTCGGGAACAAAAAAGGGCGAATTGTTATCGCCCTTATGTGGATTAGAATGGTAGATCGTCGGTTTCGGTTGCGGCCTCGGCTTCCGTATAGGTATTTTCGGGAGGGGTTGGAGGAACAATACCTGGCGTTGCGTTAGAAACTTTTTGTTCTGCATTATCGTTTTTGGTGCCCAACATAGTAAAGGTTGAAGCCTCAATTTCGGTCATGTACCTCTTGGTACCATTTTCTTCCCAGCTGCGGGTGCGGAGTTTACCTTCAAGATAGATCTGTTTCCCTTTGGTTAAATACTTTTCTGCGATTTCGGCTAGATTTCGCCAACATACAATGTTGTGCCATTCAGTAAATTCCGAACGATTTCCGTCCTTGTCTTTTCTCGTTTCGGAAGTCGCGATGGTGAAACTCGCCTTCTTTGATCCATTTTCAAATGTGCGGATTTCCGGGTCTTTGCCCAAATTTCCCACTAAGATTACTTTGTTTATTCCTGACATATCGTTTAATTTTTAAGTTCGATGCAAAAATACAAAAAGTATTTGAACCAGCATTAAATGTTGATAACTTTTTACTATTATTTTAGAAAAAATAATTTATCTTCTCTTAGGTTTGTATCCTGATTTATTCAAAATTGTTTGAGAATCAGTGATTTTCATTAGTTCTGCAAGACTGATATCAGGATTATTTTCCATAAAATGCTGAACGATTTTCCAGCCAATAAAGACGCCCATTCTTCCTGGCGAAACATTATTGAATGGTTTTGTGAAGGGGGTGTCATCTACAAATTGGCGAATAGTCTCACTTTGTTTTGAAAACAGCAGGTCTTTTTCGATGATATAGCCCCATACTTGACCTTGGTTGGCTACGGCCCATTCGTATTTTTCTGGAGTATAAGCTATGATGTCTTGTTCTTCTTTATCAGGGAAAAGCATTTCGGTAAAATACATCCGTTTTCCTTCATAAATGATATAGTCAAGCAGGGAAATTAAACTTTTGTCAGGTAAATATTTGTAAACCAATGCCTTGCTGATACAATCCAGGACCACGAACTTTTTTTCGCAGCGTTGACTCACGAACAATGGCATTCCAATTTGGCTATAATATTTATAATCCTTACCTAAATACATATCTAAATTGATGAAAATATCGTTGTCGTAACCATAGACGGTGGGCATTTCTATGTTAAGGCCAGGGACGACACTATAGAAATTGGGCACGGATTCATTGGGAAAATAATTTAAATAGTAGCCCATAGCGGTATTTAGTTCGGTTTCGATGTCTTTGAGGTTGGGATAAGCCTTTTGGACATCATTGTAGATTTCCACGATGACGGGGTCGGAGATGTAGGCCTTGAGTTGTTCCAGCATTTGAGGGTCATTCCATACGCCATCTCCAATAAGCATTTCCGGATATTGGTCGGCAAGTTTTTGTAGGTCGGGGGCAGGATCGTTTTTATTGATAGAAAACAGGGCTTTTTCGTAGCGATGAATATGGATATCTTGGCGTTCCACCTTATTGATTGTTGATTTTCCAACATCAAATTTGCGGCTGTTTTCAGAAGAATTCAGGTTGCGAAAATGCCAAAACAGAATGCCTGTGATCATTAGCACAAGCATTCCGATGATGGTAATAAAAACAAATTTCTTTTTCATGGCTACTCAATTCCTGCCACGTGTTTCATAAATTGAATTCTAAAATAGGAATGAGGATTTTCAACTTTGTCGAAACTCATTTTGCCTTGGAATTCCTTGACGGAAGAAAAGTCGTGTTTTTCCATCCAGTCTTTCATTTCGCTCAACATAACCGCGCCGTATTCAATGCCGTTCTTGTAAAAAACGGATGCGGCCTGAACACTATTGGCACCGGCCAATAACAACTTGATGAGGCCTTTGCTGTTGTGAACACCGGTGGTGGCTGACAAATCGCAGCGTAGTTTGCTGCTCAAAAGTCCGGTCCAGCGCAGTGTGTTGCTCAGTTCTGATTCGTGGCCGTCCATCCCTGTGGAAGAAAATTCCATTTTGTCGATGTTGATGTCAGGGGCATAAAAACGATTGAACATAATCAAGGAACTGATGCCGGTATAGGATAATTGTTGCAAAGCGTGCGACATATCGGTGAAATAGGTGGAAATTTTCAAACCGAATGGAATATCAATGGTTCCTTTTAGATTTTCGATTAATTCCAAATAAGATTTCATATATGCATTTGCATCTTTTTCCAAATCGGTTGGAAGAATAAAGTAGTTGATTTCCAACGCTTTGGCACCTGCCTCTTCAATCATTTTGGCATATTTTGTCCAACCTGAAGGCGTGGCACAGTTGATACTGGCAATAACGGGAATTGACAGGGTATGGGTGGCCGTGTGGATCAATTCCAGATATTTGTATGCGGAAGCCATTTCTTGGTATTGGGCCATATAATCGTACGCCTGTTTGTACATAGAAGCATCGTCGTTGTTGAGGATGGAATTGACATCGTTTCTAATTTCCTCTTCGAAAATAGACTTTAAGGTTACGGCACCGAAACCGCACTCTTCGGCCTTTTTCAGATTCGACAAGTCTTTAGTTAGGCCACAACTGCCTAAAATCAAAGGGCTGCACAAATTAAAGCCCATATATTTTGTTGAAAGATCAATCATAATTTATTGTTTTTGTTGATTACTATTTAAGGTTTAAGGCAAAGTCAAAAGTACTTCCAGGTTGAATTTCGCGAGGTTCCTGACCGAACTTGAGCACGCGCATCGGGCGTTCACCCTTCAAGGTGATGCGGTCGTTTTCTACCCACAACGCAGTGGCTTCACGCAATCCAGCTACGGTAATCTGCTGATTGACAGCGAGAAATTCCTCGATACGCACCTGACGCGTTTCGCCGCCGTGGCGGATGGCATCGTTCACGTTTTCTGGATAAGGATCCACATAATGAGGATTGATTTGGAAAGGCACAAAATCGAAGCAGTTGAAGCTTTCAGGCATCACCACAGGCATATCGTTGGTAGTACGCAAAGTGGGGCAAGCCACGTTGGAGCCGGCGCTCCAGCCCAAAAACGGAGTGCCTTCCAACACCTTGCGACGCACGGGCTCAATCAATTTATACTTATGCAGTTCTGCCACCAAATGAAACGTGTTGCCGCCACCCACCATAATGACATCGGCATTGTTCACCGCTTCAATCGGACACTTGGCGGTATGGATGGAAGTTACATTGAAACCAAAATCCTTGAATACATTCTGCACCCTTTCGGTATAGGCGTCATAGCTTGCGGGATAGGCTTTGCCACCAATATTGATACCGGCATAAGGGAAAAATAAAATATTTTTCTTTTCATTTTTCAGGAAGTCAGCGATCAAAGGCATGCACCATCCTAAATATTTTTCTTTATAATTTGTTGAGTTACTGATTAATAAGAGTTTCATTTGATATTATTTTGATGATTAATCTTAATTATGTAAATAAAAGACCATATAATAAAATGCAAATCTACACAAAATTCTTGAATTACACACTGACGAAGAAAAATTTTAGTTTTTGGGGCTTTGTTAGTTTAATCTGCATACCTAATTTTCCCGTTGCTTTCTTTGCCATCCAAAGAAATATTTTGTCAGTTAAGGGATTAGACTTTAGACTTTAGAATTAAGAGATTAATATGTTATTCCTCTATCCTACATTCTTTCTCCTAAACTCTAAAAAAGGGGGCTTCGCACGAAATCGCACAAAGCCCCTGTATGAATCTATTGTATGTGTGTTGAAAGCAGTTCTAACCCCTCAACCCAACTTAGTTACGGAGGCAACGAACACCATATCCGAAGTCAATGGGGTTGTGGTTTCTTAACATGCGTTCGGAGTTGTAGTACAAGAGGCGGATGAAGGCGTCGTTATGATCGTTAGCGGGTTTGGTAGTTGACCAAAAGTAGGCACTGTTGGCGAAAAGAGCGTAGTCGCCGGCGTAGTCGCCCGAAGGAACACCTGAAAAGTCCGTGGCGTTGTTGAGGAATTGATAGTTGCCAATAGCACAAGCGAAATAGTCCTGTCTCCAACCTGAAGTGGCGGCCAATGACTTGGATATGTAGTCAGTATTATCATCGCATCGATATTGGCTTTGGCTGCTCACATAATCGGTCAGTTGCGTCCATTCCGCATCGCTCGGTAAGTGCCAGCCCGTGGGGCAGATGCCCTGCACCCCGCTGGGATTGTTCTCTGAAGAGGAGGAGTAGCGCATCGCTGCCCTCCAGTTGTACAGGTAACCGTATGTGCTCACAGTATTGCTGTCATTGTTGGGATAGTAGCGGTAGGCCGTAGAGGTGCTCTTGCTGTTGCCCAAGGAGATGGGGGTGCCGTCGGCAAACCTCGTTGTCCGCAAGTTCTCTTTCATCCAGCACTGCTGCCCTATCTGCACCGTGTTATATATGTTGTTGTCAATATCGGTAACGGTGGGAGTATTGGGGCAAAAGGATAGCGTTTTGAAGTTCTTCACTTCGCCATATACCGTGTCGGTGCCGTTGGCAGCAAAGGTCTTGAAATAATACTGGGTATTGGCGGAAAGACCAGTAATGTCGCAGCTAAATCTGCCGGTAGTGGTTATTACAGATTCGACAGTAGCGATGGAAGTAAGTGTGCTTTCGCTTGTGCCGTACTTGAAACCGGCATACACATTGTTGTATGTACCCAAAGAGGTTACATTGCCGTGCAGACGGACTTCGGTACTGGCAACGTTGTTGGCACTATCGGTAGTGACGGAAATAGGTTCCAGATTGCGCACGCAACGAACGGAGTACCCACGGCTACGATCATAATCATTACGATAGGAACCCTCCTTGCTATGCATAAAAGTTCTACTCCAGGCTTTCGTTGAAGATGCCGAAGTCGCACTCCAAAAATACGCATATCCACCAACATTTATGAGTGAGCCCTCTTTTATATCACCACCCGGAAGTGCTGAAAAACCGCTGCTGTTACGATTTTCATAAGAATAATTCTCAGGAGTTGAAGTCGTTGCCGAAACATTAACAGGCCAAATATCATAACCTCCCGTTAACTTACCGACACCACTACCTCTATATCCTCCATTTGTCGCGCTGTCTGCCGTCGTCATACCCATTACTTCTTTCTCCAATTCAAACCATTCTCCGTCACTTGGCACATGCCAACCTTCAGGACAGATACCCCTGCGAATCTTTGTCGGCATTGCAGTAACACTACCCATCGTATCAACCACGGCAGGATAGTTGTACAGGTACCCATAAGTGGCAACGTGTGCTTTAGATGGAGCATAATAATAGGGTTGGAAATTATTATAATTTGATCCGCCAAGTTTCAGGTCAATCTGTCCAGCTCCCGTACCTTGTCTCGGGCTCTTAGTGCAGCGCAGGTTCTGGGCCATCCAGCACTGTCGGCCGATTTGAACGACAATATAGTGGTTGCCTTCATTATCTATTACAGAATCGATGGCAGTAGAAACACCACGTTCATTTTGTTTTGGAGTACCTAGACAAGGAACAGTCGGTGTAGTAAAGTTCAAGGTATCGGCTGCCCAGACGGTGTCGGTGCCGTTGCAGGCATAGGCCTGGAAATAGTAGGTGGTGTTAGGAGCAAGGGTTGATAAATCAATATTATATGAACCCGCAGTCGTAATCGCGTTGGCCCTTTCAGCCTTGAAGGTCATATAGTTCGAGTGTTGTCCGTAACGGAAACCGGCTTTCACTTCGGTATATTTACCCAAAGAAATCACATTGCCGTATAACTTGGCGCTGTTTTTGGTAACGGTGGTAACGCTGTCGGAGGTAACAATCATTGGATCGCGGAGACAGCGGACGGAATAGCCGGTATTATTCTTGCTATTGACTTTGCTGTTCACGTAGGATTCGGAACTGGATATATACCTACACCATGCTGTATTCGTTTTTTCGGTAGCACTCCAGAAGTAGGCGTTGGTGCCGAATTCGAAGAATTTGTTGGTGTAGTGGCCGGCAGGAATAGCTGCAAAGCCGGTGGCATTCGATTTGTCGCTTATATTGCTGGCACTGCATTCGATTGTGCTACTACTAATCCAACCGGTGACTGAAGCCAAGGCATTGGCGATACAAGGTGTATTTTGTGTCCAACTTTCAGAGCTGCATCCAGAACATTTGTAATCGGGATTTGTGCTATAATATACACAATAGGTCAGCGTGTCCCACTCATTGGCACTCGGTACGTGCCAACCTGCCGGGCAAATGCCGTGTACCAATGTATCTGTCGCATTCATAGGATAAGTCGTGGAAGCGCCCTTCGTGACGGCATTCCAGGAGTATAGATGACCGTAGGTTATTGTGTCATTACCGGTTGTAGGATAACCGAAATCACCATCGGTTTTTTCTCCCACTTTCGTCCTCAGGTTCTGAGCCATCCAGCATTGGTTGCCGATTTGAACGGTGAGGTAGCTGTTGCCCTGGTAATCGGTAACGGCGTCGATAGCATTTGTTGTGCCGTGTTCGTTGGCGTTAGGTGTACCCAAACAAGGAGCGATTGGCGTTGTGAAGTCTAAGATATCGGCTGCCCAGACGGTATCGGTGCCGTTGCAGGCGTATGCTTGGAAATAATAGGTTGTGTTGGGAGCAAGGGTTGTCAAATCCACATTGTAGGGTCCTGCGGCCGTAATCGCATCTGCCTTTTCAGCGTTGATAGTCATCTGGTTCGGTTGCTGTCCGTAGCGGAAACCGACTTTCATTTCGGTATAACCCAAAGAAATCACATTGCCGTGCAACTTGGCACTGTTCTTGGTGATGGTGTTGGCACTGTCGGTGGTAATAGCCGTTGTGTCTCGCACGCAACGAACGGAGTACCCACGGCTACGATCATAATCATTACGATAAGAACCCTCCTTGCTATGCATAAAAGTTCTACTCCAGGCTTTCGTTGAAGATGCCGAAGTCGCACTCCAAAAATACGCATATCCACCAACATTTATGAGTGAGCCCTCTTTTATATCACCACCCGGAAGTGCTGAAAAACCGCTGCTGTTACGATTTTCATAAGAATAATTCTCAGGAGTTGAAGTCGTTGCCGAAACATTAACAGGCCAAATATCATAACCTCCCGTTAACTTACCGACACCACTACCTCTATATCCTCCATTTGTCGCGCTGTCTGCCGTCGTCATACCCATTACTTCTTTCTCCAATTCAAACCATTCTCCGTCACTTGGCACATGCCAACCTTCAGGACAGATACCCCTGCGAATCTTTGTCGGCATTGCAGTAACACTACCCATCGTATCAACCACGGCAGGATAGTTGTACAGGTACCCATAAGTGGCAACGTGTGCTTTAGATGGAGCATAATAATAGGGTTGGAAATTATTATAATTTGATCCGCCAAGTTTCAGGTCAATCTGTCCAGCTCCCGTACCTTGTCTCGGGCTCTTAGTGCAGCGCAGGTTCTGGGCCATCCAGCACTGTCGGCCGATTTGAACGACAATATAGTGGTTGCCTTCATTATCTATTACAGAATCGATGGCATTAGAGACACCACGTTCATTTTGTCTTGGAGTAACCAGACAAGGAACAGTCGGTGTGGTGAAATTTAGTATGTTACCATAAACGGTATCACCTGGAGTACAAACGTATGCCTGATAGAAATAGGTGGTATTGGGAGCCAAGGAATTAAGGTTGGCACTGTATGCTTCAATTGTATCCTTACTTGTTTCTTCTGTCTTAAACACCATCATTTTAGCAGATTGCCCATACTTGAATCCGGCTTTCACTTCGGTATATTTACCCAAACTCTTCACCGTTCCGTTCAAGGTGGCGGATTCTTTCGTCACGGCAGTTGCACTGTCGGTGGTAACGGTCATTGGATCACGGAGGCAGCGGACACTGAATCCGTAGTACTCCTCGTAGTTGTACTTGTGCACGTCTGCGTAGTTGTAGTCCACGTAGCGGGAGTAGGCGTAGCTATTATAGTATTGGGTAGCCGACCAAAAGTGCGCGTCGTCGCCGAAACTGCCGTAGCTGCCGCTGTAGTAGCCCGCAGGAACAGCAGAAAAACCCGTGGCGTTGTTGTCTGACGGATTGTTGCCTGGGACACAAGTGTTTGAGCTGCTGTTCCACCCCGTGGTTGAGGCTAACGCCTTGGCGTTGTAAGTGTTGATACTTTCGCACACGTACTCGCTCTGACTGCTTACGTAGTTGGTCAGCTGTGTCCACTCCGTATCGCTCGGCACGTGCCAGCCTTTAGGACAGATGCCCTGCACTCCGCTGGGGTTAGTTTCACTGCTGGTGGAGTTGCCCATCACCGCCTTCCAATTGTACAGATAACCGTACTTGCTCACGTTGCTACTGCTGCCGGTGGGATAGTAGTGATAAGCTGTTTCTGTGCTCGTGGTGCTGCCCAAGGAAATGGAGGTGCCGTCGGCATATTTCGTCGTCCTCAGGTTCTGGGCCATCCAGCACTGGTCGCCGATTTGAACGGTAATATATGCGCTTCCATCAACGTCTAATACGGAGTCGATAGCATCGGTGGTACCGCGCTCGTTGGCTCTTACTGCACCCAGGCAAGGAACGGTTGGTGTAGTGAAGTCTAAGGTATCGGCTGCCCAGGCGGTGTCGGTGCCGTTGTAGGCGTAGGCCTGGAAGTAGTAGGTCGTGTTGGGTGAAATGTCTGATAAGTCAAAGGCAAATGGTCCCGTGCTGGTCATAGGTTGTTCATCAGCAAAGAATACCATATAATCTTTATACTGTCCGTAGCGGAAACCGACATTGGCATTTTCATAACCCTTGAGTATTGTCAACTCTCCGTTCAATGTGGCGGCAGTGCTTCTTATGTCGGTGGCAGCGTTTGTTGCCACTGCTATATCCTTTGTGATGAAACTCTTCACTTCGCCATAAACGGTGTCAGTTCCATTGGCTGTGAAAGCCTTGAAAAAATAGGTGGTTCCTTCGGTAAGTCCGTTGAGATTTGCCGAATATTGACCTGTGGTATTACGAGACTCAACTTCTGAAATAAAAGTCAGTGCATCTTCGCTTGTGCCGTACTTGAAGCCGACATTCACGCTGGGGTATGACAAATGGGTTAAGGTGCCATGCAAAGTGGCAGTATAATGCGTGATATTGTTGGCACTGTCGGTGGTAACCTGCATTTGTAGTGTTTTGAAGTCCTTTATTTCTCCCCAGGCGGTGTCGAAATCATTGATGATATAGGCCTGATAATAGTAAGTAGTTGCAACGGTTAAGCCCGTGATTTCCTTGTTGAAAGGAGCTGTCTCCTCAGAAGCCGTTGAGCTTTCCACTGCCCATTGATCCAGGTTGTTGGGATTGGTACCATACACGAAGCCGCGTTCGTATTCTTCGTCATAGCCACTGAAGGCAACCGTTCCATAAAGCGTGGCGGATTGGTCGGTGATTTCTTTTACAGAGTCGGTAGTTATCTCGCCCTGGTAAATTTTATACACGCAGCGTACCGACATGCCATTGACGGCTGAACCCCTGTTCACCAAGAAATATTCACAGTGGCAGTCGGACCAGATCACGGTCGGGTTGGAGGGATCCAGACTCTGTGCGGACCACATATAGCAGTCACCGCCCAAGTTTTCGCCATATTTCTTCATGGCGTTGTAGTAACCGCCGGGAAGCATGGTGAAGCCAGTGGTGTTGGTACCGGGTACGAACCAATGCTCTGTGGCGTGTAGCGTTTTGGCGTCATAGTTCATCAGTTCACGGGTTTCAGCTTCGGTAGGAAGGTGCCACCCCTCGGGGCAGATACCTTGCACGAAGCCGTGTTCGCCGACCACGGGGCTTTGTCCGGGCTGCACATTCATGGCCGTGTACCAGTTGTACAAACGACCGAAAGTGGCCAGGTTGGCATCTGTGTCGGGATACATCTCCGATTTGTAGATTTTACTGCTGTCCAGCTTGATTGAAAGGTTGGGTTTCAACCAGCAGTGAGGACCCACTTTCACGGAACTGAAGGTGTGACCTTCAGCATCCTGTGCTGTCAGATTTTCAGTTCCGTACTGACCCATTACAGCCAATGGAAGTAGAAATAGTGCGAAAAGCACACAGCATAATAGTTTTTTCATTATTTAACTTTCTAATTTATAATGCTTTATATCTTTTCTCAATAATAAACTTGATTTTGCAATTATAAATAATATTTTTCAAAATTATACCTTATCCGTCTTGCAAAGTTGTCATTTTTTGTCTGGATTATCTCGTTTAATCTTGTTGAAATGTTTGCGGCGATACCGTGTCCGAACAATATCGCAGTTGCTTTCCGTCGCCGCCACTTCTTGCCTAATGGTTCGTCGCCATTCCGACGAACCATAGCGAAGTTGAAATCTCGTTACAAGAAGAAAGGTGCTAATTCCGATATTTTTAATGTTGCATTTTTTTATATTTCATTGTTTTTCCTTATTTTTGCTCCATTAAATATTTTTACGATGATACAGGAAGAAATTGCGGAATTGTTTTTCAAAAACAAAAAGACATTGGCGGTAGCGGAAAGCTGTACCGGCGGCTATTTGTCACACCTCATCACTTCAGTGCCGGGAAGCTCCGAGTTTTTCAAAGGCTCTGTGGTGTCCTATTCCAACGAAATCAAACGCTCGGTGCTCAATGTGCGTGAGTTGAATCTCAAAAAACACGGTGCCGTCAGCGAATTTGTCGTCAACGATATGGCTATCAACACGATGGGGCTGTTTGATGTGGACTATACCATCGCTACATCCGGCATTGCGGGCCCTGGCGGTGGCAGCGAGGAAAAGCCGGTAGGTACGGTTTGGATCTGTGTGGCTACTACCACCCGTTTCAATTCCAAAATCCATCACTTCGACCCAAATTTAAGTCGTGTGGAAATTATTCATCAGGCGGCCGAAGCTGCCCTGCAAATGCTGAAAGACGAATTGTTAACGGACCTCGGGAAGTAATTTTTCCCATTGTTCGTCGGTTAATTTTGCCCCTACGGTTTCAATGATGGCGGCGGAAAGGCGTGTGGCAATGTAGCCGCAGCGTTGAGTGTCGTATCCTTTCATTAAGCCATACATAAATCCTGAAGCATAAATATCACCAGCTCCATTGGTATCGATACGTTGTGCTTCGTATGGCGGAATTTCCACCACTTCACCGTTCACATTCACAATTGAACCGTGTTTGCCCAATTTGACAATGGAAATTGGACAATATTCTGCCAAAACAGACAACGCTTCCGCACCTTCTTTACCCGTAAAAGCCTTGGCTTCTTCTTCGTTGGCAAAAATAATATCGACATAACGTCGTAGAATATCTTTTAGAAATTCAAAATGATCCTCCACAATATTGTAACTTCCGAAATCCATTGCGACTTTTAAGTGGTATTGATCGGCAATTTCGCAAAGTTTTTGTACCAATTCGTGATTAAAAATCAGGTATCCTTCAATATACAAATAATCATAATCCTTGAAAATTTCAGGATTGATTTCGGCGGCGGTCATCGTGGCGGCGGCACCGAGGTAGGTGGCGAAAGTCCGTTCGGCATCGGGGGTCATAAAGGTAGTGGCAATGCCGGTGTCAATATCGGAATACATCAGGTGTGGCGTAACTTTGTAGCGTTCCATCTCGGCTTGAAAAAAGCGTCCGGGTTCGTCGTCGCAAACCTTGCCCATATAGCCGGCCTCTATGCCCAATCGAGCCAATCCGTGAATGGTGTTGGATGTGGAACCTCCTGTGGCAGAAGCTTTTGACATATTTTTGAGAGCTTGGTGAATTTCTCTCTTCCGTTCACTGTCAATCATTTCCATTCCGCCTTTTTCCAAAGAGAATTGCTTTAATATTTCTTCATTTTGTAGATTAACGATCACGTCAACCAACGCATTTCCTACACCGATGATTTTAGCCATATTGATATTTTTTGAAAATTTATAACCCTATACCTTAGTTACTACATTCTTAATTTTAATTACCGATCTTACTAAATCCCAACGCATACAGTTTAATCTGTTTAATCATAGACACCAAACCGTTGGATCTTGTCGGGGACAGATGTTCTTTTAAGCCGATCTTGTCGATGTAGTCCAAGGAGCAATCTAAGATTTCCTGGGGAGTGCGGCCGGAGAGGACGCGGATAAGTAAGTTGATGATACCTTTTGTGATGATGGCGTCGCTGTCGGCCGTAAAATTGATTTTTCCGTCCTTGAAGTCGGCGTGAAGCCATACTTGCGACTGACATCCCGAAATGAGATATTGCTCAGTTTTATATTGGGGATCAATGAGCGGAAGTTCTTTTCCTAATTCAATAATATAATTGTATTTATCCATCCAATCTTCAAATAGTTCAAATTCGTCGATGATTTGCTGTTCGGCTTCTTGTAGTGTTTGTTCCATTTTTTTAAGTAATTAAATTACAAAAATACGAAAAATTAGTAAGTGTTGGATAAACTACTTGTCTGATGTTTCGTTTTTGCTTTGTTGTAGTTGTTCGTTATAGCAATGTCGGCAGAGAGGTTCGTAACTTTCTTTTTCGCCTAACATCACTTGTTTGTCATTCATTACCAGACGGTGGGAATATTGGGCGAGGTCGCCGCAACGGGTGCAGATGGCGTGAACTTTGGAAACATATTCGGCTACGGCCAGCAAACCCGGCATCGGACCAAACGGGTGTCCTAAATAATCCATATCCAATCCCGCTACGATAACACGGATTCCATTGTCGGCCAATTTATTACAGACTTCAACAATGCCGTTATCGAAAAACTGCACCTCATCAATACCCACCACTTCGACTGTTTCCATATTGACATACAGCAATATTTCCGAAGAATTATGCACGGGTGTCGAAACCATAGAAGTTTCATCGTGTGAAACCACGTCGGTTTCATCATACCGCACATCAATGGCTGGTTTGAAGAGCTCTATTTGCTGCTGTGCAAATCTGGCACGACGAATTCTTCGGAGCAATTCTTCCGTTTTTCCGGAAAACATTGAGCCGCAAATTACCTCTATCCACCCTTTATGTAAATTTCTACTCGCTTTACTCTCTAAAAACATTTTTTTTGTCTTGTTTGAATTGAATATTTTTGTATTTTTGAACGCTTTTTCAAATGGCAAAATTAATAAATTATCGGGATTATTCCTCGAAGAAGTTTTTTATTATGCAGAATAAGGACGAATTATTAAATCAAATCATTGATAATCTTACGCTTATCAAGAACAGTAAGAGTGATTTTTCTCAAATTGAAAAGGATATCGTGCTTCAAAATCTTCGCGAAGCCTATTTGCTGATTTTGAGAAATCAGGTGAGTAGTGTTCCAACGGTTCAAAAACCGGAAATCAATCCTAAGCCGGAAACGGAAAAGAAGGAAATGGCGGTGATGGAAACCAAGCCCACTGTTATGCCGGTTCAACCTGTGTCGCTAGTTAAGGAAACGCCTGCTGTTGAAAAATCGCCGGTTGTTGAAAAGAAAGTTGAGCCGCAAGTGGAGGTTCCTCGTAAGGAAGAAAAACCTGTCGTTGAAAAAATTTCCATAAAAAGTGAGAAACCGCAGGTAGAAGATCTTGACGAGATGGATTCGGATATTCTGCAATTTCTTACGCCACAACCTAAAGTGGAAACAAAAAGCCAGCCGGTGGTAAAGACGGAAGCAAAGGTAGAAGCAAAACCAGAGCCCAAGCCAGAGGTTAAACCGGAGCCCAAGCCAGAAGTTAAGCCAGTGCCTAAACCAGAAGTTAAACCGGAGCCCAAAACAGAGGTTAAACTAGAAGTTAAGCCAGAGGTTAAACAAGTTGATAGTCATAAAGTTACGGTTTCAGAACCTAAAATGGAAATTCCCGAAATCAAACCTAAAGTTGAAGAACCTGCAAAATCGGAACCTAAGCCGACTATGCAGGAAGATAAGCAGGTAGTGGTGAAACCGGAGGCAAAACCGGCTATCCCAGAACCCAAGCCGGCACAGCAAGTTGAAGTAGTTCCGGCCGCTGAAAAACCGCAACAGCGTTCGCTCAACGATTTGTTTAATGAGCAGAAAAGGGAAAATTCGCTTGGTGACAAATTTCAGCAGAAAAAGGTTGTGGATTTGACCAAGGCCATGACGATTAATGATAAATTTTTGTTTATTAGGGAGTTGTTCAAAAATAAGAGTGAAGAATTTAGTCGTGCCATTCAAACGTTGAATAATTGTCAGGATATTGAAGAGGCCTTTGACATTATGGAAGGCCTGAAAAAGCAGTATTTTTGGGATTCAACTTCCTCGGCGTATTTATCACTTTGTGACTTGGTAAGAAGAAAATTTTAATTTACAATAAATATCAATCAAAAAAATCAAATGAAAAAATTAACGTCTTTATTGCTTATTGCTATTCTGTTTTGTAGTGGCGTAGTAATGGCACAGGAAAAAGAAGAAAAAACCGAAAAAGAAGGTTATGTCTTCACAAATGTAAAGGAACTTCCAATCACTTCCGTTAAGGATCAGGCACGTGCGGGTACTTGCTGGTGCTATTCCGGCTTGGGCTTCATTGAAGCAGAACTTTTGCGTATGGGCAAAGGTGAATACGACCTTTCTGAAATGTATATTGTTCACAATACTTACATTGATCGTGCAAAGGCAGCCGTTCGCACTCACGGAGATGTTTCTTTCTCACAAGGAGGTTCATTCTATGATGTAATCTATGGAATGAAGACTTTTGGTTTGGTTCCAGAAGCCGAAATGCGTCCAGGTGCTATGTATGGTGACAGCTTGTCAAAACACGGTGAACTTTCAGCTATCAGCGAAGCTATCGTCAAAGCTATCGCAAAAGGTGACCACAAGTCATTACAAACCAACAAGGACAAGGAAATGTTGTGGGAAAAGTCGGTAAAGGCCGTCCACGACATTTATTTGGGAAAATGTCCAGAAAATTTCGTTTACAATGGAGTTAACTACACCCCAATGTCATTTTATCAATCATTGGGATTGAATGCGGATGATTATATTTCCATCACTTCTTATACTCATCATCCTTTCTATGAAAAATTTGTATTGGAAATTCAGGACAACTGGCGTTGGTCACAGTGCTATAATGTTCCATTGGATGAATTCATGCAGATTTTTGACAATGCCATTGACAATGGTTACACCATTGCTTGGGGTGCCGATGTAAGTGAAGACGGTTTCCGCAAGGGAATCCGTGAAGGTTTCTGCGTATTGCCAGATCTTGATGCAAGTTCCGACAATGGCGGCAGCGATATGGCTCACTGGACCGGTTTGAGCAAAACCGACCGTGCCAAGGAAGCATACGAACATCCAACTCCTCAGCGTTGGGTAAGCCAAGAGGAACGTCAAGTAGCTTTTGACAACTGGGAAACTACCGATGACCACGGTATGTTGATTTATGGTAAGGCCAAAGATCAAGCCGGCAATGAATATTATATGGTAAAGAACAGCTGGGGCAAAGTTTACAAATATGACGGTATGTTCTATGCCAGCAAAGCATTTGTAAGATACAAAACGATGAATATCGTTGTTCATAAGGATGCTATTCCAAAGGATATCAAGAAGAAATTAGGTATCAAATAATAATAAATAGCTTTAAAATATTTTTGGGCTGATTCCGAAAGGAGCCAGCCCATTTTTTATTGTAGCAGAAGTTTCACTTATATCCTCCGCTTATCAAACGAATTGTAGAAACGTGGCTCATCACGTCTCTACATTAGCGGACAAACAACAACATAATCCGACTTCCTAATCTCGAAGGCAACGCACACTGTAAAAGTCGTCCCAACCGGAAGTGGATGCCAACGCCTTTGCAATACTGGTACTGTATCCATCACGCTTAACGTCAGTGTGGTGTCGGGATAGTAAATGCTTTCCTGCCAACCTTGGGCGAAGTCGGCAATGAGCACTCTGTCCAACTGGATATAATTGTCAGTAATTTAGAAGGAAAAAAACCGCCGCATTTATCATTCTATGAATACGGATCACGAATGCAAAAATAATCAATTATCCGACATGCGGGGGTGTTTTTTAAAAATTTTACGGAATTATCCCTTTTAATCTTGTTGGGATGTTTGCGGCGACACCGTGACCGAACTATATCGCAGTTGTGTTCCGTCGCCGCTACTTTTTGACTAATGACTCATCGCCATTCCGACGAAGCATAGCGTAGTCGGAATCTCTTTACAAGACGGAAAGGGATAATTCCGTAATTTTATGCTTTTTGTTCAGCGATAAGTTTTTCGATTTCAATGATTTCGTCACGAAGTTTGACGGCCAGCATAAAGTCCAGTTCCTTGGTCGCATTTTCCAGTTGTTTGCGTAATTTTTTGGCACTGGCACGTAGTTGCTCGATGTTGTACATCTTGTAGTCAATGGCTTGTTCTGCGGCGATGGAAGTTGCTTTTTCGTGGTTTTTATACTCAAAAGCATCCACTTTTTCAAAGCGTTTATGATCTATTTCCGCAGGGATGGAATCCGACTTGATGACGGTTTTCGGGATGATGTGGTATTTTTCGTTGTAAGCCAATTGTTTCGTTCTTCGCCGCAGCGTTTCGTCAATGGTGGCCTGCATTGACTTAGTGACGTGCTCGGCATAGAAAATCACGCGACCATCTACGTGACGTGCGGCACGTCCTGCGGTTTGGGTCAAGGAGCGTTCGTTTCGAAGAAAACCCTCTTTGTCGGCATCCATAATGGCCACTAAGGAAACTTCTGGCAGGTCAATGCCTTCACGAAGCAGGTTCACGCCAACCAGCACGTCAATGGCACCGGCACGCAAGTCTTTGAGAATTTCAATGCGTTCCAAAGTTTCAACTTCAGAATGAATATATTTGGACCGAATGCCAATGCGAAGAAGGTAGGAATTGAGCTCTTCCGCCATCTTTTTGGTCAATGTGGTGACCAAAACCCGTTGTTTTTTTTCAACCGTCAATTCAATTTCGTTAAGCAAATCATCAACTTGATTGATGGCGGGTCGGACTTCGATAGGTGGGTCCAACAAGCCGGTTGGTCTGACAATTTGCTCAATAATTACACCGTCGGATTTATCTAATTCGTATTGGGCAGGGGTGGCACTCACAAAAATGGTTTGCCCAATTAATGATTCAAATTCATTGAATTTCAAAGGACGGTTATCCAATGCGGCGGGCAGTCTGAATCCATAATCCACCAAATTGATTTTGCGGGAGCGGTCACCGCCATACATCGCGCCGATTTGCGGCACGGTAACGTGGCTTTCGTCAATAATCAAGATAAAATCATCAGGAAAGAAATCTAAAATGCAGAATGGTCTTTCTCCTGGTTTGCGTCGGTCGAAATAGCGAGAATAATTTTCAATGCCGGAGCAATACCCTAATTCTTTCATCATTTCGATATCGTAATTCACACGATCATCTAATCGTTTGGCTTCCAAATGTTTATCTAAAGAATGAAGATATTGTATCTGGGTGTCCAGATCCATTTTGATTTCCGCAATCGCATTATTCATAGAATCTTGAGATGTTACAAAGATACTGGCCGGATAAAGCGTAAGCAGATTCAGTTTATTAATTTTATCTCCTGATACAGGATTAATTTCAAAAATATCTTCGATTTCATCATCAAAAAAGACGATGCGGAAAGCCGTGTCGTTGTAAGGCGGGAAAATATCCACCGTATCGCCTTTCACGCGGAATTTTCCTGGTTCCAGTCCCAGCTCGGTGCGAGAATATAAACCGGAAACGAAAGCATATAAAAGTTGGTCGCGGTCAATGGTCATCCCTTTATGGATATTGATGACGTTTTGGGCAAAATCGTCGGGATTGCCAATGCCGTAAATGCAGGAAACGGATGCGACGACCACAATGTCTCGTCGGCCGGAAAGCAGTGAGGAAGTCGTGTGCATCCTCAGTTTGTCAATTTCCTGATTGATAGCCAAGTCCTTTTCGATGTAGGTATTGGTGGTAGGAATATAGGCTTCAGGTTGGTAATAATCGTAATAGGAAACGTAGTATTCGACGGCGTTTTCGGGGAAAAACTGCTTAAATTCGCTGTATAATTGCGCTGCCAGGGTTTTGTTGTGGCTGAGAATGAGGGCGGGGCGGTTAACTTCGTTGAGGACATTGGCGATGGTGAAGGTTTTGCCCGAACCGGTTACGCCCAAGAGTGTTTGCGCTTTGTCGCCACGACTCAGGCCCTCCACCAATTCTTTGATGGCTTGGGGTTGGTCGCCGGAAGGCGCGAAAGGGGCGTGTAGCTTGAAATTCATAGTTGATTAGACAAAGAGGGGCGAATTATGATTCGCCCCTTAGTCAGATTATGTTATTTGTTATTTTTCAATAGGAAGGGGTTGGTCAATTTGTTCGTTCCAAGGCAGTCCGTAGCCGCCAATTTCCTTCATAAATGGATCTGGGTCAAATTGTTCAACATTGAAAACGCCTTTTCCGTTCCATTTGCCAGTCAAAATCATTTTGGCACAGAGCATAGCGGGAACTCCCGTGGTATAAGAAACTGCCTGGGCACCGATTTCCTTGTAGCAGGCGGCGTGGTCACAGTTGTTCCAAACATAGTAGGTTCGTTCTTTACCGTCTTTGATACCTCTGATCTGGCAACCGATGGAAGTTTGTCCCGTGTATCCTTCGCCCAAAGAAGATGGTTCAGGAAGGACGGCCTTCAAGAACTGCAAAGGAACGATTTCCTTGCCTTCGTAGTTGATGGGCTTAATGCTGGTCATACCAACTTCCTGCAACACGTTCAAAACAGTCAAATATTTTTGTCCGAAAGTCATCCAGAAGCGGGCACGCTTGATGGTTGGATAACTGCGTACCAATGATTCCAATTCTTCGTGGTAAAGCAAGTAAGATTCGCGGTCACCGATGTTGGGATAAGTTACGGCTTTGTGAATCGACATAGGGTCAATTTCCACCCATTGTCCGTTTTCCCAGTATTTGCCTCTTTGCGTTACTTCACGAATATTGATTTCCGGGTTGAAGTTGGTGGCGAAGGCTTTGCCGTGGTCCCCGGCATTGCAGTCAACGATATCCAGATAATGGATTTCGTCAAAATGGTGTTTGGCGGCATAGGCGGTGTAAATACTGGTTACACCCGGGTCAAAACCGCATCCGAGTAGCGCCATAATGCCGGCTTCCTTGAAGCGGTCTTGGTAGGCCCATTGCCAACTGTATTCGAATTTTGCCTTGTCACGGGGTTCGTAATTGGCGGTATCCATATAGTTGGTTTTGGTGGCCAAACAAGCATCCATCAATGGCAGGTCTTGATATGGCAATGCCACGTTAATCAGCAAGTCAGGTTTGTAACTGTTGATCAATTCGATGGTTTCCTGAACATTATCGGCATCGACTTGAGCCGTTTGGATGCGATTTCCACCGACAGCTGCAGCGACTTTGTCGCATTTGGCCTTGGTGCGGCTTGCCATCATTATTTCGGTAAAAACTTCTGGAACGGAAGCACATTTGTGTGCTACGACTGCGCCAACACCTCCGGCGCCAATAATTAATACTCTTGCCATTTTTTTGTTTTTGTTATGATTAAAAGTGCAAAGATACGATTTTTTTTAGAAATTTGGAAAATTAGAAATTTTGTAGAGACGCAATGGATTGCGTTTAATAGCGAGGAGAGATTTAAGAATTTTGAGATTTTGTAAATTTGGTGATGACCTCGGCGGCATTGGCCGAAGCGTGACTGTCGGCGAGAAGGTGGTGCAAATTGGCATAATCTGCCTTCATTCGCTGGATGTTTTGCTCGTCAAAAGTGATTTTTTCAAATTCTTCAGAAAGCCGTTTGGCATTCATATCGTATTGAATTAATTCGACCACGGCTGGCTTGTCCAAGATGAGGTTTACTAAACTAATGTAACTAATTCCCTTGATTAAATGTTTGGCAATGATATAGGAAATGGCACTTCCTTTGTAACACACCACTTGTGGAGTGCCTAAAAGGGCGGTTTCGAGAGTGGCGGTTCCCGATGTCACCAACGCTGATTTGGCATTGAGCAGCAAGGGATAAGTCTGGTCATAGACAATCTTGATATTTGTTTTTTTTAGGTATTTTTCGTATAAAGTCTGTGGCTGCCAATTTACGCCAGATACAATAAACTGATATTGAGGATATTGTGTGGCGACTTCCAGCATTACCGGTAGCATTTTGTCAATTTCCTGCTTGCGGCTGCCGGGAAGAATGGCCACAATCTCTCTTTCGTCTAAGTTATTGCGTTGGCGGAAATCAGTCACCGCTTCACTTTTGCGAATGTCTTTGTCAATGGCATCCAAAAGAGGATGGCCCACAAAATGGACTGGAACCTGATGTTTTTCGTAAAATTCTTTTTCAAAAGGCAGAATCACAATCATTTCATCCACGCAACGCTTTATTTTATGGATTCTGTTCTTTTTCCATGCCCAAACCTGAGGTGAAATATAATAGATGACTTTGATGCCGTGTTCGTGGGCAAATTCTGCAATTCTCAAATTAAATCCGGGATAATCGATGAGAATGAGCACATCCGGTTCGTAAAGAAGAATGTCCACTTCACAAACTTTGATGTTGTTGAGCACTTGCCGCAAATGCGTAGCGACTTCAAAGAATCCCATAAAGGCCATTTCCTTGTAATGCTTGATCAGCTCGCCTCCCACAGACTGCATTAAATCGCCTCCCCAGAAACGAAAGTCAGCTTCGCCATCGCGTTCTTTTAAGGCCTTCATTAAATTGGAACCGTGAAGATCACCGGAAGCCTCGCCAGCAACAATGTAGTATTTCATCTTTATTTTTTAGGTGAAAAAATTATGAAAGCAACGATTTAACGATTTCTGCCACGGTTTTGTTATCGGCTTTGCCAGCCAACTGCTTGGTGGCCAATCCCATCAGTTTGCCCATTTCCTTGATGCCTGAGATATTATTGTCAGTAATGAGTTGGCTGATGACATTTTTAATTTCGTCGGCAGACATTTGTGCCGGCAGATATTTCACGATTACTTCGTATTGCGCCATTTCTTCCTCATACAAATCCTGTCTGTTTTGTGATTTATACAATTCGGCGGATTCCTTGCGCTGTTTAACCAATTTTTGGAGTAATCCTAATTCTGCCTCAGGAGTAATTTCTGCTCCGGCTTTTTCAGTTTTTAATAATAATAAAGCGGATTTGATGGCCCGAAGTGCGTTCAATTTTTCCTTTTCCTTGGCCAACATGGCGGCTTTAATGTCATTGTTTATTTTTTCTTCTAAACTCATAGTATTAACATTTAAATTGTTCTTTTTATTTCTTTTTTTCGACGGAAAATCCGAATTTTCCTAAAATTTTGCCTAAACCAAAGTATTGTCCGTGCGAATAAGCGACCAAATTTGCTCTTTTGAGATCTAACGCCCCAGTTTTTTTGTCCAAATATCGTGGATCAGCGTGTACGGCCACGATTTTGGCAATAAACATATCGTGAGAACCCAATGATACGATGTCGGTGACTTCGCATTCCAAATTTACGGGCGATTCGTAAATCATAGGGGCTTTGACCACATTTCCACGAATGGGAGTGAGGTTTGTCTCAAAAAACTTATTGTATTTTTTCCCGGAACGTACGCCGCACCAGTCGGTTGCGGCAGCCAAGGGCTCATTTACCAAGTTGATGACGAATTGTTTTCTTTCTTTGAGAATGGCGTAGGAATGACGTTCCGGTCGCACTGAAATGTAACACATAGGAGGATCAGAACATAATGTGCCGGTCCAGGCCACCGTGATGATGTTGTATTCGTCTGGCGTTTCCCCACAACTGACCATTACCACTGGGGTGGGGTTGAGCATATTGCCAACCTTGAGTTGTATTTTTTGATTGAAATTCATCTTTAGTCAAAAATAATATTTGTAATGATAACGATTAATAAAGCGATAGGTGCTATATAACGAACAATGAAATAATAATATTTGAAGTATCTGACCTTTAATTTTCCACCATTGGACAATTCATCATAAACGTCTGTCTTGGGCAGATACCATCCGATAAATATCGTAAATAATAGTGCGCCAATGGGCAAAAGATATACGGCCGTAAGTTGGTCGAAAAATTCGAAAATGGTTAAGTCAAAGATTTTGAAACCTTGTAGCGGCCCAAAAGACAGCGTACAGCCAATGCCAATGAGGAAGATGCATAGAGAACTTAATATGGCTGCTTTGCGCCGGCTCCATTTGAGTTCTTCTATTTCCCATAAAACGACGACTTCCAATAAAGAAATTGTGGAGGTTAGTGCCGCAATGGCTAATAGAATAAAGAAGACAATGGCAAATAGTTGCCCATAATGCATACTGTTGAACACGTTGGGGAGGACTTCATAGACCAAGCTGGGGCCAGAGGTGGGATTGAGTCCGAAGGCAAATACGGCAGGGAAAATGGCAATGCCGGACAGGATGGCCACCAAAGTGTCTGCCCCTGCGATACATAGACTTGTCGTGAAGAGGTTGTCTTCTTTGCGAATGTATGAACCGTATGTGATTAAGGCCCCCATACCTATACTTAGGGAGAAAAAAGCTTGCCCTAAGGCAGTTAAGAAACTGTCCGCATTTAATTTGCTGAAATCGGCTTTGAATAGAAATTTAATGCCTTTTTCCGCTCCCGGCAAGCTAATGGAACGAATACACATCACAATAATCAATAATAAAAGTAACGGCATAAGAATTGTGGTACTTTTTTCAATGCCTTTTTTTACTCCAAGAATGACGACAATCGCGGTTATCCCTATGAAAACAATTTGGTATAATAAGGGCCAGAATGAACTTTGAGTAAAGGAAGAGAACATTTGCGTGATCTCCGCCGGATTTTTGCCCATAAGTTGTCCGTTGCAGGATAATACTATGTAATTAAGGGTCCATCCTGCCACCACGCTATAAAAAGAATAAATAATAAAGGCCACGATCAGTCCCAATACTCCCACACCCATCCAGGCCTTATGTTTGGGAGCCAAAGTGCGAAATGCACCGACTAAATTTCTTTGTGAGCGTCTTCCAATGATAATTTCACTCAGCATAACAGGAATTCCTAACAGCAAAATGAATAGGACATACATTAACAGAAAGGCAGCTCCGCCATTTTGTCCAACCACGTAAGGAAAACGCCAAATGTTGCCCAATCCGACAGCACCACCCGCTGCCGCGATAATGGCTCCTATATTGCTGGAAAAACCTCTTTCGTTTTTGTTATCCATAGTAAAGTTTTTTAATTGGATTTTTATGAAAATTGGCTGACCACGGTGTTTAATAAATTGGCAATAATATGACGTTGTTTTAAAACTTTGTCATAATGTTTCAAGATTTGTGCCTGTATTGCTTCGTTTTTGTCGGCAGATAGTTCGTTTTCAAGTATTTTCAGATAATGTTCAGTCAGACGCAATTTGAACATAAGAATACTGTTTTCAACTGCTTGGTTGAGTTTGTAGATGTTATTGTTGACGGAATCGGTGCTGACTTCAAATTTTTGTTCCCAACCAGGACTGATATTGGGTTCTTCATTGATCAGTTGACTCATCGCAAATTGCTGTATTTCCGTATTTTCGTGGTTGACGAAGAACTTCTTGATTTCATCTTGACCATTCGTTTTGGCCGCTATGACGGCGTATTCTTCATATATTTTCTGAAATAACGGTTGCTGAAAACATATCATTTCGTCGGAAAATTCATTGAAGATATATTGATCCAACCTGATTTTTCTTGTACTGATTTGCCCTTCTTCGTCTTGTTCTTCAATGTCGATTTCAAATGCGCCGTATTTTAAAATCAACAAAATAATGCTCTGCTCAATATGTGCCAGGGCACTTTCTTTATCGAGATTTATAGTGACATTTGATGATTCTTCTTTGGGAAGATGTAGGTTGAGGTCTTGCTTTGAATCTTCTTTCGCGGTTTCCTTGATTGACTTGACGATATATTTTCGCAATTCGGCATTGAGTGACTTTTCTTCTATGTCAAATTGCTTGGCCAGTTCCTTAATGTATAATTGTCTTGTGATGTCGTCCTGAATCAATGCGATGGACTGAATAATGTCTTTGACCATAGCGGCTCGCTTGGCGGGATCATTTCCGGCTTCATCGGCCATTACTTTGGCTTTGAACAAAATAAAGCTTTTCGCATTATCTTTCAGATAATCAGCAATTTCAGAATCCCGATGACTGCGAGCGAAAGAATCGGGGTCTTCGCCTTCGGGCAGCAGTACCACGCTGACATTGAAACCGTTGCTCAGCAAAATGTTGATGTCTTTGAGAGCGGCGTTGATGCCGGCTCTGTCGCCATCACGCAGTACGGTCACATTGTTGGTTTTGGATTTCAGCAGGCGGATTTGGCCGTCGGGAAACGCCGTTCCTGAAGTGGCCACCACATTTTCGACGCCGGCCTGCACCAGGGACAGTACATCCGTATAACCTTCGACAAGATAAACATTATCTTTGGTCTTGATGGATTTTTGGGCATTGTAAAAGCCGTACAGGACATTGCTTTTATGGTAAATCGGGTTTTCGGGCGAATTGAAGTATTTGGCGATCTTTTCGTCTTTCTTCAAGATTCTTCCGCCAAAACCAACGGGCTTGCCCAATTTGTCATAGATGGGAAAGATGACGCGGCCGCGGTAAAAATCGAAGGTTTTGCCGCTTTCCGACTGCTTTGTCAATCCCACTTGAATCAGGTGCTCTAATTTATAGCCCGCTTTGAGGGCGTCCTGGGTAAATTTGTCCCAGCCGTCGGGGCAGTAGCCGAGTTTGAACTTTTCAATGGTGGCTTGGGTAAAACCGCGTTCCTTAAAGTATGAAAGTCCAATGTTTTGCCCTTCTTCGGTATGGAGTAGCTGATTAATAAAATACTGTTCAGCGTATTTATTAACGCCAATCAAGCTTTCCCGCAGTCGGTCCTCCTCACTTAAATCTTCCTTCTGCGCATCTTCCACAATGTTGATGGCGTACTTCTTGGCCAAGTACCGCAAGGCTTCAGGATACGAAATCTGTTCGTGCTTCATCACGAAGTTGACGGCGTTGCCGCCCGTGTGACAGACAAAGCAGTTGAAAATGCCCAAACGAGGACTCACGTACATAGACGGGTTTTTGTCGCTGTGAAAAGGACAAACGCCTACCCAATTCTGCCCCCTGCGTTTCAAGGGAACAAAATCGGCCACTACTTCCTCGATTTGAGCGGCATTATAGATTTCATCAATCGTTTCCTTTGAAATCACTTGTCGTTGACTTTAAATTTCTTGAAAATTTTATTGTCGTTCATGATCTTGACCGCTTGCTGGAAGGTGTCGTCACTGGTCAGGAACACTTCGTATGCCTCACCATAGCTGAACAAGGTACGGGCAATTTCAAATTTGAGGTATTCCTTGATGTATTCAGGTGCCTTATTCAAATTTTTCAGACGCAGGGCTTCCGCACTTTGTTTGCTGATGTATTCGGTCAGCATCTTATCAAAATCGGCTTGTTTTTCAAAATCATTGCTTGAATGATAAAGTGAGTCCAGTTTTCCTTTGTTTTCTTTCAAAAATCCTTGCAGATAAGAGGAAAAAACGAATTTGACGCTGTCGCTCACGCCTTCTTTTTTCGCATATTTGATAAAGTCGGCATAAAGTTCGTCAGAAATTTCGAAGTTGTTTTTATAAGCTTCAAAATCAGGATATTTGGCTTTCATTTCATCGCGGTGAGATTCCATATAGTCCATTGTGAAACTGCCGAAAATGCCTTTGCGGGCGAGTTCGTTGTAGAATGTGGAGTATTTGGAAGTATCCAAAGGAATGAAAATGTCGGGCATGATGCCGCCGCCGCCATAGACCGTACGTCCTCTTGGTGTCGTATATTTCAGTGAATCAGGAAATTTAATGCTGTCGGCGGTGAGAAATTCCCCGTGCTTGCTGCGGTTGTTGAGGTCGTTGAAATAACTTTCCAAACCGTCATTGTAAGGTTTCTGGATGCAGCGTCCCGTTGGAGTGTAATAATGTGAAATGGTAAGACGCACCATAGATTGATCATTGAGATATAATGGTTTCTGTACCAATCCTTTACCAAAAGTACGGCGACCGATTACCAAGCCGCGGTCCCAGTCCTGAATACAGCCGGAGACGATTTCTGATGCGGAAGCGGAGCCTTCATCTACCAATACAATCAGCTTGCCTTTTTGGAATTCGCCTTTGCCGGTAGAAAGGAATTGTTGTCCGGTTTTTCTGAAATTGTCTGTATAGACAATCATCTGGTCGGCACCCAGGAAAATATCAGAAATTTGAAATGCTACGTCCAAGTAGCCGCCGCCATTGCCGCGAAGGTCTAAGATGAGGTTTTTCATTCCGCGGGCGTTGAGTTTGGTGAGGGCGGTATGCACTTCATTCGGCGAGGTCATCGCGAAACGGTCCAATTTGATGTAGCCGGTGTGTTCGTTTACCATAAACGACACGTTCACGCTGTTCATCGGAATTTTATCGCGGGTGATGGTAAATTCTAACAGTTCGGGGTTGCGGCCGCGCTTGATACCCACCACTACTTTGGTGCCTTTGACGCCGCGCAAATGGTTCTGTACCCACTTGTTGTTCACGTGTTTACCGCAGGCAATGGCCGTATCCACCTTCAAAATCTTATCCCCGGCACGAAGTCCGACCTTGTCCGACGGACCGTCTGGAATAACTTCCATCACATTGATGGTATCTTTGATTAATTGAAAAGTAACACCGATGCCGTCAAATTTGCCTTCTAACGGCTCGTTGGTTTGTTGCACGTCTTTTTTCGGAATATAAACAGAATGCGGATCCAGCTCTTTCAGCATTTCAACAATGCCTTTTTCTACCAGTGGCATAAAGTTCACGGTATCGACATACATTCCGTTGATGGCCTGCAACATTTGCTGCATTTTGCCTGCATTTTGCTGATAGGAAGGATTTTGTGCAAATCCATTGACAGTGAAGAATAATAAGAAGAGACTAATGACAAATCTAAGTGTTTTTTTCATGATTCGAAAATTTAAGTTGGCAAAGATACAAAATTATTGGCAGTTAAGAATTCTGAAATGATGAAAATTGAATAAAAAAATGGACTATCCATTTTAATCTTGTTGAGATTCCGATGTTCCCTCCTTACGTCGGAAACGTTGGAATGGCGAAATACCTTGTATGTATAATGGCGGCGGCACAAAATAGGAGGTTAATGTACGTGTTGGGTGCCGCCGCCACTTCTTGCCTAATGATTAATCGCCATTCCGATGAAGCGTAGCGAAATCGGAATCTCTTTGCAAGACGGAGGGGGATAATTCCGAAAAATATTTGCCTAAAAGTAATGTTGTGAGGATGAAATTTAAAAATCAAGATAAAATTCTTTCGTTAAGTCTTGATATTCAGAAGTATATGTGTTATTTTTAGTTCTTATAACGAGTTCGGAAAAATGCAATTCACAAGAAGGACATTTTTGATATGCCGATATGATTCTATTGACGGGTTTTTGAGGAGTGGGTTTAATGGATAAACGAAAAGTTTCCGTCCATTGTCGCTGTGCCAATTGATGAAAAACGTCGTGCTCATTCTTTGGAAGTATGAGATAGAATTTTCCTTTTGGTGCCAACAATCTTGTGACGGCTTGAATTAATTCTTCAAAGGGGAGTGTGTCGTTGTGTTTGCTGACACTTTTTTTATAGGAATTAGGTTTTAGGGAATCTACGAAAAATGGAGGATTGGATACGATGAGGTCAAATTTTCCTTGGTATTCATTGGAAAATCCCTGGATGCTTTGCCGTAAAAATTGAATGTCCTGTTGGGCGTTTTTGGGGAAACCGTCAAGATTTTTCTGTGCTTCCAAAATGGAAGATTCGTCAATGTCAATACCGATAATGGACTGACTTCCATTTTGCTGTTTCATTTTCCAGGCCAAGCACAAAGCAATTACCCCGCAGCCGCACCCTATGTCCAAAACGGAAGTGACTTGTTGAACGGGCGTTGCCGCAGCTAATAGCACGGCATCGGTGCCAATTTTTAATGCGCTGTTTTCGTGGTAAAGCGAAAAATTCTTAAAGTGAAACATAACCACTAATTTGGTTGGCAAATCTACTGAAAAAATTTAATGTTTTACGCTGTACTGATAATTATTTTGTATCTTTGCACCCCATAAATTTAGGATAATAGTAATTTAAAATATAACGTCATGAAAGAAAACTTAGTTATGAGCATGAATCCATTGGTTAGCTACTTGAAGAAGGATTCGAAGGAATTTACCAAAGCCGATATTATGAAGTATATCGAGGAAAACAAAATCCAGATGGTCAATTTCAGATATGTGGCTGGCGATGGTAGATTGAAAACCTTAAATTTTGTGCTGAACAATCGGGAATATCTCGACCAGATTTTGTCTGCGGGTGAACGTGTTGACGGTTCCAATATTTTCCCGTCATTCATTCACGCCGGTTCCAGCGACTTGTATGTCATCCCTCGTTTTAGTACGGCTTTTGTGGATCCTTTTGCCGAAATTCCAACCGTTTCTATGTTGTGTTCCTATTTCAACAAAGATGGTCAGCCAATGGAAAATTCTCCGGAATACGTATTGCGCAAAGCTGCTGAATCATTCACCAAAGTTACGGGTATGAATTTTCAGGCTATGGGCGAATTGGAATATTACGTGATCGGTGAAAAAGAGGATTTGTATTTGACTCCGGATCAACGTGGTTATCACGAATCTACCCCTTTTACCAAATTTGAGGAATTCCGTACCGAATGTATGCTGGCCATTTCAAAGGTGGGCGGACAAATTAAGTATGGTCATTCAGAAGTGGGTAATTTCACTTTGGAAGATAAGATTTATGAGCAAAATGAAATTGAATTTTTGGTTACCGATGTTCAAGATGCGGCAGATCAGTTGGTATTGGCAAAGTGGATCATCAGAAATTTGGCTTATCAATACGGTTTGGACGTTACTTTCGCTCCTAAAATCACGGCAGGCAAGGCCGGTAGCGGCTTGCACATCCATACCCGTATCGTCAAGGACGGAAAGAATCAATATGTTACGAAAGGAAAATTGAATACGATTGCCAAATCAGCGATTGCCGGCTATATGACTTGCGCTTCTTCGTTGACGGCTTTCGGCAATACCAATCCGACTTCCTATTTCCGCTTGGTGCCTCATCAGGAAGCTCCCACATCAATTTGCTGGGGTGACCGCAACCGTTCGGTTTTGGTGAGAGTTCCTCTTGGTTGGACACATAAAAACGATATGGTGGCTATGGTGAATCCATTGGAAAAAGCTGGTAATCGTGATTTTGCTCAAAAGCAAACCGTTGAATTCCGTTGTCCAGACGGTTCTGCCGACATCTATTTGTTGTTGGCCGGTTTGTGCGTGGCCGCTCGTCACGGATTTGAAATGGAAGGCGCTCTCGACTTGGCCAAGAAAACTTACGTGGATGTCAATATCCATAAAACCGAAAATAAGGAAAAACTGGAAAGTTTGGCTCAACTTCCCGCTTCTTGCTGGGAATCAGCCGACGCTTTGTGCGCCCATAGGGATATTTTTGAAAAGCACGGTGTTTTCGCTGCTGAAATGATTGACGATATCATTAAACAGTTGAAATCATTCCAAGATCAGAATATTCGCGAAGAAATCAAGAATCATCCTGAAAAAATGCTTGAATTAGTTCATAATTATTTCCACTGCGGATAAAAATGACGGTTTTAATCTATATTTTAGGAACATTTCTTGTTGCCGTAATCGTTTTCTTGACTTCTTTTTTCTCTGTTCGAATGTTTATTCAAAATGATGAGAGAAAGCGATTATTGGAATTGAAGGAACATAATAAGAGTGTCATCGCCCCCATCCGCTTGCAGGCATACGAGCGGATGGCGATGTTCTTGGAACGTATCGAACCCAATCAGTTGATACTCAGGTTGAATGACGGCAATACGAATAATGCGGGTTTGCGCTTGCTGCTGATTGCCACGATTCGTTCCGAATTTGAACACAATTTATCACAGCAAATTTATCTTTCTACTGAAGTATGGGATAAAATCTGCAATGCGAAAGAAGATATTATTCGCATTATCAATATTAGTTCCGGGAAATTAGCACCTGAAGCTCCCGGAATAGAATTGGTATCGGCAATTATTGAAGAAACGGCAGCAATTTCTCCTGTTACGACGGCAATGGAAGCATTAAAAGAAGAAATCCGTCTTGTTTTTTAACTTGTGCAAATTAAAAACTGATGATAAAGCGATTTATAGCCATAATTTTTTTGTTGACAGTGATGTTGTCAGTGTCGGCGCAATCTACAATTAAAGGTTTCGTCTATGATGCCTCAAGTGGCGAACCCGTGGGATATTGTCCCGTTGTCCTGCAAGGAACGTCGTACGGCGCAATGACAGAATCCACGGGTAACTTTATTATGGATAAGATCCCTAATGGAACATACGTATTGACAATCAATTTTTTAGGCTATGATACTTATCGCGATACGATTGACGTGCAGGGTAGAACCGTCATCAAACGCTATATGATTCAACCTTCAAAGGTTTCTTTGGATGAAGTCCAGGTCAGTGGGGCCGCGGATCGTCAAATCCAGGAAACCCGTTCGGCTGTCATTAGCATTACCCCCAAAGAAATCAGCAAAATGCCCGCCATTGGTGGTCAACCCGATTTTGCACAGTACTTGCAAGTATTGCCTGGCGTCATCTCTACCGGCGATCAGGGCGGTCAGCTTTATGTGCGTGGCGGTACCCCTATTCAAAATATGCTCTTGTTGGACGGAATGATTGTGTTTAATCCTTTTCATTCCATCGGACTTTTTTCTGTGTTTGATATGGATATTATGAGCAGTGCCGATATTTATACGGGCGGATTCGGTGCCGAGTTTGGTGGAAGAATTTCTTCCGTAATGAATATCAAAACCAGAGACGGAAACAAGAAAAGACTTTCCGGAAAAATCGATTTGAGCAATATCGGTGCACAGGTACTTTTGGAGGGTCCTATCGTAAAGTTAAAAGATGATAGAAAAACTTCTTTGAGTTTTATTTTGTCTGGAAAAGGTTCCTATCTGGCCCAAGCTGCAAAGGTGTTTTATCCCTATGTAAAAAATGAATCCGGTTTGCCTTACAATTTTATGGACATCTACGGAAAACTCACCCTTGCCTCGCAAGGCGGCTCCAAATTGAATGTTTTTGGCTTTAACTTTATGGATAAAGTGAATTATACTTCCGCACTACAATATTCTTGGAACAATTGGGGCGTTGGTGCCAATTTCTTAATCGTTCCGGGACAAGCCAATACGACCATCGAGGGTACATTCGCTTATTCTGATTATGAATCGAAAATCAATGACCCTGCTTACCAGACTGAGGGAGAATACAGCAAATATACGCATACGGGGGGCTTTAATTTCAATTTAGTCTTTAATTATTATGTGGGACGAAGTATTTTTAACATAGGTCTTAATGCCGTTGGTTTCAATACGGTTTATAAGTATTGGACGAAATATGGCAATAAAGAATACCCAAAAGATTATACAACCGATCTTTCTTTATTTGTAAAGTATAAGTACAATTATAAAAATATCTTATTGATAGAGCCAAGTTTCCGCTTGCAATATTATACTTCATTAAGCAAGGTGTCTCCAGAACCTCGTTTGGCTATCAAGTACAATATCACTAAAAATATTCGATTGAAATTGTCGGGCGGTATGTATTCGCAAAATTACATCTCCGTTACGTCTGATCGTGATGTGGTCAACTTGTTCTATGGCTATGTTTCAAGTCCGTCAAGCTTGGATATCGCACCTATCCTTCCCAATGGGAAAACGGCCAAAAACCGCTTGCAGACTTCCGAGCATGCGGTCTTGGGTTTGGAATTGGATGTGTTAAAATACACCAGCATCAATGTGGAAGGTTATTATAAGCATTTTTCACAAATTATTTCCGTCAATCGTTATATGGTGGATGAGCAGAATGACGAGCCGTTTATGTGGGAGCAGGGACACGCATACGGTGGAGATATTTCTATCAAATTCGAGTACAAGGGCTTGTATTTGTGGGGTGTTTATTCTTTGGGCTGGGTTAAACGTACGGATCCCAAGGTTACATACGCTCCTAATTTTGATCGTCGCCACAATATTAATATTCTGGCATCGTATGCCTTTGGAAAACGCCGTTCCTGGCAGATTGACTTGCGTTGGAATTTTGGTTCAGGATTTCCATTTACGCAAACTCAGGCCTTCTATCCCAATTTTGTTCCTTCTACGGGTATAGGGGATGATATTATTCAGGCAAACGAGGATTTGGATTTTGTGTTAGACGATTTGAACAAAGGCCGTCTGCCCAATTATCATCGTTTGGATTTAGGGGTTAAAAAGAAATTCTTTATTGGTGAAAGACACTCTATTGAAGTGAGTGCTTCATTGACCAATGTATATAATTACAGCAACGTGTTCTATGTAAACCGTATCACCAACGACGTGGTTTATCAGTTACCGTTCCTGTATTATTTTGGATTGAATTGGAGATTCTAATCTTTCACGCAACGTACCGAAAAACCGTCCCCTTTGTTGGCAAAACTGGTAGTCGCATTGGTAAAGCGATAAAATAAGTAGGTGCCGTAGGCGTAAGTGCTGTCGTAAGGAGTGGCACTCCAGAAATAGGCGTATTCACCGGTGGAAAAACTTGTTCCGAAATAGGTTCCGGCAGGCATTGCCGTAAAGCCGGTGGCATTGTTGCTGGCGGGACGATTTCCTACACTGTGGGCGGTACCGCAGCTTTTCCAATTGCTCTGTGAAGCCAAAGCCTTGCCAATGTTGGCACACGAGTCTCCTGATTGATATTTCTTGTCACTTTCCAAGTAAGAAATCAGACTTTTCCATTCTGCCAAAGTAGGAATATGCCAACCGTCAGGACAAACACCTTGAACTTTTTCATTGGAGTTGGCACTGGGTTTGGCACCATTTACGGCCGCTTCCCAGTTATATAAGAAGCCAAAATCGGGAAGTTGACTGTTGGTGCATTTGGGTTTGTATCGCATTGCAGAGGTTAAGTCTGTGGTTTTGCTTTCCGGAATTTCTGTGCCGTTTGCAAAATGTTTGGTCTTCAAGTTGGAAGCCATCCAAACCTGGTCTCCGATTTTCACCGCGTCATACTTATTGCCGTCATAGTCTGTAACGGCATCTTTAATGACTTCCGCGGTGGAAGGATAGGACGCTTTATGGCAGGATGTTAGGCAAAATGCGGAAATTGCGGTCACGAGAATTATGGAAAGGAATGTTTTTTTCATTATCTTGATGTTTTTCAGATGGTTTTTATTTTAACTTTGGAATTTCTAAAATCACTGGCAAAAATACGCATTTTATTTTAGATGAAGTAAAGTTGAGTCAAATATGTTGTTTGATTATACATTTTTAGTACACCTTGACAAAACAAAAAACCCTTGATAATCAAAGATTAACAAGGGTTTTGAGTACCGAAGGCCGGGATCGAACCGGCACGAGTGTTACCTCATCGGTTTTTGAGACCGACGCGTCTACCAATTCCGCCACTTCGGCTTTCACTTCGGTTTTGAGGCTGCAAAAATACGACTTTTTTTTGAATCCTCAACCATTATTTTCAATAATATTGAAATTATTTTTCAATCCAACTTTTAATTTCATCCAATTGGGCGGCTGGAATGTTCATTTTCAGCTTCTTACGCATTCCACCAAGGTCATTCAAAAGTTTATTTGGATTGGCGGCTTTTAACTGTTCGATGGTGTTAATGTTCAGTTTTCGCAAGGCTGGAACCCATTCTTCAGGCACACCTCTCTCCATAAAATCCTTGTCCGTGGAAGTTTCCACCTTCTTTTCCGGACGCATTTGCGGGAAGAAGAGTACATCCTGGATGGATGGAGAATTGGTCATAATCATTGCTAGACGGTCGATTCCGATGCCCAAGCCTGCTGTAGGAGGCATACCGATTTCCAGTGATCTCAAGAAATCTTCATCCAAAACCATGGATTCCGTGTCGCCACGTTTGCCCAATTCCAACTGGTCTTCAAAACGCTTTCTTTGATCCAATGGGTCGTTCAATTCGGAATAGGCGTTGCAGATTTCCTTTCCATTGCACATAGCTTCAAAACGTTCGGTCAAACCTGGTTTTGAGCGGTGTTTTTTAGTCAGAGGAGACATTTCGATAGGATAATCATAAATGAAGGTCGGCTGAATCAGTTTGTGTTCGCAGGTCTCGCCGAAAATTTCGTCGATTAACTTGCCTTTACCCATAGTTTCATCCACTTTCACGCCTTGTTCGGCGGCAAATTTGGCCAATTGGGCTTCGTCCATTTCAGCAATGTTCACGCCGGTAAAATGCTCAATGGCTTCAAACATCGTGTAGCGTTTCCAAGGACGTTTGAAATCGATGATGTTTTCGCCCACTTGCACTTTGGTATCGCCGTGCAGGGCGAGGGCGATGCGTTCCACCATCTCTTCCACGCAGTTCATCATCCATTCATAATCTTTGTAGGGAACGTACAGCTCCATCTGGGTAAATTCGGGATTATGGAAGCGGTCCATGCCTTCGTTGCGGAAGTCTTTTGAAAATTCATACACACCGTTGAAACCGCCCACGATCAGTTTTTTCAGATACAATTCGTCAGCGATACGCAGGTACAGCGTCATATCCAACGTGTTGTGGTGGGTTTTGAACGGGCGGGCGGCAGCGCCACCGTATAAAGGCTGCAAAATGGGAGTTTCAACTTCCAAATAGCCCTTTTCGTTCAAGAAACTACGCATGGTGTTGACCAGCAGCGTGCGCTTGATGAAAGTGTCTTTCACCTGCGGATTGACGATGAGGTCGATATAGCGTTGGCGGTAGCGTTGTTCCGGATCCTGGAATGCGTCGTAAACCTTGCCATCCTTTTCCTTGACGATAGGCAGCGGGCAAACCGATTTGCAAAGAATGGTGAATTCCTTGATGTGAATACTGGTTTCGCCCATCTGCGTTGTGAAAACGAATCCTTTTACGCCAATGATGTCGCCAATGTCCAATTTCTTGAACACGTTGTTGTACATTGTTTTGTCTTCGCCTGGGCAAAGTTCGTCACGTTTGGCGTAGATTTGGATTCTGCCAACAGAATCTTGGATTTCATAAAAGGAAACGGCTCCCATAATACGTTGATTCATAATACGTCCCGCAATGCTGACATTTTGGAATTTCGTATTGTCCTTCGGGAATTCCTCTAAAATCTGTGCTGTTGTGGCATTGATTTCATATTCTGCTGCTGGATAAGGATTAATACCCAAATTCAACAAATCTTCTAATTTTTTCCTTCTAATGATTTCTTGTTCTGATAATTCCATAAATTTTCACTTTTTTGAATCAAGGTGCAAAGTTACAAAAATTCCCGTATTGAATGATAGTGAATCAAAATTAAATGTTTTTTAACGGCATATTCCATATTTCAAATTGCACGCTGATATTTTCCGCAACACACGAATTATTGGAATTACGGAATCGAAGCTTTACAATTTTTCCCGCCAGTTCACCGTTGGGAAACTTTGTCACGAATGGATTCACCCATAAACCATCAACGGCTGTTGAAGGCACATAACGGTAGGTGAGTAATTTATTGTCGGAAGTCAAATAGTCAATGTAATATATTTCGTCCTTTAGAAAGGTCTTTTTGAGCAATCCCGAAAAATTAACTTTCGACCACACTTTTATGCGCTGAATATTATTGCCGCAATCGGGTACATCTATCCATTCGTTGAATTTTACAGAAAATTTTGCTAGTGTTTTTCGTTCAATTTTTGCCTTGTCGTCACTCGTCTGAAAAAGGACATATTTGTCTCCGTAATATGCGGGACTGTAATTTTGCAGAATGTTGAAAACGACGTTGGGTTCATCGTTCAGCGGATAGCGACCGTCTATGGTGAAGCCGTCATCGTTGAAATGCCATAACACAAAATCAGTACGCGATTTCCCACAGAAATTTTGCGATGCCAAATCCGACAGCCATTTTGAAGTTGATGCGCCAATCTCAATGGTCTTTCGAGGTTGCCAATTTAATCCGTTTACTTTCGCATAGCTATGTTCCCACGGATAAAAGTCGATAGTGGAAGAATTTATCATTTTTAGCACTTCTTCGGGAAGTTTTTCGCACGACATGGCCTCATCGGTAATATTATTCATTCTGGTCGCAAAATCTTTATAGCCCAAAACAATATCATTGAAATTGTTTACGCCACAATAATCTATCTTACGACTTTTGTAATTAGGAATGTTGGTCATATTGCAATGAAGCATCATCACGGAAAGCAAAGCGCAGACAATCGAATAGTTTTTTCTTTCTGTTTTGGTAATGAGCATGATGCACCAAAAAATGATTACGAACAACACAATGCTTTGATAGTGCGTAATATCTTCGCGGACAAATGCGTGTTTCCAATTTGCAAAGAGCGGAATAAAAGCCAAAAGGAAAATATACCTTGCATCCTTTTCTTTTGCAAAAAGCGGATAGGTCAGCATAATGGCGATAAAGATGGAAAGAGCAAACCAATTATTATCCGGATGTAATGAAAGAGCCCCGCCATAACCGGTTACAAGATGAAATTCGGCAACAAAATATTTGAATAGCGTCGAAAACTGATGAAATACCGCTAATCCAACAGCCAGAGCACTTGATAACAATATAAATGCTTGAATAAGCAAACGTTTCCAATTCCTATTTTCGTAAAAATTGATAATTATCGTAACGAATAAAATGGACAGTGAAATAACACCAATGGATGTCTTGATAAATAGGCCGATATATGCCAATATTGCGGCTACAGCAAATGGAAGCCATTTTGATTCCTTTATGGAACGAAAGCACAACATCAGGCATAAAAAAGTTATCAGCATATCGATATTGGTGAAATAGGAAGCAATAAGAATCAATACCACGGACAGGTAGAAATTTTTGGAATACGATTCCGCAAGTTTAAAACATTCAAAAATGAATCCGAATTTAAGTATCGAATATACAATTAGAAATAGGATGAAATTTCCTCCTTCGATGGTTGGCATTTTTAGCAATGCCAGTGGTCCAATTGGGTAAACAAGTTGCAATAAGGTAGAATAGTCGTTGGCGAACAACCAATTAAGTCCCCAAACATAAGAGGCGTCAAGCCCTGGAGCAAGATCAGGTTCAAAACCTGTAAAAGTCAATAAGTAAATGAAAATTGCAAAAAGTACTTTTAAAACTATTGGATAACGAAAATGTGCATTGGTATCCATTGTAAAACAGGTTGATGAAAATGAAAAATGGTTTATGGTCGTGTTTGTTTTCAAAGTCTTAAATTTGTCCAAAAATTGAAGAGTTGTTTTGGTTTTATTCATAATTGTGTAAAACAAAAATCGGCACAAAAATATGAATATTTTTTGATTATCGGCTTAAAATTCACCGGTATTTTTTTGAATTCGCCAAAATTTGAGCCGATTTCCTTGAGAAATTTCCAAATGGATATATTTTTCAATTGGCACCTATAGAGAAAACGAAGGTGGTGGAAAATTTCCACCACCTTGAAAAATTACGATTTTCTCCTCAGTTGCCGAAAGTTTTCACGGAGAAAGGGCTCTATATGCTGGCCACCATTATCCCAGCGGACGCAATGAATCGCAACATCCCAGCGGACGCAATGAATTGCGTCCCTACGGAGGCCCGGGATTTACGTTGTCACCCATCTAAACCCTGAACCCTAAACCCTGAACCCTCATCACTTCTTCACCACCTTTCCTTCCCACTGGCCCATCTCGCCGCTTGCGGTGATGATGTAGGTGCCGGCGGGCAGGGCGCTGAAGTCCAGTTCCGCACGGGTGCCGCTCACGGCGCGCTGCAAGACCACTTTCCCCGTGAGGTCAGTGACCGTGACACGCTCCATATTGTAATTGGTGGTGACGTCTCCCAAATAGATTTCGTCATCCTCAAGGGGCATCATCACCTCCACCGTCACCTTGTCCGTGGTGGGATTGGGATACGCGCGCACCACCGCACGGCTAAGACTTCCACGGTCTGCAATGCCCGTGGAGTCTTCGGGGTAGGGTTCCAAGATGGACGGGTCGTAACGTAATGCGACAACAGCGTGACTGTGTTGGTGGTCGTCAAAATTGAGGGTGAGGTCATTGCCGAAAGTCAGGTCTTGAGTTGAAATAAAACTATTCAAAAGATATCCCGTTTCGTTTAAGACAATTCCTTGATTAGCGGACATTGTACCACTATTGTTTACAATCGTATCTCCTTTTTTAAATGTGCCATTCGTATTGAATTGTCCTAAAATGAAATATCTGTTGAAAAAATCTTTGGACAAGCATAAAAGATGATTGTTAACAACAGCAGGCTTAGCTGTTTCCCCTGAACCAAAACAAGTTTTTTCGCCGGGGGAAACCCCACTGTTTTCAAAACCTCCATTTTCTCTATTAAATCTGACAAAATAGCATGATGATTGGGAAATATCCATGTCATTATTTTCATTGTCAAAATAGAATAAAGAACTATAACCTTCTGATACTCTTGTATCCCCCAAAAGATAAACACTGTTTTCTGTGACACAGTTGTCTGTCCAGTATATCTTATTGTACCATGTCGCCGTGGGTGCGTGTTTCATAAAAGCCTGATTCGACCATTGCACCGTTCCCGCAGAATCATATTTTACTATAAAGGGCAGGCAAAATGCCAACCCATGATCATCTATGATTGCACGATGTGTGTTGTCCCAATAAATATACATTGGGTATTGGTTGTATTGATCAGTTATCCACATATCCATTAAATAACCAGACACATAGAGGTTACCATGATTATCAATGCTCATACCCCCGACAAAAGGCCTAAAACTTGGATTCACCGTATCTGTGGGGATTGCAGGGGACAATCCTTCGGTATGATGGACCAATGGTTTCCCCCAAACCAACCTCCAATCTGGAGCGAATTTATATAACATAATATTGTTTAGAGACAAACCACAATAGTTGCCTGGCAAATATATGTTATACATATTTGCGGTGTCACAATCTATTATTATGCCGTAAGGGTCAGATTCATTGCCTTCGTATTGCATACTTACTGCGATGTAGATGTTGTTGTCGTTATCTATACAAATAGGATAGCCTCCTATAAACCTGCTTCCTAGTGGAGCTATTGCATGCGTATTCCCATAGCATTCTCTCGATTTGGTTTGTACAAAATGTTTTTGAATGATATCGCCATTAGGGTCAAAATAAACAAAGTAAGAGTAATTGCCAAAAGTGAATGGAGGTTGGTAGGCTCCATTCCCATATGAAAGTGCTGTTTGCACTGTGATAAGCGTGTCAAAAAACCAAAACGGTTTGTTCAGAGCATAGGTCCAACTATATTCACCAGCAATTAAAATGACACTGTCTTTGATAACCATATCATACGGAAGACAATCGCCATTTGTGCTTTTGATAAACTTATACCAAAGCAAGTCACCTTGCGCGTTGAATTTTGCCAAAACATTGCCTGGAGAACTATTAGACTCAATAATGGGATTGTCGGAGAATCTGATTTCCTGGTTTTGGTCATACAGAAAGGCATTTCCGCCAAAGCTGCCGAAAACATAAACGTTTCCGTCATCATCAAAGGCGGTGCGCACCACATAGTTATATGCGTGAGATGGATTCAACAGGTCGTCGTTGCCCGTCCAGTAGTTGGCCCACTTCCATTCGCCCTGGGCGGAGGCGGGAATCTGGAGGAGAAGCAGGAATAACGTGAAAATAAGGGTAAAGTGTTTTTTCATAATATTGTGTGTTGAAATGTTAAGACATAAGTGGGGTTGTTTATTATATAGACGATAAAAAATGAAAAATGTTGCCTGGGGTGAGATTTTATTTTGGAAAAATCAAAAAATCAAATTGAATGTTGGGTATTTCAGTAAATTCTTGTAACTTTGCCAAATTATTTGTTGTATTAATTTTGAAGTTATGAATTTGAAAGTCAGACTGATAATAATGAATTTCCTCGAATTTGCCGTTTGGGGAGCGTATCTTACTTGTATGGGCCGCTATTTGGGACCTTACGGAATGGGCGGAAAAATTGGACTTTTCTACTCCATCCAGGGCATCGTTTCCATTTTTATGCCGGCATTGATTGGCATTATTGCCGATAGGTGGATTCCTGCCCAAAAAATGCTGGGAATTTGCCATGCCATTGCCGGTGCCTCGTTGATCGCAGCTGGCTATTATGGTATCGCCACAGGTACTGAAGTTCAATTTTCGATATTGTTTACGCTTTATACCATAAGCGTGGCTTTCTATATGCCTACTTTGGCTCTGTCTAATTCAGTGGCTTACAATGCTTTGGACCAGAAAGGTTACGATACGGTGAAAGCATTTCCTCCGATTCGTGTTTTTGGCACGGTTGGCTTTATCTGCTCTATGTGGGCGGTTGATTTGTTGGGATTCCAAACTTCCTCCAAGCAGTTTGTGCTGAGCGGCTGTATTGGTTTGGTGTTGGCCATTTATTCGTTTACCTTGCCAAAATGCCCAATTTCAACTGCTTCCGAAACAAAATCTTTGTCTGAAGCACTGGGTTTGAAGGCATTTTCACTTTTTAAGCAGAAAAAGATGGCGATTTTCTTTGTTTTTTCTATGCTTTTGGGTGTTTCTTTGCAGATTACCAACGGTTTTGCCAATCCTTTTATCGCGAGTTTCGGTGCTAATCCCGAATATGCCGATACTTTCGGCGTGCAGCATGCCAATATTTTGGTGTCCTTGTCACAGGTGTCCGAAACTTTGTGCATTTTGCTGATTCCCTTCTTCTTGCGTAAATTTGGCATTAAGAAGGTCATGCTGATTGCAATGTTCGCCTGGGTTTTGCGTTTCGGATTCTTCGGACTCGGAAACCCCGGCAGCGGCGTGTGGCTCTTTATCCTTTCAATGATTGTTTATGGTGTGGCCTTTGACTTTTTCAATATCAGCGGTTCGTTGTTTGTGGATAAGGAAACCGACAAGGATACCCGTTCTTCGGCCCAGGGTTTGTTTATGTTGATGACCAATGGCGTGGGAGCTACGATTGGCACACTGGTAGCACAATGGGTGGTTAATCGATATTGTGTTTGGAGTGACGGTTATTTAGTTGGAAATTGGACGACAGTTTGGGATATTTTTGCCGCATACGCTATGGTGGTTGCTATCTTGTTTGCCATTATTTTTAAGTATAAGCATAATCTCAATACCATATCTTCCAAAAATTAATTCCAAGATTTATGGTTGAACTTGAAGTTTCCGATATCCGCAATGCTCAAAGCCCTTCTGAAGCTTTTGCGTTGGTGTTGACAGAACGCCAAGGGGATCGAGTGCTTCCTATTGTTATCGGGATGAACGAGGCACGTGCCATTGTGTTGGAAATGAGCAAGATGAAGCCCAAACGGCCTACGTCTCACGATTTGTTTCTCCAATTGTCTGATGCGTGTAACATCGTAGCTGAAAATGTGGAAATCCATAAATTTGAAGAAGGTATTTTTTATGCCAATATTAATATGCGGCGTGAAAACGGAGAGTTGCTGGTCATAGATTCCCGTACGTCTGATGCCGTGGTTTTGGCTTTAAAGTGGCATATCCCGATTTATATTCACGAGGATATATTAGATAATTATCTCTCAGATAATATTGACGAAGTCAAAAATCTGATGGAAAATGAGGAGCCGGAAGAAGATGACATTAATTTATCGGATGAAAATTATGACAAGTATATTTCGGCTAAATTGGAAGAAATGTCAATGGAAGAATTGGAACATCTTCTTGAAGGTGCCGTTGAATGCGAGGATTTTGAAATGGCCTCAAAAATTCACGAAGAAATTGAAAAAAGAAAGGCATAATCTGACTTTGTTGTCAAAATACTGCAAGACGAATTGAAAATTTAAGGTTAATTTCTAATTATCCTATTATTTCCATTATTTTTTGACAACTTCCCAGGTTTTCTTGAACAAAGGATTTGCAAATATGGCATACGGCAGCGTATGCATCTTGGTTTTGTCCATATAGTTCGCATTTTTGCAGCATTTCTTCATAAGTATTAATGGAAAAAGCACCTTTTAATGCCACTAATTGTACCGCTTCGTTGAATTTGCTGTAGTGCGGACCAAAAAATAAGGGAACGCCAAAGACGGCAGCTTCTAAAATATTGTGCAATCCCGTTTCAAAAGCTCCACCAATGTAAGATATGTAACTATATTTATATATTTTACTTAATATACCAATAGTATCAATAATCAAAACGCGATAAGAGGATAAGTTTTTTTGTCCTTTTTCAGAATAACATATTGTGGGGAAATCCTGATAAAGTTCCTTGATTTGTTCAATATGTTTTGCGTCAATTACGTGAGGCGCCAATATCAGCTTATAGTTTTCCGGTAATTTTTCCAATAGTTGTTTGAGAAGTTTTTCGTCAGGTTCCCAACTGCTTCCCGCGATGATGAGTTTGCTGTCGTTCCCAGCAAATTGGCGCACAAAATCCAATTCGTAGTTTTGGTTGGCAATGTCGTAAACGCGATCGAAACGGGTGTCTCCGGCAATTTTAACTTGATCAATATGAATGGAATTTAATAGTTTTTTAGACTCATTATTTTGAACAAAGAAATAGGAGCAGGTGGCAAGCTGCTGTGCAAACCAGCGTCCGATAGGCTTAAAAAAGTATTGTGATGGTCTGAATATTGCCGAGATATAATAGAAAGGAATGTCGTTCTTTTTCAGTTGATGCATATAGTTGAACCAAAATTCATACTTGACGAAGATGGCTTTTTCGGGGTGGGTGATAGCAATAAAGCGTTTGGCGTTGTGGGGAGAATCTATGGGCAGATAGCAAACAATATCCGCTGTTGGATCATTTTTCTTGATTTCATATCCTGAAGGAGAGAAAAAAGTGGCTAAGATCGTGCATTCGGGATGTTGTGTGCGATATAATTGCATCAAAGGTTTCCCTTGTTCAAATTCGCCTAAAGAAGCCGAATGAAACCAAACAATGTGTTCTTTGCCTTGACATTTTTCCTGTAAAAAGTCAAAACAATGCCGGCGGCCTTGCACCCATTGCCGTGCCTTGTAATTAAATAATGCAGCAAGGTGAATTGCTGCATTATAAAATAGTATTCCGATAGAATATAGAAATCTCATCTTAGTAAGTATAGAATGTCGATACTTTTTTCTTTTCGTAAAGTGGAATCAGCCACGACGCCTTGATGCCAAACAGTCCGCTGAAGCGATACGGGGTGCCTTCTGTCGGTCCAACGCCGAGAATATAATTGCGGTCTGGCTTGGTCCACATTTCCCGAAATTCCAACCCGACATAAAAACTGGCAACCCGGACACGGTGAATAAAGAGGTATCCAATGGATTGTGACATCGTGAAACCGGAAGAGCGACGGTCGAAGGCTTTTCGATAATTGTCCTGTAGTAATGGCACATTGTCAGATACTTGGCTGCCCAAATATACCTTATGTTGGGCAAAACCAAAGTCTGCCCATAGCCAGATTCCGGAATTTTTCCAACGGTCTAAGGCAAAAATTTTACCAAAGCCGGCCGTAACGTACCAATAACGACCTTCTATTTCGTTTTCGACGTCTTTTTTATTGTTGGAACCATCTGAATTGTAAATATAGCCGTTGTGGTCCTTGAGCAGGTCTAAGATTTCGTTGTTTCTCATTTTTCCGCCAAAACAGTAGTTTCCTCTGATACCGAAGGTCCAATTGGATACTGTCTTGACTGTGACGCCAGTTCCAACACTACCATTGACTTTGAATAAATCGTGCAGTGCTCCCACAGGGAATTGGCAGGACATATTTACTTCTGTCCATACCATCGTAGTGGAAGAATCAACGTAATCTTTCCCTGGCTTGATGGATTGTCCGTAAACCATCCAAGGCAAGAAAAGCAGTAAAATCAATAGGAGTTTGAATCTGTTCATGAGAGATTATTTTTTAATTCTCATACCGTAGAAAGAACGATACACGAAAATTAAGCCAACAATGAAGAAGATTGCACCAATGTATGGGGTATAGTCAATGGCGGTGTCTGACAATTTCATACCAATGGCAATTTCCACTGCCAACATACCAAATAAGGTAGAGAATTTGATGATGGGGTTCAAAGCCACAGAAGAAGTGTCTTTGTATGGATCACCAACGGTGTCACCGATAACGGTAGCAGCGTGCAAGTCGGTATTTTTTTCTTTCAAATCAACTTCCACCACTTTCTTGGAGTTGTCCCAGGCACCACCGGCATTGGCCATATAAATAGCTTGGAATAAGCCAAATACGGCGATGGAAATCAAGTATGCCACAAAGAAGTTGGGATCGAAGAAGGCAAATGCCAATGTGAGACAGAAAATGACGGCAAAAATATTCCACATACCTTGTTGGGCGTATTTGGTACAAATACGAACCACGGTCTTGGAATCTTCAATATCTGCTTCATCTTTGTCTAAATTCATATTTTTCTTAATGAATTCAACGGCACGGTAGGCACCCGTGGTAACGGCTTGCATAGAAGCGCCACTGAACCAATAGATAACGGCACCACCCGTAATAAAACCAAGGATGACAGGAGCGTCAGTCAAACTTAATTGGAGCAATCCAACATTTTTCAGTAATAAGATGATGGCAAAAATCATAGTGGTGGCACCAACTACGGCAGTACCAATCAATACGGGTTTGGCCGTGGCCTTGAAAGTATTGCCGGCACCATCGTTGGCTTCAAGATAATACTTACCCATTTCGAAATCAGGGGTAAAGCCATACTCTTTTTCGATTTCAGAAGAAATATTTGGAATTTGTTCGATTTGAGATAATTCGAAAACAGATTGGGCATTGTCGGTTACTGGTCCGTAACTGTCAACCGCAATGGTAACAGGACCCATACCCAGAAAACCAAATGCAACCAAACCGAAGGCGAAAATGGAAGAATATTCACCGAAAATTTCAAGTCCGTTAGAAGCTACGACAACGCCACCTAACATTAAGCCGACCATAATCAAGCCTTTCCAAAATGCGCTGAAATTACCAGCAACCATACCAGATAAGATAGTCAGGGAAGCACCGCCTTCGCGAGATGCGGTTACCACTTCCTGTACGTGACGGCTGTTGGAACTGGTGAATGCCTTTGTGATTTCAGGAATAATGGCAGCGGCCAAAGTACCGAAACTGATAATGGCAGCCAAACGCCACCACAAGTCTGGACCGTAAGTGTCGGCTACAGAGTTGTTGGTCAATAATAAGTTGCTGATGCAGAAAGTAACGACGATGGAGATGATGGAAGTAATCCATACCAAGGAAGTCAATGGGTTTTCAAAATTGAAATTCTTGGAGTTTTTATATTTGGCAGTAGAAATAGCGTGGTTGATGCCGTATGATAAAACAGAAGTGAACACCATTAAAATACGCATCGCGAAAATCCAGGCGATTAAAAGGGCTTGGGTTTCAATATTTCCTCCTAAGACTAAGATGATGAAAGAAATCAAAGCAACACCGGTAACACCGTAAGTTTCGAAGCCGTCGGCGGTAGGTCCAACGCTGTCGCCTGCGTTGTCGCCCGTACAGTCGGCAATAACGCCAGGGTTACGTGGATCATCTTCCCCAATCTTAAAGATAACCTTCATCAAGTCGGAACCGATATCGGCAATTTTGGTGAAAATACCACCGGCGATACGCAATGCACTCGCACCCAAGGATTCACCAATGGCAAAACCAATCAAACAAGCACCGGCACTTTCGGCAGGGATGAATAGTAAGATAATCAACATCATAATTAATTCGATGGTGATGAGCAACAAACCTACACTCATACCTGATTGCAATGGCAAGGAAACCACATCCCAGGGCTTGCCGCGTAAAGAGGCAAAGGAAGTTCTGCAGTTGGCGTAGGTGTTGATACGAATGCCGAACCAGGCTACGGCGTATGAACCGCAAATGCCAAGAATAGTCCACAATAAAATCAATAAGACTTGCGGGACACTTTTGCCACTGAGTACGCCGAAATAGAAAATAATGATGGCGCCAATGATGGCAAAAAGGATAAGCAGGAATTTTCCTTGTTGCAGCAAGTATGTTTTACAAGTGGTATAGATGGTGTTGGCGACATTGCGCATAGAGGTGTGAACAGGAAATTTTTTGATTCTCAAAGCTTGGAACAAGCCAAAAATTAATCCTAAAATTACGATGATGGAGCCCCATAGCAACAAAGCTTTGGCAGTTACACTGCCATTAAAAAAGGTAACATCAGAAAAGTTTGGCAGCGTAAGATCCGCTTCGCTGGCAAAAATAAATGCAGGAAACAGCAGTAACGCCAATGATGATAATACTTTTTTCATAATATATGTATTTGATTTATAATTATTTGAATCAAAAAAAACAAACTCATTTGACTTGAGCAAAAAACGTCAAATGAGTTTGCAAAGGTAAGGTAATTTTTTCAAATAATATTAAATACTTTAAAATAACAAGTATTTTTAGTATCTATATAAATCACTTTTAAATGGTCCGTTGACGGGAACACCAATATAATCGGCTTGTTTTTGAGTTAGTTGGGTGAGTTTCGCCCCAATTTTTGACAAGTGAAGTCGTGCCACTTCTTCATCAAGATTTTTGGGAAGGTTATAGACCCCGATTTCGTAATCGTGTTTCCATAAATCCAATTGGGCCATCACTTGGTTGGTGAAGGAGTTGCTCATTACAAAGGAAGGATGTCCGGTAGCGCAGCCCAGGTTTACCAAGCGGCCTTCTGCCAAGATGAAGATGGAATGGCCGTCGGGGAAGATGTATTCATCTACCTGTGGTTTGATGGTGCGTTTCTTGATTTGAGTTTGGGCTTCAAAGGCACTGACTTGGATTTCGTTGTCGAAGTGGCCGATATTGCAAACGATGGCTTGGTCTTTCATTCGGTTGAGGTGATCAACGGTAATGATGTCGCAGTTGCCGGTGCAAGTAACGTAAACATTGCCTTCATCCAAAGCGTCTTCCACGGTTTTGACTTCAAAACCTTCCATAGCGGCCTGAAGTGCGCAGATGGGGTCCACTTCGGTAACGATGACACGGGCGCCATACGATTTCATAGATTGGGCACAACCCTTGCCTACGTCGCCGTAGCCGCATACTACCACTACTTTGCCGGCCAACATAATGTCTGTGGCACGTTTGATGCCGTCGGCCAAGGATTCGCGGCAGCCGTATTTGTTGTCAAATTTTGATTTCGTTACAGAGTCATTGACATTGATGGCGGGGAACAGTAATTCTTTGCGTTCCATCATCTGATACAAGCGGTGCACGCCCGTGGTGGTTTCTTCCGAAACGCCCTTGATGTCTTTCACCATACGATGCCAACGTTGTGGATCTTCTTTTAATAGTTCCTTGAGCGTGTTCAATATAACGCCTTCTTCCTGAGATGACGGTGTTTTGTCCAAAATGGAAGGATCTTCTTCCGCTTTGTATCCTGTGTGAATCAATAAGGTGGCATCACCACCGTCGTCAACGATAAGTTGAGGACCTTTTCCTCCAGGGAAAGACAGGGCCTGATTGGTACACCACCAATATTCTTCCAAGGATTCGCCCTTCCAAGCAAAAACGGGAACTCCCGTGGCTGCGATGGCGGCGGCGGCGTGATCCTGCGTTGAGAAAATGTTGCAGCTGCACCAACGCACTTCGGCACCCAAATGTACTAAAGTTTCAATTAACACGGCCGTTTGGATGGTCATGTGAAGAGAACCCATAATACGCACTCCCTTAAGGGGCTTGGAATCACCGTATTTTTCACGTAATGCAATTAATCCAGGCATTTCCTTTTGGGAAACTTCGATGTCTTTGCGACCCCATTCTGCCAATGTCATATCGGCAATTTTGTACTTCAATTCGTAATCAGTCATTGTAATTCTGTTTAAATTCATAAATAAATACGCGGCAAAATTACAAAAATTATTGTTTTCGATTAAAACTGAAGATATTTTCTTGATGAGCGATTACAAAAATATGTACTTTTGCATTTCTAAAATGTGAATTATGAGAAAACGACTCTTAATACCTCTTTCAATTTTTTTGGGTTGCATTGCTATCCTGCTTGTATTTGCTATCTTTCAACTTTATAAAGAAGCTGAAAAAGTGCAGCGGAGCATCTTCGTGAATGAGGTTTTGATTGCCGGAGAAGGGGTCGTCAATAAAATCGACGCCACCTTGAAAAATGACACGATCGCGTTTTCTTCTATTCATCAGTTGGATCCCGATTCCGTGCCCATTTCTACCGTGTACAAAAAGTTTACGAACCGGTTTTACCTGGATTCGGCCACCCGGCGACCTATAGGTATTATTAATACCACTTTCGATTTTAATCAGGATAATACGATTTATGCCGTGGTCGATACCATATATTTTGACACCAACTATTTGTCTTCTATTCAGGAATATGATAATTTGTGGACCTCAGCCGTGGGTGGTGCAAATTCTGAAATGAAATTGCAGAAAAAATGGGTGGAAATGGACAGTAGTGACCGACAGTTGCTAAATCGAGATTTTCTTTACCGAATCATTAAAGAAGCACTTGCGGAGGAAAATATCACCGGCTTTTTTGATTTTGCGTTATATAACGCCTATACGTCGAATTTTGTCGTTGAACCACGTTATGTGCAACAAGATAAAATTTTGCAGAGCGAGTATATATTCAAATTAAAATCCAATGATAAATTCATTGCGCCGCATTACCTCGTCTTGGTTTTTCCTTCAGAAAGAAGCATTTTCTTTCAACGTATGAGTACGATTGTTATTTTGATTGTCTGTTTTATTATCATCATTATCGTCATTTGTGCGGCCACTTTGACTGCTTTATATCGACAAAAAAAGATGTCGGATGTCAAAAATGATTTTATTAATAATATGACACACGAATTTAAAACGCCCATCGCCACCATTTCGCTGGCTTGCGAGGCTATGGGTGATGTAAGCGTGGATGACAAAATGAATCAGATGTATGTCTCGATTATCAAGGATGAGAATAATCGGCTCGAAAATATGGTGGCCAATATTTTGCTCATCGCCAAACTCAACAAAGGACAATTGCGAATGAACATTGATTTGGTTGATGTGCATGAATTAATCAATAAAATCACGAAAAGTATTTCTTTGCAGGTTTCAAGCAATATGGGAAGTATTTCGTTGAAGTTAGATGCACCGGTTCATCGCATTTTTGCCGATCCGATTCATATTGAAAATGTTATTATTAATCTAATTGAAAACGCCATTAAATATTCTCCCAAAAATCCCACCATTGAGGTAAGGACATTTAATGACACCAAAAATCTTATTATTGAAGTCCAGGATAACGGAATTGGCATTGCGCCAGAGCATATTAAGAAGATTTTCAATGAGTTTTATCGTGTTCCTCAGGGAAATTTGCATGATACAAAAGGTTTTGGCTTGGGTTTGGGATATGTTAAAAAAATTGTATCTTTGCACCATGGAAATATCACGGTAAAAAGTAAAATAGATCAAGGCAGTACTTTTATCGTATCTTTGCCTGTTAAAATATAATGTTATGGATAAGCAGATTAAGATTTTATTAGCGGAAGATGATGTAAATTTAGGAAAAGTATTGACTACCTATCTGGAAGCCAAGGGATACGAGGTGGGTCACGCCAGCAATGGAGAAATGGCTTACGATATGTTTTGTGCGGATGATTATAACATTTGCGTGGTGGATGTGATGATGCCACTGAAGGACGGTTTTACCCTGGCTCGAGAAATCCGTAAGTTGGATAGCAAAATGCCTATCATCTTCCTTACTGCCAAGAATCAGCAGGAAGATATCATTGAAGGATTGTCTGTAGGAGACGATTATGTGACCAAGCCGTTCACGATGGAAGTTTTGTTGGCCCGTATCCAGGCCTTGTTGCGTCGTGCCGCACAGTCTGACGACACCGAAACCCCTACCGTGGTGAATTTGGGCAGCATTACTTTTGATACGATGCGCCAAACCTTGAATATTCAGGGCGAAGAGAAAAAACTGACCACGCGCGAAACGGAATTGTTGATCATGCTTATCAATAAAAAGAATGAAGTCCTTGAGCGTGGTTTTGCACTGAAGAAAATCTGGGGCGATGATAGTTATTACAATGCCCGTAGTATGGATGTGTATATTACCAAGTTGCGCAAGTATTTTGTCACTGAACCTTCCGTGCAGATTATCAACGTGCACGGTGTGGGCTTCAAGTTGGTGATGTAAAATTATTTTACAAATCCCTTTTGGCAAAGCAGTTGGGCAATCTGAACCGCATTGGTGGCGGCACCCTTGCGAAGATTGTCGGCGACAACCCAAATGTTTAGTGCCTTTTCTTGAGATTCGTCACGTCGGATTCTCCCTACGAAAACTTCATCTTTGTCCTTGGCGAAGTAAGGCATTGGATATTCGTTGTTGGCAGGATTGTCAATGACTTTGATTCCGGGCATTTCGTTCAATAAGCGATAAATGTCCGATAGTTCGTAGTCTTTTTCAAATTCAATGTTTACGGCTTCTGAGTGTCCTCCCGTGACGGGAACTCTAACTACGGTGGCCGTTATGCGAATGCTGTCGTCACGAAGGATTTTGCGGGTTTCTTTTACCAGTTTCATCTCTTCGGTGGTGTAGCCGTTGTCTTCAAATGTGCCGCCGTGAGGCAATAAATTTAAGTCTATTCTGTAAGGATATGCCTTCTCGCAGTCTTGACCTTCCCTTTCTTTGAAAAGTTGGTTGAGGGCCTTTACTCCTGTCCCGCTTACAGATTGATAGGTTGAAATAACTAATCTGTTGATTTTGAACTGATTATGCAATGGAGCCAAGGCCAAAACCATTTGAATGGTAGAGCAGTTGGGATTGGCGATGATGTGGTCGTCGGCAGTGATGACGTCACCATTGATTTCCGGCACGATAAGTGGAATGTGCTTCTCGTAACGCCACGCCGAAGAATTGTCCACGACGTAGGTGCCTTGGGCGGCAAATTGCGGTGCATATTGCAACGAAGCGCCACTGCCTGCTGAAAAAATAGCAATGTCGGGTTTCTCCGCAATGGCTTGCTCAACACTTATCACGGTGATTTCGCGACCGGCGAAAGTCAATTTCTTTCCTACCGATTTCGATGAGGCGGCGGCAATCAGTTCATTGCTCCCAAATCCGCGTTCTTCCAAGACCTTTAACATTACACTTCCGACTAATCCGGTGGCTCCAACTAATGCTATTTTCATTTTCTTTCAAAATTTATAAAAAGTTATTAACAACGATGTTTTTTATTCTGCAAAGATACTATTTTTGCAAAATCAATAAACTAAAAAATAACTTAATCTACTATCCGATGAAAAAGATGGCTTGGCTTTTAATGTGTTTGTGCGTGAATATTACGCTTTCCGCACAGGTAAACGATGATTTTTCCGATGGCAATTTGTCCGCTAATCCGCCCTGGATTGGAGATACATCAGATTTTAAGATCAACACTAACAATCAATTGCAGTTAAATGCGTCTCAAACGGGAATATCTGCTGTGGTGTTCTCGTTAGATAGTTTGGAGGTGTGGAATCAGGATATTGAATGGTATTTCAAAATTAAACTGGATTTCGCACCTTCCAATAATAATTTTGCGAGAATTTATCTTTTGTCTAATGTGGCGGATATAAAATCAGATAGTTTGACGGGATTTTATCTGCAATTTGGCGAAAATTTGGCGCAAGACGCGATAGAGTTGTTTTATGTGGAAAATGGTCAAACCACATCTGTGATGCGTGGTCCTGATGCGATGATTGCCAATAATTTTGACTTGCAGGTAAAAATATTGAAAACTGTTGAAAATCGTTGGAGTTTGTGGATTGACAACTCGGAAATCGGTTGGTATCGAATGCAGGTGGATACGTTTTTTGATAAGACTACGGAGGCAAATTTTGCAGGAATTTATTGTAAATACACCAGCAGTAATGCGAACAAGTTCATTTTTGACAATATCTATGTTGGTCCTGCTTTGATTGATAGTATTTGCCCCGTATTGCAGTCTTGTTATGGGAATGATGATTTTCAAACCGTATCGCTTGTTTTTTCTGAAATTGTCGATGAAACGGCGTTAAGTTCAGTTCATTATCATATTCCCGGAATTGATGTCAGTCCGCTAATTTGTGAATATATTTTTCCTGATTATAGACAGGTGATGCTTTTCTTTCCCTATCAATTTGTTGAAGACCAGAGATATATGTTGCAGGTGAGTGGCATTCGTGATTTAGCAGGAAATGTGATGGCAGATACCACATTGACCTTTTTTTGTCATAAAATCAAAAGGAATGATGTGATCATCAGCGAAATAATGGCCGATCCGATGCCCACGGTCTTGTTGCCGGCCGTGGAGTATGTAGAGTTGCAAAACAGGGTGGAAGGGGAAGTCCGTTTGTCGGGATGGAAACTGCAGGTGGGAAAAACGCTGAAATCTTTGCCGGAGATTTTGCTTTCTCAAGGTGGTTTTGCGGTGGTCGTGGCGGAAAATAATGTGGCCGCTATGCGTGATTTTTGTGAAAATACGGTCGGCGTTTCGTCCTTGAGCATTACGGATGGAGGGCAGGATCTAATTTTGTATAATTCGTATGATGAAGTGATATATGCGATAAAGTTTAGTAATGATTGGCATCGAACGGCGGTCAAAAAAGAGGGTGGTTGGTCGCTGGAAATGATGGATGCCAACAATCCCTGCGGAAATGGCGAAAATTGGGATTCTTCCGTTGACGATATGGGCGGAACACCGGGCCGTGTCAATTCCATCGCAACGGTAAATCCTGATTACGAATCTCCTTTGTTGGTAACAGCAACTGTATTGGATACCAACAAGATAAGGGTTTTCTTTTCCGAAACGGTTTCTCTAATTCATTATCATCCGGTGTTTTCTGTTGATCGTGATTTGCAAGTCCTGTCTTTGTCTATGGTGACACCTTTTTATAATGCGGTGGACATTGTTTTTGATAAGTCATTGCGTAAAGGAACGGTTTACCAGCTTTCCATTATTGATTCCGTGTGTGATTGTGCGGGCAATATTTTGCCGTTGGGCAATATGCTTATGTTTGGCATAGATGAGATTCCTTCCAATAATGATTTGATAATTAATGAGATACTGTTCGATTCTCCTTCAAACGAAGACGCGGATTATGTTGAAATTTATAATAATTCATCTTTTATTATAGACTTGAAGAAAATTAAGGTTGGAAACGGCTTGGGAGAATTGCCCGAAAAGACTGCGATTGCACAAAGTGATGGTTATCAATTGTTTCCACAAAAAATGGTGGCATTGTGTAAAAATAAGCAATTGACGTACAATCATTATTATCCGTTAGATAAAAAGACGCTTTTACAGTGTGACTCTTTGCCGCCGTATGCGAATTCCCACGGCGCGGTTCATTTGACCGATTTATCTTTGAATCATTTGGATAGATTTGAATATGACGAGAAAATGCACTATAAGATGCTGACCAGTACGGATGGTGTTTCGTTGGAACGTGTTCGTTATGAATGTGATACGCAGGACGATCAAAGCTGGAAGTCGGCTTCTGCCAATGTGAATTTTGGTACGCCCGGTTACGAAAATTCTCAAATGTCATCCGCCCTTTTGGAGAAAAATGATCTAACCGTGCAACCCGAAATTTTTTCACCAGACAATGACGGATTTGACGACTATACTGAAATTTTCTGTACGTTTTCGGATTTGGAAAACAGACTCAGTTTATCGGTCTATACTTCCCAAGGATTATTGGTTAGAAAATTGAAAGACAATGTTTTATGTGGTTCAGAGATGTACAGTGTCTGGGATGGTACAGATGATAACGGGAATCTGGTCACTCCAGGATTATATGTGGTCAAAGTTACTTTTTGGAATCATCAAGGTAAGCGATGGAACAAGCAAAAAGTGGTCGGCGTAAAATAAAAAATCAAAAATCGCAAAAAAATGTCGTACAAAAGTTTTTTTTCGTATTTTTGCACAAATATTGGCATATTGAAATCAATAAAATAATAACAACAAAAATAAATCATAGGAGGACCTTATTTTGTTAAAGAATAGATGCCTTATAGACCCTTCGGATTTCACCCGCGAAGAATTTCGTGAAATTTTTGATTTGGCACATCAAATTGTTGAAAATCCAGAAAAATTTGGGAAGAGTTGTGAGGGTAAAATCTTGGCAACTCTTTTTTATGAACCCAGTACCCGTACGCGTTTTAGCTTTGAAGCCGCTATGTTGCGTCTTGGCGGGAAAGTCATCGGCTTTTCTGAACCCAATTCCAGTTCGACGGCCAAGGGCGAAAGTATCGCCGATACCATTCGTACGATTCAGTGCTATGCCGATATCGCGGCTATGAGACATCCCAAGGAAGGTGCTCCGCGCGTGGCAAGTCACTATATTCACATGCCATTGATCAATGCCGGCGATGGTGGACATCAACATCCGACACAAACCTTGACCGATATTCTGACGATTGAGCGTTTGCGTGGCAATGTGGAAAACAAGACCTACGGTTTCTGCGGTGACTTGAAGTTCGGTCGTACCGTCCACTCATTAATTAAATTCCTCAGCAATTATGAAGGCGTGAAGTTTATTCTGATTTCACCCGAAGAATTGCGCGTTCCTGAATATATTAGGGAAGAAGTAATCAAGAAGAAGGGCATTCCTTTCCAGGAAGTGCAGGAAATGGAACCTTATATGGGTCAACTCGATTTCTTGTATATGACTCGTGTTCAGCGTGAACGTTTCTTTAACGAAGAAGATTATATCCGTCTGAAGGACCGTTTTATCCTGGATATGGACAAGATGGCATACGCTCGCCCCGATACGTATATTCTTCACCCGCTGCCACGTGTGAACGAAATCAGCGTTGAAGTTGATGCTGACCCGCGTGCACAGTATTTCGCTCAGGCCAAAAACGGTATGTATGTCCGTATGGCATTGATATTGAAGTTGTTAGGAATTTATTAAAAACAGAATTATGTTAGAAATTACTAGTATTGACAAAGGTATTGTCATCGACCATATCAAAGCAGGTTTCGGATTTCAAGTGTATAATTATTTGAAATTGGATAAGGCAGAATACAATGTTGCCTTGATTACTAATGCCCCAAGTAAAAAAATGGGCAAGAAGGATATCATCAAAATCAATAACGTTATCGACATTGATTATACTTTCTTAGGTCTTATCGACCCCAATATCACGGTCAATATCATCGATAATGGCAAATCCGTAAAAAAAGTTCAATTAGAAGTGCCACAAGTGGTAAGAAACATTATCAAATGCAAAAATCCGCGTTGCGTTACTTCCGTTGAACATTATTTTGACCACGTTTTCCACCTGGTTGATAAAGACAAACGTTCGTACCGTTGCGAATATTGCGATGATATCGTGATTCCATATCCTACAAAATAGGGATTTGGAGGTACGTTTTAATTAACATTAAGTTGTTTATTATATCTTTATTCTGATGAGGTTTGGCGCACAAGAATTTTTTATTTTTGTACGCTAACCTTAAGGAGTAAAGAAGTGAAAATTTTCCGGTTTATAGTTGCTGTCTTATTATGTGCTGCCATTGTGGTAGGCATTGTTTTGGCGGCTATTCAAATGCCTAAGCGCCCTTGCTCCGGTTACGATTTCAAAGTGCAATATGCGGGAGAATATCCTGCCATTTGCGATAGTGACATCTGCAAACTCATTGCTCAAAACAATATTCCTACGGTCGGCGTTCCTTTGAAAGACGTTGAATTGGAAAAAATTGCCGATTTGCTTGAACAAAATCCTTATGTTGAAAGTGTGGATGAGGTTCGCTTTTCCAGCACGAAATTAAAAATTCAGGTTACCCTGAAAAATATCTTGTTGCACGTATATGCCCAAGATGGTTCCCAATATTTTGTTGATGAAAAAGGCAATCTCCTTCCTTTTTCAATGTCCGTTAGGGAAAACGTGATGGTGGCCAACGGAAAGATTGCGGAAACATTTGCCAGAGGGAAAAATATTGCGTCAGGAAAGGGGAATTTAACCCGAGTCTATAAAATCGCCACGTGCCTCAATGACGATGAATTTTATAGGGCTCAATTTCGCCAACTTTATGTTGATGCCCATAACGAAGTAACGCTGGTACCTACGGTGGGAAGACATATCGTGGTGTTTGGAACCGAGGCCAATGCACAGGAAAAGTTGTTCAATTTGCAACAAACTTATCAAAAAGGATTGGTCTATATGGGAATGGATGCTTATTCCACTTTGGATTTAAGATATAAAAATCGAGTAATCGCAAAAAAAAGAAATTTATAAATGAAAGCAGAAGAAGATACAATGCCGCAAACCCCGGATATGGTAGTTGGACTGGATATTGGTACAACCAAGATTGCCACCATCATCGGTTACAAAACCGCGGATGGCAAGATTGACATTATCGGTCACGGAAAGGCCGAATCAACAGGGGTGCAGCACGGTTTGGTCTATAACATAAACAAGACGGTGGACGGTATCAACATATCCAAACAAAATGCTGAAAATAGAGCAGACGGATTTCAAGTGCGCAACGTCTATGTGGGTGTGGCAGGCCGCCATATTAAAAGTATCGAATACAAACACGTCATTACCCGCTTGAATGGCAAGAATTTTGTCATTAACCAGGATGAAATCGATCAGATGTTGGCTGATCTCAATAATATCTCGGTGCCGGCAGGCGAACAGATTATTACGGTTATACCTCAACGATTCGTTATCGACCATAATAGGGAAACTTCGGAACCGGTTGGCGAATTAGGCGAGTTGATAGAAGGTTATTATCAGCTTATTACTGGAAATGCCGCTGAAATCAATAAGATCTTGATGTGTATTCGCAATGCGGACTTGAAAGCCGAGAAAGTTATACTTGAACCGGTGGCTTCGGGTCTTTCTTGTTTGAGTCAGGAAGAAAAAGAGCAGGGCGTGGCCTTGGTAGATATTGGTGGCGGCACCACGGATTTGGCTATTTTCTATGGTGGAAGCCCGGTGTTTACCAAAGTTATTCCTATCGGAGGAAGCATTATTACCAAAGACATCGCCAATGTTTGCAAGATTACAGAAGAGTTGGCGGAAAAACTGAAAGTCAATTTTGGTACTTGTATTGTGGAGAAAAGTAATGCCAATCATTATATGGCACTTCCGCAATTTCATGCGGTTCCTCCTCGTCAAATCAATGAAACCTTTTTGGCCAAGATTATCAATATGCGCGTGCAAAACGACATTCTCGACCAAGTGAAAAAGGAAATCGAAGATTCTGGTTATGCCGATAAGCTGAACGCCGGCGTAGTGCTTACCGGTGGTGGCGCGACACTTAAACACATTAAGGAATTGTGTCAATATACCTTGCAAAAGCCCGTTCGTATTGGTGTACCCGAATTTGGTTTCGTCCACAATATCTCAAGCGAGTTAAAACATCCGATGTACGCTACGGCCTTGGGTTTATTGAAATATGGTATTGAAGAAAGGGGAAGGGAAATGGTTGAAATGGAAGAACAGGAAGAAGAACCTATAAGAAAACCCGAACCCCCAAAGCAAAAATCAAATAAGAAAAAGGAAGAAAAGAAAACTTCTAAAGGATCTTCATTTTTCCCGGGTAATCGAAAATATGATTTCATATCCAATAAGATTAATGATTTCTTGGGCGGACTGGTTGACAAAACTTCCTAATCTTGTGCTTATACTCAGTTTTCACCTTAATTTAAGATAAAAAAATAAAATTATAAATATGAGAGACAGAATTGATTTTACTCCAGACTACGGAACAAAACAGAATAATTCCATTATCAAGGTAATTGGTGTTGGTGGCGGCGGCGGCAATGCTGTTAAGCACATGTACAGCGATGGTATTGTTGGTGTGGATTTCCTTATTTGCAATACCGATGAACAGGCCTTGAGAAACAATGTGGTTCCTTCTAAGCTGGTATTGGGAGATACTGGTTTGGGTGCCGGTGCCAATCCTGAAATCGGTCGCGAATTGGCCGAACATAGCATCGAGAGAATCAAAGAATTTATTGGTGAAGAAACCCAGATGTTGTTCATTACTGCCGGTATGGGTAAGGGAACAGGTACGGGTGCCGCACCAGTCGTGGCAAAGGTAGCCCACGAAATGGGAATCCTCACTATTGGCGTTGTAACTTTCCCGTTTAAGTTCGAAGGTAAAAAACGTGAACAATATGCCGAAGCCGGTATCGCTGAAATGGAAAAATACGTTGATTCTTTGATTGTCGTTAAAAATCAAAAAATCATGAAGTATTACGGCGATGAAGGCGTGGAAGAAGGTTTTGGTCATGCCGACGACGTTCTGAAAAATGCCGTTAAATGTATTGCCGAATTAATTACGGTGAATGCTGACCAAAATATCGATTTTAATGATATTAAGGCGATTATGCAAAATAGCGGACACGCTATGCTCGGCTTGGCTGAGGCAGAAGGTCCAAATCGTATCGATCAGGTGGTTACAGATGCCTTGAATTGTCCATTATTGAGCGAAGATGTGATTACAAAGGCTCAAAACTTCTTGTTCTTCATTAGTTATGGTCCAGATGAAAATCTGAAGATTTCTGAATTAGAAGCACTTACCGAACAATTTGATAAATTGAAAACGAGCGAATCCGACGTTATTTGGGGTCGTGCCAAGGACGAGTCTTTGGGTGCCAAGGTTCGTTTGTCCGTAATAATTACCAATTATGAACACGAAAATCAGGAGGTTAAAAAGGAAGTGACTATGGTGGAGCCGGTAAAGGAAGAACCAATCAATACGCTTACCGATGATTCCGCTGCTATTTTTGGTGTCAATCAACCGAAACAGACAACTATGGTTGATGATTTGACCGGCATTTTTGATAGTGCCAATGTGATGCGTCAACCGGTTATGGCTGTCCAAGAGTCAATGCCTCAAGCGGGTAATTTCCCAAGCCAATTTCCACAGGCAACAAGCAATTTCGAACCAGTAATGGTTGCTGAAAATCCTGCGGCAGATATGATGCAACAATATGGTCCACAACGAATTGGCGACAATTCCTATCGTTACGAGGATAATGACTTTTTCAATGAATTGGTCAATACACCGGCGATACTTCGTGGCAAAAGACAAGAAGATCTTGATGTCCAACAGTCACGCCAAAGTTTTGACTTAGACAACGATATGTCGGATTTTTTCAAGGATATTCCAGACTAAGAATAACTTTTCCCATTTTATAGATTTGGTTACCCCGACTATACTTTATGCGATAGTTGGGGTTTATTTTTTCATTTTTCCACAGTCAAGAAGAATGACGAAAGATAATTTATTGTTAAGTAGTCCTATATGACAAGCATAAAATCTACTGTTTTGTATAAATAATTGATTAAAAAATCGCACTTGTACAAAAACTTAACGCAAACGTAACAAAATGTGTTAAATTTGATATAAAATATTCATTTATAGCACTTTGTTTATAAAAATAGAATTTTTAAAGGCATTTATTTATATATTTGCAGCAAAGAATTTTATAAAACTTAAACCCCTTTGCCATGAATAATCTGACAAGTGCTGTTTGTATTGCTTCCGCTGACGCAGAAGCCCAGTTGCTCGCTTATTTAAAAAATGTATCCAGTATTGACATATCATTAATTATCAAGAATAAAATGGAATTGGTGGAGAAAATCCCGCAAAAAAACATTGATATCTTGTTTGTAAGCGAAGATTATTGTAAGACAATGTCCAATGTCAATTTGCCTCCCTTTGTCGTTCTTGTGGCAAAATCGGTGCCGGTGGAGGAAAGAAAACTTTATTTTGATGTGTTGTCTTTGCCTATTGCCGAACAGAATTTCTGTGACGTCTTGGGAAAGATTATCAAAATCGCCAATGCCTATCAACCGCGTGTGCCACTAACGCCCATTGTAATGGAGGATAAATCTGAATATCTCGGTAATGAGCAGGAGGCTAACGATAAATATATGTTTATTAAAATCGGGAAGATTTCGCATAAGTTGATATTTGACGATATTCAATACGTTAAGAACGTGGGCAATAGTTTGCAAATCTCGATGGAAAATGGCCAGTCTTTGTTTTATCGTTCTACGCTAAAAAAGTTTTATGACCGTTTGCCCGCTAATAGATTTGCCAGGGTTAATAAGTCGGTAGTGGTCAATTTCACTAAGATTAACAGACTACACAACCAGGAAATTTGGCTGCAAAATGAAAAATTCAATGTTTCCAGGATTTATATTGTCCATTTACGCGAATTGCTGCAGCTTAAAAAGTCATAAAAGATAGGATGAATTAAAGTTGGTTGTCCTATTTTGTGTGTTGGCAAATTTTCTCGTATCCGTTATGGCAAGTTCAGCATTGATTTTGAGAATATCATTCATTATTTAGCCAATTGAATCATAAAAAAAACGCAACCCGAAGGCTGCGTTTTTTTATGATAAAGAAACTTCAGCTTATGCGTAAAGTTCTTCGAAGATTTTTCTTAATTCTGGGCTTTCGCGGAGTTCCTGAAGAGTGAATTCGGCGTGGCCTTTGGTATAACCGTTACCCATAATCATATTTACATCAGCACCGATACCTTCTGCGCCGAGAGAAGCCTTGGTGAAGCTGGTAGCCATAGAGAAGAAATAAACGATACCGTCATCTTTCGTACAGAGGATGGCAGTCATTTCTTGATCTGGAACGTTCACGCAGTTGATGGTGACATCGGCCATGTGACCATTGGTCAGTCTTTCAACGAGTTCATAAACCTGAACAGGAGTCATACCGGCTGCACTTTCAACGATGTCGCAGAAACCGAGTTCCTTGATACGTTGAGTTGATTTTGGGCTGTTGGCAATACCGATAACCTTGCCGGTTACACCAACGCGCTTTTTGGCTTCGTAGCAGCAGAGCATACCGCTCTTGCCACCAGCACCGAGGATAACGACGGTTTGGCCATATTGGCACAATTTGGCAGTTTGTGCGGGAGCACCTGCAACGTCCAATGCTGAAAGAGCTAATTTTTCAGGCATATCGGTAGGAATCTTTGCATAGATACCGCTTTCGAAAAGAATAGCTTTACCCTTGATGTCCACTTGGTCGATTTCGGGACGGATTTCAAGGATTTCGTCAATGCGAAGAGGAGTCAGTGACAAAGAAACGAGGGTAGCAATACGGTCGCCTTCTTTCAAATCGATTTTGCCTTTCAATGCGTCACCGATTTTTTCAACTTTACCGAGAAGCATACCACCGGAGCCAGTACGACGATTGCGGTGTTTTCCTTGCAATTCAACGTTTAACAACATTTCTTTCTTAACTTCTTCCATCACTTTTTCTACAGAAGCGCCTTCGCCGGCTTGCTGTTTGGCATAGTTGTGGATATCAGTGAAAGAAGCTGAATCGATGTTCAAGGTTTGAACATCAATCAAAATCTCGTTGTCGTAAATTTCGTCCATGTTGTTGTCAATCTTCTGGGCGGGTTGTGGAAGAACACCCTTCGGTTCAATCACGCGGTGAGTGCCGAATTTGTTACCTTTTTTCTGCATAATTATTGTATTTTTAAGGTTCGTATTAATTTTTTATTTGCGAGTGCAAAGATAAAAAAAAAATTGTACTTTTGCAGCTGCAAATTTTGAAAGAAAAAACATTTATTATTAACTCTAAAAAAAACAAAAAAATGAAAAAATTAATGTTATTAGTTGCTGCTTGCTGCTTGGTTTTCGTATCTTGCAACAACAAACCTGCTGAAGCTGAAGAAACTGAAGCTATCGATTCAACTGCTGTTGAAGAACCTTGCTGCCAAATGACAGAAGAAGAAAAGGCTTTCGTTGCTGATTGGGAAAATTGGGCAAACCAAACCGATGAAAGAAAAGCCGAATTAATCGCAAAGAAAAAAGAATGCTTTGACAACCGTATGGCTGAAATGCAAGCTAAGAAAGCTGAATGCGAAGCTAAGAAAGCCGAAATGGAAGGCAAATTGGCCAACTGGGCTACTATGAGCTTGGATGAACAAAAAGCTTTCTTGGATGAATATGCTCCTTGCTGCAACAAACACGAAGGTTGTGGTCATCACGAAGGTGGTTGCCAACACGATGGTGGTTGCGGTCAACACGAAGGCGGTTGCCAACATGACGGTGGCTGCGGTCATCACGAAGGTGGTTGCCAACACAACAAATAATAAGTAAGTTATTTTTACTCATCATAAAGAGGGTGACTTCAAGTCATCCTCTTTTTATTTATTTAATGCAGAAAATCTACCTTTGAGAAATTTAAGTAATTTTCACTCATACTATGAAAGTTTTTCATTATTTTTGCAGCCGATTGATGTGTTGTAAAATGAAACGGATTCTATTTATTATATTGTTTTGCGGATTGAGTGTCTTTTTGTATGGACAAGGTCAAGTTCAGTACGACAAAGAGCCTATTATTGACACGATTGAGCAAGCTCACCAAAATGCGTGGAAATCAATCAAAGGCATTGATGGCTACAGAATACAGTTGGTGGCGTCGTCCACACGCAAAAACGCGCAAAACGTGTATAATGAATTCACCACCTCCTTCCCGGATGTTTCGGCGTATCTTTCGTATATGGAACCGACTTTTCGCGTGCGGGTGGGCAATTTCAAAAACCGTATCGACGCGTATCGTTTCCTGATGCGCATCCAATACCAGTTTCCCGGTGCCTTTATCACGAAAGATAAAATTTCCTTCAAAGACAATTAAAAGAGAATGTAATCTTTCTTTTTAGTCTTGCTGAAGATTTCATATTATTCAAAATAAATTTCCCGCTACTTTTCTCTTGAAGAAAGGTAACGGGAAAAATTTATATTTCGTCGTGATAAATGAACAAGCTTTTCACAAGACGGAAATGGATATATTTCCGTATGCAAAGGTCATAAAAATCAATAATTTTTAGTTCCCTTTACTGTAGTTGGGTGATTCGCTGGTGATGGTCACGTCGTGCGGGTGGCTTTCCAAAACGCCTGCGTTGCTGATGCGGCAGAATTGTGCGTGATGCAATTCGCTGATATTTTCCGCACCACAATAACCCATACCGGCACGCAAACCGCCAGCCATTTGATAAATCACCTCGTATAAATTTCCTTTGAACGGTACACGTCCAGAAATGCCTTCTGGAACCAACTTCTTGACGTCATCCACATCATTTTGCAAATAACGGTCCTTGGAGCCGCGTTGCATGGCCTCTAAGGAACCCATACCGCGGTATGCCTTAAATTTACGTCCGTTGTAAAGAATGGTTTCGCCGGGAGATTCTTCCACGCCTGCCAACAAACCGCCCAACATAACGCTGTTGGCTCCCGCGGCCAAGGCCTTGACGATATCGCCGGAATAACGGATTCCGCCATCGGCAATCAACGGAACGTCTGTGCCTTTCAGGGCTTTATATACTTCATAAATGGCACTAAGCTGCGGTACTCCCACGCCGGCAACCACGCGGGTGGTACAAATAGAACCTGGTCCAATACCCACTTTTACGGCATCGGCACCGGCTTGTGCCAAACGGATAGCCGCGTCACCGGTGGCAATATTGCCAACCACGATGTCAACATTCGGAAAATGTTTTCTGACTTCAATGAGGGCATTCAAAACACCTTCTGAATGACCGTGGGCAGAGTCCAATACAATGGCATCCACGCCAGCTTCAATCAATGCTTCGGCACGTGGCATGGTTTCTTTTGAAATGCCAATGCCGGCGGCAACGCGCAAACGACCTTGGGCATCTTTACAGGCATTGGGTTTGTCTTTGGCCTTCGTAATATCTTTATAGGTGATTAAGCCGATTAAAACGCCTTTCTCGTCAACGACCGGCAGCTTTTCAATCTTGTGCTGTTGCAAAATGTCGGCCGCTTCGTTGAGATTGGTGGAACGGGAAGTGGTGATGAGGTTTTCGCGGGTCATCACTAACTCGATGCGCTTGTTGAAGTCTTTCTCAAAACGCAAGTCCCTGTTGGTAACAATGCCAATTAAAATGCCTTTTTCCGTCACGACAGGAATACCGCCAATTCTATATTCTGCCATAATGGACAGCGCGTCACCGACGGTTTTGTCGGGAAGAATGGTGATGGGATTGTTGATCATGCCGTTTTCCGCACGTTTTACCGAAGCAACTTGTTTGGCTTGCTCTTCAATAGGCATATTTTTATGAATAACGCCAATACCGCCTTCTCTTGCGATGGCAATGGCCATGGTTGCTTCCGTAACCGTATCCATGGCAGCGGAAATGAACGGAGTGTTCAATTCAATATTCCGGGTGAAATGAGTTTTAAGACAAACTTCTTTGGGTAAAACATTGGAGTAAGAAGGGATAAGCAGAACATCGTCAAAGGTTAATCCTTCCAATTGTACTCTATCTTCAATAAACGACATGATGATGAAATTTTAATTACTTAAAAATTTCGTGCAAAGATAGAAAAAATTTTTGTTCTATGAACTTTTATTTTTGTATTTTTGCCAATTAATCAAAATCAATGTAAAAATGGAATCTCAAATCTTTACTCCGTGTCAAATCGGACCAATGACTTTAAGAAACAGATCGATTCGTTCTGCCGCTTTTGAAAATATGTGTTATGGCAATAAACCCTCACAGGATTTGTTTGATTATCATACTGCCGTGGCAAAAGGAGGTATTGGTATGACTACCATTGCCTACGCTGCGGTGAATCGTAGTGGCGTTTCTTTTGATGGTCAGTTGTGGATGCGTGAGGAAATCATTCCTGATTTGAAAAAACTTACCGATGCCATTCATGCCGAAGGGGCAAAGGCCTCTATTCAGCTTGGACATTGTGGAAATATGACCCATTTCTATACCTGTAAATGTATGCCTGTGGGTGCTTCCGGCGGTTTTAACCTGTACTCTCCAACCCTTGTTCGCAAATTGAAGGAACAGGAAATATATGATCTGGTCAAGGATTTCGGCAAGGCAGTCAATATGGTTCGCGAAGCCGGTTTCGATTGTGTGGAGATCCATGCCGGTCACGGTTATCTCATCAGCCAGTTCTTATCGCCCTATACCAATCATCGTCGCGATAAATTCGGAGGTTCTTTGGAAAATAGAATGCGTTTTATGCAGTTGGTGATGAAGGAGGTGATGGAACAGGCCAAAGACGATATGGCGGTGGTTGTAAAGGTTAATATGTTCGATGGTTTTAAATCCGGAATGCAGCAAGATGAATGTATAAAGGTGGTGCAGGAATTGGAAAGATTAGGCGTTCACGCGTTAGTGCTTACGGGCGGTTTTGTTAGCAAGGCCCCTATGGCGGTGATGCGTGGGGCAATGCCGCTCAAAACCTTGGCCCATTATATGAATCCCTGGTCGTTTTGGTGGCTTAAGTTAGGTCTGAAAGTGGCGGGTAGATGGATGATCCCGACGGTACCATATAAAGATTTGTATTTCTTTGATACGGCAAAAGAATTTAGAAAAGCGGTAAAAATGCCTTTGATTTACGTGGGCGGCGTTTGCTCAAAAGATCAAATGGATGAGGTGCTGGAGGCAGGCTTTATTGCTTTCCAGATGGCACGTTCTTTGGTCAACGACACCCAGTTTATGAATAAGATTAAGGATGGTTCCGTGACGAAGAGTCCTTGTAAGCACTCCAATTACTGTATTGGCCGTATGTACACATTGGAAATGAAATGTCATCAGTGTGTGGACAATCTGCCCTGCAAGTTGCAAAAGGAAATCGATGCCTCGGAAGCGGAGAACGAAAGAACCAATAAGTAAGTAATATTATGTGAAGAGGCCCACACTCTATGCTTCACCGTATGTGGTGACCAGTAGGAAAGGCTATACCAAACATTACTATGCCGAAAGTGAGAGGATTGCCAGCCGGATGGGTGGTGGAGGATTGTACGACATTGACCGAAATGACAATCCTGAAATGTTTGTCACGCACTAAGGAACATTCTATACAGCTTTTCGCTGAAGTGATGGAATGCCTTGAGACGCAAGCCGAAGCACAGGAATCCCCACTGAAATTCCTTTACGAATGGAAGGATATAAGGGAAGAGGAAAAGGAATGTTACTGGTACCATCCTGACCACTTGGGCAGCAGCAGTTGGATCACATTCTCTGATGGCAAAGCTGTGGAACACCTGCATTACATGCCTTGGGGCGAGGATTTTGTAAGACAAAGAAGCACCGATTGGCATGCCATGTACACATTCAGTGCCAAGGAGAAAGACGCAGAAACGGGCTACTCTTACTTTGGCTCACGGTATTACAGCTCCGATTTGAGCATCTGGCTGAGCGTGGATCCGATGAGTGACAAATATCCATCGTTGAGTCCGTACGCATATTGTAATAATAATCCAATATTGATAAAAGATCCTAATGGAGAGGATGGTGTAATCACAATAAAAAACAATAAAATTACAATTTCTGCTAATGTATACTTGTATGGCAAAGGTGCAACCCGTGCAGTTGCAAATCAAATGCAAGCTGATGTAAATAAAAAATGGGGAGGTTCTTATTCGGCGAAATCTGCTAATGGCACAACATTTGAAGTCTCTGTTAAGGTAAAAATAAAATTATATCAGGACAAAGAGAAATCATCTCCTGTTCTTATTCCACAGAGTTGGAATCCATTCAACAGAGATAATTTCATTGAAGTAACGGATGATGATTCACGATCATATGTCAAAAAAGGGGATGAGGGTCCATGGCGAAGCCATGGACGTAATGGTAAAAGTTTAGCACAAGATGATCCAGCACCCCATGAAGTAGGACATTTGTTAGGATTAGGAGACAGATACACAGATGAAAACGGTGTTGATCCAGGATGGGAGGGAAATATCATGGGCGATAGTGGAGACGTAGATCAAAGAAATATTGATGGGATATTAAAAGATGCTATGAATAAATACAATGAATGGATAAAAGATCCAGCAAATGCGAATAAAGAGTTTAGGTATGAAATAAACACTAGTAATCCAAGTAATTAAAAAAATGGACAGTCCCTATAAATCAAAGTTTATGATTATTTCATTAGTCATTATAGACATAGCCTTGATATTGGCATTTTATTTTAGTCAACCTTTTTTTACAGCATGTCTGAATGGCACACAGTGCCCTTCATTTGACACTCTACATATTTGGATAATTGACATTTTAATACCTCTTAATTTTTTAATTTTAGTTGTAATATCTAAAAAATTAAAATATAGTATTTCAAGGAAGAATGTAACCGCGATAATTTTTTTTCTGATATGGTTATGGTTGATTGTTGAAGTTTTATTAGTTTTTTTTTACTATTATACTCAACCACTGTGTGAACCTTGTATTGACGATATGCCATGCCCGCCCTGTGTTTCTATAGAACAAATATGGATTAGAAGACTGTTTGTTGTGAATGTTATTTTTATACCTATTCTGATTTTAACAATTGTGATTATTAGTAGAAAACGGTTAAAAAAATAGATTCAATCTACCACTGTTTTCTTCGTCACTAACCGTGACGGATGTTTGTGCAATCTTTGCCAAAACATCAAGTTATGGCAAAAAGCAGCACCCGCAGGGTAACCATTTACATCAACGGCAAGGATGTGGAGGCTTCCGTTAAGCAGATACGCGTCGAAATGACGATGAAATCAATGGAAGTAATCCCGAAAATTTTTTATTTTGCCTTGACTAATTTTGCGGGAATAATTTTCTTGGTAACCACAAAATCCTTGTCTAAAAGCAGAAAGCCGGCTCTCTCCAAGTCAATGGCTTTGTCTTTCCTGAAATTTTTGTTTGTGTAAATAAAGCTCCAGGCAATAGTCTCGTTGGGGGCGAGATTGGCCGTGATAACTTCGATATTCTGTAACTTACTGGTGTCGCCACGATCAATGTCGGTCCACTCAACATTGCTTTTGAAAACTTCCTGCCGATAGGAAATGCCGAGTTGCTGCTTGCCGTTCACGAAAGTAACGGTAACCTTGCACTGCCCGGGTGCGAGATAATTGGCCGTTCGGTTGTATTGATAGACTAAATTGCCCACGCTATCCACAACGCGGTCTCCTTGGGCGTAAAGTGAAATTGACAATAAGCAGATGATGACGAGAAATAAAGTCTTTTTCATTTTAAAATTGATTAATCCATTCGGCAACTTCAAAGGACGAAATTCGGTTCATACATTTAAAATTGCGGTGCGGACATTTCCTAAATCCGCGTTTGCCACAGGGACGACATTTGATACTGCAAATTTCAAACATCCTGAATAATTCTCTATCGGTAGGCATATACGGATAGTTGCCAAATTCTGGAATGCTGCTTCCCCATAAGGAACAAATCGGTTTCCTGAGTGCGGCGGCCACCTGCATATAGTCATTGTCGCCCGTAAGCACACATAAACTTTGATCAATTAAAGAAGCGTATTGATTGACAGAGAGTTGCCCACAAATATTGTAAACTCTGTCCCCTAAGCGGTTGACGAGCTCGTCTCCAATTGCCGATGAGTTTTTGTCGCCAATAAGTACCACCGGCTTGAGTAGCATAGGGATAATTTCCATTAATTTGTTGATGGGAATTTTTTTGGTGCCTTTGTCCGCATCCAAAAGAATGGCTATGAAGCCGTCTTCAAAAAAGATGGGGAGATTATCCGTGTTGAATTTTTCGGTTTCGGGTATGTTGAAATCCAAGCCCTGCCCGTCATTGACGATAAGGAGTGGCTTGGCTGCGTCAAAATACCTGTCAACAATATGATTGAGCGGTAAAGTGTTGATTTTTAATCTTGTATAGATTAATTTCTTTATTTTTAATTTGTTGAAAGAAGAATGGGGTAGGTTGAGTTGATGACAAATCTTGTGCGATTTACGTGTATTCTGTAAGTCTAAAACAAAATTGAATTGCTCTGTTTTTAATTGTTCAACAACTTGATTCTTGTTATTGGAATATGTATGAATTTTGGAAATGTATGGATTGTTCGCCAATACATTTTGGTATTTTTGATTGACTAAAATATGAATTTCCGCCTGCTTGATTTGATGATGAATCGCTCGAATAACAGGAGTAGTCAAAATAATATCTCCGATGGCATTAAATCTGATAATTAAGATTTTAGGTCGTGCTGGGAGTTGAATGGCATCCATTTTTATAATCCTATTTTTATTCAAAACTAACGTTCAAGGCAGTGGTTACGGGATTGGCATAGATTCGCAGGAGGTAGTGCATCATTTTTTCTTCCGATACGTCTTCAACCTTGGCTTGTTGGTGGAGATAATCCGTAAAATCTGCTTTTTCTTGTGCGGAATATTGGTCCGCAAATCGATTTTGTTGGCTTAAAATGTCAAAGGCAATGTAATTGTTGGGATAGAGTTTGTAGTTTTGGTAAATTTGCCTATCCACCATTTTGCAGACTTCGTAAATTTTATCGTTCTGGTTAAGTGTTTCGGGAATGGTGTCGATTTCGTCGATGATTGGCTTCCCGATGGTAAGTTGTATTCGTCCTTTTTGTCCCATAATTCCTTGCATGATACTCGCAAAGTCTTCCCCGCTTTTTTTGTGGTAGGGTCCGTCTTCTGTCAGCGCCAATTCTCTGGCCTTAAGTTGGTCGCAGGGCTCGTATTCGTAAGAGACTATGGTGGGTGTCAAATTAATTTTTTTGAGCATTTCCAATGGCTTTACCCGATCGTCCATTGCCAGCATCTTAATCAATCCTTGCTTGGTGATGTCAAATCCGTCTTTGGTTCTGCCATCGCGTTGCGCTATCCAAACCGACTCGTGGTCATTGAAAAGCACGTGGTGAATGTAGGCCGAAAGGTGCTGGTAGTTGGTGATTTTTTCCCGCAATGATACCGAGCGTTTGACCAAAAACATTTTGTTGAGTTTCGCTACTTCGGATAAAATATTGCTTGAAATGAGATTGTCGCCAATAGCTATTTTGGAAGTGTTGAATTCCTCGAGGAAGAAATATTCGGCCAGCAATGCGGCGTCAAAAGTAATGTCGCGATGGTTTCCTATGAATACGTAGTTTTGATTTCGGGTGATATTTTCAATGCCCTTAAAAGTTACTCCTTTTGACGACATCTCGATAAATTTTTCAATAAATTTTCTTGAAGTCGAAGTTTGAAAGTCATAAATTGTGTTAAAATTCTTCGCATCTTGCTTGAGTTGTTCAGGAGTATATTCAGGAATAATTTGTCGCATCGCGTTCTGATAACTTTCATTATCAATAATTTGCGATATTTTTTCGCCGGCTTCCTCTTCAGTATATGGTCTTATATCGTTGAAAATATCATTCATTTTCGTATGTAGTTTTTTCAATTTGCAAAGTTACGACTTTTTATGATTTATTTGATATTAATAGATAGTGGTATAAATTTTTCCGGGTTTGCATTCAACAATGTTTCGCAATTCCATAGATAGTAGAATGGCGGCGATTTTTGATGCGTTCAATTGTGGAAGTGTGTTGTAGATGTTGTCGATGGTAGCTCCTTGTTGTTTTCTGATGACATTCAGTACGGCTTCTTCTTCGGCATTTAATTCAATGAACAGTTGAGCTTGTATGTTTGATTTCTGTTGGCTGTTCCATCCCATCATTTCCGCAATGTTTTCGCCGGAATAGACGAGGGCCGCTAAATTGTTGCGAATCAGTTCGTGGCATCCTCTTTGACTTTTTTGAAATATGGATCCGGGAATGGCAAAAACGTCCCGGTTGTAGGAATGTGCGATCTCGGCTGTAATGATGCTGCCTCCCTTTTCTTGTGATTCGGCCACTATCACCGCATCCGACATTCCCGCTATAATACGGTTTCGTTTGGGAAAATTCATTCTGTCGGGTAAGGTGTCGAATGGGTATTCGGAGATGATGGTGCCTCCATTTTCCAATATTTTATCGGCCAAATTTGAATTTTCCCTCGGATAAATCGTCTTGAGCCCACATCCCATTACGGCTACGGTGCATAAATTGTTGTTGAGCGCTTCTTCGTGGGCACAGGTGTCAATGCCTCGTGCTAAACCGCTTATTACGCAAACATTGTGGGATGCCAAGTCTTCTACGATTTTTTTGACCACGTCCTTGCCGTAATTGCTTGCGTTGCGCGTGCCTACGATGGCTATGTTTTTCTTGCCGTTAAAATTTTTTGCTCCCTTGTAGTAAAAATAGTATGGCGAATCATTGCAGTTCAGTAGTCTGAACGGATAGTCTTCGTCGTCAAAAAAACATATTTTTATGTCGTGCTGTCGGGCGTGTTTGATTTCATTCAGTACGAATTTTTCAATCGACGCGTTCATCGTCGGCAATTGAATGTTCGCTCTAACTGGCTGAAGCTTGCCGGCCACTTTTTTATGGTCTTCAAACAAAACCGTCGCATTGCCGCAGATTTGAATGAGTTTCTTAATGTTCACATTACCGTAATTGGGATAATGAATGAGTGCGAGTCTATAAAATGTTTCCTGATCCATAGTTGTCCTTTAAAAAATGGTAATCGGAAAATGAGTAATTGCCAAATATTTTACAGATATTTATTCAGATGGGATGTTGTAATGTTGAAGAAGGGAGTCCGATTACCATTCCATTACGGCGGCAAAAATAATAATAATTTATTATAAAATTATAACGATTTACAAAAAGTTATCAACAAATGAAAGAGTAGTGTAAAGATTGGTGAAAGCTATAAGCATAAAATTTTACTTTGAAAAAATTGAAATAATTATGGTATTATCCGAACTATTTTTGTATTTTTGCAGATTAAAAGAAGTGAAAATGGCAAATCAAAGCAATCAAGTTAATGTGTTCATTCCCTGTGATATGGATATGTTCAGTCCGCAAGTGGCCGAAAGCGTGGTTCAGCTGCTCGAGAAATTGGGATTAGAGGTCCATTATAACGCAGAACAAACCTGTTGTGGCAGAAAATTCTATTTTTCAGGGGAAACGGAATGTGCGAGGGATTTGGGCGCAAAAATGATGTCGGAATTTGAAGGATCAAAATGTCCGCTCGTTATCCCTTCTGCGGCTTGTGCTGGTTTCATCCGAAAATATTACGGCAGCTTGTTGACTAATGTCAGCGTGGTCAACGACTTGAAAAATTTCATCGCCAACACATACGAGTTGTGTGATTTTATTGTCAATAAATTGGGCGTTACAAAGTTGAACAATAGGTTCTCTGAACGTGTGTTTTATTTTAAGTCTTGTGCCGCTCGTAATATGTATGAAATGGAAGATGAGGCGGAAATCCTGTTGCGCAATACAGATGGATTGGAGTTGCTGACCGATCCGGAAATGACGGGTTGCTGCTCTGCCAACGGTCGCTTTTCGGTGATTAATCCCGAGATGTCCGACCAAATGATTGAAAAGATTATTACTAAAATTTATTCGATGGGTGCCCAATATGTTACTTCCACAGATATTCATTGCCTCCAGCATTTTGATGCTTTTATTCAGGCAAAGGGCATAGGTTTGGAAGTAATCCACATTGCCGATATCCTTAATTCAGAAGGTAAAAATTAATGATACTATGTTACAGATTCAATTAATTCGTGAAAATCCACAATTCGTCATTGATCGTTTGAAGGTCAAGAATTTTGATGCGAAAGCCATTATTGATGCTATCGCCCAATTAGATGTCGAAATCAGACAAAACAAAAAGGTTTTGGACGACAATCTGATGGAACAGAAAAAATTGTCCGCAGACATCGGCAAGTTGTTTAAGGAAGGCAAGACGGAAGAAGCTCAGGATTTGAAAAAGCGTATCGCCGAATTGAAGGAGGTGGAAAAACAATACCAGGCGATGGTGGCCGAAAAGTCCGACGAAATCCAAAATAAGTTGGTCTTATTGCCCAATTTGCCTCATTCTTCCGTGCCTATTGGCAAAACCGCCGCTGATAATGAAATAATTTATACCGAAGGAGACGCCTCTGATTTTACTTGCGAGGTTTTGCCTCATTGGGAATTGGTAAAAAAGTATGACATTATCGATTTTGACCTGGGATGTAAAATCACGGGTGCCGGCTTCCCGATCTATAAGGGCAAAGGTGCCCGCATTCAACGTGCATTAATTAATTTCTTCTTGGAAGAAGCTATAAATCACGGATTTACTGAAATTCAACCTCCCTACGTTGTGAATGAGGCTTCGGCGTATGCCACGGGTCAGCTTCCCGATAAGGAAGGCCAGATGTATCATTGCCAGGTGGATAATTTCTATTTGATTCCTACCGCTGAGGTTCCGCTTACCAATATTTATCGTGACGTAATCTTGAAGGAAGGGGATTTCCCAATTAAAAATTGTGGCTATTCCGCTTGTTTCCGTCGCGAAGCTGGTTCTTACGGCAAAGACGTGCGTGGATTAAACCGCCTTCATCAGTTCGACAAAATTGAAATCGTTGTCATAGAACATCCGGATCGTTCTTACGAAACCTTGGAAAAAATGAAGACTTATGCGATGTCGCTGTTGACCAAGTTGGGACTCCCATTTAGAGTTTTGCGCTTGTGCGGTGGAGATATCAGTTTTACTTCTGCCTTAACCTACGATTTGGAGGTTTATTCTAAAGCCCAACAACGTTGGCTGGAAGTAAGTTCGGTTTCCAATTTCGAGACTTATCAGGCCAATCGTTTGAAGCTGAGATTCAAAGACGAAGCGACAGGCAAGATGAGATTGGCTCATACCTTGAACGGTAGTGCTCTGGCCCTTCCTCGTGTTTTGGCTGCTATCTTGGAAAATTATCAAACGGACAAGGGCATTGTCGTTCCTGAAGTTTTGAGAAAATATACCGGTTTTGATATTATTGACTAATGGCATTGATGCGCAAGTTCCTGCTTTTATTGGTGTCGCTGTTGGTATGTGTGTGTACTATGGCACAGCAAACGACTGACGAACAGTTGGCTATGCAATATTATAAAGACGCAGAATACGAAAAGGCTGGCGAATTGTTCGAAAAAATTCCGATTACCAAGCGAAATGCCTACATTTACTATTATTACTATCAAACCTTATTCCAATTGCGGGATTTTGACCAAATGGAAAAGGTGGCCAAAAAGCAGTGCAAGTTGTTTCCCGATCAGTTGCGATATCGTGTCGATTTGGGCTATGTGTATGAAATTTCCAACCAGATTGGTAAAGCCGAAAAAGAATATCAGTCGGTATTAAAGGATGTTCAACCTAAAGATTATAGCATTAGGGATGTGTATAACTCCTTTTTGACGAAAGGGAAACGCGAGTATGCGTTGGATGCTTTGATGAAGGGACGAAAACTTTTGGGTGACGATAAAGCGTATGCGAAGGAAATAACCGACATTTATAGTCAGTTGGGCAGAACCGATAAGCTTTTTGAAGAAGCTGTCGCCTTAGTGAAAGACAATGAGGAAAAATTTATTCAGCAGTCTGAAGAAATCATCCAAAATGCTTTGATTGACGATGAAAATTTCCAAAAGTATCAGACAATCAAGACAATGCTGCAAAAAAATATGCAGAAATATCCCGAAAATGATTGCTATACGTCCTTGTTGTACTGGGTTTATCAGTTAAATCGTGATTATCCGGAAGCATTGGTGTTGGCAAAGGCAATGGATAAGAAAAATAAGGAGGATGGTACGAAATTGCTTCAATTGGCTCTTACCGCATCTCAAAATCACGATTACAATACGGCTATCGAAGCTTTGAATTATGTGGTGGCAAAAGGTAGTAATTCCCCTCAGTATGACAAGGCGGTAACGTCTCTTCTAGATATTAAGTATCAAAAAATCTCAAATACTTTGCCGATCAAGATGTCCGATGTTATTGCTCTTGAAAGTGACTATCGAAATTTTGTCGCAGAAAAAGGGGTGGCCGCCTGTCCAACAGACTTCATATTGCAATATGCTTCATTATTGGCTTTTTATAAAAATTCTCCAGATGAGGCGGTGACTTTGTTGGAAGATGCCATACAGAATGCCACTCGTGATGCTAAGCAGAAAAATGAGTATAAAGTAAAACTTGCTGATGTTCAGCTTTATATGGATAATGTATGGGATGCCACATTGCTTTATTCTCAGGTGAATCAGGATATGCCCAATGAGGAAATCGGTCAGACTGCCAAATTCAAAAATGCGAAGTTGTCGTTTTATATCGGTGAATTTGCTTGGGCAAAGAGTCAATTGGACGTGTTACGTTCCGCTACGACAAAGTTAATTGCCAATGATGCTATGTATTTTTCTTTGTTGATTTCTGATAATGAGGAAGAAAATGAAGAAGAAGCATCGGAAGAAGATGGGGAAGAAGAAACTGACTTGTTTTCTGATCAAAATACGAATATTCCTCTCCAATATTATGCAAAAGCCGACTTTTTGTTGTTTCAGAACAAGGCCGAAGATGCTTATCAAATGTTTGATTCTGTCATAACGTTGTCTCCTTTGGGAACTTTAGTTGACGATGCTTTATATCAAAAGGCGTTGATTTTAATTAAAAAGAAGGATTTTCTTTCCGCAGAGCAGTTGTTGAAAAAAATCATTGATGCTCACTATACCGAACTGTTGGCCGATGACGCCTTGTTCAAGTTGGGAGAATTGTATGAATATGACATTCACGATTTGCAACAAGCGATGGACTGCTATAAGAAATTAATGAGAGATTTTCCATCGAGTTTGTATGTGAATGAAGCCAGAAATCATTTTAGAACATTAAGAGGAGATATGTAGTTTATGCCAGCAGTTAAGCCCAAAAAGAGTCTTGGACAACATTTTTTGACCAACGAGGATATCGCGGCACGCATTGTGGAAAGTATTTCCTCATCGCCTAAAAATGTGCTTGAAATCGGTCCGGGAATGGGTGTTCTCACTAAATATCTGCTTCAAAAGAAATACGAACAGTTTAAGGTCGTGGAACTTGATGGTGAGTCGGTTGAATTTTTAAAATCCCATTATCCCGATTTATCAGGAAATATCATTGCTCAGGATTTTTTAAAATTAGATTTGAACTCGCTTTTCAAGGATCAATTGGTGATTATTGGAAATTTTCCTTATAATATTTCTTCGCAGATTTTATTCAAGATTTTGGACAGTAAGGACTTAGTGAATGAGACTGTGGGAATGTTTCAAAAAGAAGTGGCCGAAAGAGTGGCTTCCCAACCCGGAAATAAGCAGTATGGGATATTAAGCGTTCTACTCCAGGCCTTTTATGATATCGAATATCTTTTTACGGTTGATGAAAATCAGTTTTTGCCTCCTCCCAAGGTGAAATCGGCGGTGATAAGGTTGGTGCGGAATCCACAAAAACGTCTGAGCTGCTCAGAATCCCTCTTTAAGCAGGTGGTGAAAGCCGGGTTCAACCAAAGACGCAAAACGCTGCGAAACTCGTTAAGCCAGTTTGAATTTCAACCTGATTTTCGGCAAAATGAAATTTTTGCGAAACGACCGGAACAGTTGACGGTACAAGACTTTGAATTGATATGTATGAATGTTATCCAATAAAAAAACCGAAGCAAACGCTTCGGTTTTTTTTATTGATATATCTTGCCGTATGGGCAAGAAGTTGTTTATTTAACGATAAACTTTTGAATTGACTTACCGGTAGTAGTGTTAAGATGTAAGAAATACATGCCGCTTGCCAATTGAGAAACAGGAAGTTTGAAGTTTTGTGTTCCACCATTGTGATTCAAAATGTCTGTATAGATAATCTTACCGCTCATATCGCAAATATTTACAATAACATTTTGTGCGTTTTCACTGCTTAAGTCGATGTTTAAGAAATTAGTGGCAGGATTTGGATAGATATTGATATCGCTAAGACCACTTTCTTCGTTGATACTTGTTTTGGCCCAATATCCCAATTCGAAACCAGTACCTTCATTCCAGGTATCGGTAACGAATCTAACTTTCATTTTGCTTGCGTCAATGAAATAGCTGGTGGCGGGGTAGTTGAAGACGTCAAAAATCTTTAATAATTCAGGAGTGGTTCCCAAGGTTGTGATTTCAATGAAGTCGCCGGCCTTAAGGTCAAATTTGGTAAAGCCGATATAATAACCAATGGCACCTGGATATTTAACTGTCCAATTACATACGTTATGTGCGGCGTATGGTTCGTTTGAACTGTGAATTTGATCAACGGCAGGTCCGTCTTCAATCATTTCTTGTGCCTTGTCGGTAAGAACGTAGTGGTAATTGGTAACGTCTTGGCTTTCTGCACAAGTTGAAAGTGCGCTTTGGTCATCTGTTGATGTGAAATCAAGAACAAATCCGTAATCTTCAATAGAATCGTTTGAAGTGAAAGTGATTAAAACGCTTTCAGATTCAACGGTAATAGCATTTGGAAGGGCGGGATAGTCGAAAGTTACTTGTTGGGTAGAACCTTGTGTATTATCATTACATCCGATGGTGCGATATTGACCTGAATAGCGTTGAACCAAGTTGGTTTCATCTGCAGTTTCACCCTTATAGATAGAGATAACGTCGTTATTGGCTTCTGTGCTTAAACGTTTGAAACTGAAGGTGTAACTTGTTGCGTTAGGAGCTGAAATTAACCAACTTCTGTTAGAATTAGGTTTATATTTCATATTGCCGGCACCGTCGCTGATTGACCCCGTTCTTGCATCAACCAAAACAAAGCCCGTGTATGGTTTTTCAATATTTTGGCTTACAGGTTGCAGACCTTTGATGATACTTTCATTAAATTTGTAGGAGAAGTTGTCGCTTGGGTACATATAATAAGCTTTCTTCATTTCGCCAGAAGTAGTGGTTGAAGCCAAGTTCACGTGTAAGAAAACATTGGTTGCTGTACCTTGTGCGTTGGTCATATATTTGTAACCATCAATAATCATACACATATTAACTGTTCCAGCCAAATCTTTATATGCGGAATAGAAAACGGGACGTCTGGCATCCAATTCAGGGATAATGTGTTCGGCAACCCAGATACTGTCATTGGTGATTTCCGCAGGTCTAAAGAACATAGAGGCGTTGGTTGACATTCCCCAAGTTTCTCTCAATGCGTTAGCCGCTATGTAAGGTTCGGTTTGGGTTTTGAAATCAACGCTTCTTTCTGCACTATAGTTAGTATGGGCACTGGCACCTGTGTGGAATAACAATTTGGCTACTTCTCCATTGTAGTTGTTGATGGATGAAGGCATAGCTTCATAGTTATAGGTTACATCATTTAAATTTAAGTAAATACGTGGATAGGTTTCTATGTAAGCACCACGATCTATTTCTGAAATGTAGCTAATACCACCGTGTCCTTGAGTGGGATAACGGTAATAATAAAGAATTTGAGACATTGCGAGGGCGGCGTTGCCAACAATCGTACGAGCGTCTTTTGTGTTGCTGGTGGCGCTGTAGTTATGTCCATCGTAAGGGCAGTATTGATTATAATAAGCGGCTTGGCCCCAAGTGGTGGTTAACAAAGGCATACATTCGTGTGCTGCGTTGTCGCCAGATTTAATGGCAGTGAAATGTGCGTTGTTGAAATGTCTCCAAGCTTCTGAAACGGCAGCTTTGGCGGGACGATTCGCAACCTTTGCCTGTTGGATGCTTTTCTTGTAACTATCACAAAAAGCATTGGCTTCTTCACTTCCTTCAAAATTCGATTCAAAAGAAAATGCTAAAATAGGATTGTAAAGTTCTGAAGCAGAAACAATTACAAAACCCTGGTTGTTTACTTGGAAGCGATAGAAAAGAGGTTCTCCCGCTTCGTCAGTCTCAGTGTGTTGAAGTGTCAAGTTCAATGTGGCCGCATTGACGTGACATTGTTCAACCATAAAGTTGGTCGCAGTTAATTTGGCATCATTTACAGGTACCACTGGTTTAATGGCATACGAGCATGCAAATAATGACACAAAAATCAATAAAAGGATAGATTTTCTCATAGCTATGTATTTAATTTGTACTTTTACACAATAATAAACGTGCAAAGATACAAAAAAAATCTTTACAAGAACATAATCTATAAAAAAAATAACTCTCTTTTAATCATGATGATAGGGCTCATTATGTAAAATTGTAAATGAGCGATAGAGCTGTTCTGCAAAAATTAGACGGGTCATAAGATGGGGAAAGGTGAGTTTTGATAAAGAAATTTGCGCGTTTTGCCGCTGATATACGTCGGAAGAGAATCCGTATGCTCCGCCAATGACAAAAACCAGCTTTTTAATGCCACTGTTTAACTTCTGCTGAATGAATTTGGCAAATTCAACGGAAGTGCTTTCTTTACCGTGCTCGTCTAATAGGACTACGAAATCAGAGTTCTCGATTTTTTTGAGTATAAGTTCTCCTTCTTTCTTTTTTTGTTCATCGAAAGAAAGTGATTTTGTGTTTTTTAAATAAGGAATGACGACAATGTTGAAATTGTTGTATAGTTTGATTTTTTTTATGTATTGGTTGATGGCTTCTTCAAATGCGTCCGCATTTTCCTTGCCAATACACAAAAGCTCGATATTCATACCTTAAATTTTGCTGATGTCAATTTCAAATGAAAAGTGTTTCTCGTCAGAGCAATGTAAAACGCATTGATCACAAATGGACAATTCTCCACTTAGTCGCTTCTTGGTCATATCCAACAATTTGTCTCGCAATGATTCAATCTCGACGAAATTAATGATTTCATTGGCGAAGGCGTACATTAACAGCATACGGGCATTGCGTTCACAAATGCCGCGCGAGCGCAAGTAGAATAGAGCTTCATCATCCAATTGTCCTACCGTGGCACCATGACTGCACTTGACATCGTCGGCATAAATTTCCAAAAACGGCTTGGTCGTAATTTTGGCTTCGTCGGTCAAGGTGATATTTTTGTTTGTCTGAAAAGCGGAAGTTCGCTGGGCGTAAGGCCGTACTACGATATGACCATTGAAGTTGGCACGTGATTCGTCGTCGGCAATGCCTTTGTATAATTGATAACTGGTGCAATCCGGGGCAGCGTGATTGACATAAACGTGATTATCGACAAATTGTTTTTTATCAACCAGGTACAAACCATAAAGTTTAGCTTCGGCAAAAGGTTCCTTAAGATTGACGTGAATCATATTGCGCAAAAATCCCGCATTGAATGTAACCGCGTTGGAATAGAATCTCGAAAATCCCTTTTGATGAATAAAAATATGATTGATTAACAAAGATTGGACGTCTTTGTTCTCCATCTTATAAAAATTCATTGTGGCTCCTTCTTCCAATACGATTTCTGTGACATTGTTGATGAAAGTCTTGCCAAATTGCAAGGAGTCGTCGCATTGAACCAGGGATAATGAGGCGTGTTTGCCCAAAACAATCAAATTTCGGTTGTGAACCATCAGGTTTTGCTTGCTGTTGATGATGGAAACCAATTGCATGGGCTTTTCTACCACGATGTTATCGGGTACATATATGAAGATGCCGTCGTTGAAAAACGCTTCGTTGAGTTTGACAAAATTATCCGCCTTGTCAGATTGGCATTGGGACAGGTTTTTAAGAACAAGCTCCGGATATTGTGAAATGGCGGCAAAAATACTGCCTACAATGACGCCGTTGGGAAAGGTGGTGAGTGGTGCGTTTTGATGCGCATACCAACCATTTAAAATGGTGAACATATAGGTATCTATATGATGCACGTTACATTTGAAATATTCCTCAACAGGTTTGTATGGATCAGCGGCAGATTGAATGTCGTAATTGCATTCTAAATTTTTTTCAATGGGATAATGCCTCCACAATTCATCTTTGGAGGTCGGCAACCCTTTTGATAAAATGACATCTAAGGCCTGCTGCCGTAAATCCGAAATTTTTCCTTCCTTATCATTGGGAAGTTGGGTCGCAAGGGTGTCAAATTGGGCTTTTATATAGTGAATGAAATTCTCCATCTTATCTGAGTTTTCCCTGTTCGTATTCTTCCTTGATCCAATCATAGCCTTTTTCCTCTAATTGAAGCGCTAATTCTTTGGGACCTGATTTTACAATTTTGCCGTCAAATAAAATGTGGACGATGTCAGGAACGATATAATCCAATAATCGTTGATAATGGGTGATGACTACTGTGGAATTGTCCTTCGTTTTTAATTGGTTGACGCCATTGGCCACGATACGCAGCGCATCAATATCCAAACCGGAATCGGTTTCGTCCAAAATGGCCAATTCAGGTTCCAACATAGCCATTTGGAAAATTTCATTTTTCTTCTTTTCTCCTCCCGAAAAACCTTCATTGACGGATCTATTGCTCAATTTGGCGGTCAATTCAACAACTTTCTTCTTTTCTTCCATCAATTTTAGAAATTGAGCCCCGGTAAGAGCGGGAAGTCCACGATATTGGCGGATTTCATTGAGGGCAGTGCGCATAAAGTTTGAAATGCTGACGCCCGGAATTTCTACGGGATATTGAAAACCAATGAAAATGCCTTCGCGGGCACGCTGCTCAATGGGCATTTCCAAAAGATTTTTGCCTTTATAGGTAATGCTGCCTTCGGTGACTTCAAATAGTTCTTTGCCGGCAATGACAGAGGCCAAAGTGCTTTTTCCTGTGCCGTTGGGTCCCATAATGGCATGAACTTCACCCGGATTGATTTCCAAGTTAACGCCTTTTAATATCTCTTTCCCTTTAATGGAAACGTGTAGGTTTTCTATCTTCAGCATAGTTGTTTATTTTGCTTGCAAACTTACGCAAATTTTTTGACTTGGGGTCATCTTATTGCTTGATAAATTTTGCAGTTCGTATCTTATTCTTTTCCTTCGTTTTAAGTATATATAATCCTGATGATAATCTGTCGGTGGCTATCTGAATCATCGTATTATAACAGTTGGTATGGGTCAAAACCAATTTTCCACTGACATCGAAAACTTGGATTTCTTCAATTGAATAATCAAGATTGGTAATCAATAAATTGTTGGAGCAGGGATTGGGATAAATTGAAAGGGGCTCTTGACAAAAATCGTTGACAGAAACTACCTCTCTGTTTTCAAGATATGCCTTGTAAATATCGGGTATTCCATATCCCATAGCTGTATCCGGATTATTGTATTGATGACCCGCTTGACGCACGATTCTGACAATATCCAAAGCTCCCATCTGAGGAAGTGATTGCCGCAGGCAGGTTACCATTCCGGCAAGAATCGGACACGCGTAACTGGTGCCATTCCCTTGTCTGACAGTACCGTTAGACCCTACTACGTAGCTTTGCCAACCAACAGCCACGGCGTCGGGCTTTACGCGACCGTCGTAAGTGGGACCGAATGATGAGAACGGGGCTATCACGCTGTCGGCGTTGGCCGCTCCAACGGTAATGATGTCAAAGGCATCGGCCGGAGCTGTAATATAGTGCCAGGGTTTTTGTCCTTCGTTGCCCGCACTTACACAAACAACGGCGCCTTTGTGACAAGCCAAAGTGGCATTGCGTGAAGCGATGCTGGTGACACCGTCGCACTTGGTATAGGTGTTGTCGCCTTCTGGAAAGTCTGGGAATAAAGAATAACCCAATGATGAACTTAAAACGTCGGCTCCCAAACTATCAGCGATTTCGGCACCTCGTGCCCAAAAATCTTCCTCAATCAGTTCTTCTGAATAGGGATTTTCGGTGCGGATAAAGAAATAATTGGCGTGTGGGGCCGTTCCAATCAATTGTCCGTTGATAACGGAGGCCATCGTGGAAACGACGCCGGTGCCGTGTCCTGAGCCAATATAAACGTTGTTATTACGTGGTAATAAACTGTCTCCTTGGGGCACTAAATCCATTGTTCCCCAAATTTGTCCATTATTATAAAGGTCTCTGAAATAGCTGATGGTATCAAAACCTTCCCATCCCCCGTCTAATACTGCGACGAGCATGCTGTCGCCTTTGAAACCCAATTGGTGCATTAAGTGTCCGTTGTGTAAGGCAATTTGTCCAAAGCTGGGTCCATAATTGTAGCTGCTGTCTGATAGGTGATTGGCCAAGATGCTCTCATTGAGATTCATTGACTCATTTTTTTGCGGTTCCTCATTTTGAAAAGTGAAATTGGCAACGGCAATAACGTTGGTATCTACAAAGGGCAATGCCTTCACGATGGTTAAGACCAATGAATCGGGACAATAAATGACGACGGTGTTTTGCCATTTTGATTCCGTTAGGATTCGTATGTCGGAGTTGATGGCACAAATCTGCTGCTTATATTGAGGATTGATAGGCAAATCTTCTTCCGTAATAGGAATGAAGTAGCGGTTTTTATGGTCAATGGCTCGTTGTGATAGAAATTCTTCGGGACGAGAAATTGAATAAGGGCTTTGATTCTTATCCGTTAAATGAAGTCTATAACAAGTTGCTGGTCTTGTAGCCGAATCTTGCGCAGATAATGTTAATACTAATATTAAAAACAAACTGGTAAGAAAGAATCTTTTTTTCATTTTGATTGAATATTTATAAAAAAAGAGACTTTTTAAGGTCTCTTTTTTTGTATAATTTATGGAAATAAATTTATTGTAAAGTGAAACGGATAGGCAAGTTGAAATAACAACGGACTGCTTTACCCATTTGTTTACCTGGTTTCCATTTAGGCATTTTCTTTACCACGCGAATAGCTTCTGCGTCACATTCGGGGAATAAGGAAACTAAAGGTTTCACGTTACTAACGCTACCGTCTCTTTCAACAACGAATTCCAACAATACCGTTCCTTGAATACCATTGTTACGAGCAACTTCAGGATAAGTTAACTCTTTTTGGAGGAAAGAATACATAGCTTCCATACCTCCAATAAATTCCGGCATTTCTTCGGCAAAACGTACAGGAGGAGTTTCATCAACCGTTTCTTCTACGATTTCGATGGGAACGTATTCTTCGATTTCCAGGTTTTCATCAAAGTCTTGACTAAAGTCGAAATCGGTGTTAACCTTAATATTGTTATCTACAATATTTAACACGATTTCTTGTTGTTGTGCCACTGGTGGTGGCGGTGGGGGAGGAGTTTGGTCGGTGGCAATAACGTCCTCGTCCATAACTTCGATGAATTCTTCGTCATCTAAAGTCATAACGGCACCTTTGTCACGAGAGGCAAATAACTCAAAACTTACGTATGTAAGTCCCAGCACGATAGCAAATCCTATCAAGAGAAACATAGATTTTCTCTTTTCAAGATTGCCTTTTTCAGATTTTTTCTCTATCATGGCGGTGTATTTTTTGATATTCTACTTTTAGAACTGCAAAAATACGAAAATTATTGTAATAAATAACGCATATCGTTTATTTTTTTGAAAATAATTTACTGCCTTGTATAAATCAATCTATCTTAATGATAGTCAAAATGATTGGCTTCATTATTTCAGTTTATATCTTGTAAAATAAATCTTTCCTTTATCTATTAGATTCACTGAGGGATTTTTAGTAGGATTAAAATCTGAAATAAATAAAAGGATTGAAATCGGTGACGGTTAGTGCACCCACAGATAAAATAAACAGAATGACTACGAAGACAAGCATAATCCAAGTTCTTTTGGTCGTGTAGTGTTCGGCAAAGATAAGGTCTTGGATTTTTTGCCCAAATTTGAAGACGGTTAAGAAAGAGAAGACAATGGCCAATGCGAAAATAAACCAGAAATGAGCGTCTAATGAGATTGTTTCACCGCCTTGGAATCCGAACAGCGTGGTGAAATAGTCGGCAATAGGAGATACTCCTTCCACACGAAACAGCACCCAGCCCAAGTTTACCACAAAGAAGGTTAGCAACATTGAAGGGATGCGTCCGATTTTCTTTAAGATGTTGAGCATAAACAATCTGTCCAAAATGATGAAAAATCCGTGAAATGCGCCCCATAAGATGAAGTTCCAGGCAGCCCCGTGCCAGAATCCTGAGCATAGAAATACAATAGCCAGATTGATATAGGTTCTAACCACGGATTTCCGATTGCCGCCCAGCGGAATGTATAGGTATTCTTTCATAAAAGTGCCTAAGGTGATATGCCAATTCCGCCAAAAATCACTGATACTGGTGCTGGTGTATGGATTCATAAAGTTTTCAGGAAAATGGAAACCCATCATCATACCCAAACCGATGGCCATATCCGAATAACCGGAAAAGTCGAAATAGATCTGCATTGTGTAGGCCAACATTCCTATCCAGGCCGTCGCAGTGGACATATTTCCGTATTCTAAAGCAAAAATGCTGTCCGCTGCTTGAGCTAATACGTTGGCAATTAATACTTTTTTTGACAAGCCAATGACAAATCGGTAGAATCCGACCACTCTGTTTTCCATTGTCGATTCACGATTTTGAATTTCTTCGGCAACGGTATTATATCGCACGATGGGACCCGCAATCAGTTGCGGAAACATCACAATATACAATATGTAATTGCTCAATTTTGGACTTGCCTCGGTGGTTTTTCGATACACGTCGATGGTGTAGGTGATGGATTGGAAAGTGAAAAACGAAATGCCAATGGGTAGCGCAACTTCCGCCCATCCTAATTCAGGTCGATGAAAACATCCTAACACGGCATTGAGGTTTTCCATAAAGAAATTGGCATATTTGAAGTACAGCAGCATTCCCAATGACAATACAATAGATAATGTACATAACAGTTTTTTCCTGACGGTTTTCTCGCTCTTACTCATCAACTTGACAATGAAGTAGTTCAAGATACATTCTCCAATAAGAAATAGAATGAAGTCGGGTGCTCCGTATGCGTAAAAAATAAGGGAAAAAATGAGTAGCGTATAGTTCTTTATCCGTTTGGGACTCAGAAAATACGCTATCAAAAAGATAGGAAGGAAGAATAAAAGGAATATATTGCTGCTGAATACCATAATTTATTGATTGTTTGTTGATGAAGATTTTTCTGTTGAAAGAACATATAAGGCGTTTTCCAACAACATTTCTTCAGTAGATTTATTTTTTTCTTTGGCTTGTTCTTTTACGTTTTTAAACCATTTTGGATCATTTTTGATTCGCTGAATGGTGTATTGAATTTGTTCTTCCGAAGAATTTGTGTTGCGATTCTGCAACGCTTGAAAAGCGGTTTCACAAAATCCGTAAAGGTAGTTGTAGGCGGAAATGGTGGTGAAAATGAAAAGTACCAAATCTGCTTGACTGATGACTGTGTATTTGTCAGGAAAAAATTGAACTTCACCATTGTAACTGGGATTGGAGGAATAAATTTCACGGTTGTATTTCCAATAATCCACTTGTGAAAAACAATCCCAGAAACAAGAATTTTGCAGTGCGACAAAATAACTGTCTCCAACTACCAATAGTTTGGGTTTTGTCTTGGATTTTGTGCCTTTGAGTTCAAAGATAGGATTGGGTAAAGCTTGTTTTCGTAATGGGAAAAGTAGATTCATCTGATCCTCCAATTCGTTGTCTGCACCGGTATAGTGCGTACAAATATTAGAATCGACATAAGCAATCTGTGGCATTTCCCTTTGCAAAACATCTTCAATTTTACGTAAAATCGTATCAGCCACGTAAGGAATGGTGTGTTGTGCCCAATGGGTTCCGCCTTTGGTATATACGGGGTATGGACTCTCTTTGGCCATTTTCTTGAAAATAGAGACAAAATCAATATATGGGATTTGATTTTGTCGGGCTAATTGAATGTAATAGTCTCTAATAGAGAATTTTGCGATGTTTTTTTGTATGTCTTCTGGCAGCAATTCTGGATAAATGTCGGTTTTGGCCGGTGCAAAAACCATTAAAACTTGAGTGCCGTTCTGTCTAAGACTGTCCATCAAGACAAGCGTTTTTTCAATGTTTTTTTCGGCTATGGATTGGGCTGAATCAATGGAGGAAAAATTTTCACGGAAATTCTTGCCAGTGGCTTCTTCCGTGTACATTCTTAAAAAAAACTCTTGATTCTTTCCTTCAATGATATTGTTGTTGCTGATTTTATGAAAGATAGAGTATAGAGCTTGGTTGTAGCAGCGAATAAAAATTTCTCTGAATCCGCAATTTTCTTTGGAATACTGTTCAAGGAACTTTTGATAACTTCCGTCTTTTAAATTTTGAAAATTGAATTCAACCTTGGAATTTTCCGGCGCATATCCTTCCAACCTGAGAGGAATAATATGCGTAAACCCTTGAACGAGAATGAGTATCGTCAAACTGGAAAAAATGATAAATAACAGCTTAAAACATTTATTTTTCATTTTTTTTCGTTTGAGTGGTAATGGAAAATTGAGGGAATGTAATCAATTCCTTATTGATTTTATCATTGACAATCCATACGGCATCATCTCTGACAGCTTGCTTGAGCGAAATGGATTTTGCTTTTGCCTTCTTTTTGATTTCGTTAAGCAAATCAGGTTTGTGCCAGATTTCTTCTTCTGTTGCTTTTACCAAGCTGTCAATAAATTGCTCTCGACTTCCTTGAAAAATCTCGTTTTTATGCTGAAGAATATCTTGAATACGAGGATTTCGCGCAGTGGGAAACGGAACCCGAAGTTCTGAAAAAACGCTTTCAGGGTCGCTGTCCATTTGAGCATAGGTTTCTGAACCAATATGTTGTATGCGTTCCTGCATATCGGGAAAGTCTTTGGCATAGCGTTTTAACGTGGCGTCGTCGTGGCAGATGCTGTCCACATAGAAAGCACGGCGTTGTTCTCGGTATTCTTTACTTAAACATAGATTCTGCAAGGCATTTTCTACAAAACCATAGCTCGTTTTGTATGCTTGACAGCCATCAAGAAAGAAAACCACGTAATCGGCTTCCATAATTTTTTTCAACATATCGATCTCCTCTAAAGGATATTCAATTCGACCAAAACCGTCATAAAAAATATTATGGTAATATTGATGACCAATCTGGCTGAATATTTTTTCGGTGGGAAGATAGTCTTGAATTTGGAATAAATAGGAATTTCCAACAAACAAGACATTAGGCCTTTTCGTTTTTGAGGTACGAATAATTTCAATGTCTCCTTCTTTAGTGGCAAATTTCTTGCCAATGGGGTCGCGTCTGAGCAAATTCATAGATTCTTCAATATCTCTTTCAACATTTTGGAAGTGTGTGGCTTTCCTCCAATTGCTGATTTTGATATGTGCCAATTCATCGCCGGTCAGTCCTTCCATAAAACGCAAAAGTGAATCTACGGCGTAAACGCAGGAAAAGTTCCAATGTGCCCCTTTCGACGGCATAATGCAGAATGAGGCCGTATCGCGCATTTGAATAAACCATTCCGTCATATCAATAATTGGAAATCCGGTTTCGGTCAATCGTTTCACATAATACTTTCGGGCATTGATTGTTGTTGTATCGTATGTTTGCTCAGGCAAATATTCAGGATAGACAAATGCCTTGTCGGGTGCGATGAACATCAGGAATTCAATGCCGTATTCGTGCAAAATCGACCTCAACTTGTTCATCATTCGGATTTCTCTTTCGTATTTGTTGTAGGCAATGTCTGTGTTTTCCTGCCAACGGAACATTTCACGACCATAGTAGTCGTCCACGTGATGTTGGTAAAATAGCCATCCGTCTTTTCCTATCACAACGTGTTCTACGTTTTCCTTCTTGAAAAAATCCCATAAATATTGGTTGTAGCAGCGAATGGTCCATTCTCGAAAACCATAGTTTTCGGAAATGTATTTTTCCAGCTGTTTCTGCATAATTCCTTGCCGGTAGTTTTCAAAACTGACTTCGGGGGCAGGAACCTCGTCAAACTGTCCGGATAGTGGCTTGATGTTGAAAATATTGGTAAAACTTTGAAAAAATGGAAGACATAAAATCACCATCAAAATGATGAAAATGATAGTGAAGGAAATGTTCTTAACCGATTTCAATTTTTTTATTAACAGTTTGTGTGTGTTATAAATTTATATAAAAACGAATGCTGTAAAGTAAATGTCGAATGTTATAGTTTATTTAGCTCAAAGAGACAAATGATTTTATAGACCAGCACGGCAGCCAAAACATCTGAAGATTTGTCGTAGGGTTGTGGACAAAGTTCAACCACATCAAAGCCGACAATTTTCTTGGAGGCGAAAAGCTTTTCCAAAAAGGTGATGAGGGTGTACCAAGACAACCCTCCAGGTAGCGGCGTTCCCGTGGAAGGCAGTACCGACGGATCCAATCCGTCTAAATCAATGGTAAGGTAAACGTGGTCCGTCAAGCGGTTGATGGCTTGCTCCATCCAATCGTTATTATTATACATCTTGTGGGCATAAAAGATGTTTTCTTTGACAATGTTGTGCATTTCTTCAGTGCAGACATTGCGAATGCCCACTTGAACAACCCTGGCAAAATCTTGTGCCCGACGCATTACGCAGGCATGATTGTAGATAGAATCGTGATAATCATCTCGAAGATCCGCGTGTGCATCCACTTGCAGCACGGACAAGTCCGGATATTTTTCACTGAAAGCTTTGATGGAACCTACCGAAACCGAGTGCTCTCCACCTAAAATACCGATGTGCTTTTGCTTGTCAATAAAGTGTTTAACACGGGCATATACGGATTGCACCATCGCATCAGGCGTGCTAAAATCATAACCATACTTATCGGTGTAAATGCCGGCTGTATAAGGTTCCATCTCAAATTGGACATCGTATAGTTCAATGCTGTCCGATGCGTCGATGATGGCTTGCGGACCTTTGTCGGCCCCTTTGATAAAAGTGCTGGTGCCGTCGTATGCGACCGGCAACAGCACATATTTTGAATTTTCCAGACGAGCATATTGCTCATCCATATCTAAAAAATATTCCATCAGTAGAAAAAATTAACGAATGTCCTTCACCAAACGAACCGAACGTCCATAATAACGAGGACTATTTAAATCGCAAGGATCCATATACTGGCTATCGAAATACATAGCGTATGCACACCAATCGTAAAACATCCAGCTGGCGGCTTCCGTAACGCAGTTAATGGTCCAATAACGTCCCACTTCTCCAACGTACGTAACTTCTTTGTCATCACCGTTATAACCACCACCGGCAGGAAGGAAAAGTGCCCCATTGGCTTCCATTTTAGCCCATTGTTCTGAGGAATAATAGTTTTGTGCAGCATAATATTCCATACCATCCCCAGTTCCTAAACCGCAATTAAAAGTGCATCCTTCAGGCAAAGTCCAATTATCAGGCAATACTACCATACCGTTATTGCCTTCAATGCATGCAATACCATATTTTTGGGCCGCATTGGGTCGCGTTTTGAAAAGATAAGTCCATTCTTCTCCGGTCATGGTTCGCCATAATCCCGCCTGATTTCCTCCGTTAGAAATGGCATTATATACGCCCCAATCGCAGTTGGCAAATTCGCCATTTAAACTGCGTTCACCGGCAGGAAGCGGTCCATAACCCATACCCTGAGTATAACTGTCAACAAAGTTACGATCGTATGGCATATAGTAAGTATTTCCGCAGTTCCAACCACTCGTAGCCCAGCCGAAAAGGTCAATCCATCCGCCGTAGGATGCGGATGCGTTGGCATTGGCAGCACCAATAAAGTTATATTGATTTTCAGCAAAACGCCAAGTTTTTGTTGTGGCCTGATATTGTAAATTTCCCTTGGAAAATTTTACTTGTTTGTTAACTCCAATTGAAAATACACCGTTAAGAGCCCCTTCGTCTGTTGGGGTGGGTTCTTCTTGCTGTTGCTGATTGTTATCGGGCGTGACTTTTTCTTTTTTGCAGGAAACGCAAAGGCATAAAACCGCCAAGGTTAAAATAAAAGTGATTCTTTTCATATACGATACTTTTTGATCAAATTAATTATGTTTGCAAAGATACATAATTTTCTGACTGAAAATGAAGATTTGCCAAAACCAAGTCGCAATTTTCGTTTTTACTTTATTTTTACCCTTTCCCCTGCACTATGTGAAGTAAATTCAGGCGCATACATACATTGAATGGAGGTAATTCCGTTGCTGTAGGTTCCTGCCATCGTCGCAATCAGTGTGTATTCAAAAACGTAGGTTCCTTTAGGCAGATAGTCAATGAAGAAGTTGGTGGCGGCGTCTCTGGTCGCTTCATAATACCATAATCCATCCTGATATTTGTATTGCGAAAGCACATTTTCAGGTTCAAAAGCCGCTGCCCGCATATCCTTCAAATGCACATATTCCATATCTCTGTCACTCCTGATTTCTGTGCGAACCCTCACTTTGTCACCCACTTTTAACGGAGATTCTTCAGTGATTGGCAGAAGCACTTCTCCTCGTTCATTGTATTCCACTTTGTACTGTTTCTTACTGATAACCAGATTTTTGTCATCCGAAGAACTGACCTTGTCCATATTTTCCAAGTATTGCCAGTACAAACCGCCCCAGGCCGGACCGGCACTGTTTTTTTCAATACTGACAGTACCCATTTGGGCATTTACCTCAGCACCTTTCCATACCTTTTTCACATAGCCGCTTCCAGCTTCCGCCGCCATTGTGCCATCGCTTTCCGTATATTGCCAATCTCCTACGCGTAATTTCACTCCTTCAGTATTTTCTAATTGATTGTTATTCAGTAATAAAGCATAAATGGCTTCGGTGGTGGACTTGGTGGTAGGCCAGTTTTGCGTCTGTTTCTGCTTGAGCAGCCACAACTGCATTTTTTCTACTGATTCTTGATCCTTCGTAATCATATTAAAGGCCTCAATCAACATTGCCTGACGCTCAATGGGTGCCTCGTACCAGAAATAGCCATATCCTTCCTTCTTCCAAAACATACCCATTTCCTCATCATATTGAGCCATAGACTTGATCTGCGCGACAATGTCTGAAGCCAACTGGATATCTCCTTTTCTGTAGCAAATTAGCGCTGTCATGGCCTGCCCGTAAATAGACTGCTTTTTCCAATTTTTCTTCAAATTAGAATAGAAATAATTATATGACTCTTCACAGGAAGCATTGATTTTTTGCTTAAAGAAACTTCTGGCATAGAGATAATGAATGTCTGTCACACTACAATTAGTCTTATCTTTTTTATACCATTTTTCGTAATTTTCCTTGGCCTTTTGATCGATAAAGCGAATGGCTTTGCTCATAGATGCTTCGCTCAAACCATATTTGATGCCTAATGCCTGCAAATGACCACAGCCTGCCACGATATGTTCCGTGATGTACGAACTGCTTTCGCCGCCTGCAAACCAAGACCATCCGCCGTCACTGTTTTGCGTTTTTTCCAATTTGTCAATGGCAGATTTTTCTTCTTTGGCCATTCGGTTGAAATCAAACAATAAAGCGATATTCTGCTTGCGTGCGTTTTCGTTTTGCGCATCCAAAACCCAAGGTGTTTCAGCTAAGATAACCGATTTAAGTTCCTGATTTTTATCTAATTGAGAGCAAAAAGCATCTATATCCTGATGTAACCAAGTGTCAAATACTGTTTTGATTTTGGGATGTTTGTTGATGATGTTGGCAGCTAGACTGTTGGCATAATAGCGACTGAAAACCTGTTCGTTGCATTCGTACGGATATTCCATCAGATACGGAATAGACTGAATGGCATACCAAATCGGATTGGGCGTAAATTCTAAAGTAAGCGACTGCGTAGTCAATGTACCGTTTGGATTGCTTAGATAATTTTGTAATTTATTGAAATTGAATACTTTACTTCCTTTTCCTGAAATGTGCAGCGGCAAACTTTCGGTTACCAATATTCGATTGGTAAGCACTGGAATGGTGTTTTCCTCGCCATCTGCAAAAGAGGGTGTTTGATTGTTCTTTGCTTCGATGCGATAGGTAACGGCTCCCAATCCCAATGGCACCACAATATTGAAATGAACTTCCTGATTTTGTCCGGGCTCGACTGAAAATGCCTGTTCGCAACCCGATGGCGTCAATTCTACTTTTTGGCCGTCCAAAGGATTCGTAAAAGTAATTTTGGCCGTGCCGTTTTGCTTTACACTATCCAGATTGACCACTTTGGCAGATAAAACCAACGTGTCACCTTCTCTGAAAAATCTCGGCATATTGGGGATCACCATCAATGGTTTCTGCGTAACGACTATTTTCTCGAAATAGCCGCTCATCAGTTCCGCATTATGTGCAAAACCCTGTAATCTCCAACGCGTTAAGGCATCGGGAATGGTAAAGGAAATGAGTATATTCCCTTCTGCATCTGTCTGAAGATGAGGAAAGAAGAATGCGGTTTCGTTGAAATTGCTGCGAATGCTGTTTTCAAGTGTTTTGGTTTCCTGTCCGCCTGCGTTTGTTTCTTCAACTATGGTCGCATCATCTTCTATTTTTATTGCGGCGGCCTCGATAGATAGATTATCTTCCACAATATTTAAAACCACCTCTTCCGCATTGTCAAAATCTGCCTCAAGACTTTCCTCAAAAGCGTAAGCTTTATTGGCGCCCATACTCTTGTAGAGCATTCTAGTGGAGTGAGGAGTAATTTTCCATAATAAGTTGGGATATAATCTTGTGGTAGAAAATCGTTCGTGATTTTTTGTTTCGGCTTTTTGATACCATTTATGAAGAAATTCAGTCGAACAATTGCGAAGTTCATATTCATACGTTATTTTTTCCCAGCGATGAATATTTGTATTAAGGTCGTGTTTATGGTATAATGCGTCTAACGATGCGTCATACATTGAGCAGAGTAGCTCTGCCATTACTTTTTCTCCATCCTTGTTTTTAAGGCGAATTTGATATTGCTCCCGACTTCCTGGCAAGGTTTTGTCGCGGAATGTCAAAAAGTCAAAATCGATTTTTTGATGACTATATGGAACGGTAAACGTTAGACTTTCTTCGTATTGATTGTTGTTCTGAGTCACAAAAGCATGAAAAATAAGCTTTCCAAGATCTCGTTCCTTTACCTCATAATTAAATTCAGTATTACCCTGATTGCTGTTAATCCATTTTGAATCAATTACCTGGTCATTAGAAATGATTTCTACGAAAATTCTGGCATTTTTGAAGTATGTACCCAGAGAAATATGGATACTTTCACCCACTTCCGCAGATGTTTTCCCATTGGTTTGTATCCATAATGGCTCGTAAGCGGCACATTTTTTACTTTTTTCATCAAAAATCAAAAAATATTGTTCCTTAATGATTTCGTTTTGCTCTTTATCATAGGTGCTGAAACGTATTTTATAATACCCTTCCGCATAATTTTTCAAATCAGGAATTGAAAATGAATTTTTTCCATTACTTTTAAAATCACCTTGAGCAATAGTTTTTAATACATCCCAATTTTCTTTGTTTTGTTCTTGTAAAAAGTCCAAATATGGTAAGGATTTGACGAGTTTTTCTGAATCAGACAAATAGTAATCTGCTGTTGGACAAACATATTTATACACGTCAGGCGTTTTCAGTGATTCTATAGTATAATGTAGATTTCCGTTTTGAACTTCGCCTGCCAAATTTGTGATTTTTACCGCAAACTGATTCTGATGAGTCAATGGCATACTTTCGGGAATAGATGCATCAATCAATAACGCATTTTTGCTAATCATAATGTGTGTCGCAGCACTATGGGTTTCGCCTGTGATATCGGTAACAACCACTGTAACTTCAAAATTGTACAGCGGATTGAAACGCTGGCTTTCATTGTCTTCAGAAGCCATAAAATCAATATGAAAATGCCCATCAACATCGCTTTTCACTTCTCCGTGGGCAATTTCCTGTCCGCGAGAACTTGGACGCCACCAACTATGTCGCCACCATGGGAATGATGCCTTACGGACAACACGATAATTCACGCTCGCTTCGCCAACGCCATAGCCGGCGTATGCCATCACGTTTCCGTCTATACCGATGTTTTGATTCAACTTAAATTCTTCTTTCGGTTGATCGAAAGTCACTTCAAAAGTAGGCCGCTTGTATTCTTCCACTTTGAAATAAGTGTTCCCATATTTACTGGAAATATGGAAATCCCCCGTCAGTGTTGTGGTAGGAAGCTCAAAACTGGCTGAAAATGAGCCAAATTCGTTGGTAACATCTGTGATTTCTGCTATTTTCGTATTATTGGCATCAAATAATTCCAATTTGTTGACCTCATTTTGGACTACCTGCATATCTACCGTGTTCCCTTTGCTTTCCGTTTTTTCTACGGTAATCCCTTTGCAATAGACCGTTTGTCCCGGTCGGTATATGTTGCGGTCGGTAAAAAGGTAGTCCGTTTTGCGATGATAATTTTTGGAACCATTTGCGTTAAAATATACATATTTATCACAAACACAATACTTTTCCTTATTCCAAATGGCGTATGCCGTTATATATTTTCTATCTTGGGTGATATTGTAAGTGCATTTGCCATCTTTATCGCAAATGAGCATTTCTATAGCATTGGGTTTCGTATTCTTGTTATAGGAATCGTATCCTTCAACCCGAATAGTTGCCCCCGGTAATGCTTTACCACTGATGCGGTCAAACACAAAAAATTCAATACCATTACCTTTATCATTGTTTCTGTATGCTGCATTGATATTGGTAACTTGTAATGAAGTCAAGGAAAATCCTTTATTGTTTTGCTCGGTGAGCGGCGCATTGGAAACTAAAATATAGTAATGTCCCATTGCTAAAGCCGGCAATTGAAAATGCCCACTCGCTTCTCGATAATTATGCTCGTTCGGTACCGCTATATCCGTGTCAAATATGTATTTCTTCTTAATTAAGTACGAATATTTTTCTTTATCTGAAGAGAAAAATTTGTCCCTTTCTACTTCGGAAATGGGAATGACACGAAGAAAAATGTGCTCGCAATTTTTATATTCTAAAGTAACAAATTGAGTCTGTTGAGGCGATGTCTTTTGTTTAGAAACAATATTAACCATTTCGTTTTCAATAGATTGAATGGCTAAACGAGCTTTGTTGGCTTCAATGGATTTCGGGGCGGTGGCAATGGCTTTTTGATACCATTCCACGGCGGTAACCCAATCGTTTTTATATTCCGGATGCGTGTTTTTATCGTATTGTTCTCCCCGATGTTGATAATATTCCCCTATTGCATATGCAACCATTTCATACCCGGTTTTGCCTTGATAGTCTTGCTCTAATTTTTCTAATTGTTTCATACTCAATGCCCAAGCGTTTTCCATCGTACTGTGTTCGTTCAAATAAGAGTAACGCCGAATGGTCACATCCAACAGAGCTCTGCTGTCAATATCATTCAAATGCAGCAAAGTAAGTCGTTGCATTATTTTTAAGCTAAGAAATGAAAAGGAGAGTTCGTCGTCAGAGGTTAAAGTGCTGTTTGCAAAATTCTGATTGTCAGACCAATGTATTTCATGATTAATATTGAAAGGAACAATAGGTATGGGTAGTTGATAGATGGTGGTGTTGAGATAGTCCAAAGCCCTGAATGCCAGAAAGTCATACAGCGTCGGACGATATTCCACAGCGGTTAAGCTATCCAAAAGGCAAGCATAATCGGCGATAGGAATGGCTTTCAATGCATCTTCGTTCTCAATGGACTTAAAATAATGCCATACGATTTTTTGTACCAATGTCTGTACATCCCAAGTCTTATAATCTGAATTTGGTTCGCCTACAACCGTTGTCCTATCCAGTATCTTATATCGATTTTGCTCATAATAGGAATTTAATAGTTGAGCCATGCAGCTATGCCAAACGGCTAAACTGGCAGGGTCGTCTTTTTGTTGTTCAATTTGCTGATTGATAGAGATATATACTGTATCAAATCCATTGTCATATTGTTGGATTGCTTTTTCGTACGATTTAAGCAGTTTTTGTATTTCCTTTGGATTTTGCTGTGAAAATGATGAAACAGTCAACAACATGGATAATAAAATTAAGGCACAAACTTTTTTCATACAATGGTTTTTCTATATGGACTGACAAAGATACTAAATAGTTTAGTCGTAAAATTCACTTCATAGAATTTTTTGCCATAAAAAAAACGAGGTGGCTTAATGACCACCTCGCTAACTTGAAAGATATTACGTTAAGATTATTTGCAAACTACGCTGCAGGTAACATTTTCAATAGCAGTAGTATTTTCATTAGCGTTAAGTACTTCGCTTAGTTGTAGTCAGTTGACGTGGTAATAGGAATAGATCCTTCGTAATGGACTGAAGTTGTACTATTTACATTGGCATTGATAGTAAATCCTGCGCCATTATGGGAAACTTGGAATGAATTCATAGAATTGTAATTCGCATTGTTGAATAGGTAATATAATGAGTAGCAGCTGTAGCAGTATGACCACGTTCCGCCGTCGTATGTCCAAGCACCTTCATCAATGGTTGTAAGTTGTGCCAAAGTACGACTTACAATGAAAAAAGACAAGGAACCGTCTTCGGCATAAAAACGAATAACTCTTGATGAATAGAAGGAAGGACTTACCTGATAACTATAGATGATTTCACCATTGGCACTTCCTAATTTTGTGATGTTATCCCCTTGCTTAATATAGTTGACAATATAGCTAATCATAACTTCAGTGATACCTATTTCGCCTTTGTTGTCGGTGGCAACGGCCTTCAGTGTGTGAATACCTTGAGATAAACGTCCTGGGCTTACGACGAATGAAGCGTGGCTGCCAATTTGATTGTCAATGGGCACGTCGTCGATATAAAAACGAATGGTGCTGATACTTCCATCAGGATCAGAAGCTTCCACCTCAACAGTAAAGGCATCCCCTGAAATAAATTCATCGCCATTGCTGATGTTGGTTATGTTACAAGTGGGGGCCTGATTGACTCCGCCGCCACCACCTCCACCGGTGTCACCTCCACCGGTGTCACCACCGCCAGTGTCGCCTCCACCGGTGTCACCACCGCCAGTACCGCTGCCAGGGTTAAACGTGAATGTGGCTGTTTGTCCATATCCAACGCCAACAGAATTGGTTGCGTATGCACAATAAGTATAGGTTGTCCCAGCTGTAAGATTCGTAAGATTGCAGCTAAATGCTCCAATACCGCTTCCACCGCTTACCCTGTAGTTGGACACGGTGGGTGTTGATTTTCCTTCAATATAGCAGATACCTCGATCAATAACCGTACTTCCCCCATCATTTTGACAGTATCCTTCACAGATCATAGATTCACCGGAAGAACTTCTTTGCACTTGACCTGTTGTTATGGTAGGCAAAGTCGCTTCTTTTTTACATCCTATAAAGGTGATAGCAATACAAAGTAATAATAGCAACCTTGTTTTCATGATTTGTAATTAATTTAAGAATTAATATTGGGTTTATTTCGTTGCAAATTTACATAAAAAAATTGAATAGTACGACAATGGGAAAAAGATTTTTTCCTTAGTGAAAAAGTATAAAACGTAACTTATAAAAGAGAGAAAACATTCAATTTGATGATATTTTAGCATAAAAAAAGAGGTGGCCATTAGGCCACCTCTATAGATTGAAAATAAAAATTCGATTATTTGCAAACTACGCCTTCGGTAACATCACCAATAGTGATAGCAGTAGTGTAATCGCTACATTTTTTGTTTTTGTCAGGATTTTCAGTTGTTGTGGTTGATACAACTTTTCCATTTACGTAAGTTTCACAAGTACAGTTTTTGTTGCAAGAAGTTGCAAAAACGGCTACCAAAGCTACAGCTGCTAAAACGCAAAAAACTTTTTTCATAATGATAATTATTGAGGGAGATTAATACTTTAAAATTCATACTTCCCTCGTTAAGTGATGAATTTTATGGTTGAAATAATTTGGTGCAAAAATACAAAAAAAATTTCTCTGTTGCAATATGACAAAAATAGGAGAAATAAAATGGAGTTTATTTTTGCTGAGAATGAAGGGTATAAAAAATGCGATAAGGAAAATCCTTACCGCATTTATATTCCTTATTCAGAGAATTAATTATTTACATTTAACTGAATAACCGATAGCTTTTTCTTCGTAGTTCATATCACTACATTTCTTAAGATCGCTGGCATATTGACCCCAAGCGGTCTTAACTTGATTCATATCATAAGTGAAAGTAGTGGAAATACCACCAAGAGTTTCAGTACAAGTACATTTCTTGTTGCAAGAAGTTGAACAAATTGCTACCATAGCAACAGCTGCTAAAATACATAATGCTTTTTTCATAATTGTTTTTTTTGATTGATTAATAATTGATGTTAAAATGAACGGCAAAAATACAAAATAAATTCTGGTTATTTTAAATACATCAAGTTAAAAATAATTAAATCGTGTATCTTTGCAAAAAAAATGAATGATGGAAGATCAGGTTTGTAAAGAAGGAATTGTCAGAAAAATACAGGAAAATCACATTTGGGTAGAAATCGTGGTGAGTTCGGCCTGTGGCGGCTGTGCGGCGAAAAGTTTATGTAATATTACGGAAAAGAAAAATGAACTCGTAGAAGCCCAAAATATTTCTGGAGAAGTTTTCCAAATTGGAGAATCGGTAAATTTGCAAATGAAGCAGCATCTTGCCCGCAAGGCGGTACTGTTGGGCTACGGTTTGCCGTGCGTGGTTTTGCTCCTGGGTTTGTTTGGTTGTTATGCGCTCACCCGCATTGATTGGCTCAGTGTGATAGTGGCATTGGCATTGACAGCAATATATTATTTGGTTGTCAAAAAATTGGATCGCAAACTTACGAATGATTTTGTGTTTTATGTGGTAAAGAAAGAATAAAAAAAACGGCCCAGCGGGGAGCCGGGCCATCCAATCAAACATTATGAACAAAAATTATGCTTCTGCAATAGGTTGCACAGAAACATAAGATCTTCCTTTTCTACCTTTTTTGAAAATAACGGTTCCGTCAATCAATGCGAATAAGGTATGATCTTTACCCATACCAACATTCAAACCAGGATTGTGAACTGTACCTCTTTGACGAATAATAATGTTACCGGCTTTGGCAACTTGACCGCCAAAAATCTTAACGCCTAAGCGCTTGCTGTGGGATTCACGACCGTTCTGAGAACTACCGACACCTTTTTTATGAGCCATATCTAATAATTTTTATTCGTTAATACTAAATTAGAAGTTGATAGAATCAATCTTCAAAGTGGTCAAATATTGACGATGACCATTCATTTTTTGATAACCTTTTCTTCTTTTCTTCTTGAAAACAAGAACTTTGTCGCCTTTAATGTGGTTAACAACGGTAGCGGTTACTTCTGCACCAGCAACGGTGGGAGTACCAACTTTTACGGCACCGTCATTATCAACAAGCATAACGCGGTCGAATTTTACTTGCGAACCTTCTTCAGCTTTGAGGCGGTGAACATAAACCTTGCGGCCTTGTTCAATCTTAAATTGTTGCCCTGCTATTTCTACGATTGCGTACATTGTGATTGATTTTTTTGGTTAATAATTTTTTGGGTTGCAAAAATATAAAAAAAAATAATACCATCGCCAAAATATTTATACTTTTTATTAAACTATTGCGTTTTACATTAGTCTATTATTATTACTATGTTGTTTATTATAGGAGCTTAAAACCATGAAGAAAATTCAAAAAGTACTATTAATCAGCGTTTTACTATTTTCTATAGGGTGTATTTTTGCCCAAAGCGACAATGGTAAAATTACTTCAAATTCTTCCAAAAATTTTCAATATGTGGACTTAACTGCGGCCGCGGAGCATTCTATACAGGCCGTTGTTCACATAAAAACGGAGTTTATTCAGAAAAATTCCGCTTGGGATAGTTATTTTAGCGGTTCTTTTTGGGAACATTTTTTTGGCATTGATCGTCCCAGCGAGTATCCGGTCGTAGCAGCCGGGTCTGGCGTGATTATTTCGGGAGATGGTTATATCATTACCAATAATCACGTGGTGGAGGATGCCGAAAAAATAACCGTTACATTAAATGACAAGCGAGAATATCAGGCAACGATTGTTGGAACGGATGCCGAAGCCGATTTGGCACTTATCAAGATAGAAGGTGACAATTTCCCTTATTTGATATTCGGAAATTCTGATGAGGTTCGTATCGGAGAATGGGTGTTGGCAGTGGGAAATCCATTCAATCTTACTTCTACCGTGACTGCTGGTATCGTGAGTGCCAAGGCCCGTAACCTGAGTATTTTGGACGATAATGCCAATATCGAGTCATTTATCCAGACCGATGCCGCGGTGAACCAAGGCAATAGTGGCGGCGCATTGGTCAATGCCCGTGGAGAGTTGATAGGGATAAATTCTGCCATCGCTTCCGGCAACGGCTATTATACGGGTTATTCTTTTGCCATACCTTCCAACGTGGCTCGGAAAGTGGCTCACGATTTACGGGAATATGGGGTGGTTCAGCGGGCTTTCATAGGGGTGGCGATTATGGACATCACTCCCCAAAAGGCGGCGGAAATGCAGCTGCCTAATATGAATGGCGTTTTGGTGGCTCAAATTAATGAAGACGGTGCTGCCCGGAAGAGTGGATTGTCAGAAGAAGATATCATTTTGGCAGTCAATGATATAAAAGTAAATTCTTCTTCCGAATTGCGTGAAATATTAATGCAGAGTTCCCCGGGTGAAACAGTCAAGTTGTCTATTCTGCATTTGGGAAAAGAAGATGTGAAATATATCCAGTTGCTCAATCGTAAAGGAGACACCGATATTATCACACAGTCGTCCATCAATGCGGAAAACATATTGGGCGGTTCGTATGCAGATCTTAGTAAGCGCGATTTGAATTATTATCGTATCACTGGCGGGGTGAAAGTGACGGATGTGGGAGAAGGTTTGCTTAAACAGGCCGGCGTGAAAAAAGGTTTTGTTATAACTATCATTAATAATCGTGTTATTTCTAATAAAGAAGATTTAAATAAGTTTTTGCTGAATAACAAGGAAAAATTCATTTCTATAGAAGGAGTTTATGACAATGGTTATTACAAATACACTTATACTATTCAATTATCTTAATTATGAACAATTAAAATACTCTATATGAGACAATTAAAAATTTCGAAATCCATTACCAATAGAGAAACGGCTTCGTTGGATCGTTTTTTGGCAGATATTGGTAAAGAACAAATGATTACTGCCGAAGAAGAGGTGGAATTGGCACGACGCATTAGAATGGGTGACCAAGAGGCGTTGGATAAGTTGACGAAGGCCAATTTGCGTTTCGTGGTTTCCGTGGCCAAGCAGTATCAGAACCAGGGGATAACTTTGCCGGATTTAATTAATGAAGGCAATATCGGTTTGATTAAGGCAGCCAAGCGTTTTGATGAAACCCGTGGTTTCAAGTTTATTTCATACGCGGTATGGTGGATTCGTCAAGCCATTTGCCAAGCTATTGCCGATCAGTCGCGTATCGTTCGTTTGCCGTTGAATCAAGTGGGTACGATTAATAAGATGAAAAAGGAAATGGCTCGTTTGGAGCAGGTTTTTCAACGTACTCCTACCAATGAGGAAGTGGCGGAAGCAATGGATTTGCCGATTGAAAAGGTGAATGAAATTCTGAAGATCAATAACCATCCGCAGTCAATGGATTCTCCGGTATCTCCCGATGACGACACGAAGTTTTCAGATACATTTATATATAATAATGAAAAAGATACGGATGATAAACTGATTAGCGAATCCCTTTCTTCTGAAATAAACGAGATATTGAATAAAGCATTGAGTGACAAAGAAAGCGAGATTATCAGGTTGTTCTTTGGAATAGGGGTTAATCACGAATTTACCTTGGATGAAATCGGTGATACGGTGGGTTTGTCTCGAGAACGTGTACGTCAATTGAAGGAACGTGCCTTGAAGCGTCTCAAACAGGAAGCGAAAGCACGTAATTTGAAGTTCTACCTATAGTTAGTCTTTAATATAGATTCGCTGTACTCGCTTGGAAATAGAGGTAAGTAATTCGTAAGGTATTCGGTGGATGGATGAAGCCACTTTATCCACGGGATTGACATCGCCGTAGATAATGACTTCGTCACCTTCCTGTACAGAAAGTCCCGTGACGTCAACCATACACATATCCATACAGATCTTGCCGACGATGGGCACCAAGTGGCCGGCGATAAATACTTTTCCGATTCCATTTCCCAATTCGCGGGGAAAACCATCAGCATAGCCAATCGGAACAATGGCGATTTGACTTTCTTGGTAGGTTTTATAGGAACGGTTGTAGCCAATGGTTTCGTTTGCAGGTATTTTCTTGACTTGCGTAACGACAGTTTTCAAGGTGACGGTATTTTGCAAGTGTTTTTTATCTTGTGGTACTGACGAAAATCCATAGAGGCCTATTCCTAAACGGACCATGTCAAACTGGGCTTCCGGGAAACGGGAAATGCCGGCGGAATTCAAAATATGTCGAAGAATAGGATAATCGAATTGGGTTGTCAGATAACTGCTCATTTTATCGAACAATGCGATTTGATGGCGGGTAAACTCATCTTCATCAGGATCTTCGGCGGCAGTCAGATGGGAGAAAATCGAGCAAATCTTCAATTTTGGATGTTGCTTGATCAGTGCGACCAATGAGGGTAAATCCTGTTCGTCAAAACCCAAACGGTGCATTCCCGTATCCAATTTAATATGAATATTGAATGACTGAATTTCGGGATGTAGCTTGAGCAATTCCGCCAATTTATGAAGATAATGGAAGTTAAATATTTCAGGTTCCAAGTTATAATTGATCATGGCCTCGAAACTATGCGCTTCGGCACCCAGCACGATAATCGGCCGATTGATGTTTCGCTTACGCAGACGAACTCCCTCGTCGGTATAAGCCACAGCCAGATAATCTATATTGTGGTAAATCAATTCATTAATCAGTTCGGCATCGCCCAGACCGTAAGATTGTGCTTTCACCATTGCCACCATTTTGGTGTTGGGCTGCAACAACGAACGATAGTAGTTTAAATTATTGACGAGAGCCGGCAAACTCACATTCAGCACTGTCCGGTGCGTCTTATATTGCAGAGCTTCCACCACTTGCTCAAATTGGTAACTGCGTGCCCCCTTAACCAAAATCACCTCCTGCTGGAACGGCTCCTGATGCAAATTACTTAATAAGTCGGCAGTATTTTGATAAAAGCTCTGTTCTGCGAAGTGAAAAGCGGATCGATGTTCGCAAAACTTTCTTCCTACCGCAATCAGTCTCGTAATTCCCTTATGAATCAATAGATTATTGATAGACTGATAATCCGCCTCATCGAAATCTCCCGCCTGTTCAAAATCAGAAATGATGACAGTCTTCCTAACGAGCTGCGTTTGGGCGTTCATAAAGTCCAAGGCAATACGCAAGGAACTCATATCCAGACTATAAGTATCGTTGATAATGACCGAGTTCTGAATACCCTCTTTCATTTCCATACGCATAGAAACAGGAGACAACTGGGACAGTTTTTGATTGATTTGTGAAGCGGAAAAGCCCAAGTGCAGCAACAAAACTGACGCGTGCAGGGCGTTCTCAACGGAACCCGCATCGCTAAAAGGAATGTCGATGAGTTGCTGATTGAGCGACACCATCGTATGGAAATCGGTGTGGTTGATAAAGTCTATGTGAAAATTCGCCCCATCCTTTTTCCCCCAAGAGATTGTACGATTATGGAAGCGGTCGTTTTGACTGAAAAAATCATCAATCATTTGATTATCAGCATTGTAGATAATGGTCTGACAATGATTGAACAATTTGGCCTTTTCAATCAACTTTTCCTCTTTATTTTGGAAAAAGCCATCATGAGCCGCCCCAATATTGGTCAATATACCGATAGTGGGTTTGATGACTTCGGCAATCTTTTCCATTTCGTCTGGTTTTGAAATACCGGCCTCAAAAATCGCCAGATTATGCCGTTCATTCATTTGCCATACTGAAAGTGGAACGCCGATTTGCGAATTGTAGCTGTTTGGACTTTTAACCACGTGATATTCCGGCACGAGCATTTGGCTAAGCCATTCTTTGACGATGGTTTTGCCGTTACTGCCGGTGATGCCCACCACGGGATAAGCAAATTGCTGTCGATGATGAGCCGCAATGGCCTGCAATGCGCATACCGCGTCCTTCACCTGGATAAAAGAAGCTTCGGGATATTGGGCAAACTGCTCGATAGTCCGTGTAACAATGAAATTTCGCACACCCTTTTGAATCAGTTCTCCAATGTAATGATGGCCGTCATTTTTTGAGGTGGTGATAGCAAAAAAGAGGGTTTTTGAAGGAACCGCGATATTGCGGCTGTCAAAAGCCAGGTATTCGATTTCAGGATTGTCTGCATTTAGTTGACTGGCCAATGGTTGGCAGAGGTCTCTTATTTGTGAAATGGTAAGCATTGTCGTCAATAATATGAATGTGCAAACTTACACAAAAGTTTTGAAATCAACGCCAACCGCCGAAAATTTAAACGCTATCAGCCATTTCACTGCTTTTTTAGCACATAGCCACCGTTCTTCTTGGCTCCCGCAAATTCGACAACACCTTTTTCCTTAAGCAATTTAATTTTCCTTGCCACCGTGCGGAGAGGAATATTGAGAAGTTCAGACAAGTCAACAGCACTCACGGGACCGAGTTCGGCAATGTGCAAAATGATGGTTTTGTAGTCCTCGTCTTCGGCAAAAATTTTGGAAAATTCTTCCAAATCCGTCAAATTTATTGTGCCAAAATCTTCTTTTTCGTCATCAGAATGGTCAATTTGTAATGCCAAATCGGAATTTATCGTGCCATTTTCTGTTTCAGAGCCTGTTTGGGGCATTGGACTTCTTTCAGTTGAGAGAAACGTCTGATATATCTTTTCCCGATAGGCAAGATTTTGAAGTTTCTCTTTTGCATAATCCGAAACAACAAAGCAAATACTCTCATTTTCCGAATGCCTCATCGTAACGGCCCTGCCATCGTAGGATTCAATTTTGGCGGCATTGATAATACAGTTCCTGCTGATTCGTATAAACGCCTTAGAGTCAATAAGTCCTTCTATCGTTGACAGCGAACATTTTTTGTGAAATTTTTGTTCGTCAGTGTAGATAAATGCGTAGTTTTGGTCTTGGCAGACATAAATAATCTGATTCAGTTTGACAAAATAGTCGTTGTGGTTTTCATCCTTTACCAATAATGCGCCCTCCATTTTACTGATAGCCTTTTGGATGTCCTTATTTTCCATTCGACTATATTCCAACATCTTGAGAATAAAGAAGAAGCAGAACAATCCGAGATTGCGCAGAAAGACAAAGGCAAAATCAAATAGCATAATATCCTTTATTTGCGAAGGATCGTTGATTGAATGCCGAATGAGCGACAAAACGTTGTCTTTCACCAACAGGTACTCGGCACCAACGGATAAGAAAACAGATGCCATTGCCAAAAACCAAAACAACAAGAACCTGCGCCGCAAAAACAGTTGAGGTATAAGTATTAAATAATTGAGATACAGCATAGCTACAGCTATTGCCCCAGTAATATATTCCTTATAAAATGCCCCGTAAGCACCAGGACGCAAATAGCAAAAACGTCCAAAAACAACAATAATTCCAACGGCAAACAAAACATGTATGATTACCCAAATAACAAGTGAATTCTTTTTCATTAATAACGATAATTGAATGTGCAAATATAACAATTTATCGTGCCACTTTTGATTTTTCGTCACTTTTTCGTCACCTTTTGGTTTTGGATGATAAAAACGTATTGGATAATTGTTGAGGAAATAGCAATTTTGAAAATTGAAATCAATGAAAATTTAATAAAGCTTATATTATTTGCTATGCCATAATAACGATGTAACGCTTGTTATAAAGTAAAAAAGTGAAAAAAGGATAAAGTAATAGCAGAAACTCGGAGGCAACTCAAAATTTAACAGGATAATTTCAAAAAAATAAAATTATGAAACTTTTTGTTTTATTATTGTCATTGTTTTTATTGTTAATGTCGTGTCAAAAGACCCATAATCAAGGTGATCTAGTACAACATTTTCCCGCAGTGGAAAAAATAATTGACTCATCTAAAAGTCCTGCAGATTACATAATAAACCTTCAGATTGGTCATTCTGGAGAAAATTGTCCGGGATGTGTTTGTGTGAATGGTAAATGGATTCATCTAAATTGTCAGGGACGAGGGAACTTATGTGAACTGCAGTCTCAAATCACTTTAACACAGGTTGATGAAAACCTATTTTCCGCCACCACGACCGATAGCACGGAACTGACAAACGCGGACTTGTTCAATATGCCGGCAAGGTCGCTCTTTGTCGAATTAGACAAAAATAAGAAAGAAGTGTGGCTGAACATTCCCGCCCAACTGGTTTATCGGGATAGTTCGACCCGACAATTCACCCTTAATGGGCTGTATTACAGCGACAGAGCCGCATATAGAAATGATT
>JAKSMG010000029.1 GCA_024400755.1 Bacteroidales bacterium | reverse complement strand
TATGCGGAATGAATATCTTTTCGGGTGTATTTCCAATAGGCAGCAACAATTCCCACCGTCCCGAATATAAGACCAATTGCAATTAAAGTACCATCTAAATACCCGTTGCTCACAATGTCAGCGCCCTCACAATATCCGAAAGGTGTTATGTATTTCAAGAACTCCGCAACTTCGGCGATGTTGGCAACCAGGTTCATAAAATACATCATCACCGCAATGCCAAGTCCCACGCCAGTGCTTCCTTTGCGTAGAAATGCAGAGATACCAAAGCAAATGCCCGCCAATTCAATTTGAAGCAGATAGTAAGCAAGATGCAACAGATTTATTTCTTCCCAGGGAATCTCCTCCCCGATTATAACCATGGAGCCGACGGAAATGGCATAAATAATTAGATTCAACGCTGTTATTTGAATCAGAACAGCAATCAGTTTTTCCGTAATGATTTTGACACGGCTGACAGGATGGGTCAGAAGAAATTCGGCAGTCCGCTCCTTCTCCTCTTTACTGAGAATGCCTACGGCACAAAGCGCAGCATAAAATGCACCGCCAAGTCCCAGCACATTTCCGCACTCAATGGCATAGAAGCCGACCAGTGTGCCGAAATTCAGGCGATCCATACCAAAGGCCGCAGTAAAAGAACCCATAGAGGCAAATACATCACTGATGCCATCCATTTCCCCTTTCATTTCCGGGAACAAAAACACGCAAACTGCAAGCAGCATGGCGATTGCCGCCGTCCATATCAAAAAGGAATTTTTTCCTTGCTTTAATTCGTGCTTTACAATCGTCATGCTCTATCACCGTCCTTTTCATAATAATGCAGGAAGATTTCCTCCAAATCAGGCTCCGAAATATGGATGTCCAAGATGTTTCCGTCCGAAAGCTGCCGAAGCAATTGGTTTATATCGCCGCCGAATAGGAAGCTGGTGATTCCGTCTACCGTAACCTGATCCCGAATCCCGGTCAAATCCGTCAGGTCAACAGTTCCCCGCAGAGACACTCGCTTGGCATTTGTTTTTGCCAAAGTATCCACACTGTCGCAAGCAATTATTCTGCCTTCCCGAATAATGGCGGCACGGGAGCAATTATGCTGTACTTCGGATAGAATATGGCTGGAAAGAAATACGGTTGTTCCCTGACTGCTGCGCTCCCGGATGATTTCAAAAAATTCACGCTGCATAAGCGGATCCAGACCACCGGTGGGTTCATCCAAAATCAAAAGTTCCGGACGATGCTGCAAAGCACAGATGATGGCGACTTTCTTTCGATTGCCAAAGGATAATTCGTCCACCTTTCGGTTTCTATCCAACTGCAAACGCTCACAGAGGGATTTGCTTTCGGCTGCACAATTCTTTTTGCGCAGGTCGGCAGATAATTTCAAGATGTCCTTTACCTTCATGCCGGGATAAAAAATCGCTTCTGACGGAAGATACCCAACCTTCTGCAAAACAGCTTCTTTATTCTTTACCGTGTCCATACCGAAAATCTGAGCACTGCCTTTTGTGGGGGATACCAGTCCCAGCAGGGTACGAATGGTGGTAGATTTTCCCGCACCATTTGGCCCGATAAAACCGAACACTTCGCCCTGCTCCACAGACAGATTCAGTTCCAAAACACCTCTGGATTTCCCGTAATATTTGGTTAAATTCTCCGTTTTAATTGCTTCCATGATTTTTACTCCTTACGCAGATAGATGCTTTTCCAAAAGGCCAACAGTTTTGTGAAATCCTTTTCCATTTTCTCTATATCCACATTGCCTTGCTGCACCATTTCCCAAAGATAACCCTCCGAAGCCCAATACATTTCCCGATACATCATAGGAATATCCAGTCCTGGTATAAATTGAGAGGGATCGAGGTTCAGGCGTGTTTTATCCGCTTTCAGATTGAAATACCTGTGATAGCTCTCCTGAATAGCTGCACTGATTCCTGCATCCTTTTCGTAAAATGCCTTGATTGTGAAGTTGCCCATATCCGGGTACAAGCGGATGATTTCCATTTTTGCCCGCATACCTCGTTCCATGCTTTCAAACAGCTCCGTCTGTCCGTAGCATCCATATCTGGTCAGAAATTCAATTGTCGTTTCGGCGCATTTGTCCCACAGGAACAAGTACAACTCCTTCTTGTTGTGAAAATAATGGAACAGCAGAGATTTGCTGATTCCCGCCTCGGCAGCAATCTCACTCATAGGACTGTTTTTGTACGAATTTTGTGAAAATACCCGGTAGCCCGCATTGATGATAGCTTGCTGCTTCTCTGGCGGCAGGGTATAAAAGCGTTCATTCATCGTGTCACCTCCATAAACCGTTTCGGTCAAGCATATTCTAAATCCGTTGACCGATTTTGAGAAGACTGCTTGTAGAAATTTCGAAAATTTCCAAAATCCCAGCAAAGGAATAAAGGCACCGCCGAAGCGATGCCTTTA
>JAKSMG010000028.1 GCA_024400755.1 Bacteroidales bacterium | reverse complement strand
ACAAGCCGCCCGCCGCCTCGATTGCAGCCTGATACTGCCGTTGTGCCTCGCTTTGGTGGTCTCTGCCAATCTTGACTTCAATCTTCACGCTGCGCCCGCGAATGGTTGCGGAAATATCGGCACTGCCTCGCGTGCCTCCACCTGTCCGCCATGTTACACTGCCAATGGTGCGCGTCCGTCCCAACACGTCCGTAACCTGCTGGCGTGTGTCTTGCGGTATTCCTGTGGTGTTGATACGCTCCGCCTGTCCGCCTTGCAGCCTAATATAATCCACAATGCACCGCGTCAAGCCGTTGGCGGTGTCGTCTCTGTACTTGCATGGTGCAAGGTACTTGGCTGGCGTGTTCGGGTGCTTGCGCTGCTGGTCCTGGTCTGCCATTGCTTCCAACTGCTTCACGGCTTCGGGCTTGCGGTATGGTGCTTTCTTGGGCTTTTTCGGGGTTGCTGGCGCGTTGAACGTGGCAAGAACAATTGTAGTACTGCCAGAAAAAAGATTCATCGCCTTGCAGCCTGTTTCGTGGGAAATCCGTATCTTTGCCGTGTCAATCCCAACTTCAATATTGCCCGTTCCTGCGGGCTTTTTCTTTTCTTCCATAGCCATCAACCCTTTCTGGCAATGTATGCCGCCGCCTGTTGGTTCAGTTCCTCATCGGTTCTAACCTTGTTTCTTTGCAACCATTCTTCAAGCTCCAATCTGTTGAAGTAAACGATTTTCCCAGTTGGCTTGTAGTGGGGAATCTCCCGCCTCATCGTGAGCTTGTATAGGTATGATTTTGATATGCCCATGTAGGCCGCTGCTTCCTCGCTCGTAAGCACTTCTTTTGTGCAATTGATGATGTTTGCCGTTATCAGGTCGGCAACCTCCTTGAATTCCTTTGTCATAATTTATGAATTAAGGGTTTTGGCTGTCTGGGTCTTTGGCAAGAAAGCCCTTGTTTGCCATTGTTCCCCTCAATGGCGGTGCTTGCCATCAACCGCCCTGAATGAAAACAGGTGCAAAGGAATATATAAAAAATGGGGTAAGGAAAGAAAGAAAATAGCATTTAATTGACATAAATGGACTGTCAATTAAATGCTACTTTTTGCTATCAAAAAGGCGGTCAAATCAATTCAAACTATTAATTACCCCCTCCAACTCATCATTTGTGAAATAGCTTTTACTGGCAAGATACTTTGAAAATCCCTGTCTGCTGCCAATGTCTCCAAATTCTTCTTTTACTTGGGTGTATGTCGGTTTTGTAATCCATCCTTTTCCGATACAAGCTAACATAATCAATGCTGCGTCTTTGCCGTTTTTCCCCTTCATTAAGGCGTGTATCTTTTTCAAGTGTTCCCCATCCTTATCATTCAGCATTAAATCCTTAAACGTCTTTCCTGGTCTGCCTTTTTTCTTGCATGAATCGGGTTGAGCGGTGGCGGACTGCTCATCGGCTTTGGCTGGCTGCTCGCGTTTCATCTTCGCCCATTCTTCAATGGCTTCCATTCTTTCGGAAAACACATGGGCTGTGTTCCTGAAATAAACCTCATAATCGGTATCATCGCCCCATTGTTCCCGCGTCATCGGCTTGAATTGGTCTCTTGCCTTGGCCAAAACAAAGTCTGCGTATTGGTTTGGTGTCGGGGTGTCGGTTTCCTGTTCAATGGATTGAAGCCAACTTTGAGCATTTTCTCTAATATAATTTTCATTGGATTTGCTTTTCAAACCATGCTCATCAAGGCGGCAATTTAGCCATCTGACAATTTCAGTTGCAAGTGTTTTCCTGTCAATCGAGTTGATGAAAACTTTGCCGCCTTGTGCGGTGTCAATCCTGCCACGTTCTTTTTCCAGAATCCTATCCAAACATTCTGCCGTTTGTTTGTAAACTGGATTTCTCATAAAATTGGCAAACTCCAACTCAAAAGAAATGGATTCTACATTTGTCTGCTCATCGATAACTTGATATTTTTTCATGTTTGTAGTGTTATGGATTCAACTCTGGGAGGCTGTCAATGGCTTTTTGCTTCAACTCATCAACGGCGCGTGTGTATTTTTCCGTATGCTTCAATCCTGAATGTCCCAACAGGCTGGCCACGGTCTTAATGTTTGCCCCGTTGTTCAGAATGTTCACGGCGAAGGAATGGCGGCCACAATGCCATGTAATGTGCTTTTCGATTCCTGCTCTGGCCGTCCAATGCCTTAACGCTTTAAGGCACATTGTGTGGCTTGGCAAATGAAATATCAATGAATCTTTGTCCTCGCCCTTTCTTGGTTCTCCAATCAGTTTCAAAAGTCCGTCATTCAGGGGAATCGTTACGCCGCTTTTCGCCGAATGTCCCTTGGTCTTATTCTGCTCGAAGCTCAAAAGGCGGTTGGCCGTGTCCACGTTGGTATATTTCAGGTCTTTCACATCGCAATATCTTAACCCGCAATAAAGGCTCAAAGTGAAAGCCCGCCTTATTTCCTGATTCTCGCCTTGGTAATGGGTGGCCAATAGCGTTTGGATCTCATCGAGTGAAAGAATGTCTTTCCTCAAAACTTCATCATCAACCTTTATCGATATTCCTGTTGTCGGGTCTTTCCTCATATTGTCATGCTCAACGGCGTATTTGATAACTTTCTTGAAACGTTGGAAAACGCCCCTTGGTCCCTCGCCCTTGCCACGGCTTTGCAGATACTCGGTAAATACCAACATCATGTCTTTTGTCAGCTGGTTGGGCTTTATGCAGTATTGGAACTTGCTGTATTCCGGCGTTTCTTTCAAAAAGTCTTTGAATCTTGACAAAGCAAGTTCCATCATTCTAATGTCTTTCTTGGTGTACCTGTCAATATAGGCTTGGAAATAGTCAAGAAAGTTGATTTCCTCTTTCTTTTTCAGCCTGTAACCCTCCAAATCCTCCAACAGCTGCTGGCCTCGCTCAAACCGTATCTTTTGGGCAAGTTCCAAAATGTCTTTGTTTTGCTGCCTCTCTAATGGTGTCCGTGGCTTTGAAATCAAATACAGGTTCAAACTTTCCTTTCTCCTATTGTGGACAATTCTAAACTTTTGCTTTCCTGCCATTTTTCCTGTCTGATACAAAACAGGCTCGCCCGATTCATCAAATACGGGGACTTCTTCCCTGCCCAAATAGTACTCCAAATATAGGCTTTCGCGCCCATCTTTCAACGAAACTTGCCTCAATTGTGGGTTTTCTTTGCTTGTAAATGCTATTTTTGCCATGATTCAGAATGTTTTAATTCCCTTATTTTCTTTTGGTTGCAAAGATAAACTTTTATTTTGTTCAAGGTGTACTAAAAGTGTACTATTTAGCAAAACAAGTGCTTTTTTTTGAAAATATCGGAAAATATGAATTTTGTAAAATGCTAAAATTCATGCTTTTAGTTTCCTTTGGTTATATGTCTTTTCTCGGTTTTGTATTGGCCT
>JAKSMG010000027.1 GCA_024400755.1 Bacteroidales bacterium | reverse complement strand
AAATTCACTTTTCGCAACCCATTAGTCCAAAAGGGTAGAAGTTTTAACCTTATTCATTCACCCACTTCCCGCTCTCGGCCTCGCTGCCGTCTTTGATCAACTTCCAGACATAAATCCCAGATGGCAATTTCTCGGTATTTATTGAGGTTACGGCACCGGTGATGTCCTGCATACAGACGAGCCTACCGCCCGTGTCGTAAAGCTCTAAATTGTTTATCGCAAAATTCACCCGGAGACAGTTTCAAGATATTTTACCACGGAATAAAATTTAGCATCTCTGCTTTTGCAAATCACATCACTCAATTCTTTTTTCATTTCAACCGAACGGTTTTCTGATATTTTAGAAAGGATATATGATACCACACGAATAGCTCCAGATAAGTTATTGCATTCATTTCCTGCTATTTCGGAAAGCATTCCTCGTTTTATTGATTTTTGAAGCCGCAAATCAAAAATGTTATGTCCATGCGCACACAAATTTCTAAGCACCCTGACTGTATCAAAAAAACTGAAGAAGACATCAATGTTTCTGATTCCGTAATGACAAGCTATTTCCTTTTGAATTGACTTTTCTTTCAAACTCTTACATAGTGCTATAATGTCGCCAAAAGTTGCATATTCCAGTGTTTTCCAAGCCGGAGCATACAGGTCTTTCGGATGATTCTTATGATGTTGTTTGATTGCCGAATTGTTTTTTATGCTATCCTATTGTCCGTCACCTTCATTTTACGTGATTCAAGCAGACTAATCTGTTCATCAACTGTTGTTGCTTTCTTTGTCACCATATTTAATATAAAAATGGGATGCTCGCTTGGGGCATCCCTTCAATCCTTATTATAGTGCAGACATCCGGCCTGCGGAAATCGGCACTTTTATCGTCTGCAAAGATATAACAAATTTTTATACTGACAATGTTTTTTGAAAAAAATTTATTCCTTCACCCACTTCCCGCTCTCGGCCTCGCTCCCGTCCTTGATCACTTTCCAGACATAGACCCCCGATGGCAGGTTCTCGGTGCTTATCGTGGTGACGGCATCGGAAATGTCCTGCCTGCCGACGAGCCTCCCGCCAGTGTCGTAAAGCTCTACGTGCGAGTCGGTGAGCGCGGTCCTGATGTTCAGGGTGCTGCCGCCCGGGTTCGGGTAGGCGACGGCGACGGCAAAGCCCGCGTCGTGGGCCTCGTCGATGCCGAGGAAGGCCTCGGCGGGAAACTTCAAAATGGCAGCGATGGAGGGGTCATTTTGTTTCCAAATCTGGCAATTGACAAAAACATCGCCATTGGCACCGACGCGCATCCCACCTACATAAACAAGATCGTAGCCGTCCTCCCTGTAATATATCTCATCCAATTTGTTCAGGTCTTCGTCCAAATGGACTATATATAGGCTTTTTGGAAAAAAACCTGACTGATCCATGCCGCCTGCCATGTAAACATCGCCCTCCTTGTCAAAATCAATGGAGTTACGCTTGCCACTGCTACTTGGAACATGTGAAGTGATGCCCCAAGTATAGGCCATTTGTTCAAAATTGTCTGCATCGAACATACTCATGAGAATGTCATTTCTGTGTACGACCATCGGATTGCCGTATGGATCGTTAGGGTCGGGCTGAATCTCCATTTGACTATTGATAGTATAAGTCCTGCCATTGTACGGATTCATCCGAAAACACGCTCTTTCACCGCATTTCACCGGATACGACAACTGGTCGATATTCTCTTTGACACTCACAGTGTTGAGGTCGCCATCCAGAGTATAGCAATTGTTAACTTGAACTTGGTGACTTCCCCAACTTTCCCAACCAGACAAAACAAGCCTGCAACCCGTCATGTCTGGGGTCGGGAACATATAGCCCCAATTTGTCGATGGATATGGGTCGTCGAAAAGCCTTTCTGTCAGCAGATTGCCGTTCCCATCGAATTTCAATATCCTTAAACCGTGATAACCGCTGGTCCACAGGGTGTCAACATAATAGGAGTAATAATAATTGCCCGAAGCATCCTCAACCCATTGCTCGTTCCCCACAAAATCGTAAAAGTCATAACCAATCCATTTGAAATCGAGCGTATCCACCGACAGGTCATCATGGACTGTCATCTTTTGCAGCCGTATGGTGTCGTTTTTGTATTTCGTGACAAGAAGGCCGACCGTGCCGTCATTGAAACGTGTAATGCGCCTATGACTGTTGTTGCTTTTTATGCTTGGAAGGACAACGGAATTGACGACCTCCCCGTTTTCATCCACTTTGTAAAGTGCGACATCCTCTATTTTTTCGGCTCCCATAACAAGCAGGTCGTTCTCATTCATGAAAATGAGGTCGTTGATGTAATTGCTTTCGAAAAATATTTGAGGCTCTTGCCCTTGCAAACACAATGGCGTTTGCAAGAATAACCACGCAATAATCAGAAATATCTTCTTCATGATAAATAAAAATGTAGCAAGAGAACGGCTTTTGAGCCGTCTCTTGCTGTAATTAAACCATTATCGTTCTTGCTCCTCATCAATTGAAATGGGATATGGAGTGTCACCATGTCTCCAATGACGTGTGCAGCGGACAATGTTAAAATAATGCCAAATTGAATACAAATTATTGTCTGCGATATCATCATAAGAGAATACATCTGTGTAGTAATACCAATCAACACCATACAAGTTGGTAGGCTGTCCCCAATGTCCTCGTTTGACTATGTAGTAATATTCCTTGTTCAAGTCATCATAACAAATCTGATAATTCTGAACCTCCTCTTTTGTTAAACCCTCAACATAAAATAGCGAATCACTGTTCTCAGTATTGCCACAATATGTCGTACTGTTGATGCTATCAATCCAGGTGGTGCATGTTGGACATGGCGTGTAGTAATACATCATTCGGAGATCATAGTCAAACACTTTTGACTTTATCTGCCCAGGTGCGGCGTTAGCTAATTCAAGATTCCCCATGGCTCCCCACAGATAGCACTCTCCAACATTGAACGGGCCTTGCGGATCTATGCCATTCACGCTTTTCCCTGTATTTATCACGACAGTCGCCTTATCACCATCCTTTGTCCCATTATCAAAACTAATAGTAACATACTTCAGGAACTTGCCATCTATATCAATGGCATTATAGCACTCACGCACGGCATCAACAATGTCGGCGTAGGTTTGCAAAATGTCAACATAGGCAATGTTGCCATCGGGATCAGTCTTTGGCAAAGCCACGCACACAGTGTCATGTCTCATGTCACTATGCTCATCTTGCGTGAACCCGTAGCAGTAGTTGAACGTCGTCTCCCACTGCCAGCGGGCTTCTTCAAGGCTTACAGACTCACCTTCGACCTTCGCGCCTTTCTTGAACGCCGAATACGAGTCGATGAAGTCAATGATTTTCTGCTCGCTTCCCGAAACGCCCTGCTCGAATGGTGCTGCATCTTTTTTGACAATTGTGTCCTGTTGTTTCTTGCATGATGTCATAAGCATCACGCCTGCGATTGTGGCGAACATGGCCGCCGAAAATAATACTTTTTTCATTTTGTTTAATATTTTTGTTAAAATTGAAGAATGTTGTTTCCTATTCCTTCACCCACTTCCCGCTCTCGGCCTCGCTGCCGTCCTTGATCAACTTCCAGACATAAATCCCCGATGGCAATTTCTCGGTATTTATTGAGGTTACGGCAC
>JAKSMG010000026.1 GCA_024400755.1 Bacteroidales bacterium | reverse complement strand
CCTCGGCAACCTCGGAGCCCCCGAGGTTCTTGGTCTGGTGGTAGAACACCTCGCCAAACGACTGCGAAACGTTGCCCGCCTGCCCGTGGCTCACCACGAACCCGCTGGCAAAATCCGCCTGGCCCCTCGCCGAGAATAAGAGACCGGATGTCAACGTCAAGATAATCAGTAGTTTCTTATACATTATGATATTTTTTTGTTTTTTCTATTTTTTGTCGATTTGTCGGCGAAAACACCCTTATATTTTTATTGTATTATATTATATTTTGTATTATATTTTTGTAGTATTTATTCAACATTCAACTCTTCAACATCTCAACATTTCAATCTTTCAACATTAAACTCTTCACCATTTCAACATCTCAACATTAAACATTCAACTTCTCAACTCTTCAACCCTTCAACATTTCAACATTCAACCCTCAAAAAAAACGAGGGATTCGGGGGGACGTTTTCACGGTTACCGCTACTTCCGTCCCACCAACAGTCACATTTTCCCTGGTGTTGAAGTTCTGGCAAACTTTTGAGAAAGGAAAAATGCGGCCGTTGTTACGAGACTACTTAAATAATTGTAATATTGCCTGGTAGGGAGTTGTGAAATGAATATAATTAAAAAAAAAAAAAGATAAAAAATAAAAAAAAAAAAAAAAAAACGATATGTTAAAAAAAAAACTGGCAGAAAACGAAGTTTTCAATAGCATTAATAACAATAAAACTTTGAAAATCAATCATTTGTAAAAACAATTTCATTGAGCGGGGAATTCTATACAAAGCAAAAAAACGCTCATTTTTCCCATTTTCAACTCCAAAATTAAATATGCAACTTGGAAGAATTTATAAAATTTACGAGATTTGCAATTATTTTTTTATTATCTCGTTTAACCTTGTCACCATTCCTACGAAGCATCGCGAAGTCGGAATCTCTTTACACGACCGAAAAGGGATATTCCGTTTTTTCCGTCCCACTTGCAAATGCAGCATCACGCTGTCGCGATAACTCGGACCTATGGGCAGCTCCGTGCCGGCAACGCAAAAATTCCAATTTATTTTTATTCATCAGCACGTAATTGAAAAATTTTACGTAAGTTTGCAAGATGTTTTATCACTATTGACAATAATAAACAATTTACGATATGATTATAGACAAACTTTTTGAACGCGTGGCAAAAAACGGACACGTATGCGTTGGTTTAGACACCGATTATTCCTATTTACCGGAAAATTTCGCCGCCAAGTTTTCCAGCAAGGGCGAAGCCGTTTTCCAATACAATAAAGCTCTCATCGATGCCACCATCGACATTGTGGCCTGCTATAAAGTTCAAATCGCCTACTACGAAGCCCTAGGCATAGAGGGAATGGAATGCTACCGCAACACCTTGGCCTATCTTCGAGAAAAAGACGCCATCATCATTGCGGATATCAAGCGCGGCGATATTGCCAAGACGGCCGAAATGTATGCCAAAGCCCACTTCACCGGTGATTTCGAAGCCGACTTCATCACCGTGAATCCCTATATGGGAATGGACAGCATTTCGCCCTATCTTCCTTACGTTCAGAACAATGACAAAGGTTTGTTTGTCCTTATCCGCACCTCCAACGAAGGAGCCAAGGACATTGAATACATTGAAACCGCCGACCAACGCCACGTTTATAATGTCGTTGGTGAAAAGATCAACACCCTCGGTCGTGAACACTTAGGACAATGCGGTTTTTCGGCCATTGGCGGCGTAATGGGCTGCACCCACGCCGACGAAGCAGCAGAAGTGCGCAGACAATTGGACAGCACCTTCTTCCTCATTCCCGGCTACGGAGCCCAAGGCGGCAAAGCAGAAGACATTGCCCTTTACCTCAAAAAAGGCAACGGCGGCGTGGTCAACGCTTCGCGCTCCATCTTATTGGCCTACAGAAAAGTCGAAAACGGTGCCGAAAATTTCGCCGAATGCTCTCGCAAGGAAGCCATCAGAATGAGAGACGACATCTTAAAATACGCTAAATAAACCAAATATGGAATACACTCTTCAAAAAGTCATCACAAACAAACGGCTTCTCGGCGACATTTTCACCATTGAAGTCAGCCGCCCCGCCGGAGAGATTAGACCCGGACAATTTTTTATGCTCAAGGCCTGGAATGACGAGCTAAGCCTGATGCGTCCCATCAGTGTTTATCGCTTTGACGAACAGACACTTACATTTATGTACCGCATCATTGGCAAAGGCACACAATGGCTTTCCCAACTTAAACGCAACGACAAAATCAAATTGCTGGGTGCATTGGGCAACGGTTTCCCATGCGAAGAAGTCCACGGCCATATCGCCTTGGTTGGCGGCGGCGTGGGCATTCCCCCACTCTACGAAACCGCCAAGAAACTGACCTCGCTGGGCAACCGGGTGGACGTTTATCTGGGATATAAAGACGCCCTGTTTGCCTTTGAGGAATTTGAAGATGTATGCGACAATATTTTCATCTCTTCAGAAGCTGGATTTGAAGGATATAAGGGCTTTATCACCGACCTGCTCCACACCGAGAACTACGACGCAGTCTTCACTTGCGGTCCCCTGATAATGATGAAAAAGATTATCGACCAATGCAGACAAAGCAATACACCGGTCTGGTGTTCGATGGAAAAACACATGGGTTGCGGCATCGGCGCTTGTCTGGTCTGCAGCTGCAAAACCACCTTGGGTATGAAACGTGCCTGCAAGGACGGTCCTGTTTTCAATGGTAACGACTTAATTTTTGAATAAGACAATGATGAATTCCAATAGATTAAACGTCAGTATCAATAATATTGATTTTAAAAATCCTTTGATTGCGGCTTCCGGCTCCTTTGGTTTTGGCCGCGAATACAATGAACTTTACCCCATTGACTGTTGGGGCGGCATCAGCAGCAAGGGACTTACCCTGAACGGCCGCGAAGGGAATCCTGGAATGCGCATCATTGAAACGCCAAGCGGCATTATGAATAGCGTCGGACTACAAAATCCTGGCGTTAAAAATTTCATTGCCAACGAATTGCCCTGGATGAAGCAACAAAACACAGTCATTTTGGCCAATCTTGGCGGCAGCTGCCCAGAAGATTATGTTACCGGCGTCGAACTCCTCAATGAAACCGATATCGACATTTTAGAACTGAATATTTCCTGTCCTAACGTCAAAAGCGGAGGAATGGCTTTCGGTATCAAGGCCAACGTCGCCCACGACATCGTTTCACAAGTACGAAAGGCCTGTAAAAAACCACTGATGGTTAAATTGTCGCCTAACGCCGAAAACATTATCGAGATGGCGAAGGCCTGTCAAGACGCAGGCGCCGAATCCTTGTCATTGGTCAATACCTTCAAGGCAATGTCCATCGACATCAGACGCCGTAAACCCGTATTCGAAAATGTCTATGCAGGACTTTCTGGCAAAGCCATCAAGCCGATTGCCTTACGAATGGTTCACGAAGTATGCCACAACGTCACCATTCCTGTAGTAGGAATTGGCGGTATAACGACAGCCGAAGACGTAATCGAATTTATGATGGCGGGGTGTGCTGCCGTGCAAATTGCCACCGGCAACTTCTCCGATCCAATGATTGGACAACAACTTCCGCAACAATTGATTCAGCTCTTAGACGAGTTGAAAATCAATCACATCAACGACATCAAAGGAATTATTTGATTTATTTTCCTTCCAAATACTCTGTATAAGGACGAAAACCCAAATCCTTGGTCCACTGTCCGGAAATCAACGAATCTTCGTTGTGGCTATTGACGTCAATCTTAAAATGACGGTCATAGTATGTTCTGGAAGCGAAAAAGCCCAACGCAATCTTGTCTGGTGCAGCTTGGATATTGGTATATTCCACCCTATCCTGCACAATGGAAGACGACGGTTGTGCCAACTTGTAATACCGATAATACACTTCGTCACAGGCCCACAACTTAATGTCGATACAGGCATATTCAATACCCTGATAGTTATCCACATAACGAACAACATTCTCATCAGGTTTAATATTTTGAGACAATATTCTAAATATGGTATTAGGCTTAAACATCGTCTGATTACTGGCCACGAAACCGGTAGTCAGGCAAACGTCATTGACAGACTTATGGGAAACCTCGCCCGTGATTTTATTTTTTTCAATATATCGGAAAGTCAAATAAGCATCGATTGCGGCAACGGATTCGGGTTGCGATTCCACCTTAAATCCCACATACCACGGATCTTCCATACAAATATTAAAGGAAGAAATAGACTGAGACGTTCCTAAAGGAATATTAAAGCACATATTTTTGATAGTCCTCGTTTCCGCCACTGCCAAGGTATCCTGATTTTCCTTGCTAATCACAATCAAGCGATAACGACGGCCTTCCTTCAAAGCATATCTTCCGCCCTGAATTATACCACTTTTGGAGCGATACAGCACCTGAGTGGGAGCTGCGAAATCGCCCTGATTCTTCGGAATAGACATCGTGGTATCCAAGTCATAACCGTATGAAAAATGATCATTGGCATCATATTCTTCCAACACCACTCGAATCTTGTCATAATAGGAAATATTGTCCAAATTTTGGGCATAAACCAATGCATTGTCTTTCGTCAAAAAACCTTTGTAAATTTTAATGTATTGATATTCATCCAAAGGATTGAGCAAACCATATACGACAATGGTTTCACGATAATCCGAAGTAATGTCCACCTCTGGTTTACACGCGGAAAACAGAAGCGTCAGCATTGCCATAGCGGCTATCAAAATAGCATTTATTCGTTTCATTTACAAGATATTAGAAGAAAAGACCCGTTTATTCATCATACAAATTCACATCCCTAATCCATTTCACGCCCACCCGTTCGCCACGTTTATTTTCGTGCATGTTTTCAGTATATTTTTCTTTAAATGAATAAACCAGTCGCAAAGAAAACATATTGTTGTACTGTTTTTTATATTCTGTCGGCAAAGTGGTATTGGAGTATTCGATTACAAAATTACGAATAGGAGCCAAAGAATATTGGAAGCGGAATTCCAATTTCAAGCCCTTGTACAGCATAAACTTAACATCGGCCACCACGCTCCAGTCGCTGGTGCGGTAGGTTCCCGAATTAATGCTGGTGTTCCTTTTGAAGCCGTTATACCATTCCTGGGCACGCACCAAACGCCCCCAGGCGAAGCCAAGTCCGAAAGCACAGCCCGTATGCCAATCCTCATAATGGAAAAGTACGGGAATCTCCACGTAATCCAAGTCGATACGGCACTTATACTTTGCCGATGGGTGAAATTCCGCAGACCTGTTCACGTCCAAGAACGTAGCCGGAGCATAATTGGTGGTATCAAAAGGTCTCGTCGTACTGGAACGCGAACCTTTTTGGGTATAAAGCAGTTCAACCGTGGCAAACCACTGCATTTTTTTATCCAGAGCAATCATCACGCTGGCACCGCCAACGAAACCAGGTTTGCGGTAACCACGAACGTCATCGCCTTCCACCTGTGACAAATTGCCCCCTAAAATCAGCGAACCTATAAACCGCTGTGAATAGCCCAGGGTCACACACAGACAACAAAAAACGATGAGGACAAACTTCTTCATATTCTAAATTTAGAATGCAAAGATACAAAAAAATATATACACTTTGGGGCTTGTTCGGATTGAAATCTTCATTTCTCCACCCCATTTTTCCCAATTCTTTTATTTTCAATCCATTAACACATTCATTTTCAGAAATATGCCTTTGCGTCTTGCTGCATTATTATTCGGAATAACCCCCTTCTGTCTTGCAAAGTTATCCTTTTTATTAATGATTTTCCGCTACTTTTCTCTTGATAGAAAAGTAGCCAAAAGATCAAGCCGA
>JAKSMG010000025.1 GCA_024400755.1 Bacteroidales bacterium | reverse complement strand
ACCCCCGACCCCGAGATTACAAATCACGTGCTCTACCGCTGAGCTATGCCGGCCTTTTTCAAAGAACCCCGCTGCACATTTGCAGACCATCCCGTCTTTCCGAAATGGTCTGCAAAAATACATAATTTTCATAAACCGACAACCTTTTTTTATAAAAAAATTTCATTTTTTTTATAATGATCGCCAATTTACTGTCTGTCAACAAGTTGCATTATTTTTCCGCACGGTTTTTATACTTCTCGACCTGCGATTTCAAGGCGTCAACGGCCATGTCAGCCGCCTCCTCGAACGTCTTGCACTGCTTGCTCGAATATAAATCGTTGCCTTTTAACATGATTCTGACGTCAGCGACCTTGTTCTCAGGCGTGTCGGTGTTCGCCAACTTCAATGTGGCCTCCGCCCCGATGACGTCAACCATCCTCGAACACAACTTCTCAATCTTAGCCGTGATGAAATCTTCTAATTTCGCGTCCGCCTTGAAATGGACTGCATTGATCGTAACTTTCATTTTAAACCTCCTTTTTAAACGGTTATTAAAATTGTATTTCATTATTCGTCACCCAACGGATGAGCGACCTGATAAATCTCCTTCAGCTGCTCGATGGTGTTGTGCGTGTATATCTGCGTCGAGCTGAGGCTGCTGTGACCCAGCAGCTTCTGTATCGCCCTGATGTCGGCGCCGCCATTCAGGAGATGCGTGGCGAAAGTGTGCCGCAGCACGTGCGGGCTCTTCTGCTTCAGCGTCGTCACACCATCAAGAATCCTGTGGACAATGTTGTATATGAAGGTCGCGCCAGCCGGCCTCCCCTTGTCGTCAACAATCAGACTAACGTTTGTGTTTCCCGGAAATTGCGCATCGCGGATTTTTTTATACCCGACAATCATATCAACAAGCTCGCGGCTCACCGGAATCAGACGCTCCTTGTCCCGCTTCCCGCGCACCTTTATTAATAGTGTGTCCTCCCCCACGTCCGAGTCCTTCAGACCCCGCAGCTCCGCCTGACGCATCCCCGTCTGATACAGCAGTTCGAAGACCAGCTCGTCCCTCCGCTCCCTGAAATCGTCGCCCACGGCGAACTCAACCTTGTCCATATCCTGCTCCGGAACGAATTTCGCCAGTTCCTTCGGCTTCCGCAGCGACTTGACACCCTGCATCGGCGTGACTTTCAACACCTTCTCCCTAAGGCAGAATTTGTAAAACGCCCTCAGACTCGATATTTTCCTGTTGATGCTGCGGTTTTCCAGACCTTCGTTTTTCAAGCTGACGATGTATGAACGCACCATCTCGCCCGTCGCCTTCGCCATGTCGTCAAGCTCATACATATTAATAAGGTATGAGCCGAACTGCTCCAGGTCACGGCAATACGCTGACACCGTGTGAGTTGAATATCTTTTTTCCGTCTCGATATATCTTATGAAACGTCCGAGCATCTTCTTTTTAATTTCGCTTCAAAGATACTGCTGAATTTTAGAAAAAGCAAGAGATTTTTTTGAAATTTCTCAAAAAAGCATTGTTTTTTTATTCCTATCTTTGCAAAAAATTTAAAATATGCCGACCATCGGATTATCACACACGAGCGAGACAATGTCCCCCACGAACGCTCTTGCACCTTTGCCTCGTGACCGAGGTTGTGAATGCAAATTTCCACAAATGACAGACAACAGTCATGGACGACGTCTCTGAAATCATACAACCCAACGCACAATCGCATCTTTGGTCGGAGTGGACCGAGGTGAGTTTAATTGCAAGTCGTGGTGACCGGCGGGTTTATCGCGGCAAGCGCTATGGTCACTGGTATATCCTCAAGACCTATCAGCAGCATACGGAGGAATATCACCATCTCCTGTCCGATGAATTTGCTTTGGGCGTTCAGTTGGACCACCCTAATATCGTCAAAACACTCACATACGAGTCCGTTCCTGGAACGGGTGACTGCATTGTCATGGAATATATTGACGGATGCACGCTCTCCGATTTTGTGGCGACGCATCCCGACAAAAACACACGTATCCGCGCAGCCAAGCAGTTATTGGCAGCATTATCCTATCTGCACAGCAAACAAATGATTCACGGGGACCTCAAGCCGAGTAACATTCTCATCACCCACAATGGGCACAACCTCAAACTGATTGACTTTGGGCTCAGTTCCTCGGACGATACGGTTTGTCGCAAGCAAGATTGTCGCAAAGATTTAATGGCTTACGGACAGGCTTTATCCTTCCTTCGTACGTCTTATTCACGTATAAGCAAACGTTGTGTACGAGGAGGCTATACATCCTGCGACCAGGTGAAGCGTGCCATACAGAAAGCGGACAATCTTCGTCGGTGGTGGCCATTAGGGTTCGGCATCGTTTGTCTGATTGTTGCTTTGGGATTGTCTCTTTCTGTTCATCTCCGACCCGATCCACGAAAGAAGATGTTACTTCTCGTTCATGAATCGGTAGATTCTATGGCTCATATTTTGTATGACTATCCGGCAAAAGACCTTATAGATGCGTATAGTCCGTTGACTACATATTTTGATTGTTGTTATCATTCGCGAGACTCTATCGCAAATACGATAGCAGATGACGCGTTACGTAACGACTTTATCAGCTTTCATGCTATCTATTCCGGTCAAGTGTCCCGACGTTATATTGATAGTATGACCATAGTCTTCGAAAATAAGGACTAAAAAGGACTTTGGCTATATCGGAAAATTGTTGTACCTTTGCACTCGCCAGGCCCAGAGAAGCCAAATATGAATAAGAACGCACCGGAAATATTACAATTGCGATTGGACATTGAGCAAGATGTCGCACGCCGTATCTGTACTCCTTACGATTTTGAGTTTCTGGCGGGTACCATTTGGGAGCGCTTGCACGAGAATATCTCCCCCACCACCCTCAAGCGGTTATGGGGTTATATCGAAGGCGCCGACACCACGCGTCGTGTCACTCTTTGCCTCTTAGCCCGATTCTTAGGCTATGCCGATTGGGAAGCCTATTTAGCCGAATTAGCCAATCGTTCCGATGTGGATAGTGCCACGTTTGTCGGAACGGGTGTCCATTCTTCGGAACTTACTGTAGGTCAATTCGTTGAGGTCACATGGTTGCCGAACCGCCGTTGTGTCTTCCGTTATGAAGGAGGGGACAGATTTGTCGTCACGCGGGCGGAGAACGCCAAGTTACGAGTGGGTGACACGTTCTCTTGCACGCATTTCCTAAAAGGTCAGCCGATGTATTTGGATCATCTCATCCAAGTTGGTTCCCCCACTCCGGTCTCATACGTTGCCGGAAACAAAGGAGGTATCAAAACAGTCAAGAAATTATAAAAATATAATCTTTTTCTTCAAAATCGGAAATATATCTGCATATTCCGATTTTTTTGTATCGCTCGCAGGCGAAAATTGCAAGATGCGTTTGCTATTTATTCGAGACACGCCGTGAACCCGAGAAATTTTCGATCGTGTAAATACCTGAATGAATGAATAAATAAGCAGGCGTCCTCGCTAAGCGTGGACGTTTCTTATTTGTATTTACAGGCAGCCTCAGGGCCTACGGCATGGATAAGGATTCGTCCATGCTTTTTTTGTGTTCCCCAAAGGACTAAAAAGGACTATGGCCGTATCAGAAAAAGGCAGTAATTTCGCACCACGAACGTTCGAACGGAAGAAGCCGAAAATCCGGTCAAAAAGTAGGCGTGAATTTAAAATTTAAAATTAAAAATTATTTCTATTATGCTAAACGATCAACAACAAACTGCACCGTATGCCATTGCATCATTGGTGCTTGGTGTCTCATCCATCGTTTTTGGATGTTTCTTTGTCGGTCTTGTATTAGGTATTGTCGGTGCAGTCCTTGCATCTAAAGGACTAAAAGCCATTAAAGCCAATCCCTCGGACTACACCGGAACGGGCATGCTTAGTGCAGGAAAGATTACTTCTGTTATCGGTATTATCTTTGGCAGTATTTATACCATTTATAGTATCATCGCCGTCGCTATTCTTGGTACAGCAAGTTTAGCTTGGTGGGAAATGTTTGGTGACCTATTGTAAATCATCATGGAATCCAAATTATTTCCTTGTTTCTGGAAACAAGTCTTCGGTATCAGTTGTCCCATGTGTGGGTTCCAACGTTCCGTTTTGCTTCTACTTCAAGGAAATATCTGGGAATCCATTATAATGTTTCCACCTTTATTTCCATTGATAGCAGCCTCCATATACTCCATTGTCGCTATTATCTCTCATAAAACTCAATATACAAGTAAAATATGGTTAGCGATATGGGGACTTCTTATACTCAATGGCTTTTATCAAAACATATTTAATTAACCATTTAAGATTTAAATTATTATGAACAAAGTGTTATTTTTTACAGCATTAGTTTCAGTAATGCTATGTGTTTCTTCTTGTGGTGCAGACAACTCTGCTACAGGTGCTCCGGAAGATGTTATGTCAAAGAAAGATTATTCCAAACTTTGTATAACGTATGACGATTATTTCGATTTCTCGGAAGGGCTTTGCAAGGTTCGCTTAGGTTCTTATTCTGAAGGGAAATTTGGTTTTATTAATTCTAAAGGCAAACTTGTTATTCCTTGCACGTTTGAACTTGCCGGTCAATCTCATGATGAAATGATTTGGTTTAAAGAAGGTGATAAATATGGCTTCATCAATCGCAAAGGAGACGTGATTGTTCCCGCCACATACAAAAATGTTGAAGATTTTAGCGAAGGACTTGCCGTTGTAGCAATACCAAAAGATGCAGAACATAGTTGGGATAAAGTTTATGGATATGTAAACAAAAAAGGTGAGGTTGCTATACCAATTGTGTATGATTATGCTCAAGATTTTCATGATGGACTTGCTCTTGTTAAGGAAAACAAGAAATACGGCTATTTAGACAAAAAAGGAGAGTTTGCTATTCCTGCCAATTATGACGACGCAAACGAATTTTCAGAGGGCATTGCCTTTGTTGAAAAAAACAATAAAGAATATGCAATAGATACAAAAGGTGAAGTTATTTTCGCTTTACCCAAAAAAATGTCCATTCAAGGAACTTTTCACGATGGGTTAGCATTAGTTGAAAAATACGGAGAAAGTTGGAGCGACGATGATTATTATGGTTATATAAACAAACAAGGAGAAGTCGTTATTCCTTGCAAATATGATGACGCAGAAGATTTTAAAAATGGAGTTGCTCAAGTTGAAAAAACGACAAAAAATTCTATATCAACACACAAGGAGAAAAAGTAGAAGACCCTGAATAAAACGTCTTCAATAACCTATTTTATTAATCATTAATTTTTACAACTATGAAAAAGAAATTAATTTCATGTGCTTGCCTTTTATGCGCAGGCTTAATGTTCACCAATGTTGAGGCAAAGGCAATGCCGATGCCCGAACCCGTAGCTGTTCATGCATCCTCCACAGATTGGGATAAGGTTTTGGACTCCTATGAGAAGTACGTCAACCAATACATCGCTGTGTACAAAAAGGTACAAGCCGGCGACATGAATGCCTACAATGAAATGGCTTCTCTTATGGAGAAATACCAAAAATTAGCAGAACAATTGGAGGAAGCACAAGATGAAATGACAGAAGCACAAGTAGCACGTTATTTAAAAATCACCCAAAAATTGGCCTCTGCACTATAATTCATTTTCTATAATCATCGAATTATAGTTTAACACTCTCTCCCATCGCAACCTCTCGGGGTTGCGATGGTTGTATTTGAGATAATGACGGTCATGCGTCATGTGGATGACTTTTCTGCATAAGTGTTCCGCACTGCCTGTAAACGTAGCACTAACGGAGCACCATAGCACAGCCGTGGGACTTGTAGAGCCCTGTAAAAACCCGATTTGGAAGTCAAAAAAAGAGGGAGCGAGACAGTCGAGGGAGTGTCGACTGCCCATAGACCGACCATCGACTAAAAAAACGGTTACTAAAACAACTTCTTGCTCCACAATTGAGCAAGAAAATCATGGATATATACGACTTGTATATTGTCTTCCGTTTGGCGAGTAAACGGATCCAATGATACTATCATCAGTGTGAAATCAGGATGCTCTTCACGGAAAGCACGAAGGCCCTTGAGATGTTTGTTCTGAACCTCCGTAACAGACTTAATCTCAATAGCCAAACTTTCTCCAACGATAGCATCCACCTCAAGACCCGTACTGGTACGCCAATAACAAAGTTGGTTCTGTTTGTGATGATAGCCGATATATGCAACAAGTTCTTGAATAACAAAATGTTCA
>JAKSMG010000024.1 GCA_024400755.1 Bacteroidales bacterium | reverse complement strand
CAAACCTTTCTTTGGTTACTTTCTTTGGGTGGCAAAGAAAGTAACGGAAAAGAAAGCATTCTCGAAAAAAAATAATCTTATACAAGACTAAAAGGGATAATTCCGTTTTTATTTATACTGCTATTTCCTCTTGATAAAATAGTAACAAAAAAAAATCAAACCGACACAACAAATCCTAAACCCTAATTTCACGCCACCGTTACAACGCCCACAACAGCAACCCGCTACAGATAATGATACCCGAGACGACAAGGTCTATGATGCAGAATCCCATAATGTCCTTGGCATTGAGTTTGGCAATAGCCAAAGCGGGAATGGCCCAGAAAGGCTGAATAAGATTGGTCCACGCGTCACCCCAGGCAATGGCGATACCCGTCAAACCGGGATCTACACCGAGGTTGGCGCCGGCAGCAAACATAATCGGGGCCTGAATAGCCCAATGGCCACCGCCAGACGGGACGAACATATTGAGTACCGCGGCACAAAGGAAGGTCAATAACGGATAGGTTTGCGGAGTGGAAATGGAAATACACGCATCGCTAATGACGGTTCCGAAACAAATGCCGGAAGCTCCCACGCCCGTGATAATCCCCATAATGCCCGCATAAAACGGAAACTGCAGAATGATGCCCGCCGCTCCTGATGCCGCCTTGGAGAACGCCCTGACGTATGCCAACGGCGTGCCGTGAAGAATGACGCCTGTAAACAAAAACAGCATAATCACGGAATTCAAGTCCAAAGCACCGCCTCTAAAACCAAGATTAATAATCAAATATCCGAAGCCCAAAAGAGCTAAAATCCAACTCAGCACCCGACTGTTTTCCATCTTTTCTGCCGGGGTTTCAGCTTTCACGACCAACTTGGGCGTATCTTCCTCCAACAAATTAGGATCTACTGTAATCACGTGCTCCGCCTTGGGATGCATCAACGCATTGACCAGCACCAAAGCCAAAATGACCACTACCACCATTACGATATTATGCCAATCCAGAATCGTCGTCGAAATAGGGACAGGACTTGTCAACACCCCATTGGTGGCGTTTTTCAAAGAGTCGCCCGGAGTGGCCATCGTAAGCGGAATAGAACCAGAAAGACCAGCGTGCCACACCACGAAACCACTATAGGCGGAAGCAATCAGCAGACGATAATCAACCCCTTTGAGCTTGCGGGCAATTTCCTTGGCGAAAATAACACCCACAATCAAGCCAAATCCCCAGTTTATCCAGCAGGCAACAGCCGAAATACCCGTGACCAGGGCAATGGCACCGGCCGGCGTTTTAGGCAGAGAGGCCAATGCGCTGATTCCCTTCTTTATCACCGGAGCGGCCGCCAATGTCGAACCACAAACCAAGACCAATGCCATTTGCATAGCGAAAGCCAGCAAGCCCCACACGCCGTTGCCCCAATGTTCCACCACCTCTATGGGCGTCTGTCGGCAAATCGGCATCGCCAAACACGCAGCCAACAAAGTAAGTATAATGGCGAAAATAAAAGGTTCTGGCAGATAACGCTGAACAAGTTTGACACAAGCCCTGATTATTTTCTGAAACATTCTATTATATTTTAAGGATTAATCAAATTAGTAAACCACTACAAACAACCATCCATCATCATCGCATTCTACAAAGAAATCACTTATGCGGTCTTGGCCTTAGGAGGAAACAACAGCGAAAGAACCACACTCAACAACAAAATGCCTATGATTACGATCATAGAGACAAAGGTGTCAATTTTTATTTCCACCAATGGCAAAAGCATTTTCACCCCGATGAAAGTCAACAATACCGACAAACCGATTTTCAAGTATGCGAACTTGTCCATCACACTTTCCAACATAAAGAACAAGGAACGCAAACCCAGAATCGCAAAAATATTGGAGAAAAAGACAATATATTGGTCCTGTGTAATGGAAAAAATGGCAGGAATAGAATCAAAAGCAAAAATAATATCCGAAAACTCGATAATCATCAAGACAACAAACAACGGCGTACAAAGCCAACGGCCATCAATTTTAGCAAAGAAATCGTGACCATGGAATGAAGACGTGGCCAATTTGCGTTTCGACAGGAACTTCACCACGGGATGGTGTTCAACATCAACGCTTTCTTTCTGATTTCGCTTAACGAACATCTTAACACCGGTATAGACAAGGAAGGCACCAAAAAGAAAGAGAATCCAATGGAAACGCTGTATCAGAGCCCCTGCCGCGAAAATAAAGGTAAAACGCAATACAATAGCTCCCAAAATGCCATAAAACAAAACCCGATGATAGTATTTCTTTTCCACCCCAAATCCCAGAAAAATCATTATCATCACGAAGATATTGTCAATAGACAAGGATTCTTCCACCAGATAGCCGGTAAAATATTCCATTGCCATGGCATGTCGATACAATTTGATGTTGTAATCCAAAGGCTTACTCCAGTCAAAAGCTAAGTCGTGTCCGTGCAACTGATCGATGGCAATGAGTTGTTCCTGCGTATGAACACCGTGAATGAGTTCGCCACCGAAGAAGATAAAAATGCCAAAGGCAGCCGCCAGGGCCACCCAAATTCCCGTCCACATTAGGGCCTCCTTGAAAGAAACCACGTGATCATCTTTATGAAAAACCCCTAAATCCAACAGCAACAACGTAATCACTCCCACAAAAAAGATAAGCATAAACAACCCCTGATTCATCTTTAATACTTTTATTATTAATACATAGATTTAGCGGCAAAAATACAAAAATTTACGGAATTACCCCCCCCTCCCCGCAGTACTTTATGTCCTCAAGTATAAAAACACTCGATAAAAATCGCTACCGTTTTTTATCAAAAAACTCTTTTAACAACTGGGCAGCTTCTGCTTCCAAGACGCCTTTACAGACTTCTGTCTTGGGATGAAGAAGATTTTGATGAATCAGCGAGTAACCTTTCTTTGGATCAGATGCGGCATACACCACCCTACCGATTTGTGCCCAAGCCAATGCTCCGGCACACATTACACAAGGTTCCAAGGTAACATACAAAGTGCAATCATTCAGGTATTTGGCACCTAAATAATTGGAAGCCGCCGTGATGGCCTGCATTTCCGCGTGGGCAGTTACGTCGTGTAAAACCTGCGTTCGGTTATGTCCTTTGCCAATAATTTGACCATTAGCCACGACCACGGCGCCAACCGGCACTTCATCTTCCATAAAAGCATCTTGGGCCTCATTCAATGCGGAACGCATAAAATACTCGTCATTCATTCTAAATCAATAATTTAAATTGATTAACGCAAATTCTGCTTCGCTTTTTTCACCTGTTCCGACAAGGTCTCGAATTTATAACGAAAACCTGTGTCCTTTTGAGAAAACAAAGCTAAAAATTCAACATTTTTATTCTTTTCAAACAACGTAGAAACGGCAATATTATTCAAATAAAAACCATCGATGGTAGCTTCCGCCAACACCCGCTGAATAGCCGTTTTATATCCTTTTTCATCCGTCACGATCCCACTACGGTTCAAGAAAGAAGCCCCTGCTTCAAATTGCGGTTTAATCAACAACATCAACCGGGTATTCTCTTTCATAAAAGTTTTAAAATAGGGAAACAGATAAGTCAACGAAATAAAGGAAACATCGGAGACGATCCAATCAAACTTTTGATTTTCAACATCTTCCAAAGTCAAATCTCTAAAATCCTTGTTTTCAATAGACAATACTTGATTTGACGCTCTCAAAGTCGGGTGAAGTTGATTGGTTCCCACATCAACGGCCACCACAAAATCGGCACCACATTGCAAGGCACAATCCGTGAATCCGCCCGTAGAACTTCCCACATCCAGCACCCGTTTTTCCACGAAATCAAGCTGAAAGTCATTGATCGCCTTTTCCAACTTCAGTCCTCCCCTACTCACATACTTGTTAAAAATATCAATGACCGACACCTCGTCCGTTTCCACAATATCCTTGGACGGCTTGTCCACCAATTTTCCATTCACCGTCACCGTTTTTTGCGCAACGGCATCCTGAGCCCGTTCACGAGATGTAAAGAAGTGGTTTTCAACAAGATATTTATCGAGACGCATAACTTATGACATTAATAGGATAACAAATTAAGAAATTAACAGATTAAGAGATTAACCAATTAAGAAATTAAGAAGTCAAGAAACCAAGTAAAAAACTCGATTTCCCGACTTCCTAACTATCTAACATTCAAACATTATTTTTGTACAGGAACATTTTTCAGAACTTCCACGAGGAAATCCCAGAATTTGCCCACAGATTCGATATTTACCTTTTCATCTGGAGAGTGAGGATGACTGATGGTAGGTCCAAATGAAATCATATCCCAATCAGGATAGCAAACGCCGAACAAGCCGCATTCCAGACCAGCATGAATAGCCATCGTAACGGGTTCTTTTTTGAATTTCTTCTTGTAAACTTCCATACAGGTCTTCAAAATTGGAGATTCCATATTAGGTTTCCAACCTGGATAAGCCCCAGTGAGTTCGATTTCTGCACCTGCCAATTCTGCGATGGCAGTCATCTTTTGTCCCAAAGCTTCCTTGGCGGAATCCACAGAACTGCGGAGGAGGCACTTCAACGACATTTCACCATTGGCGGCATTAAACACGGCCAGATTGTTGGAAGTTTCAACCAAGTCTTTCATTGAATCACTCATTCTCTGAACGCCGTTAGGAATAGCAAAAACCATATTGACGATGCGTTTTTGTGCTTCTTCCACGATCATTTTCTTTGGAGTATCCACGGCACTGACCTTGACATCCATATCGGGTTCGGTAAGGGCAAATTCGGCTTTTACCGTGTCAGCGAACTTCTTCACAAAACGCTTGTAAGCAGCAACCTTGTCTTCAGGAAGAACCACAACGGCAACAGCTTCACGAGGAATTGCGTTACGCAGGCTACCTGCCTTAACAGAACAAATGTTGGCCTCGTATTTGTCGATAGATGATTTCAACAATCTCACCATCAGTTTGTTAGCATTGGCACGACCCAAATTGATATCCATACCAGAATGACCGCCTTTCAAGCCCGTGATGAACAACTGTAATGCCTTCATACCGGCAGGAACGGCTTTTTCCTTATATTTCATAGTGATATTGGCGTCCAAGCCACCAGCGCAACCCAAATAAAGCTCGCCTTCAGTTTCAGAATCCAAATTGATCAGGATTTTGCCATTCAACAGACCTTTTTTCAAACCGAAAGCACCCGTCATACCCGTTTCTTCATCCACCGTACACAAAACTTCAACTGGTCCGTGGGCGATTTTTTTATCAACGAGAACTGCCAAAGCCGCCGAGGCTCCAATACCGTTGTCGGCACCCAAAGTAGTACCATTAGCTCTTACCCAACCATTGTCAATGATGGTTTCGATAGGATCCTTGGTAAAATCGTGTTTCTTATCGCTATTGGCCTGAGGAACCATATCAACGTGACCTTGAAGAATCACAGGAGTGCGGTTTTCCATACCCTTTGTGGCAGGAACACGGAAAACGAGGTTGCCCGTTTTATCCTGAACACATTCAATCTTATTGTCTTCAGCCCACTTTTTCAAGAAAGCAGTCAATTGGGCTTCGTGTTTTGAAGGATGCGGAACTGAGCAAATGTTGCTGAAATTTTCCCACAACTGTTTGGGATACAATTTTTTAATTTCTTCGTTCATTTTGTATATTTTTAAGTTGATAATTTATGTATCAAAATCATTCAGCACTAATAATTTCACCATCTCGCATAACCACCCTTCGATCTGACAAACGGGCCAATTCTTCGTTATGCGTCACAATTACGAAAGTCTGGTGGAACTGGTCGCGCAAATCAAAAAAGAGTTGATGGAGATTTTTGGCATTTTCCGTGTCCAAGTTTCCCGACGGCTCATCTGCCAAAATCAAATCGGGATTATTGGCCAAAGCGCGAGCCACAGCCACGCGTTGCTGCTCACCGCCAGACAACTCGGAAGGTTTATGTCCAATACGGTTGTCTAATTTCAAGAACGACAATAATTCCAAAGCTCTTGTTTTCGCTTCAGTTCTTGTTTTTCCCGCAATCAACATCGGCAACATCACGTTTTCCATTGCCGAAAACTCAGGAAGCAGGTGATGAAACTGAAAAACGAAACCGATATGCTTGCTCCGAAATTCCGACAAGGCATCGTCATCCAGTTTATTGACTTTCACCCCATCAATAACAACATCTCCTTTATCGGGCCGATCCAAGGTGCCGATTAGGTGCAGCAAGGTTGACTTTCCCGCCCCCGAAGGACCGACAATTGTAACCACCTTGGAAGATTCAATGCCTAAAGAAACATCCTTTAGAACTTTTAGTGAGCCGAAACTTTTGTCAATATGACTTAGCTGTATCATTATCACTGCGTTTGAAAGTGCAAATATACATTATTTTTAGAAAAATTGCCAATTTACAAGTAAACTTCCAGCAATTTGCTTTTTTGCGTTGGAATCAAATTCAATTCGTTGGTACACGCCGGAACAAGCATAACCTCTCCCTGATTCAATTCCGTTTGTTCTTCATCGGTAAAGCACTGAACACTGCCTTCAATACACATATAAATGACGAAAGAATCAATTTCGGCGTAATTTTTTTTCAAAGGTTTTTCAAAATAGATTTCGTTCAAATTAAAGAATTTGGAACGCAGCAAAGGACTTGTCGTGTCAAATTTTTCCTCAAAATCCACTTTCCCGGCCGGGATAGTACATTTTTCTTCCGTTTTTTCCCTATTTTCATTTTCATCGTCACTTTGGGGAGCATCTTGACTTTCTTCATTGGCCATATTTTCAAAATGAATGGCATCAATGGCTTCGTCGATATGCAATTCTCGTGAATTTCCATTTTCGTCCACCCTATTCCAGTCAAAAATACGATAAGTCACATCGGACGGCTGTTGAATTTCCGCCAGCAACACCCCTTTTCCAATAGCGTGTACCGTTCCTGCCGGGATAAAGAACAAATCGCCCTTTTTCACGGGATAAAACTTCAGCAATTCATCCACATTGCCAGCTTCCACGGCATCCCAATAGTCGTCACGCGAAACGCCATCCTTAAATCCGACATACAAGCCAGCTCCTGGCTCGGCCTGAATAACGTACCACATTTCCGTTTTGCCATTCATCCCATATCGTTCCTGTGCCAACTTATCATCGGGGTGAACCTGCACCGACAAATCATCGGTGGCGTCGATATACTTGATCAACAATGGAAAACCCAATCCAAACTCATCATACACCTTGTCGCCCACCAGGTCACCCATATAGACTTCTATCAACTCGTTCAAGTCGTTGTCGTCGGCAAAAAAGCCATTGTCAACCACAGACACATTGCCTTCAATAGCCGATATTTCCCAACTTTCGCCGCAACGGTCCATATTGCGGACCGGTCTATGTAATTCCGTTTCAATTTTAGTTCCGCCCCATATTTTTTCTTTAAAAAAGGGCTTAAATTTCAAAGGATAGAGCATAATTAGTTATTTGGTGTATAGATTTGTCTGATTTTATGTTGATATTCCGGCTTATCCTTGTCTGGATTTCGACGATTAACGCTTTTTACGAAGAGCCATTTCCCCTTATCTTTCACGAAACCCTGATTCAAACTTGATTCGGGAACCAGAAAAGATGGAATTTGAGGTGCGCTCTCGTCCAAAGGCACCAATTCGTCAAAAACTATCATTTGGGCATAAACCTTATCATACACAAGCTGTTTCGTCTTAGGATCCTTTTTCCCCGAACCCGAATTATACGACTGATACTCATAATTCAAGCTCATCGTGGCGTCTTTGGAGTATGAAATGATCACACGGCTGCATTTTTCAGAATACTTTTTAAAGACATTGGCTCCAAAAACAGGCGTCATATCATTTTTAAAATGCAGAACTTCGATGATTTTTTCATTCGTAAACAAATCATTGCCATTCCAGCCCAAAAGGGTATAATAGGTTCGGTCACCATTTTCAACGGGAATCACCTTATAGTACACGGCCCCGTACCATCGGTTATGGTTGCCGACGTAGGTCTTTGGATAATCAATGGAATAGCGTTTATCATACAATGGAAACACCATATAATGCTTACGTTGAGCACTATAAACCTGAAGCAATCCAAAATTTTCGTAACTGTAGTCATCCTTTATCACATACCAGGTGAAAATTTTAAACAGCTTGTCGGGAGAAGAAGCCACGGAAAAATTCTTAACCGAATCCCAACCAAACTTAAATGACCCATTTTCTTGAAGGACGGATTCAAGCAAGTACATAAAATCCTCATTACGACTCAAGCGTTCGTTTTCGGTAGGGGCATTCATCACTTCATCACGCAAGACAATCAAAGAATCTTCCCAATAGCGGAAATCAAAATTCTTCTTTTGCTTTTGGCCGAAAGACAAAAAGCAACACGCTAAAATTCCGATGATTATGATGTATCTACGCATAATATTCTGCAAAATTACAATTTTATTTTTAATAGATGATAAAAATTATAATTTTGTAATATAAACGCTGGTATAATACGACTTATTTTATTAAAAATGAAGGCTATAGAATTTTTTACTTAAATACATTAACGCGGAATCATCAATTTCTGACCGATTTTCAGCGAATTCATATTGCTAATCTTATTGTAATCCGCAATTTTGCGTGCAGTTGTCTTGTAGCGATTGGCGATAGAGGTCATCGTATCGCCCTTCTTCACGATATACACCACAGGATTGGCAGGTGTTGCTGCCGGCTTTTCTTCAACAGGAGCTTTCAAGATATTGGCTGTTGAATCTTGAACCATCAAAGTGTCTGACACCAAAGTCGTTGTCGGTTCAACCTGTTTTTCGGGTTCAACATATTCATATCCCACCAACAAACGCTGCTTAACTTTCACATAATTACTTGAAAGACGATTCATCTTTTTCAATTCCGAAACAGACAAATGGTATTTTGCCGCAATTTTCGCCAAATTATCCCCATTTTTCACATAATAATACACTTTTTTCTGCTGTTCTTCCGCCAAGGGCTGTCCCGTAAACTGACTGGTATAGACCTTCATCGGCGTAAAATACTCTTCATAATGATAATTATGGATAGAATCCTGCATTTCGATAAAACGAACCATATCTTTAACTCGCAAACGAATAGGATACGGTTTGGAATAAGCGGGAATAATCTGTCTTTTGTACTGCGGATTCAGCGTTTTTAATTCGTTCAAATCGATATTCAACACATTGGCCACCTGTTCCAAGTGCATTTCCTTATTCACCATCACGGTATCCACGGCACTTGGAATCGCAATGTCCGCGGCCTTAATTCCGTAGTCGTTATGATATTTCATCAAATACAAAGCCCCGATGTAAATGGGAAAATAGTTTTGCGTTTCGCGCGGAAGGTACGGCGACACTTCCCAAAACGTGGTTTTACCGCCAGAACGGGCGATAGCTTTTCGAACATTTCCCGCTCCGCAATTATAGGCGGAAATGGCCAAGCCCCAATCGCCAAACATATTGTACAAATCTCTCAAATGACGGGCGGCCGCATCCGTAGCCTTATACGGATCCCGACGATCGTCCACGAAAGTATTGACTTCCAAACCATATAGCTTGCCGGTGCCATACATAAACTGCCAAATTCCAGTGGCTCCCGCCTTTGAAACGGCATTGGGATTCAATCCAGACTCAATGATCGTCAAATAAATCAATTCTTCCGGAACATTGTACTTATCAAAAATCGCCTGCATCCAGGGAAAATAATATTGAGCCAAACCCAACATCGCGGCAGAAGATTTTTTACGCTTAATAGAATACAGTTCGATAAAACTGCCCACCTTGCTATTGTATGCCAACGGAACCACCGTCACAATCTTTGAAAGGCGGTCGGCCATCAAAGAATCATTGTGACAAAACGCCGTGGTATCGTCGTCATCGTTCAAATCTGCCAAAACACTGTTGGAACTGATGATTTCACGCTGCACATACCACAAATTCATCATTTCATCCATTTTTAGAATTTGGGCATTCACACTATGCTTAACAGAGTTCTGAGAAACACTATCAAGCGTGTCATAATTTTGCGCCGAAACCGGCAATATCAATCCGAATAGGACAATTCCACAGATTGACATTGTCAAAATTCGAACATTAATCCTTAATATCGTAAGTATTCCATTTAATTTCTTTTCCATCCTTGTACAAAGTAGTTAAAAAAAGTTGCCCCTCCTCGTCGTACTTGAACCAGGCACCGTCACGCAAACCACTCACATATCTTCCCGTCAATTTCACGTGACCATTATCCCAGTAAGAAGTATATTTTCCGTGCATTACATCTTGTTCATAATTGATAACGAAAGCCGTTTTGCCGTCAGGAAATCTTGTCACCCATTCTCCCGTTCTCATTCCATCGTAAAAACTTCCCTTTTCCGTATAGTCGCCATTGCAATACTGCCATTGGCCGTCTTCCGAACCTTCCACATAAACGCCCTTAGAGACGACTTTGCCGTTTTCATCATATTCAACAAAATCGCCATCCAGCTGTCCCGACTCATAATTAGCTACCATCATCGTGTCGCCGTTGGTATAAAACCAGAGCCATTCACCGGTTTTACGCCCTTTGTTGTCATATCCGCCAATGATTTCAATGTTTTTATCCGTAAAATAAAATTCCCACACACCAACGGGATTGGAATTCACATACTTTCCCTTGGAGCGAAGTTCGCCGGTTTCGTAAAACTCCTTCCACAAGCCCTGACGCTTGCCATTCATATCCAAAATTCCCTCATAACGCATCCAGCCGTTTTCGTAGCCGTAGCTTTTGATCACGTTTCCTTCCTCGTCAAACTCACGTCTGAAACCTTCAGGAACTCCCTTATAGTAAGTAGCGACAATCGACGGCTGACCATTGGAATGATAGGCCACTTTTCTATCCAATACCTTGGTTTCCTTGGCATCTTCCACCAGTTTGTCGTTGGCATATTTTTCTACGGAAAGGAAATGGCCGTTTTCATCATACCACTTCACAAAACCGTTCAACTTGTCATTCAAATAGGATGCTTCCTTTTGAAGATTTCCGTTAGGCCAAAACCACTTCCAATTACCCTGTTTGTAGCCAAAATTATCCGTTCTATTGATACTTTCCCGACGTGTCAAGACACCCCGATAATACTGAGCCACCATAACGACAAGACCGGTATCGTTAAACTCCTTCTCCAATCCGTGCGGAACTCCCGCCTCATACGGCGATACCTTTTTCAACCATCCATTGACATGGTAAGTATTGACAGTTCCGACCAAGGTGTCGGCATTCCAATTTTCAACCACATACTCATTATCAAAATATTGGATTCTTTGACCGTCCTTTTTACCTTTCTTGTAATTGATGACCAAGGTTTTGTCTCCTTTGTCGTTATAGAAAGTCCAAGTACTGTCCAAAATATGATTGACACGATTTCCTTCCGAAACCAGCACGCCCTGCTCATTGTAAGACTTCCACCACCCTTCCGGTTTTCCGTCTTTCAACAAACCCTCACTTGACTTTTGACCATTAGGATAATAAAAAACATTATAGCCATTGGGATTCGTCGAATTTTGAGCCAACGATAAAACCGCCCAAAACACCAATACTATTATGCTTAATATTTTTTTCATATATATTATTTCTTGCTGGCAAATTTAAGCAATCTTCATTTCCAAATCCGTACACTTACTGACTTTTAGTGAACATTAAAATGTGAATAAAAAACATTTTCAGAAACATCCATTTTCAAAATTGCACACCAACCTAATTTTTTTCAAAGAAAAATCCAATCTATTATTTATTTTATGATTTATTATTGCAAAATTATTCATATATTAACATTGAAATAAACGGAATTATCCCCTTAGGTCTTGCAAAATCGCAAAATTTATTTATAATTTTCCGCTACTTTTCTCTTGATAGAAAAGTAGCCAAAAGATCAAGCCGACATAACCACCCCGGCCTACGGCCACCCCTCCTTTTTGTTGTGTATCTCAGACTACTTTGTATATTTCAATCCATTGAAACACACAACAAAGGAGGGGAATTATCATCATCTTCTCAACCTTCATACCCTTTTGACTTCGCACACCGCTGTAGGCCACCACCCATTCACAGCCCGTGCCGCACCGGATGTCGGCATTTCTCCCCGCGGCACTTTATATCCTCCGCCTTCTAAGCGGATTGCGTGACAAATCGA
>JAKSMG010000023.1 GCA_024400755.1 Bacteroidales bacterium | reverse complement strand
CTGCATCCGCTATGGTTTCCATAAGGTCGCTAGACCTCGGCAAACGTCCCTCTCTCCCTTTATTGGTATAAATTCAGTCAACAATTATACTTGAGCCAAATTTGTTTTTGGTGCAGTGAAAAAAGGTGCGCGTGCCGCTGACTTCGAAAAAGCCTTGCAATGGCTTGCCGATGCCGGACTTATATATCTGATAGCCAGAGTTTCGATACCGAAAGAGCCGTTGAAGTTCTATGCCGACGAATCGGCATTTAAAGTCTATCTGCTTGACCACGGATTGCTGGCCTGTATGACGGGCGCACGCTCAAGTGAAATGCTTATCGGCATGGATGTGTTCTCTGAGTTCAAGGGAGCATTTACGGAAAATTATGTCGTCACGCAGATAAAATCTTTGGAATTGCACGATGAAATGGATAAGAATGTCTTTTATTACACCAAAGATGGTTCGACAATGGAAGTGGATTTTTTGGTGCAAGGAAACAGCCGTGTCGTTCCAACGGAAGTAAAAGCCGAAGAAAATGTCAAGGCAAAATCGCTTAGGAATTTCATCAATGAAGAATTTGAGAATTACCATCTGAAAGGGCTTCGTGTTTCAATGAAACCTTATATCGACCAGGATTGGATGGAAAACATTCCACTCTATAGCACAGAGGCTTACTTCCGGCAAGAGGGGTTAGGGACAGATGAATGAAGCCGCTTGCATTACATCTTTTTCCTGCAAGTCGTGTAAATGAATCCTTCTTCTAAGCAAGGATGCGTTTCTATTTCCAGATTTGACAACAATTGCGGGGTGAGCAAATCCCGCAAATTGTTTGTTATGCCTTCGCCTGAGCATTTCAGCACGGCTTCCTTGATAGTCCAAAGGCGGATGAATTCGGCATTGGAATTGGCTGATTTCTCAATGCTTGCAATTTCCTGAGCGTTGCAGCAATAATGCAACAAACTGTCGCTGATGCCGCGTTCCACCGCTTCGATGTCGCAACCGACTTCTGTCGTGCTGTCAATCACGCAGAGTATGCCTTTTTTGCAGTGACTGAGGTTGAAATGAATGTCGGGATGTTTGCGCAAAATGGGCTTTTCGTTTGCGATGTAGTCAAATTCTATTTCTTCGTCAATGCCGAAATCGTTTTTCAAGCCGTTTTTCAGCAGAATGAAAGCCGCAGCGCATTGCACCCTGCCCATGAGGAATTTGTAGCGCAAGGCTTGTTCCTTTCTCCATTGCGGCAGAAGCGGCAGCATTTCTTGCTCGAATTGCTCCTGCGTTACGCTTTCGGGATCATGGAAAAGATAGGTCTTCATGAAAAGTCAAAATATCAGGTTTTCGTTTGAGCAAGGCGAGAAAAACATAATGTAATAGATTGGAAGATAGGTTATTCCTTTTGCCTGTTTTACTTCTCTTCCATTATAAAGGACATACGCTTTCTTGATGTTGTAATCGGGATTTGCAAGGAATTTGTCCAAGGCTCTGTGGGTGGAATAGTCTTTCCCTGATTTGATTTCCATTGGAACGGTCGACAAAGTGCTGTAGTCATCAATCAGGAAATCCACTTCTCCGTTGGTTTTATTGTCGTAATAGGAAGGATTGAATCCATGGGCTTTCAGTTCGGAAGCGACAACCGATTCGTAAACCGAACCCAGATTGATACATTTCTCATCATCCAGAATTGGCTTTATATTGTTGTGATAGAGCAAGCTAGTCAATATTCCAACATCGTTTAAATATAACTTGACGAGGTTTTTCTGCATTGATTCCAGCATGGGAAAATGCGGATTTGAAACGGCGTGGACTTCGATGGCAATCCCTGAATTGGTGAGATATTCAAACTCTTCCATGTAATCGGAACTGCGTTTCCATCGTTTCCCTTCGAAATCCTGATAGAAAACGCGCTTTTTTCTGTTTTCCATGTACGACGGAATCAAATCATAGATTTTCCTGATGACAAGTGAATTTTCGTTGTCATATTGGGAGGCGTCTTCCTTGTAAAGCCGATGGACTTCGTTTTGTATATTCCTGACATTGACAATGTTGTGCGTTTCCAAATAGGCTTTCACGGCATCAGGCAATCCTCCAACAAGCAAGTATTTTTTAAAGAAATCGAGAAACACGTTGTGCATGGATTCATCAAGGCTCTGTTCGGAAAGAAATTGTGCTTTCAAATGCTCGATGGCTGACTCACCAACGCCATTTGCCCATAGAAACTCTTCAAAATCAAGCTGGTACATGTCGACAATTTGGATTCTTCCTCCAGGAATGGATAAGGTCTTCCTTAGAGTAATGCCTAATAATGAGCCACTTACTATATATTTGAACTTGTTTTCATCGGTGAGGAATTTCAAAAGCGTCAACAATTCGGGATAGGCTTGAATTTCATCAATAAAGACCAAAGTGTTTTCTCGGTTCCCTAATTTTTCACCGGCAACGGTGCTAAGTTTGAGGTAGAAATCCGTGGTTGATTTCACTTCAGCAAACAACCTCTCGCCATGGCTGTCTTCAAGCATGTTTATTTCGATGAAATTCTTGAAACAAGACTTCCCCTCATGGCGAATAATGTAGGATTTTCCTATCTGTCGTGCCCCTTCTATGATGAGTGTCTTGTTAGAATTATTCGTAAGATTCTTTTTTATAGTGCTTTGTATCTTTCTTTTGTACATAAAACCTCGCTTTTTCCAATTGTTTTATGTGCAAAAATACACTTTTTCCATTATTTTAACCTATAAAAACCTCGCTTTTTCCATTTTTTTAATCGTAAAAAACCACGTTTTTCCTAGATTTTTAATATTGAAGGCAATGCTTTTTCAGATTTTTCTAATCATCATCAGGCCATCCCTTACAGGAAGCAACACATTTTCGACGCGTGTGTCGTCCGTCACCATTTGGTTGAAACGGATGATGGCTTGCGTGTCTCGTTCCTTGATGTTTGAGTTCAGCACTTTGCCTTCCCAAATCACATTGTCGGCAAGAATGAAGCCTCCGTTTGAAACCTTATCAACAACCAAATCATAATAAATCGGATAACTGATTTTGTCGGCATCAATGAAAACGAGGTCGAAAGGACCGGAAAGGGCAGGAATAACGCTTTTGGCATCACCTAAAACGAGGTCGATTTTACCTTCCACATTTGCCTTGGCGAAATATTTCCTGATGATGTCCTCGTATTCCTCGTTGGCTTCAATGGTGGTGATTTTGCCATCTTCATCCATGCCACGTGCCATGCAAATGGCAGAATAGCCTGTGAATGTGCCGATTTCAAGCACGTTTTTTGGCTTCAGCATCTGGCAGATGAATTGCAAAAAACGTCCTTGCACCTGTCCCGAAGCCATGCGCGGATTCATCACATGCAAGTTCGTCTCGCGATACAATTCCTGCAACACCGCATCGGCTGGCGTGGTATGATTTTCGATATATTCGGATAAAACGTATGGGTCAATCATAAACATCTTTTCTTTTTGCAAAGGGTGCCGCTTGCTGGCTCGCTTTACCCTTTGCTTGTATAAACTGCCCTTTCAGGGCGGACACTTATCAAAATCTTCTTCTCGTTTCCTTTTCTTTTCTCCTAACTCCTAATTCCTAACTCCTAACTCCAAACTTATTAACTTTCTACTTCAATCCTCTTTTCCTTCAAAAATCAGTGTGCTCAGTTGTTTTTTGTCAAAGACAAGATTTGCAGTTTCCATAATGTCGCTTGCAGTGACGGCATTCACCTTGCGGATGATGTCTTCCATGTATTCCAAAGGCTCGTTCATGATGACGGACCGTGTGATGGAAAGCAGTTCGTTCATGCCCGACTCGTAGCCTAAAGCCACTTGCCCGATGATTTGCTGTTGGGCGTGATTCAATTGCATTGAACCGAGTTTTTGATTGCAAATCTTATCCAATTCCTTATAGGTTAGTTCGATAGACCTGTCAAGCGAATCGGGATCGACACCCATGTAGATGCTGATGAGGCCTGTGTCGGAATAGGCGTTGTATTGCGATTCGATGGTGTAGGCAAAACCATATTTCTCGCGAATGTTAAGGTTGAGTCTCGAACTCATGGCGGGACCGCCCAAAATGTTGTTGAGCAGTACAATAGGCATTTTCAGCGGACTGTTGTATTCGGGTGCCATGCCACCAATCATGCAGTGACTGAGGTGGTTGTGCCGTTCCGTTTTGATGTATTGTGGTTTGTAGTTTGTGAACGGCACACGCTGCTTTTTCACGATATGAGCCGGCTGTTCGCCAAAATAACTCATGGCAAGCCGCTCGAAATCCTTGAAGCTGATGTCGCCAATCGTACCCAACACGATTTGGTCGGTGCTGTAATTGTTTGCCATGAACCGACGGACGTCATCATGAGTAAACCCTTTCACTAATTCCGTGGTTCCCAATATGTTCCTGCTCATCGGATGGCCTTTGAACATCATTTCCTCAAACACATCATAGATTTCGTCAGAAGGCGAATCCAAATAGGAATTGATTTCGTCGAGGATGACTTCCTTCTCCTTGGTTAGTTCGTTTTCTGGGAACGTGGAATGGAAAGCAATGTCGGCAAACAGGTCGAAAGTGCGCTTGTAGTGCTGTTTCAGAAATGAGGCTTGCAGACAGGTCTCTTCCTTGGTGGTGTAGGCGTTCAGGTCGCCGCCAACATTGTCGAGACAGCTCAGAATATGATAAGCCTTGCGGTTTTCGGTGCCTTTGAAAATGGTGTGCTCAATGAAATGCGCCATGCCGTTTTCATGGTCTTCTTCATCGCGCGAACCTGTGTTCACCATCAGTACAAGGTGAGCAATCTCTCCGCTTTTTTGCTTGTGAATCAGCCTGATACCATTTGGTAAAACCGATTCGTTATATTTTTCTTCTTGCATGTTGACAAATTAGAGACGGCAAAAATACGGATTCTATTGGCAATCGGTGAATATTTCTTATTTTTTGGCTTGAATCCTGACATCTACACGCTCCGCGTCTTCAAGGGCAAAGAGAGTGTTGTCCGCAAGGTTGTTATGTGCTAATACTTTTTAGAAAGCGTCTAAATTATGTGCGTTTGATAAAAAAAGTTATTTGTTCCTTCCTAATATGTATATTTGCCCTGCAAATCTGATGTGACGCAGTTCGCGCTGCAAATCAAAGGTTTGCAAGAAAATTAAGTAATAAAATATGAAAAGATTGTTTCAATTTGTTTGTGTCCTATTTGCAATTGTGCTTGTCTCTTGTAAGCCAGAGGACGATACTTTTATTCTTGGTGGAAACAATGAAGATATTGGTTGTGCAGTAACTTCTATTATCGAGTATTTTGATTTCTTGAGTACCCCATGTGAAGGAGAATTGATGATTCAGAGCATAAGCAGTGAGTATTCCGAAGCTTCGCTTACTGCGATTTCAAGCATTTCTGGTAATCGTAGTCCTTTGGGATTATTGTATAACGGTGCAAAAGCGTTAAAGGATGTAGAGTATTATTATTCAAAATCCTCAAATAAGAGTTATTCAAATTATTTGAGTCGAGATTTTATCATTGATGTTCGGCAATTATTTGGTCGGCATCTCTCTCTTGATGCTTTGGCAGATAATATGGCAGTTAAATCAATGACTAATACTGGAGATTCGTCCATGTATTTCCCGCAGCTTATTAATGTTCAGTTTGAGAATTTGGATAATGGTAAAATCGTACCAGGTACTATTGCGAATTGGAATCTTGATGAAGAAAATTCAAATGGTATAGTGATTGCTGTCGAATATAACCCTAGGACTCAGGTTGATTCTAATGTTTCAACTGCTTATCCAGAGGCTTTGATGTATGCTGTTACGGTTGTTGATAATGGGTCATACACTGTTACAAGTGAAGATTTGGCTTATTTCCCTGATGGAGCAAGGGCAAACATTTATATTGGTCGAGCAGGTTTTCATAAAACACAAGGATCTGATGGTTTAACGTATTCAATATCAGCTTACTCTCTATTTAGTGCCTCGTATTTGGTCTGTCGCTAAATTTGTTTTAAAATTGCTATACAGGAAATCAGTTTTTTGCATCACCTTTTCAGGAATCCTTGTTTTTTTGCTTGGAATTATGACGGTGTTGACATTTCTGTTAAGTAACTGTTCAAAATTAACTGCAAAAATGTCTTCTCATTTCGACAAGCTCAATGAACTGAAAATTAGCTTGCTGAGCTTCGCTCCCTGAGCCTGTCGAAGGGTCGAAGCATTGCGTCTTTTATGTAAACTAATTTTACTCATCTACTTATATGAATTAGTCTACCATTCTCTTGATGTTTTTCATAACAAATTCCGTGAAAATTCATAGTGAGATGCTTTGGCAAGTCTCTATTTTAAATCTTTTTTTTACCTTTGCCGTTCCAAATGGAATACTAAATGCAGGGTGATTTGCGTTTGGTTTCCGTAAAAAAGTGATTCTATGAGAAATTTATTCATATCATTGATTTTATTGGGTCTTTCACTGAATCTGTTTGCCCAGGAGGCGAAAGACATTAAAAAAGATCCTATTCCTGTAGCCATGTTTCAAGTGACATACGCGGCTCAGTTTCCGGCACTTGACACACGCAAGTTGTATGGTTTCACCAACACGATTGGCGGTAGCTTCATTTTCAAGACCGAAAATAATTGGCTTTTGACAGCAAACGGAAACTACATTTTCGGTCCAAAAGTGAAAGGCGACCCTGACGGCAATATGCTCGACCGCGTCTTCATTTTTGGCGAAGGCATTACCACGACAGATGGCGAAATCACGGGCGGCAGCGGCAATTTCACAAGTCTTGCGCTTTATCAGAGAGGAATGCACTTTCAGGCTGAAATTGGAAAACTGTTTCCTTTCAAGCCCAATCCTAACAGCGGCTTTTTTGTTCAGCTTGGCGCAGGCTATCTGAGAAACCGCATCCGCGTTGATTATCAGACTGAAATGTACAACACGCCTTATCAGGTTAGCGGTGATTATCAATATGGTTACGACAGAATGCGCGGCGGTTTTGCCTGTCACGGCGAAGCTGGATATTTGATTTTGAGCGATTCGCGCATTTTCAATTTTTCCGTTTCTTTGGAAGTGACATACGCTCGCACCCGCGATTTGCGCGATTACGATTTCCGCGTTTTCACCAATCCTGAAACGGGTGTCATGGAGCCTGTTGGTCACACTGACCCTAATAAACGTTACAATGATTTTTATTACGGCATTCGCTTGAGTTGGAACATCCCGACTTATCAGCGTCAGCCTGAAACTTTTTATTACGATTAAAAGATGAGATTCCTTTATACATTGGCCATTCAGATTTATGAATTTGGCGTTAAAATGGCAGCCCTTTTCGGCAATCAAAAGGCGAAATTATGGGTCGATGGTCGTCGCTCATTGCCTGAAAATCAGCCGAATGATGGCGATTGGATTTGGTTTCACGCATCATCATTAGGCGAATTTGAGCAGGGGAGACCTGTCATTGAGGCTTTGAAGTCGCAGTATCCGCAATACAAAATACTGTTGTCGTTTTTCTCGCCTTCGGGCTATGAAATCCGAAAGAATTATCCGTATGCCGATGAAGTGGTTTACTTGCCTTCCGACACACCGAAAAACGCTCATCTCTGGTTGAAGCGGCATCATTTTGTGGCGGCTTTCTTCATCAAGTATGAATTTTGGTTCAACTACATGAAGGCTTTGAAAGACAATGGTATTCCGTTGTTTTACATATCTTTGATTCTGAAATCGAACCAGTATTTCTTTCAATGGTATGGAGGTTGGTTCCGCAAACAATTGCAAAGCGTGACGCATTTCTTCGTTCAAGATGAACGGACGGCTAAATTGCTGCATTCCATTGGATTAGACAATTCGACAGTGTGTGGCGATACCCGTTTCGACCGTGTGGCGGCTATTGCCCGGCAAGCCAAGCCTTTCCCCGAAATCGAAAAATTCATCAATGGCCGTAAATGCATTATAGCGGGAAGTTCGTGGCAACCTGACGAAAAGCTTTTGGCGAATTGTATCAAGCGTTTGCCTCACGATTATTGTTTCATCATGGCGCCGCACGACATTTCCGATTCGCATATTGCACAAATCAAGAACTTGTTAGAATATGATTATCAGCTTTATACTGAATTTGATGCTGATAAGGAAAGCAAGGTTCTGGTGCTGAATACCATTGGAATCTTGTCGCAATTGTATCAGTATGCGCGGTTTGTTTATATTGGTGGTGGTTTTGGTGTCAACATTCACAATATTCAGGAACCTGTGACTTTTGGCTGTCCGGTTATTTTCGGGCCGAAATACAAGAGTTTCAAGGAAGCTGTTGATTTGGTTGGTCTTGGCGGTGCATTTTCCATTTCCAAACAAGTGGGATTGAATTACATTTTCGGTCGTTTGCTGAATGATGAAGCTTTTTATCAACATGCCTCAAAAGTCTGTAAAGACTATGTTTTGTCACAAATTGGAGCGACTTCTGCCATTATGAAAGGCTTTTCGCAACTTTTTTTTGATGATAAAGCGTAAAAAATTTGTTATTTAAATTTTAATGCCTAATTTTGAAGGCTGTTTTCCATGTTGGAAATCAGCCTAATAAATTACGCCTATGCAAAACTCTACTTCAGCCCCACAGAATCCATTGGTTGGCATCACACATGGTGATTTCAACAGCACCAGTTATGAAATCATCTTGAAGGCTTACGCCGACTTGCGTTTGCTGTCTGTCGTCACCCCACTTTTGTATGGTCAGTCGAAGATTTTTTCCTATTACAAGAAAAATTTCGGCATGGAGGAATTCAACTATTCCTTGACCCGTGATGCGCGTCAGACATGGAATCAGAAATTCAACATTTTGAACATCGTTGAGCATGAGTTGAAGATAGATCCTGGCATTCCTACCGAATTGTCAGGCGAAATGGCTGTGAAGTCGCTGAAAATGGCTTCCGACGATTTGCGCAATGGCTTCCTTGATGCCTTAGTGCTGACTCCAGCCAATCCATCGACGATGAAATCAGACAAATACGCTTTCAACAGCCAGATGAATTTCCTTGCCTCCGCTTTGGAGATGAAAATGCCTTTGCTGATGGCGGTTTCCGACAGATTGAAAATCGGTATGGCGACAAGTCTTATTCCATTGAGCAAAGTGCCGGAAATGATTACCAAGGATTTGATTTCAGGCAAATTGAAGGTCTTTTCAGATACTTTGAAAAAGGATTTCTGCATCAATGCGCCGAAGGTTGCCGTTTTGGGTCTCAATCCTCATGCAGGCGGTTTCGGTCTTTTTGGCGAGGAAGACGAAAAGGTCATCAAGGCGGCTGTTGATGAAGCGCGAAGCAAAGGCCTGTATGCTTTCGGCCCGTTTGCTGCAGATTCTTTCTTCTTGAGCGATGCCTGGTGCAAGTATGATGCGGTGCTGGCCATGTATCACGACCAGGCCATGCTGCCTTTCAATTTGCTTTCGGTTGATGCAGGTGCCTATTATCTGGCAGGTTCGCAATTTGTCTGCACGGCTCCAGTTGCCGATTGTGATTTTGAGCATTGCAACCAAAACATTGCCTCGGACGATGCGTTCCGCAAGGCCTTGTATTTGGCTTGCGACATTCTGAAGCATAGAAAAGGCGAGTGATTCTACTTGACGTTTTTGGTCAATATTCAACTTTTCTTGATAACCACAAAAAGAGGAGACCTTCCGGCCTCCTCTTTCACCTATTTAATAATCAAAAATCTTCTTATTTCACAATGAACTTCTGGGTGTCTGAACCAGCTTGCAGGAAGTAAATGCCGCTGTTGAGGTTCGAAGCATCGAAGCTGTTGACGCCGATGTTGCCGTTGAATGATGCAACTTTCTGGCCAACCATGTTGTAGATAACGACTTCTTCAGCACGGTTGAGGGTGACGTTCATCGTGCCGTTGACAGGGTTAGGATAGATGCTGATTTCGTTGCCGAGACCAACAACTTCTTCAACAGCCCATGTTTCTTCGTCGAGTCTGATCTTCACAGCACGGTATGTGTTGTCGGTTTCGTCTTGGTCTGATGGAGCATCATCGTTCTGGACGTATGCACCTGGATACATATCGTTCTGATAGATGAAGTAAGCGTAGTAGCCTTCTGCATCTTCATAGACGTAAGGAACGAATTGTGGATAAACCATTTCATCCATTGTGTTCATGAAGTCGTTCAGCAAAACGCGAGAATTTTCCCAAGTGCGGCCACCATCGTAAGATGCGGTTCCGAGCAGTCTGCTGTAAGGATAGGTTTCTTCAGCCAAGGCTGGAGTCATGGAAATGTAAACGATATAGATGGCACCTGTTGCTGGGTTCTGAAGGATAGTTGGCATACCCATGATACCTTGGTTGTATTTGCCGTGATTTTCTTTATAGTCGCTATAGTACGAGATATCGCCGTTTTCAAAGTCAACAGCGACTTCACCGCCATTGTTTGTCATTGGAGGAAGGAAGCCGCAGTATTCAGCAACCGGTTCTTCGTGTGTTGCATCTGACCAGTACCATGAAGCGTAAATGTCCTGATAGAGGTACATGCTGTCCATGACGAAAGGCTTGCCAGCTTCGCCAGTGAAACCAACGCAGAGGTAGTCTTCGCCAAGTGGCAATGTTTCGTCCCAGTAAGCTACGCCGCCGACAGTTGGATAGTAGCCTGAAGTGCCTGATTCAATGTCTGCTTGGGCAGAACCGTTTGTGCCGTTGAATTCGTAGGCAATGTGAAGCTTGTTGTTTGCATCGAAATAAGCATCAACCCAACGTGGGAAGAGGAATGCAAGCTGGTCTTCAGGGAATTCCTGGTCAAAGCCTGGGTGGTTGTAGTAAACCACTTCGTCCCAGGTCTCACCGTTGTCGTCTGAATAGATGACCTTACCATCGCACCAATTGCTGTTGATGACGGCAGCAACACGGTTCGGACGGCTGTAGTCGATAGGCAGGAAGTGAGCTTCGTTTGAACTGAAAATAAGAGCATGGTCAGCATTGATTGGGTCAAGTACAACGTTTTGTTTTGTCCAGTCACCGTCTTTGAACTGGAAGTAAATCAGTGGTTCGAAAACGCCGGCAACATCAAAGCCGCTTGCAGTGGCAAGGACATGGATGATGTCGTGGTTGGCGCCAGAGGTTTGTACTACTGGCCAGGATGGACCGTATGTGTTGTCAAGGTAAATCGGTTCTTCCCATACACCACCGTTGCGGAAATCTTCGTTGATGTAGATGGCGCATGCCGTAGCAGTGTGGGCAGCTACGACAAGACCGTTTGCACCATAACGTGCGATGGTGCCGAAACCTGTCTTTTCGCTTTCAACGCGGCCTTCAGAAGGAGTCCATTCGCCTGTGGCTGGATCGAATGAAGCGATACCAGTACCACGGTCAGTGAAAGAAGCGTTGCTTGCAGTGGTCCAGCAGGCTGCTGCAAAACCATCTTCCCATGCAACGGTCTGGTTTCTCATGCCGGCATTGGTTTGCCAGTCGTAAGTGGTGTAACCCAGTTCGATTTCTTCAGGAACCAGCATGCTTCTGGTCTGGGCAGGAATGGTGTTTTGGTTGTTGTAGGTCTCGAGACCTGTCAGTTTGATGGCTTTTTCAGCCTTTGGAGTTTGTCTTTCGACTCTGTTTTGAACTCTGTTTTGAGCCATGCCGCTAACTGCGAGACCCAAAATGAGTGCCATTGTAAATACTCTTCTCATGATTAGTAAGTTTTAAGTTAATAATAAGTGAATTGCTTTTTATCAAAATTTAATGCCGCAAATATAGTGTTTTTTTCAAATTAATTAAAAAAAAAGAGGCCCGAAAGCCTCTTTTTTTATGTGTGAAATCCATGGATTTATTTCACGACGAACTTGATTGTGTTTTCAAAACCATTAGCCTTGACGGTGACGAAGTAGATGCCGCTGTTGAGGTTGCTGATGTTGAGTGAAGGTGAGTTGATACCAGCAGAAATGGTTCTGTTTTCTTCCATGACCTTTTGACCGGTGATGTTGTAAACAGCGATGTTCGTTTCAGAAGCCTGAGAAGCATTGATTTCAACGTTCAGGACATCCTGAGCTGGATTTGGATAAACACGCACGTTGGTCATAGGATTGACAGCTTCGCTGACGTTCCAGCCTTGCATGTCAGGGGTGAGTTTGACAGCCCAAATTACATTGTCGGTTTCGCCGCCTTGTGGGTCATCGTCATCGAGAACCAGTCCGAGTTCATTGTCAGCTGAATAGCCAACCCAGAACGAACCGTCGTAGGCATTGCTGCAGGCGAATGTAGGATAGACTTCGTCCATCATGTGCATGAAGTCTGATGACAGGTGGTCATAATCGTCGAACCAGGTTCCTTCGCTGTCTCTGTAGGTTACGTAAGCACTTCTGTAGTAGAAGTTTGAAGTTTGGTCTGCTCTTCCTTCATCGAGGCATGAATAAATGATGGCCATGTTGCCGTTTTCGTCAATGGAAATGCCAGGTGTTGTTGAGATACCGTAGTTCACGTATGTGAAGTGACCGTCCCAATATTCTGTGTAGTCGACCATGCCGTCGCCGGTTTCATCAGGCCAGCCGAAAAGATGAAGGTGCTGTTCGCCATCGGCTTCTGCCAAAGCTGCAAGACGTTCGTCCATCAAGGTGTTTGAAACGCCGCCGATGCCGTTGGTGTTGTCGAATTGAGAGTCGCCACTCCAGTCGCCGAAACGAAGAATGTCATGTCCGCCTTTTTCGTTCACATATTCTGAGTTCCAGTAAACGATGGCGTCGGTGTAAGGCCAATAGGTGATATAGCCGAAACCGCTTTCTGGAGCTGGAGCGAAACGGGTGAGGCCGAATGCAACATGAACGGTACCATTGTTATCAATGGCAATGCTGTGTGAATTGTCGTTTGACCAGATGGAGTCGGTTTCGCTGGTGATTTCGTCCTGATACCAGTCGAGGCCGCTTCCGTATGGGAAGTGGGTGACGACTTGCTTTTCCCAGGTTTCACCGTTATCGTGTGAAATGATGTAGAACATCTCGTAGGTCATGCCGCCGAAGAGGATGGCGATGTTGTCACCGTTTGAAGCCATGACATAGTCATCGGCACCGATGTTGTTGTAATACAAAGCTTCGTCGACTTCAGGAGGGGTGACAGGCTCGCTCCAGGTGAGGCCACCGTCGGTTGAACGACTGTACCAGTTGTGGTAAGCGCTGTTGCCTTGGTCATCGGAGTAGGATTCGGTGCCAACCATGTGGACATATTGTCCGTTGCCTGAAGCGCAGACTCTTGGCCATTGTGGCTTTTCGAAGTTGGTGATGAGTTCCCATTCGCCTTCGCCTTTTTTCTCTCTTCTGTAGATGTTGGTGCCTGTTGCGTGTGAAGCCATGATTTCAGCATCGCCGGCAGCGCAAATTGACGGCCAACCTGACTTGATTGCTTCAATACGTGCTGATGGCATTTCACCGAATTCGGAACCGTTGTAATAGTTGTAACCGGCACCACGGGTGTTGTAAGGGCTGTCGTCTGAGCTCCATGTGGCGACTACTGAAACAGTGCCGTCAGGCCAAACGGCGATACGGTTGCCAATGCTGCCGTTGCTCTGCTTGTCGTAGCGGGTTTGCATGGTTTCAAAATCCTCAAAGCCTCTGGCTATTCTGTGTGTGGCTGCCTTTGGTGTTGTAGGAACTTGTTCGAAGCTCATTTCAACGGTGTTGTCGTCTTTTGGGTCTTGAATCTTTGTCAAGACACCTTGCTTTGCAATTTCACCTTTCTTGAGGGTGACTCTTTGTGCAAAACCAGTTGATCCTATTGCAAGGATTAAGGAAAGAAGTAAAACCTTTTTCATAGTGGTTGATTTTGATTGTTAATAATTTGAATACAATGCAGCAAAAATAATAAAAAATCATAAACGTCGAAAAAATACATATTGTTTTATGCTTTTTTTTTTCGACTTTGATATTGCAATCGGGAACAAGTTGACCCGAAGCGATGTTGTCCTGTAATTATAATAGGTGGGCAAATTTAGATTACATTTAGACATTTGGACATTTTGACTTTTAGACTTTTAGACTTTTAGACTTTTAGACTTTTAGACTTTTAGACTTTTAGACTTTT
>JAKSMG010000022.1 GCA_024400755.1 Bacteroidales bacterium | reverse complement strand
CGCTGTAGGCCACCACGCATTCACAGCCCGTGCCGCACCGGATGTCGGCAATCCTCCCCGCGGCACTTTATATCCTCCGCCTTCTAAGCGGCTTGCGTGACAAATCGAGGCGGGTGGCGGCGTTAAGAACGCTGTCTGTTTGAGCTGGCCAAGCTTGCGAGGCCAGCGAGTTTCAGCGTTTAGCCGGCAACTGCCCGATTTGTAGCAAACGCTTAGGCAGCGGCAAACCTTTCTTTGGTTACTTTCTTTGGGTGGCAAAGAAAGTAACGGAAAAGAAAAACATTCACGTAAAAAAATAATCTTATACAAAACTAAAAGGGATAATTCTGTTTTTTTTTTAATAATGGAAATAATATTGAAAAATAAGCCAAGAAAGATGGTTGTATAAATAGTTTTTGTATTTTTGCAAATTAAAGTAAATTAAAGAATAAAATATATATACTATGAATTACGATTTGATTGTTGTCGGGAGCGGTCCCGGAGGTTATGTGGCGGCTATTCGTGCCAGCCAGTTGAATATGAAGGTTGCGGTTGTTGAACGTGCCGAAGTTGGTGGCATTTGCTTGAATTGGGGTTGTATCCCAACCAAGGCTTTGCTGAAGTCGGCACAGGTGTTTAACTACGCAAAGCACGCGGCCAATTATGGCATTTCCGTGGAAGGCGTAACTGCCGATTTTGAAGCCGTGGTCAAACGTAGCCGTACCGTGGCCGATATGATGAGCAAGGGCGTGCAGTTCTTGCTGAAAAAGAACAATGTGGAAGTCATTAACGGCTTCGGTAAAATCGTTAAAGACAAAAAGGTCGAGGTTGCCAAGGCCGATGGCAGTGTGGAACTGTACGAAGCCAATCATATCATTTTGGCAACTGGCGCACGTTCCCGTTCCCTGCCCAACGTGCAGCAGGATGGTAAAAAGATCATCGGTTATCGTGAAGCACTGACTTTGCCTAAATTGCCTGAAACAATGGTGGTTATGGGCTCTGGTGCCATCGGTAGCGAGTTGGCGTTTTTCTATGCGTCAATGGGTACAAAGGTAACCATCGTGGAATATATGCCTAATTTGGTTCCCGTTGAAGACGAGGAAATTTCCAAACAGCTGGAACGTTCTTTCCGCAAGGCAGGCATCAAGACGATGACTTCCGCCGCTGTGGAAAGCGTGGATACTACTGGCGATTTGTGTAAGGTTTCGGTTAAGGACGCAAAAGGCAATATGGTGGAACTGGAATGCGAAATCGTTTTGTCGGCTGTCGGCGTGATTACCAACTTGGAAGGCATCGGCTTGGAAGAATATGGTGTTGCGACCGAACGCGGCAAAGTGGTGGTGGACGACTACTATCGAACCAACCAAGATGGTATTTATGCCATTGGTGATATTGTTCACGGTCCGGCTTTGGCTCACGTGGCTTCTCACGAGGCATTGGTTTGCGTGGAAAAAATCGCTGGTTTGAATCCTACTCCGGTAGATTATGGCAATATTCCGGGTTGTACTTATACCACGCCCGAAATCGCATCAGTGGGTTTGACCGAACGCAAGTGTGTGGAACAGGGACGCGAGGTGCTGATTGGCAAATTCCCATTTACTGCTTCCGGCAAGGCAACTGCTTCCGGCAGTCGTGACGGTATGGTGAAACTGATTTTTGATAAGAATACGGGTGAATGGCTCGGCTGCCACCTTATTGGTGACAATGTGACCGAAATGATTTCGGGTGCCGTGCTGGCTCGTAGTCTGAAGGTGACCGGTCCGGATATTATCCACGCCGTACATCCTCACCCAACGCTTTCTGAGGCGATTATGGAAGCCGCTGCTGCCGCTTACGGCGAATGTGTTCACTTATAACAGAAATTCTACGTCATTTTTTGATATGGCAATGATGAAAAAAATTTTGGTGCTTGCATTGATTTTACTGATCGGTGCCACGTCTTTCTCTCAGGAATGGAAGAAAAACCATCATCGTGAATCATACGAAAAAAACAATAAGAGTCGAAATTCCGGTGATGATATTGAGGATCAGGGTTTTAATTTCATCATTGCCGGTGGATGCTATTTCGGTTCCAAATACAATGCCCAATACTATAATGGAAGTTTAGAAAACGAGAATAACCTCGGCTATATTTTCGGCAATAAATATTGGTACGACGAAATCAATCGGACTGTCCAGAATTATTATCCCTATATCAGCGATTCGGTTTACCTGGGTGGTCCGTTGGGCAATATGAGTTACAAGGTCAGCGTGTTTATCCAGTTGGGCGTGAAGTACCGCCTGACGAAAAACTGGGGCATACAGCTAACCTATTCATACGCCCACTTGATTGCCAATGGCGGTTTTAGATTGTTGTATAATGCGCCGGCTGGAAATATCGGAAATCGTACGGGAATGCTTGATAATCAGTATATGGTCGGGCGTGAAGACCGCTCTATGTTTGATTTGTCCGCTTGCTATGTGTTTACTACCAAGTCAATTGTGAAACCGTATCTGGAGGCGGGGCTGCAATTCAATTTCGTGCGAGTTAAGAAGATGGAGGCTTATTTTTATGATGACAATAAGAATAAAATCTTGACTTTTGATGTTTTAAATAATTATCAGCAGAATGTTCCCGGAGTGCAGTCCGATGGGATGAAAGTGCGTTATGGCGGTCCGGGGTTCGGCTTTTCTGCTTGTGCAGGCCTAAAAATCGCCTTTAACAAGGTGGTTTCTATCGATCCCAATTTTTATTTTTCCGCCAGCAAGTTTGGTCTGGAAGGTTATAAGGATAAGTTCTCGTGCAATTTCGGCGTGCTTATTCGATTCGTTTTTAATTCATAAATAAATTAAACTACCGCAAAATATGAAAAAAGTTGTCTTGTTGTCCATATTGTTATGGTCGTTGGTTTGGGTGAATGTTCAGGCACAACCCTTAACGACTATTCCGGTCAATGGAATGTCTCCCGATGCGTTGATAAATGGTTATTTGGCAGCAGACGGGGTAACTTTGCACGATTGTAAGTTCAACTGGAGTGCCAATAATATTAACGGTTCCCAAGTAGGACGCTTTACCAATAACAGCGTATCTTTCCCTTTTCAGTCGGGCATTATTTTGACAACGGGAAATATTAGTGTGGCATCGGGACCGAATACTTCGCCAAGTATGAGTTCTCAAACCGGTGTGAATCATGCGGCTATTGATCAAGACTTGCAAGGGTTGGTGTCTGTGCCTTTGAATAATGCTTCTGTTTTGCAGTTTAATTTCAATTGTTATCTTACGCCTTCGTTTTCTTTTAGGTATATTTTTGGTTCTGAAGAATATCCTGAATATGTCTGCTCGGAGTTTAATGATGTTTTTGGATTCTTTTTAACAGGACCAGATGCGGTTACGCAACAGATGGTTACCAAGAATGTGGCTATTATTCCCGGTTCTGGGAATATTCCCGTGAGTATCAATGCGGTTAATTCGGGAACTCCTGGAGGTACCTATCCCGCTGATGATTGTACTTCTTTGTCCTATAGTCGCTTTTATGTTAATAACGACGGAGGTCAAGTTGTGGAATACGATGGATATACCACGGAATTGGAGGCTTCTCAGTTGCTTTGTCCGTGTTCTGAATACCAGATGAAGATTTCTATTGCCAATGCTTCCGATGGCTCGTGGGATTCGGGAGTGTTTTTGAAGCAAGGTAGTTTTCAGGTTCCATCGTTCTTTTTTGAACAAGAAATGAGTATGGATAATGATACGATTATCAAAAACTGCAATTATGCCAATGTAAATTTGCGTTATCAGGGAATTTTGGAATATGCCGTTTCGGTAAATTTGGTTTCAACAGGTGGAACAGCGGTAAATGGCACGGATTTTTATGTGTTGCGTGATCGTTCCAATGGTCAAGTAGATACCATTAGAGACAATGTTCCCTTTGTATTCTACGAAGGAGACACAGCCGTCAATATGCGTGTGGAATGCGCACAATCAGCCCATTTCAATCCAGGAGAGGTGAAGACGGTGAAGTTGATTTACGAAACCATCATTTGTGAGCAGTTCCGTTACCTTGATGGTACTACAAACAGATATTCGCAATTTGATTCCTTAGAATTTGTTATGGTGGATAATAATTTGTTTGCCTTGACGAGCGATAGTGTCTTTTATTGCGACCGTTGCAATCACGTGGCTTTGCAGATGACCGGCGGCACGGAACCATTGACGTACAATTGGACACCTTCGGCTCCGTTGAACAATGCGCACGCCCGTGAAACCGATGCCAATATTACGGAAAACACGACTTTTATGATTAGCGTTAGTGACCGTTGGGGTTGCTTGGTGGATACCGCCTACCATACGGCTTTAATTACCAGAACGCCTACCATACAAGGGCACTATAGTATTGCTCCAAACAATATCTGTGTGCCGGAAGAGGTGACTTTCTCCTCAACAGCCACACCTGCATCAACGCACAAGTGGATTATTTCTTCACCGACGATGAGCGATACGATTTATGGTGATCATCAAACCTATATTTTTACCGACCCTGGTCACTATTCCGTGTATTATCAGGCATACGAGGCGTTGGCTTGTGCGGCGGAGATTAATTTGTCCAATTATATTACGGCAGGCGTGATGCCGATAGCAGATTTCTCGCTTGAACCTGCTGAAGCCGAGGTGGGTCAAAGTGTTTATTTTACCAATAATTCTATTGGAGATAACGTGAATTATCATTGGGGGTTTGGCGACGGCTCGGTGAGTGCCGAGGAAAATCCCACACATATTTACACCAATGAAGATTCCTATAATGTAGTGTTGTCGGTGATGGATCGTGATAATGCGGTTTGTGAAGATACTCATACCGAAACGGTACAGGTAGTCGATAACCACGTGCTTTATGTGCCCAATTCGTTCACACCTAATGACGATGGATTGAATGACGTCTTCTTGCCTGTGGTGACGAATGTGGCTAAGTATTCCATTTCTGTCTTTGATAGGCACGGAGCCCTTGTATTTACTTCGGATAACACGGAACAAGGATGGGACGGTACCAATTTCGACGGGAAACCGTGTCCTTCTGGAATCTATACCTATTTTATTCAATATGTTAGATATAATAATTTAACTCAAGACCTCATAAAACGGGGATCCGTGACCCTTATTCGCTAATATGCCGCTTCAATTTAAAAGACACCTGCTTTCCAATGGCCTTCGCCTGATTGTTCACGAAGACCATACGACACCATTGGCTTCTTGCAACGTGGTGTATAATGTCGGTTCGCGTGACGAATCGCCCGAAATGACCGGTATGGCTCATCTTTTTGAACATTTTATGTTTACCGGTTCCAAAAATATCGAGGATTATGATGCCCAACTTCAAAAAGTAGGTGCCATCAATAATGCCTATACCACCCAGGATATCACGCATTATTACATTACGTTACCGGCCGTGAATATCGAACATGCTTTGTGGTTGGAATCAGACCGAATGATGGAATTGGCTTTCCAACAGTCTAAGTTGGATGTGCAAAAGCAGGTGGTGATTGAGGAATTTAAGGAGAATTTTCTGAATCGTCCATACGGTGATATGTGGTTGCTTTTCAATGATTTTTATTTTCAGAAACATCCGTATCAATGGCTTCCCATCGGTAAGGAAATCGATCATATCGAAAAAGTGACGATGGAAGATATGAAGAAGTTTTTCTATCATTTTTATCGTCCGAATAACGCGGTGCTGACGGTATCTGGAAATGTCTATTTCGATGAAATCGTTCCTTTGGTTGAAAAGTGGTTCGGGGATATTCCGTCAGGAGATCCTGTGCATAAAAATTTTCCGAAAGAACTGCCTCAATCGCAAAGTCGTTTCGTGGAAGTTTGTCGTGACGTTCCTGCCGATATGCTCTTGAAAGGATGGCCTACTTGCGGTCGTTTAGAAGCTGATTTTTACGCCTACGATTTGTTGTCCGATTTGTTCGGTAGTGGTCAGTCTTCATTTTTATATAAGGAATTGGTCTTGGATCGACATATTTTTACGGATATTAGTGCTTACATAACCGGTACGCTTGATCCCGGGATGTTTGTCATTGGGGGGCGTCCGGACGAAAATGTCAAAATTGAAGAAGCTGACAGAATTTTGTGTGATTATTTGTATCAACTTCCGGAAAAATATATTCAATCTCGCGATTTACAAAAGGTGAAGAATCGGGTGGAAACGATTATTTTGCAGAATGACATTAAAATTGAAGATCGTTCTTCGTCATTGGCGGTGTCGGAATGTTTTAGTTGTGTGGAGGATTATAATGATGAAGTTAAAAGGTACTTTTCGGTGAGTGAAGAGCAAATTAATCGATTATGCCGACAGATGTTTCAGAAGAAGCAGGAAAATACGATGTATTATCGAGGAAAAGCATAAATAATCGGAATCTTTTAGACATTCGTTGAAATATAGATACTGGGCAAAAGTTGCGTTTTTTTTCAAACTTTTGCCCAGTATCTATATTTTTAATTGAATATATCATTCAGATTTACAGTATGTTGTGCTAAATTGCTATATAGATTTTCTGTTAATCCAAATGTTGTAATGATGACAAATTGTATTCCATTTTTTGTGGCACTTTCTTCTTGAAAAACGTTGCCTCTATTGATAATTTTGAAATATTCGTTTTTCTTCAAAGAATAGAGTCCGTGGGAATATTTCATCTCGCAAATGTTGCAAATGTTGTCTGCACGATCAATGACGAGGTCAATTTGAGCACCGTGTTCGCTGTCCTTGCTTCGCCATGAATAGTATTCAGAATGGATTCTATCAATACCCAATGCTTTTTTGATTTGCTGGATGTGAGCCATGCATACTCGTTCGAACGCCAGTCCGTACCAATTGTTTTGCTTTGGGCTGAGGAGTCCGTCGGACCAGAAATGGGTGTTTGTGCTTTTTTGTTTCGCGAAAGTCAGATAGAAAATGGTAAAAAAGTCAATAATTTGGTATAGTCCTCCGTTGACCTTTGTTACTTTGCTAAAAGTGTTATATTGTCGAATAAATCCGCAATTTTCCAAGTCTGAAAGCACGTTTCCAAAATGTCCGTTGTCCTTGAGTTTCAGTTTTTCGGCTAATTCTTTTCTGGAAATTCCGCTTTGACATTTGGCCAATGTCTCTACAACGTTGATGTAATGTTCTGGATTTTTGAATAGGGAGGCATACAGACGATTGTATTCCTGTTTTAATTCGGCATCTTCTGAAAAAAACAACTGGTCGATATTGATGGCGGGACTTAATTTGACGTTTAGCAGACTTAGGTAATATGGGATTCCTCCTAATGCCATATAGATGTGCAGAATGTTGAGCCGACTCCATCTGGCCCCTTTACTTTTCAAGTATATTTCCGTTTCGCGAAGCGTGAAAGGATGAAGACGTATTTCGTGGGTGAGCCGATTGTGCAGACCTCCGTGATTGTTGATGATGTTGCGCATAATCCACGAAGTGGCGGAACCGCATATAATGAAAAAGATACGATTTTGTTTTGATGCCCAGCTGTTCCAAAAATAATCCAATGCGTGAATAAATCCGGATTTTGTCGTGTCGAAGCAGGGCAGTTCGTCAATAAATATGACACAACGTTTTTTCCCTCTTTTTAATTTCTCGGTAAGGAGTTCCCGTAAAGCACTAAAAAGTCCCATCCAGGTTTTCGGACAGCTCTTTTTATAACCGTACATAACCAACGAAGTGTAAAAAGCCTCAACTTCTTCTTCTTTTTTTCCTCCGATGATGCCGGAAGTGGAAAACGCATAGTTACATTTGAAAAAAGAGTCTATCAAAAAGGTTTTTCCAACACGTCTGCGCCCGTAAACAGCGACAAATTCGGCCTTGCCTGATTGCATGTATTGAGTCAGTTTGTCCTGTTCCTCAGTACGCCCTATTAATTGATTCATAATTAGTATATTTGGTGCCGCAAAAATACAAATTAATTTGTATAATAACTACGATACTGGGCAAAAGTTGCGTTTTTTTTCAAACTTTTGCCCAGTATCGGGAAAATAAATTTATATATTTTATTGATTTATAGTGTTTTATGATTTTTTGAAATTCCAAAATCAAATATCAAATATCAAAAATCACACAAAATTAGTCTTGGCATATTGATAAAATCTCTTTGACAATCAAGTCGATGGCGTCTGGTTTAGCCAACTTCAAAATGTTGTCACCCATCGTTTTGCATCTTGTTTCGTCTTGAATCAAGGCAAGCAGTTGGTTCATCAGTTTACTTTCCGCCTGGTTGTCGGGAATGAGAATGGCGGCGTCCTTATCTACCAGGGCCTGTGCGTTTTTCGTTTGATGGTCTTCGGCAGCGTAGGGGAACGGCACCAAGATCGTAGGCACACCTACGACGCACAATTCGGCAATGGCTAAGGCACCGGCGCGGGAAACAATGACGTCGGCCATACTGTAGGCATCGTTCATATTCTTGATGAAAGGTACGATTTTGATGCGTTCGTTTTGGCGGGCTAACAGTTCGGGTGAAATGGTCTTGTAGAACAATTCTCCCGTTTGCCACAGAACTTGTACGCCCATTTGGTCCAGTAGGTCCAGCCCTTTTTCCATACACTGGTTGATGGTTTTGGCTCCGAGACTTCCGCCGACGACTAAAATGGTCTTTTTGTCTTTAGAAAAGCCAAAACACTCGTATGCCTTGTCGTCTTTGCGTTTCATATTCAAGATTTCGGCACGAATGGGATTTCCGGTCATCACGATTTTGTCGGCAGGAAAATACTTGTCTAAGCCATCGTATGCAACGCAAATCTTTTTTGCATCTTTAGCCAAGATCTTATTGGTTACGCCAGGATAGGAGTTTTGTTCCTGCAATAGGGTGGGGACGCCTAAGCTGTTGGCTGCTTTCAAGGCAGGGCCGCTGGCAAATCCGCCAACGCCGATAGCCATATCAGGATTAAAGTTTCTGATGATTTCTTTGGCGTGGCGCAAAGTCTTGAGCAACAAAAAGGGAAGCTTGATATTGCTCAAAACGGCTTTGGGTGAGAAACTCCGGTTGATGCCGTAAACATCCAATCCTTCGATGGGATAGCCGGCTTCAGGCACGCGTTTCATTTCCATTTTTCCATTGGCCCCGATAAACAGGATGTCGGCATCGGGAATGGCTTTCTTTAATCCGTTGGCAATGGCCAGAGCGGGAAAAATATGGCCGCCTGTTCCACCACCTGATATGATAAATCTCTTTTTCATTGTTTGATTTTTTCCAAATAGACTATTTAGGATGATAAATTATAAGGGAAGAAATCAAAAGATTACTCCCACTCAATTGTTGCTGGTGGTTTGGAACTGATGTCGTAGCATACTCTGTTAACACCTTTCACCTTGTTGATGATGTCGTTGGACACCTTGGCCATAAATTCGTAGGGGAGGTGGGCCCAGTCTGCGGTCATGGCGTCGGTGCTGGTAACGGCACGAAGGGCAACGGCACGCTCGTAGGTGCGTTCGTCTCCCATAACGCCAACGCTCTTGATAGGCAGAAGAATCACGCCGGCTTGCCAAATCTGGTCGTACAGGGAAACTTCAATCTCACCGTTGGTCATATTGGCGGGAACGCCGGCAGCCAAAACCTTGCGGGCTTCTTCACCGCTCAACTTGATCTTCCAGTCGCGAAGACCCTGGATGAAAATGTCGTCGGCATCTTGCAGTACGCGGACTTTCTCGCGGGTGATGTCGCCCAAGATTCTAACGGCCAAGCCGGGACCCGGGAACGGGTGGCGGGTGATGAGGTGTTCGGGCATACCTAATTGACGACCCACGCGGCGGACTTCGTCTTTGAAGAGCCATTTGAGCGGTTCGCAGAGTTTGAGGTTCATCTTTTCGGGAAGGCCTCCCACGTTGTGGTGGCTTTTGATGACCATACCGGTAATGCTCAAACTTTCGATTCTATCGGGATAGATGGTGCCTTGTGCCAACCATTTGGCATCGGTAATCTTTTGGGCTTCGGCATTGAAAACGTCGATAAAACCGGCACCGATGATTTTACGTTTGCGTTCAGGGTCGGTAACGCCTTCCAGTTCCTTAAAGAATTTTTCGGAAGCATCCACGCCGATGACATTGAGCCCGAGACATTCGTAATCGCGCATCACGTTTTCAAATTCGTTTTTGCGCAACAGACCGTGGTCCACGAAGATACAAGTCAGGTTTTTGCCGATGGCCTTGTTGAGCAGGACTGCACAAACAGAAGAGTCCACGCCGCCGCTCAAGCCCAAGATAACGCGGTCGTTGCCGATTTGTGCTTTCAATTCTGCCACTGTGGTTTCCACGAAGGAAGCGGGGCTCCAAGTTTGATGGCCGCCGCAAATATCCACCGCGAAATTTTTCAGCAATTGCGTGCCTTGAACCGAGTGGAAAACCTCTGGATGGAATTGCACACCCCAAACTTGTTCTCCATCAAACTGGTAGGCGGCAAATTCCACTTTGTCGGTGGAGGCAATCTTGTGGCAGTTTGCCGGCAGGGCGGTAATGGTGTCGCCGTGACTCATCCAAACTTGGGAATGGGCTTCGAAACCCTTGAAAAGCGGATTGCCTTGCTCAAAATAGCTCAGGTTGGCACGGCCGTATTCTCGGCTTCCGGCGGGTTCAACCTTGCCGCCGTTGGTGTGCGACATATATTGGGCTCCATAGCAAATGCCTAAAATGGGAAATTTGCCGCGAATCTTGGATAAGTCGATATGAAATGCCTTCTCGTCGTAAACGCTGAAAGGCGAACCACTCAAAATTACCCCGATGACGTCCGGGTCGTTTTCCGGAAACTTGTTGTAGGGAACGATTTCGCAGAACATATCCAATTCGCGGATGCGTCGTCCGATAAGCTGGGTGGTTTGTGAACCGAAGTCGAGAATGATGATTTTCTCCATATTAATTATACTTATAATTTATACTAATAACAAATTACAAATATACGATATTTTTTTAGACTTGGTACACTTTTGATTTTTTTTGATAAAAACGTATTCTTATTCTTGTCAATTGAAAAAAAAGTTGTATTTTTGCAATCTCATTTTTAGCCCGGGTGGCGGAATTGGTAGACGCGTACGTTTCAGGTGCGTATATCGCAAGATGTGCAGGTTCAAGTCCTGTTCCGGGCACCAACTTTAAGAAGGATTTTTAATGAATCCTTCTTTTATTTTAAAACAAAAAAAGCTGCCTCGAAAGACAGCTTTTTGTTTGGGCTAATCATTATTGATTAGAGAGCCATTTTTGAGCCAGCTTTGAATTTGGCAACTTTCTTGGCAGCGATTTTGATGGTCTTGCCAGTTTTTGGGTTGCGGCCTTTTCTTGCTGCACGTTCCATTGATGAGAATGTACCGAAACCAATCAAGGTAACTTTATCGCCTTTTTTCAAAGTGTCGATAGTGGTGTCCATCATAGCTTCTAATGCTTTGCCAGCGTCAACTTTGGTTAAGCCAGCTTTTTCAGCCATAGCGTCGATTAATTCTGCTTTGTTCATAGTCTAAAAATTTTTAGGGTTAGTGAATAATTAATTACGCTGCAAAAATAATGATTTTTAGATAAATAGCAAGTCTTTTTGAAAAAAAAACACTTGTTTTTGCATTTTTTACAAAAATTTAACTATTTTCCTTATTTTTTCTGTGTGCTGCAGCTTCCGTGATTGCCAGAACAGCCGGAATGATGGTGTCCGCAGTGGTCTTGATCACAGCCATCGCCGTGGGCTGCTTTTTTCTCAACTTGGCAGCAGGCAGGCAATTTTGCCCTTGCGGCGGCATCGGCTTTGACGTTGTCGGCATTGTATCCTAATTTGCTGATTTGTTGACGAAGCATATCTGGACTGGTTTTCTTGGAATCGTAGGTAATGGTCATTTTGGAAGTCTTGGCATCGTATGAATAATCCTTGACGCCTTTGAAAAATGGAACATTCTCCTTGAAAAGGTTTTCACATTTTTCGCAAACTCCGTTGGTCTGAATGACGATTTTCTGAATGGTGGTGGTTTGTGCTTTCTTGGCTTGTCCATTGTTGGCACTTTTTACGCTTTGTGCGTTTGCGGTCAGTCCCATAACGACTGCTAAAACTAAAATTGCTAATTTTTTCATTTTTTTTGTTTTTAATGTGTTTGTGTTTATAATTAATATGGATTATTTCATAGAATATCTAAATCCGATATATCCCATAATGCCGCTAATCGGACTGTGGATGATGGAGGCGTCGAAATATTCACCGTAAGGATTGTCAGCCGAGATGATGGGATTGGCCTGTTTCTGGTTGGCCAAGTTTTCGCCGCCGATATAAAATTCCCAAGCTTTATATTTCTTGGTGATTTGTGCATTCAGCATAAAGTATCCCTTGGATGGCGTTGGCTGGTATTCAATCGGATTCGAACTCATATCGGGTAAACGCATTTTGCTGTGGTATTGCAAGCTTACGTTGAATTTCCATTTGTCGTATTTTGTGGCATAACTCAAACTTATCAGGGCTTTGTGGGGACTGGTGAGGGCCTTGTCCTGCAAAATGTGATTGGTGGTCTGTTTAACCAGGTTGTATCTATAGGCCAAGATGATTTCAAAACGCTGAATGGGATTCAGAATGAGTTCGGCTTGTGCCGAATGAGAGTAGGATTTGTTGCCTTTGCCGTTGAAACTGCCGTTGAGGTTATAGACGTGGATGCCATGAATGTCTTGATCCAAGTCGATGATGGTCTGGTTGATGAAATGAGTGTAATAATAGTCTATGCTGAAGGTGGATTTTCCGCCTGGCATATCAAAACTCTGCACGAAGCTGACGCCAGCGTTGTAGGCTTCTTCTGGAAGCAGTCCTTTGTTGAGGTCGGCCTTGTCGCCTTGGGCATCATCAAAGACAAAGTCGCGGTTGCTGATGAGCAGCGACTGGTTTTCGGTGATGACGTTGGAAACGCGATAGCCCTTGCCTGCTGAAAAACGGAACGAGCTGTTCTTGCCGGCTTGCCATTTGATGTGTAAACGAGGCGTCCAAAATAGTTTGTTGTAGGCGACATTGTAATCTAAGCGAATGCCGGGCATCACCACGAGTTTGTCTTCAATAGAGTAGGAGTATTCGGCGAAAATGCCGGGGACCAATTCGTTGCGCTTGATGTCCTGACTTGCGGCCGCTTGGTTGGCAAGCAGTCTCGTTGATAAAAATTCGTTTACGAAATCCATCTGGAAACTTGCGCCGGCGGTAAGTTTGCTGCGTTCTTTGGCTCCAAAACGGTTGGAATATAAAATGTTGGCATATCCGCTGATTTGCCTTCCCTTGTAAGGACGATCGCCAAATTGTGAAACGTTGTCGTGGAAAGTGAAGGAGAGGATGGTTCCAATGCTTTCGTGTTCACCGGCAAGCAAAAAGCCGTTTTTAGTGGTTACATCCAATTTGTTGGTTTTAATACGCATACCCCACAAACCTTCCGACAAGGTTTCGCCAATGCTTTTCTTGGGATCAAAGTGCATTTGTCCACCAATACGGTCTTCAAACAAATAGCTAATCCAGGTTCTGCCTTCAAATTTGCCCGGAACGTCGTAATCCCAACGATTCATTAGGTTGATTTGATAGTTTTGTGGAACATCCAAGAAGCCGTCCTTGTTCATATCGACCTTGGCAAATTGCCCTTCTCCGTGGGCTAAAATCATAGAGGAGGCGTGGCCGGATTTGCCTACGTTGAATCGGCTGTTGAGGTTGAATTCGCCTTTGCCCATCGTGTTGCCAAAAAGATTGACAAACAGTCGTTCGCGGTTGGTTTCAGGCTTTTTGTATTCCACGTCAATTTGGCCCGAAATGGCTTCGTAGCCGTTGGTGACGGAGGCAACGCCCTTGGATACGCTAATGCTTTCCATCCAAGTGCCGGGAACGAAACCCAAACCGAATTGGTTGGAAAGCAGACGCACGAATGGCACGTTTTCCAGCAGGATCTGCGAATAGATGCCGGCTAAACCCAACATCGAAATCTGCTTGGCACCCGTGACCGCGTCAGAGTACTCAACGTCAACGGCAACCGTGCTTTCAAAGCTCTCTGCCAGGTTGCAGCAGGCAGCCTTGCGGAGCCCCTGTGTCGTGATGACGGTAGTGAGAATCGGCTTGACGGAAACATACGAACCGTCGTGGGCACTGACATTGACCGCGGCGAGGTTATGGGCGGAAGATAAAACAATGTTGAGTTCCTTTTGATCCTTGGGAACGTAAATGGTGTCGTTGTCGTAGGCCTGATAAATCACTAATAACGTGTCGGTTTTTGTACTTCTGGCCAAGCTGAATTGCCCCTCGGCATTGGTAGTGGTGCCTAAATCTGTGCCTTTCCATTGCAATATGGCCCCAATTATCAGACTTTCCTGTTGGTTGTCGTCAATTTCCTTGACATAGCCGGTGAGTTCCTGTGCCGAAAGTTGACATAGGAAGAAGATAAGGGTGATTATAATTGATATTTTTTTCATCGCACAAATATATAATATTGACTATAATTAATATTAAATGTTTAATGGTTGTCATTTTTTTCGGAATTATCTCTTTTCGTCTTGCATGAGATTCCGACTTTGCTACGCTTCGTCGGAATGGTGATGAGTCATTGGACAAGAAGTGGCGGCGACGGAAAGCAACTGCGATATAGTTCAGACACTGTGTCGCCGCAAACATCTCAACAAGATTAAACGGGATAATCCAGTTTTTTTGATGATAACACAGAGAATTTAATATGGTCAATTATATACGATGAATGGAAATAAAATTACAAATGCTTTGGTTTTCTAAGAGTAATGGAGGTGGAAAATGATCACAACAACGAATAATATCGATGATATGGAGGGTTTGGCAAAAGTCAATGATTGTGTTTGAAGTGGTTAAAACAAAAGTTTCGGCGGCAGGAGCGATTTGTTGGAAGTCGCTGATGTCGTAATTGTCAGTGATTTTGAAAAAATAGGTATTTTCGTGACAATGTCTGTGATCGTTGGCAGCGTGATGATGAGCGTGGCAGCAGTGGTGTACGGTAATGACCAATCCCGAGGAATAGACGAGAAATAACGTCATTATGAGTAGGGTAGTTACGCTCTTAAAAATACACTGTTTCATATTCATTGAAAATGATGGGGCAAAGATACGAAAAAAAATGGAATTATCCTTTTTAGTCTTGTAAAGAGATTCCGACTTCGCAATGCTTCGTCGGAATGGCGATGAGTCATTGGGTAAGAAGTGGCGGCGACGGAAAGCAACTGCGATATAGTTCGGAATATATACTCACATATTCGAAGAGAAAAGGTGTTGTCTTATAAGAATTTTTATTATTTTTGTAACAAAAATAGATGTTATGTCTGTGAAAAAAATTGTGCTAACGATTTTCCTGCTAATTCCTATCCTGCTGTGGGCCCAGTATCGTAGCTGGGATGGGGCACGTCTTTCACCTCAAGCCAAAGTTCATAGTCTTAACGTCTTTATTAATGTTATTTATGATGTAAATCCAGAAAAGAATGTCTTTGCCAATGAAGATTATTGGCCTCGCGTGATTGATCCGGCTCTTGAGGGCGTCAATAATACGGCTATTCCGAATTACCTGCTGGACTGGATGGATTTGACCTATAATCCCAAGCGTTTGCACGGAACTTGTACGCGGCTTTATGGAGAATCGTCGTTCGACAATCTTCAAATTACGGGTGATTTTATCGTGGTCAACGTTCGGGAGAGTGCTGTTCTCCAGAAGGGGTTCTTTTCGGAGGCCAATGTGGTAAAAGTGGCTTTTGATATGATTAGTCGTGATGGTTTCCGTACGGTCTATGGTGATGACAATATTGAGAATTACGATGCCAATCACGATCATCGTTTGGATTATGTCAATGTGATGATTCGGAATATCACCCGTGCGTATGGTGGCGATAATCCGGGAAGCGGCGTGAGTGGTTGTGTGGGAACCTTGTTGATTAATGGGGAGAACTACTCGTGCGAAGCCGGTACAACGCAGTGCGTGGGCGATGGCGACTTCTTTTCCAATCCCAGCAGTATTGTGATTCACGAGATTTCACACGCGCTTTTTGGTGGCAATAATTTCCATACGTCAGGCGGCAATCATCGAGGTTCTCGTGAAACGATGGCCTTCTTGAATATTCAGAATGGTTATGGATTGATGGGGGCCGCGGGCTCCGGTCTGGTGAGCTGCAACGGCTACGAACGCTGGCGAATGCATTGGAAACATCCGCAATCTGTGGATTATATTGCGGCGATGGATGCGCAAACCGCAGTATCCGTGTCGTCGGATATCTCGATGAATGACGGTCCGGTGGCTTTTATTTTGCGTGACTTTGTGACGTATGGGGATGCCATCCGTATCAAATTGCCCTATAAGGATGCGGAGAGTTCCGAAAATCAATATATCTGGCTGGAAAATCATCAGGTGGGAAAAAACCGAAAGCTGGATTATTTGCAATTTTCGAACACCTATTCTTGTCGTCCTTTTGGCGTGCCTGGAATTTATGCCTACTATCAGGTGGGTAGGGATGTTTTGGAAGGAGACCATAAGGAAGTTTGGGACAATAACAGTCGTGATAATTTGAAAGTCATTTCTGCCGAGGGCTATTATGATTACGAATTCGTTCCGGAAATCCATAATTTGGAATGTGTAAGTTATCAAACACACGACTATGCACTTCGTAGGGGAGCCGCCAACGCCTTTTGCGGCGGACAAGACCAGGAAAGCCAATTTTTCCCGAAGGAAAGAGATACCGTGTTGTATGTGAATCGAGAGATGGCGATGTGGCGAAAACTGACGGGGCGGCGTATCGACGATCATCTTCCTTCCTTAGGTGATGAGTTGGATGCTTTTGGTTCTTACGCGAAGATCAATATGGGTACGAATCCAAGTACTTGCAACACTAAAACGTATCATAGCTATAATGCTTCTGGAAATCCTGCTAAAATTATGGCCGCCAAGCCGGAAATGAATACGCGAACCACCTATTTGACCGGTTTGGGAATCGAGATGATTCGACAAAAAAAGAATAATGTCCTGGTTAAGATTCGTTGGGATGATTATGAAATTGTCAATGATACCCGCTGGACGGGACGGATTGTTTTGAAGGATACTGCCATTTTAACGACTTCCCATACGATTACCCTGGCACAGAATCGGACGGTGAGTTTGCCGTATCGAGATCAGGAAACGGGTTTGTTTGCCGAAAGAACGCGGTGGGTTTGCGAGCCGGGTTCCTATTTTCGACAGGACAGTGCTTCCACTCTTTCTCTGACGGAGAATAGTACCTTGCAATTACAAGCGGGCAGCAGATATGAGCAAGCTCCAACCGCTGTTTTGCATTTGCAGTCCAATTGTAAGCTGTTGGTTGAGAAAGGTGCGATACTTGTGATAGAAGGCCTTTTGGAAATTGAGGAAAATGCCGTTGTCGAGGTTCAGGGAACGCTGGTTTGGGGAGCTTCCTCGCGGTTGATTATACATTCTGGTGCTCAATTGATTACGGATAAGGGAGAGATGAAGGAAATCACGATTCCGTAATGCTACAGTATTTCCGTTTTGATAGAATGACGTATAAAAGTCGTTTTTAGTTTGATACAAAAAAGCCCCGAATGTTCGGGGCTTTTTCAAAAATATCAATATAAATTATTGAAGGTCGATTTCAATTCCCTGGATGAATTCTTGGGCTTTCACCATCAATTCGTGCATATATCGGTCGTTTTCGACAAATGGAACGTTTTTGCGGAAGCAGGCAACGAAATCTTCGATGAAAGGAGAAGACTTCAGTGGTCTGCGGAATTCGAAGGCCTGAGCGGCGTTGAACATTTCAATGGCCAGGATCTTTTCCACGTTATTCATTACCAAATAGCACTTGGTAGCAGCGTTGGCACCCATACTAACGTGGTCTTCTTGTCCTTGTGATGATTCAACAGAGTCGGTAGAACACGGCATCGTGAAGGCCTTGTTTTGGTTCACGATAGAGGCAGCGGTGTATTGAGGAATCATAAAGCCGGAATTCAGTCCTGGATTCTTTACCAAGAAGGAAGGAAGTTCGCGTTTGCCGGAAATCAACTGGTAGATACGGCGTTCGGAGATGTTACCCAATTCGGCCATGGCCATAGTGAGGAAATCCAAAACCAATGCCAATGGTTGTCCGTGGAAGTTGCCGGCGGAGATGATGAGGTCTTCGTCTGGGAACACGGTTGGATTGTCGGTAACGGAGTTAATTTCGGTTTCAACCACGTCTTTCACGTGCTGGATGGAATCCTTGGAAGCACCGTGAACCTGAGGCATACAACGGAATGAATAAGGATCCTGAACGTGTTTCTTTTCACGTTTGATGATTTCGGAACCTTCCAGCATATTGCTGATATGCGTAGCGGTAAGGATTTGTCCAAGGTGAGGTCTAACCAGGTGTACGTTCAAGTTGAAGGGTTCGATGCGGCCGTCGAAGGCTTCTAATGAAACCGTACCGATGATGTCGGCCAACCAGGAAAGTTTTTCGGCCTTCATCAACAACCAAACGGCATAACTGCTCATAAATTGGGTGCCATTCAGCAGGGCCAAACCTTCTTTGGACTTGAGGGTGATGGGTTCCCAACCGAATTTTTTGTTGATTTCTTCCGCAGCGTATTTTTTGCCGCGATAATAAACTTCACCCATTCCAATCAAAGGCAGTGACAAGTGGGCCAAAGGAGCCAAGTCGCCGGAAGCTCCCAACGAACCTTGCTGATAAACAACAGGATACACACCATTGTTGAAGAAGTCTATCAATCTTTGAATGGTAACCAATTGTGCGCCTGAATGGCCGTAAGACAAGGACTGAACCTTGAGCAGAAGCATAATTCTGACGATTTCCTGGGGAACTTCTTCACCAAAACCGCAAGCGTGTGAGAGAACGAGGTTGCGTTGCAGGGTGGATAAGTCTTCGCTTGAAATGCTCTTGTTGCATAAAGAACCGAAGCCCGTGGTTACGCCGTAAACGGGAACCTTGCTGTTTTTCATCTTTTCATCGAGGTAGTTGCGGCATTTTTCAATGGCTGCAGTGGCTTCTTCTGAAAGTTCCAATTTGATTTTTTTGTCCAGAATTTTCTTGATAATGTCAAGATTAATGAGCTCTGAAGAAATCTGATGTTTTTTCATTTTATATGTTTTTTGATAATTATTTCCGCTTGCAAAGATAATATTTTTTCGTCCCCAATATGCCGAAATTATTGACTTTTTTTGAAATTTGCAAAAAATAATGGATTTTTTTTGTCTTTTTTTTCATTAAAACGATTGTTATTTAAAAAATATGCTTATTTTTGTCAAATAATTTTAACGAAAACAAAACGACATGAGTGAACAAGAAAATCAGGTGAGTTTCTTTAGATTTGAGGATCTGAGAATCTACGACAAGGCTATGGACTATATCAGCTGGCTGTATAGCACTACTTCAACTTTCTCTTCGGAAAATAAAGAATGTGTTGTTGATATGTTTTTAAAGGCATCGCATTCTATTGCACTGCATTTGGCAGAAGGTTCGTCACGCAACAAGGCCCAGTTCGTCTATTTCCTGAAAATGGCAAAAAGTTCTGTTAGAGAATGTGTTGTCTATACGGAAATTGCTTACAAGGCCGGTATGATGAATGATGATCAGCGCGAATATTCGAGAAATCAATTGATGGAGTTGACCAAGATGATTGGTTCGTTGATTGCTTCTTTGCAACGCAACACCGCTCGAATGGCCCATAGTGATGATTATGAAGATATGAATGAGAATGACAATGATAATGATATTATGTAATATATAATTACATAAAGCATTTTCTCATTCTGTCTTTTATTTTCTGAAAATTTCTGTTGCACGGTGAAAAATTCCGGTGCAATAAGAAATTGTCATTCCGTAATTGCTTACGGGGATTCCTTGTTCTACAATAGTTTTGATTCTATTGGAAAGTTGTTTTTTGCTTACCATACAGCCACCGCATTGGATAGCCATCTTGATGTTGTCCAATGGGGGAAGCGGCGATAGGGCCGACACAAATTCAAAGTGAAGTTGTTTTTTTGTGAATTTTTGAATGAGTTTGGGCAATTTCTGCCTTCCAATGTCTTCGCAAGAAGAAATATGGGTGCAGGATTCCAGGATGAGAATGGTGTCACCGTCTTGAAGTTGTTCAAGATAGGAGGTTCCCTTGAGATAGTTGTCGAAATTTCCTTTTGATCGTGCCAAAACGATGCTGAAACCTGTCAATGGGATGTCGGGTGGTACAATGGCTTCGACTTCCGCAAATACCTGACTGTCGGTGACAATCAGGTTGGGATGGTTTTGCTGTAGGTATCCGGCTAATTCTTGTGGTTGCAGGCAGGTGGCTGTCGCGTGGTTGTCCAAGATGTTGCGGATGACTTGCACCTGTGGCAAAATCAGTCTGCCTTCAGGCGCTTCCGAGTCTTGCGGCATCACCAAAACGATATTTTCCCCTTCGTGAATAATGTCGTCCAGGAGAATTTCTTTGTGGTATGCTGACGCGGGAATGATTCTGGCAAGTTCTTCCACCACTTTGTCAATGCCTTGCTTTTGTTGCGCACTGCAATCCACGATGGGCATCCCGTGGATTTCCAATGCGGTTTTGGTGCTTTCTTGCAAGGACTGAATATCCGATTTGTTGTGTACGATGACGAAGGGAACGTCAAATTTCTTGAACTGACGGATGATATCCTTTTCGGCATCACCCCATTCGTTATGACTGATCAAAAGGAGGGCGGCATCAATGATTTTGAGGGCTTCGAGGCTTTTTTCAACCCTTTTTTCGCCCACTTCTCCGGTGTCGTCCAGTCCGGCGGTGTCAATTAGCACGCAGGGACCGATGCCGAAAATCTCAATGCTTTTCTTGACGGGATCCGTGGTGGTGCCTGGCGTGTCCGACACGATGGCGATTTCTTGTCCCGCAATCGCATTAATCAGTGCGCTTTTCCCCTGATTCCGTTTTCCAAAAATGCCGATAAATATTTTGTTGCCTGCCATATCCCTGGTTTAGTTGTTTATATGTTTAGTTGTTTTCTGTGTCAATTATCTCCATAGCGGTTTTGAGGCCGTCGAGGGCGGCACTGACGATGCCTCCCGCATAGCCGGCACCCTCGCCCACGGGATAGATGCCCTTGATGTTGCATTGCCGGTCTTCATCACGCAAAATCCGTACTGGAGACGATGACCTGCTCTCAATGCCCGTCATCACGGCATCGGGATCGTTGAAACCGTGCATTTTCCTGTCCAAAAGAGGCAGTGCTTCCCGTAACGATTGCGTTACGTAGTTGGGCAGGCAGCGTTCCAGCTCGCAAAAAACGACGCCGTGAGGGTAGGAGGGTTTGACGCTTCGTGCCTGTGTCGCTACCTTTTTCCTCAAAAATTCGCCCACTAAATTGGCGGGAGCACGATAGTCTCCGGCGATTTCAAAAGCCTTTTTTTCGTATTTTTCTTGAAATTCCAATCCATCCAAAGGATTGTCAACGAAAAAGTCTTCAGGATTGATACCCACGAGTAAGGCACTGTTGGCATTGGCTTTGTCGCGCTTTTTCTCGCTCATTCCGTTGGTGACGATACTTTCCTTTTCGCTGGTGGAAGCCATCACGGTTCCGCCCGGACACATACAGAAAGTATAGACGCTGCGCTTTGCCAAATGGACGACGCTGCGGTAGGAGGCGGCGGGCAGGAAGCGGGCACTTTTGCCGTATTGCATTTGGTTGATCTTGCTTTGCAGATGTTCGATGCGAACGCCGATGGAGAAAGCCTTGGGCTCCATCTTTAATCCCTTGGCATACAAATGTCTGATGGTGTCGCGAGCCGAATGCCCCAGGCAGAGCAGCAAATGTTCTGTCTGCAGCTGTATGTCATCACCCATGACATGAATGATATGCTCATCTTTGGAAAAGTCGGAGAAACGGCAGTTGAAGTGAAATTCGCCGCCCAAACTGATGATTTCTTCACGGATGTTGCGAACGACTTTTTCCAAATAGTCGGTGCCGACGTGCGGATTGGCGGAGTAGCATACGTCTTCTGTCGCGCCGTGTTGGTGAAATTCGTCAAGAATAAATTGGATGAATTCGTCGTTTACGTTTGTGGAGAGTTTGCCGTCTGAGAAAGTGCCGGCACCGCCTTCGCCAAACTGGATATTGGAGTTCTCGTTGAGTTTTTTGTCGGTCAGGAAGTCGGCCACGTCCTTTTTGCGTTGTTCGATACTGCCGCCTCGCTCAAGGATGATGGGGCGGGCGTGGCAGCGTGCCAAATAGAGGGCGGCGAACATTCCGGCGGGGCCAAAACCCACCACGACGGGCCGGTGTGCAAAATGCCACTCTGCATATCGCATTTCTTTTTTGGGCTTAAAAAGACTGACATTGTCGAATTTCAGCAAATCCTCATTTTCATTTTTTAAATGAAGATAAATTTGATAAAGGTAGAAAACGTGGTCTTTTTTTCGAGCGTCGATAGATTGTCTCAGAATCTTGAAATCCACGATGTCGTCCATCGCGATTTGATACTCTTTGGCCACCCTGGATTTCAGGTCAACGTTCTGTTCAACAGGTATCTTGATGTTTGAAATTTTAATTTTCATACCGAAACAATCCCAATGCGATTTTGTTGGTGCAAAAATACAAAATTTATGCTCATAACTGATACTTTTGCTTGCTTGCCGATATTGTCATAGCTTAAATTTTTTTCGGAGTTATCACCTTCCGTCTTGCAAAGTCGTAAAATTTATTTATAATTTTCCGCTACTTTTCTCTTGATAGAAAAGTAGCCAAAAG
>JAKSMG010000021.1 GCA_024400755.1 Bacteroidales bacterium | reverse complement strand
GGACGCAATGAATTGCGTCCCTACAAAATTTCTAAAACTCCAAATATTTCATCACATTTCTCATCCACTATTCCTTCATTCTTTACCCTTCATCCTTCGCCCTTCACCAGTTCCCCAGTTTTCGGACGCAATGAATTGCGTCCCTACAAAATTTCTAAAACTCCAAATATTTCATCACGTTTCTCATCCACTATTCCTTCCTTCTTTACCCTTTGCCCTCATCACTATTTAAGCATCCTTAATTTCTTAATTTCTTAATTTCTAAATTTCTAAACTACTGGTACAGCGTCCCCGTATTGATGACCGGACTGGCGCTTTCATCGGCGCAGAGCACCACAAGGAGGTTGCTGACCATCGTTGCCTTTTTGTCTTCGTCCAGTTCGACGATGTGGTCGTTGCTGAGTTTTTTGAGGGCGAGATCTACCATTGAAACGGCACCTTCCACGATTTTCTCGCGGGCGGAGATGATGGCGTCGGCCTGTTGGCGACGCAACATCACGCTGGCGATTTCAGCGGCGTAGGCTAAGTAGTTGATGCGGGCTTCCACCACTTCGATGCCGGCAATGCTGAGGCGGCTGCGCAATTCTTCTTCCAAATGCTCGTTGATTTCCTCGCCGCCACTGCGAAGTGTAATCTCTTCACTTTTGTGATCCATATTGTCGTAGGCATACATTCCCGCCACTTTTCTGAGTGCGGCGTCACTTTGAACATTGACAAAACTGTCGTAGCCCTTTAACTGGTTTTGGGTAGTTCCGTTTTGTGTGATGGTGAGCGTATCCACGTCAATGTCGAAACAGGCCTTGTAGGTGTCTTTGATTTTCCATACCAGCACCAAGCCAATCATAATGGGGTTGCCGTTCTTGTCATTAACCTTAATGGGTGCCACATCCATATTGCGGGCGCGCAGCGACATCTTCTTGGTGCCGTAAAAAGGGTTGAACCAGAAAAAGCCATTATCGAAGATGGTGCCGCTGTACTTGCCGAAGAAGGTGAGCACCCTTGACTGGTTGGGTTGGATGGTCATAAATCCGCAGCATTGCATAATATAGATGAACGGAAGAATAAAACCTAATGCCACGGTCAGCCCTATTTGTAGGTCGGTTTGAGCGTTTTGGCCGACTTTAATCATAATGAATATGGATGCCGCCAACATCACAAGATTGATGAATAAGTGCAAAAAGCCGTTGTTTTTTGCTGTCATTTTCCGAATAAATTCTTTTGATTCCATTTTATTGATTTTTTGATTTATAGATTGGTTTATTTTAATATTATTTTGATATTATTATGAATGCAAATGTATAAATTGTTTTCGATGTGTTGATATTTTTGTGTAAAAATTATTTCGTTGATACTCAGTGTTATATTTCGAATGGCAAAAAATGGTGTGTTTTGTTGTCGATAGATTTGGAAGGAAAGATGGATGAATTTTGATTTATTTGTATTTTTGTGGGATGAAAAATGAAGGTTAAAAGTTTAAGAGAATGAAAAAACTGCTCTTTGTCTGTCACGGCAATATTTGTCGCAGTCCGATGGCTGAATTTGTTATGAAGAAGTTGGTGAAGGAAGCCGGGCGTGAAGCTGATTTTGAGATTGACTCGGCGGCCACGAGCACGGAGGAACTTGGCAATCCCGTATATCCGCCGGCCAAGATGAAATTGGCCGAACACGGCATTTCCTGTAAGGGAAAGACGGCGCGCCAAATGATGCGAAAAGATTATGATTATTACGATATGGTTATTGTGATGGATCACAATAATTTACGCAACCTTCGATTCCTAATAGGTGAAGACACAGCACATAAAGTGTCGATGCTGATGGATTATACCGATCGTCCCGGTGACGTGACCGATCCGTGGTACACCGGCGACTTTGAAGCCACTTGGCACGACATTCTTGAGGGTTGCGAGGCGTTGCTGAAGCTGCAATAAATCCTCTCATCCGCCGTTATAATATTATTATCAATAAAAGTTGCTGCGATGATTATATTGTCCCTGATTTTCCTAAGATGGTTGTACCGGGTGGCGGGAAAGAAAGCGGTGTTGCGGGCATTGGCGGCGATTGCTGTCGTCGTGGTGTTTGTCTTTTTTCTTGTCATTCACTGCGACAAAATCGTGCGCCAGCGGGCAGAAGGTCGTTGCTATACGGAACTTGATGAGATTCCGGCTGCGGAGTGGGGCGTGCTGCTGGGAACGGGACGAAATCATCGGCCCAATGAATATTACGACGCACGATTGTCTTCGACCATAGCGTTGTATAAAGCCCAAAAAATCACTGGAATCTTCATCAGTGCAGAAAACTTATACGAGGATTATCACGAGGCCGATTCTATGTATGCGGCGCTCATTCGTGCTGGCATACCTGCCATCCATATCCTTTGCGATAAGCAGGGCGTAGATACGTATCGCTCGTTGTGCCACGCCAAAAAACAGCTCGGTGCGGCGACTTATACCTTGATTTCACAGCATTTTCATAACGAACGGGCATTGTACTATGCCGATGATCTCCAAATGAATGCCATTGCCTTTGATGCGGCACCCAACTCTAAATGGTATAAGCGATGGCGGGATTTTCTTCGGGAAAAGCTGGCAAGACTAAAGGCTGTGTTGTAGCATTAGGTGCTTTTAGCCCCAAAATCTATTCACACTCCACAACCCATCACTCACAGTTAAACAACTCAACAACTCAACACTTCAACAATTCAACAATTAAACAGTTAAACAATTAAACAGTTAAACAGTTAAACAATTAAACAATTCAACAACTCAACAATTCAACAAAAAATTATTCCGTTGGCAGCGCCTTAAATCCCAAACCCATGATTTCGGAACTGTCAATGATATTGACGAAGGCCTGGGGATCCAACAGACGCAAATTGGATTTCAGTTTGATTAAATCTCTACGGTCAAGGGTAACATAGATCATTTTGCGTTCAACACCCTGATACATTCCCAACCCGGAAAACACTGTTCCGCCGCGTTCCATATCGTTGATGATAAAATTGCGAACCTCATCGATCTTATCTGTAACGATAAAGACCGTTTTGTACGATTTGATACCGTCCACAACGATGTCGATGACCTTGCTTTCAATGGCGATCAGGATGATGGAATAAATAGGCAGACGAATCTGCTTGAAGGCAATGAGAGAGGTCAGGGTAATGCAGGAATCCACAATCAGTACCAAGGTGCCTAAGGATATTTTGGTGTATTTGTAAATGATCATTGAAATGATGTCGCTGCCGCCGGAAGTGGCACCTGATTTGAAAATTAAACCAATGGCAACGCCATAAATGACACCGGCCACAACCGTGTTGAGAAAATAGTCGGGCGAGAAAAACATATTGCTGTGAGGTATCTGCACGTAGTTGTTGACATCTGTCGCCACATCGGTGAAGCCACCGTGAATGACAGGGTTGTAGCCCCATAGCATTTCTAAAGCCCAGGTGAAGACGAAAATCAAGATGGTGGAAACAACGGTTTTGGCACCAAAACGAGGACCTAAAATCAACGTTCCGATAATAAGCAGCGGAATATCCATACAGATGGCATAGTAGCTGATTCTCCAAGGCCATACGGTGTTTAACACGTTGGCAAGACCATACGTGCCGCCGGGAGCCAACAAATAGGGGTTGACAAACATAACATCACCAATGGCAAATAGCAAACTTCCGAGAATAAGAAGGCCGTATGCAACTATTTCATCTTTTAATTTATTCTTACTCAACATTTTAGTATTTGTTTTTTTCTTTTGCAAAATTATAAAAATTTCAGAAAATAAATATCAATTTGAAGAAGAAAAATAAATTTATGGAAAGATGGATTTTATTCAGAATAAATCATTACCTTTGCACAAAATTTTAATACACATATTTAAAACATAAATCTATAATTATGAAGACTGTACACAATTTCAATGCAGGACCTTGCGTCCTTCCAAAAGAAGCGATTGAATCAACGATCAACGCCATTCGTAATTTTGACAACACGGGTGTTGGTTTGATGGAAATTTCTCACCGTACTCCAGGTTGGGAACGCATTATGGCTGAAACTCGTCAATTATGGCGTGACCTTCTCAACATCCCTGAAGAATACGAAGTATTGTTCCTCGGCGGTGGTGCCAGCACACAGTTCTTTACTGTTCCTGCCAACTTGATGAAGTCAAAGGCCGCTTATTTGCAAACTGGTGTTTGGGCTAAGAAAGCTGCCAAGGAAGCTAAGAATTTTGGTAAGGTTGAAATCGTTGCTTCTTCAGAAGACAAGACTTACAGCTATATTCCTAAGGGTTGGACCGTTCCTGCTGATGCCGACTATTTCCACATTACTACCAACAACACCATTTACGGTACTGAAATCCGCAAAGATTTTGACGCCAGTGAAATCAACAATGTAATGCTGGTTGCCGATATGTCATCAGATATCATGAGCCGTCCGGTTGACGTTAAGAAATATGGTTTGATTTACGGTGGTGCTCAAAAGAACGTGGGTCCTGCTGGCGTTACTTTCGTCATCGTTAGAAAGGACATCCTCGGCAACATCGGCGACCGTGCTTATTTGAACCCACTTCCAACAATGGTTGACTACCGCACTCACGCTGCAGAAGAAGCTAAGAACATCTCTATGTTCAACACTCCTCCAGTGCTTCCTATTTTCGTTATGCACGAAACTTTGACTTGGTTGAAGAACACTATCGGTGGTGTTGCTGAAATGAACAAGATCAATATGAAGAAATCTAATATGTTGTACGAAGAAATCGATCGTAACAGCATGTTCGTGGGTACTGTTGCCGACAAGGCCGACCGTTCTATCATGAATCACTGCTGGGTAATGGCTCCTGGTTACGAAGATAAACAAGACGCTTTCATGGCATACGCTAAGGAATGCGGTATGATCGGTATCAAGGGTCACCGTTCAGTTGGCGGTTTCCGCGCATCTCTCTACAACGCTTGTTCAGTAGAAGACGTTGAAGCTCTCGTTGCCTGCATGCAAGAATTTGAAAAAGCAAACAAGTAGTTTAGTTTATTCGATTGTTTAGTTGTTTAGTTGTTTAATTGTTTATTTGTTTAATTAATGCGCTTATTCTAACAATACTTCCTTATCTAACTTGATTATGAAAGCGTTATTCTCATTTGAACATTTAGAAGTTTGGAAATTGTCACGGGCTTTTTGTAATAGAATTCACTTGATTTTGCAAAAATTCCCAGACAGCGAAAAGTTCAACTTAATAAGTCAAATTCAAAGAGCTTCCACATCGATTGCTCTTAATATAGCAGAAGGATGTTCTAGAAGTTCTTTCAAAGAACAGGCAAGATTCACTGAAGTCGCGTATGGTTCATTAATGGAGACCTATTGTTCCATACTTCTTGCAAGTGACTTTGGATATTTAGAAGAAGAAGGATTCACAGAATTATCTAATGCCATCTCGGAACTTTCCAACAAACTCAATGCTCTTAGAAACAGCCAACTTAAACGTGCCAATAACACTTCAACAATTAAACAACTCAACAATTAAACAATTCAACAATTCAACAATAAAAAAAATGACAAATATGAAAGTTTTAATCGCAACAGAAAAACCATTCGCAAAAGCCGCCGTTGACGGTATTCGCGCTATCGTAGAAAAGGCTGGTTATGAACTCTGCCTTTTGGAAAAATATACTGACGTACAACAATTTTATGACGCAGTGGCAGACGTTGACGCCCTCATCGTTCGCTCTGATAAGGTTACCGCTGAAGTTATCGATGCAGCTAAAAACCTCAAAATCGTCGTTCGCGCCGGTGCAGGTTTCGACAACTTGGACCTCGCAGCTTGTACTGCCAACAATATCGTGGCTATGAATACTCCTGGCCAGAACTCAAATGCTGTGGCAGAATTGGCTCTCGGTATGATGATTTATATGGCTCGTAACACCTTCAAACCTGGTACAGGTGCCGAATTGAAAGGTAAGAAAGTTGGTATTCAGGCTTACGGTAATGTGGGTCGCTTGGTTGCTCAAAAAGCAAAAGCTCTCGGTATGGAAGTTTGGGCATTTGACCCATTCGTACCAAAGGACAAAATGGAAGCCGAAGGCGTTGTCGTTCCCGCTACCTTGGAAGAAATGTACAGCAACTGCAATTATATTTCTCTTCATATTCCAGCTAACGACCAGACTAAGAAGTCAATCGGTAAAAACCTTGTTGGCAGAATGCCAAAAGGTGGCTGCTTGATCAACACTGCCCGTAAGGAAGTTATCAATGAAGAAGAACTTTCTGCTTTGATGGCTGAAAGAGAAGACCTCAAATACTGCACCGATATCGCTCCAGTTGAAATGGGTCTCTTCGAAAACTACGAAAAACGCTTCTTCGCCACTCCTAAAAAACAGGGTGCCGAAACTGCTGAAGCTAACATCAATGCCGGCTTGGCTGCTGCCAACCAAATTGTTAACTTCTTCGTTAATGGCGATAAGAAATTCCAAGTGAATAAATAGTAGTTCGTCATATTCTGATGAAAAAGGATGGCCGCCTGACCATCCTTTTTTTGTTTAGATGCCACAAAAATCAGAATAATCCCTTTCCGTCTTGTAGAGAGATTCCTCCGCTTCGCTATGTAATGACGATGTGCAGCACACAAGAAAATTAATTAAAAAAATAAGATGTCCTAGGTTCAAGCACGAAACGCAATCGGGGATAAGAATTTGAGCCGGGCGGCTTTGCCGATTGTTTATGACACGAAGATAGGGAATTTCCCCGATATATTTCCTTCCTGTGGAAAATATTGCTAACTTCGCGTATCAATTAGGGAGAGTTCTATAAATTAAAAAACTGTTAATCATTTGTTTATGTTAATATTTTTTCATATCTTATGCAAAATAATTGAAGAGTCTTGATATGGCATACAAAAAATCATCTGAAACAGGCATGTTCGACCAATTCAACAAGTACTTGGACTCTCTCGGCCTTATAGTCAACGAGGATGAAGAAGATTCTGTGAATCTTCGATAGCGAAGCGGAGAACAAAGATGCGAGTTTCGTACTTGCCCCAAGACAGCGCAATAGTAGGGATGAAAACAATCAGATAAAGGAAGGAAAGGGAAGCGAGTTGTGGAACGATAAGACTCACAAGAAGTGCCATAAAGATGTGGATGCTCGTTGGACAAAGAAGCGTGGTGAGACTGAGTACGGCTATAAGGATCATGTCGTTGTATGCCAAAAAAACAAGTTCGTCCGAGACTACGAGGTGACAGCTGCCAATGTCCATGATTCCAAGGTGGCAGTCCGGCTACTTAAACGTACCACCAAGGTGGGAGAGCTGGCTTGGGAGGACGCAGGATATGTGGGTACTGAGGATGAGCTTAGGGCAAATGGTATAGTGCCTATCGTGTGCGAAAAAGGTTACCGTGGCCATCCCTTGACAGAAAAGCAGAAAGAGAACAACAGAAAGAAATCATCCACGAGAAGCCGCGTTGAACATGTGTTCGGATTTATGGAGCAAACAATGCATGGTCTGATTTTTCGAGGGGTAGGAATTGTGCGGGCAAAAGCCAATATTGCGATGACCAACCTGGTATATAACATGTGTCGATTAGGTCAAGTAGTAAGATTGCATAAAGATTGGATTACTACTAACTGACTGATAATTACCCCCATAAATAATAGTTGTTTTTTTGATTAATTATTGTCGTAAATGAAGAAAAAAGTGTAACTTTGCAACCGAAATCACTCCTCGAAACCTATTCGATAAATGAGGCTGTAAAAGAAGTTAAATTACCTAAAAGGTGGAACAAAGGGTTCTATGCCATCTTTAGGTCAAAAAATGAATTTATAGAACCCACCTAATTTGTTTTCACAATAAAGAAGTATATTATGAAAAAAATAATGGATAAAACACTCAAACTGGCCTTTTGGAGCATCGTTGAAATCGTCGTACTCTCTGTCGCACTCACATGCACATCCTGCTCAAAAGACGAGGACGTCCTGTCCCAGGAAGAAATCGAGACGAAGATTATCGGGAAGTGGAAACAGACAATAAAGGATGGTGATGGAGTGTTAACTAATGATAGGTTGATTAAAACTTTTTTCACTAACCATGAAGGCACATCTTCTTCTTCCAGATCATTCTTCGGTGAATATGTATGGTGCAATAAAATTCCGATAAAATATGAGATTAAAGGGAATGATTTGTGCGAGAAGGGTGTCGCCCAAATTTTTGCAAAGGTCTTATCCATTGACGAAAGCAGGTTATATGAAAACGATTACAAGATTATTACTCACGAAGGTGAAGAAATCAGTGTAAATACTAATCTTACTTACGAGAAAGTCACCACTGACTACTCCCAGGATATCATTGGCCTTTGGGAAGGCGTGGAGATGACAGGTGATGAGACCTACGGAGATGCCAATCACCGCATCAAGTACAATGCTGACGGAACTTATGTGTATTACGATAAAGATGGTGATAACTGGAAGCCAAGCGAGAATGTAGATAATGAATACAACGTGGATGGTGATTGGCTCGCAACAAGGTGGCGTACTGTTGCTGGTGCTGACTACGAATACGAGTGGTGGGACATCGACGAAATCAAGAACGGCACAATGAAATGGTCTGCACTCCGTGAGAAAGGGGACAAAACACGCTACACCACAACATTCACTTGGAAGAAGATTCAGTTGCAATAATGATCCTATCCTTTGGGTGTCAGAAAACACGATAAATAATGGACTCAGCATCGAAAGGTGCTGAGTTTTTTTATTCGATGAGGAACGGTGACCGACTTATACGAATGCCCTTGCATCCAGCCCGGTTGACTTGCTGAACACCTGATTTGGAGTTAGGAAACCGTGTCTTTTCCTCGGCCTTTCGTTCAGTTTGCGCTCAATTTCTTCAAGGAACTCCTGCGTGATATTTGTGAAGTCGGAACCCTTGGGAATGTACTGACGGATGAGTCCGTTGGTGTTCTCGTTGGCTCTACGCTCCCAGGAATGGTAAGGTCTGGCAAAGAAGAAGCCAACACTTGTTGCTCTGGAAACTCGTTCGTGCTCGGCGAACTGCAAGCCATTGTCAGCAGTGATGGTCTTCACGAGGTCATACTGTTTGAGGCATTCGAGGATGCCGATGATCTGGTCGGCAGCTTCAGCAGCGGTTGGATTCTCAAGTTTCCTTAGCCATACTTTCCCGGTCTTCCTGTCGTTCAACGTGAGGATATGCTGGGAACGAGCAGCTCCGACAATCGTATCAACCTCGTAATCGCCCACACGGTTCTTCCTGTCAACGATTTTCGGTCTTTCGGAGATGTCGATTCTGTTCGGGATTGTGCCCCTTCTCTTTCTCAAGGCTCCTCGCTTCTTGTGCCGTCGGCCACGATGCCGCAGATGCTTGTACAGTTCGCCGCCGTGGGCCTTGTCCCACCATATATATTGATATATCGTCTCGTGCGATACCATCTTGATGCCCTGCTTGCGGCATACTCCCACGATTTGCTCGGGACTGTAATCCATAAGAATCATCTCATCCACCTTCTTCCTGACATCTTCCTTGAACCTGCGTGGCAGATGGCGGCAACGCCATCGGTGGGCGGCCCTCTCCTGTGCTATCCTTGGCTTGTAGCACCTGTATCTACTGTAGCCGTTTCTCTGAATCTCCCTTGTGATGGTTGATGGATGGACGTCGAGATATTCCGCTATCTCCTTCTTAGTGCATCCGGCCTCCAGTTTTGCAGCGATCTGATACCGCTGCCACTCTCTTAAATGCGTCATTTTTGAACCTGTTTTGCGGGCAGACCGCCCAGATGTAAAGATTTATACTTAATATAAACCTTTATCTCACAGATTCTTTCTCAAAAATTGCGTTTACAAGTTGAATCCGGCTGTTTTGAAAAAATGATGTCGATAAATTTGTATATTTGCAAACAAAAAAAATCAGACCTATGAAAAAAATAGTGGTTTTGTCGGGTGCGGGCGTGAGTGCCGAAAGCGGTATCAGCACCTTCAGAGATAGTGATGGACTGTGGGAAAATTTCAACGTGGAGGATGTTGCCAGCATAGAGGGTTGGTACAGAAATCCCGAATTGATGATTAATTTCTATAATGAGCGTCGGCGTCAGCTGGAGCATTGCCAACCCAATGACGCCCATAAGATCATAGCGGAACTCGAACGTCAGTATGAAGTCGTTGTGGTAACTCAAAATATTGATAATCTGCACGAAAAGGGCGGTTCGACGAATATCATCCATTTGCATGGTGAACTGACTAAGGCCTGTAGCGAACGTGGTAAAACCAATGTCGTAGATATTGGCTATCGTGATATAGAGTTCGGTGAAAAGGCAGCCGATGGAGCTTTGCTGCGACCGTTTATCGTGTGGTTTGGTGAGGACGTACCCTTGCTGACTGCCGCGGCTGAACAGGTGAGGAAAGCCGACATCCTCATCATTATCGGAACTTCCTTAAATGTATATCCGGCGGCTGGTTTGGTATATTATGCCAAGGATGACGCGGAAATTTATGTCATCGACCCCAAGGAAGTGCAGCCGATTCAGCGAAAGGTGACGTTTATTCGACAAAAGGCCACGGATGGAATGCGTCAGCTTAGGGCCCAATTAATGAAGGCGTAACGCAATTTATCTTGTTGAAATCCCTTCCACTTCGGAAATCCGTTGCTTGTATTCTTCACGGATGGGCAGAGAGCTGTGTTTTTCCCTATCAAAGCCGCAAATAACACTGTGACAGGTGGTTTTGATTTTTCCCGTGCGTTCGTCAACCAATTGCTGTACCATTTTGAAACTCTTGTTTCCGATTTCCAATACCTTGCTTTTGCATACGATTTTATCCTGAAATTCAATGCCGCTGTGAAAATCCAAATCCAAGTGGACGAGAACCAGGTCGAAGGTGAGCCAGTCGATGGGATGACCAAAAACACGTTCAAAGTACTGGCTGCGGCCGTAGTCGAAATAGTGGCATTGGTCGCCGTTGTTGACGTGGTTGAAAGGATCCAAATCGCTCATCTTGATTTGAATGGGAACGGAAAATCGATAGTCGATATTTTCAGGAGTCATAATAAAAGCTGTTGATTAGATATTCTTTTGAAAGGAAGTGAGCTGTTTTATTTAAATTTGATTTGCTTGAAGATTTCCCAGATGGTGATGCCGCCGGCGATGGAGACGTTGAAGGAGTGCTTGACACCGTATTGGGGTATTTCGATGGCGCCATCCACGAGGTCCAGCAATTTGTCGCTGACGCCAAATACTTCGTTGCCCAACACGATGGCAATTTTCTGGTCTTGCGGAATGTGAAAATCCTGCAACATCACGGAACGGTCGGTTTGTTCTACCATATATACTTTATAGCCGTTTTCCTGCAGGTTTTTGACGGCTTCCGCCACGTCTTCAAAATAATGCCATTCCACTGTTTCGGTAGCGCCGAGGGCCGTTTTGCTGATTTCCTTGTTGGGAGGACAAGCGGTGATGCCGCACAGGTATATCTGCTCAATGGCCAATCCGTCGCAGGTGCGGAAGATGGACCCCACGTTGTTCATACTTCTGATGTCGTCTAAAACGACGGTCAGTGGTGTTTTTTCTTGATGTTTATACTCCTCTGGCGTTACGCGATGGAGTTCGTCCATAGATAGTTTTTTCATAGTTTAGTAGGGTAGGTCGTCGTCGTTGTTCGTGTCGTCGTTGAAGCTGGCGTTGAAAGTGCTAAAATTGGAGTCGTTATTGGAGTCAAAGGCGTTGTTGGCACCGAAATTTGAATTAGGCATAATGCCCGCGTTGACATTGTCGAAAGCACTTACACCGCCGCCATCTTCGAAATGGGGAATGTCGTCCACATCGGTAAACTTGGTGAATTGGCTTTGGAAACGGACACGGATGTTGCCGCCGGAACCGTGACGATTTTTCTCAATCATGATTTCTGCCAAGCCTTCCGAAGGCGTGTTGTCTTCAAAACTTTCCATTTTATAATATTCAGGTCGATAAATGAACATAACCATATCGGCGTCTTGTTCAATAGATCCTGATTCACGAAGGTCTGACAATTGGGGGCGTTTGTTGCCGGGACGCGTTTCCACGGCACGGCTCAACTGTGACAGGGCGATGACGGGTACGTTCAAGTCCTTGGCCAAAGCTTTCAACGAACGTGAAATGTGGCTGATTTCCTGCTCACGGTTCCCGGAGACCTTGGTCTTGCCGCCTTCCTCGTTGCCCTGCATCAACTGCAGGTAGTCCACGATGACCAAGTCGATGTCGTTGTGTGCCTTCAGGCGGCGGCATTTGGCACGCAAGTCGAAAATGGACAGTGCCGGCGTGTCGTCGATAATCAGGTTGGAGCTGAAAAGCACGTTGATTTTCTCCATCAATCGGATCCATTCGCTTTCATTCAGTTTGCCTTTGGATATTTTTTCGGAAGAAATACCCGATTCGATGGCGAAAAGTCGATGTACCAACTGGGTCGCTGACATTTCCAGAGAGAAAAATGCAACTTTCTTGTCGAATTTGAGAGCCGCGTTGCGGGCGATGGACAACACAAAGGAGGTTTTACCCATACCCGGACGTGCAGCCAAGATGACCAAGTCGGAGCGTTGCCAGCCGCCGATTTTCTCGTCAATGGCGTTGATGCCGGTACGCACCTGCAACTCGTCGCTGCTTTTGTTGTTCATTTCCTGCAGTTCGTGGATGGCGTTTTGCACCACGGTGCGGAGTTCCTTGCTGTCACGCTTGAAGTTCTTTTGTATGATGTTGAAAAGGTCGGTTTCGGCATCGTCCATTATTTTCAATACGTCCTTGGAGTCGTCGTAGGCATCCTTGGTGATTTTGCCGCATACGGTAATCAGTTCGCGCAGAATGAATTTTTCCATAACCACACGAGCGTGGTATTCGATATTGGCGGAAGTGGCCACGCGGTTGGTGAGTGTTGCCAAATAGGAAGCCCCGCCCACAAATTCAAGCAGCTTATTCTGGCGCAGTTTGTTGGTGACGGTGAGCAGGTCAATGGGTTCGGAATCGGAGAAAAGTTTGTAAATGGCCTCGTAAATCTTTTGATGGGCTTCGCGATAAAACATATTGGATGTCAAGAAGTCGATGACGATACTGACGGCATTGGCATCGATGAGAAGGGCGCCCAGCACGGCTTCTTCCATCTCAATGGCTTGCGGAACAATTTTGCCGGCATTGCCTATGATGTTTTCAATATTGTTGTAAGATAATTTATTCTCAGTCTTGCGAGAAGTAGTTGCTACACGTGTGTTTTCCATAGATGAAATAAAGAATTGATGTAATTTTTACGCTGCAAAAATCGTGAAAAAAATTACAAAATTTCTTCTTCCTAAGGATAAAATATTAACAATCTGTATAAATCACAAAAAATCAGTAGAATAAGTTATCAACAATGAATTTTTAGAAGCCGGTCCAGAATTTTTCCCAGAATTTGTGTTCCATTTCCTGCCAAGTCTGGCGGGTGGATCCTGCAAAGTCGGCAGTGTATCGATTGAGCAGTTGTTTGGCTTCCGTGAGTTTGCTATCGTTGATTAAGAGGTTGACTTTCAGCTCTAAGACGGGTAATTCGTCGAAGGCCTTGTCTTCATATCTCATAATGTTGCTTAACATCAAGTCCTTGCAAAAGCCCCATTTTACCTGGGCGAGTTTGTTGGCTTTGCGGTAATGCCAGAGGGCTGCGTTTTCGTTGTAGCGGAAATGTCCGCAGATGTCAAAGCCGGCGGGTAGGGAAGTGCTGCCAGCGTAAATGGGTATGCGTGGACTTTGTCCCGGATTCTCGAAAGAAAACCAGCATAAGCCGCCGATCTGATCGGGCAGCCATTCGCGGCATTGAATGATGGTGGAGTAGGAACACCACGACATCGCCACGCCGCGGTAAAAGGTCAGTGTGCCGGGTTTCAAACTGTTGTAAAGGGCACGCTCGTTGGCATCCATCCAGGGATTGGCATTGGGACAGACAATGGTGTCCTTGACGATTTTTCCGTCTTTCTTAACGTCTTTGACAATGGTGAGGTTCTTGGTTTGGTCAAGCAATTCGGAACCTTCGTAGTTGGCCCTGAACAGTTCCATCACTTTCCTTACATCCACTTTCTGCTCCGGCTTGATGGAGAAGGGCAGTTCCTCGGCATTGAGATCCAAGTGCAGCGACGGAGCCAGTTCGTTGAAAATGTACCATTCGCGTTCCTTGAAGTTTTTCCCGCCAGAATAACTCGAAGGGAAGGCCTTCCACCAGATAAAGTCGCCTTTGCCGTCCCATAAACCGTATTTTTGGGCTACGGCCTCGATATTGTCGGAAAACATAAAGTGGTCTTTGTCCTTTTTGTTGATTTTGCCGATACGGGCAATATTGCAGCTGACGGCCACTTCGTCGTCAGGAACACGTTGGGCCACCCAGATGCCTCCGATTTTGTCGGGACCCTCGCCTAAGATTTCCATTTGCCAAACTTCTCTCTTGTCGGCAATGGTAATGCATTCGCCGCCGTCGGCATAACCGTATTGGGCAATTAATTCGCCGATGAGCTGGATGGCTTCGCGGGCGGTGCTGCAGCGTTGCAAGGCAATGCGCTGCAATTCCTCAATGTAAAACATTCCGTTTTCGTTGACAAGCGTGTCGGGACCCGAAAAAGTGCTTTCACCCATCGCCAGTTGCTTCTCGTTCATACACGGATAGGCCGTGTTAAGGTAGGCAAAGGTGTGCGAAACTTCAGGAATTTCTCCCTTCAGCACCATTCCTTCCATACTGTTCGGTGTCTCGGTGTGCATCGATCCTTTATAGACTTTGTGCGTCTCATCATCTTTATGGTCGGCGGCGGGTTCCATACGTAGCCAGGTGCGGTATTTGCTGTCGCAGGTGTGCGAAGTAATGACCGAACCGTCGGCCGAGGCCTTCCGTCCTACCATAATGGAAGTGCAGTTGGCTCCCACTAATTCTTCTTCAACAGGTTCTTGGGCATAGATAAATAGTGTGGCAACGCAAAAAAGAATCGAAATAATCAGCTTTTTATTGTTCATCGTTTTTATATTATTGATTATTAATGTTTTATTTTATTTCTTGAAGCGAAAAATAGTATTAGACGGCAAATTTACACAAAAATTTTCATCATTGGTTGCCATTACAAAAAAATATTGTATTTTTGCAGCGGGTAAGTCTTGTACGATCTGCTCCCTTTCAACTCCCCCAGGACAGGAATGTAGCAAGGGTACATTGGTTGTAGCGATGCGATATGAGTAGCTTACCCTTTTTTTGTTATTATGCTACTCAAAATATATCCAGAAAACCCCAATCCCAAAGCCATCCAACGGGTGGTGGAATGCCTGCAGGACGGTGGCGTGGTCATCTATCCAACCGATACCATCTATGGCATAGGATGTGATATTTTTAAACAAAAAAGCGTCGAGCGTATTACGCAAATCTTAGGCGACGGCAAGAAAAAGACCGCTATGACTTTCATTTGTCAAGATTTGAGTCATTTGTCTGATTACACCAAGCCCATTTCCAATAATGTGTTTAAGGTGATGAAAAAGGCCCTTCCCGGACCCTTTACCTTTATCTTGGAAGCCAACAACAATGTGCCGAAACTGCTCCAAAGCAATAAAAAGACGGTCGGCATTCGTGTGCCGGACAATAATATCATTCGTGAAATCGTTGAACAGTTGGGTCATCCGATTTTATCTACTTCTGTCAAGGATGATGATGAAATTGTGGAATATACGACCGACCCGGAGTTGATTCACGACAGGTATGGTCATCTGGTGGATATCGTGATTGACGGCGGTTATGGCGATAATGTTCCTTCTACCGTGGTCAATTGCGTAGATGGCGATATCGAGGTGCTGCGGGAGGGAAAAGGTAGTGTGGATTTGTTGTATTAATATATGAAAACCATTGTATTTCTCCTTACGGCTCATTCAGCGGAAGACGAGAGGGTCCGTTACCATCAGCTGCCGTCTTTGGTTGAGGCGGGCTGGACGGCTTATATCGTGGCTCCTTCGCAGGGAGAATTGCCGGGCTCCAATCCGTATGCCCGTTTGTATGACGCCCATACGATGACACGGCGGCAATGTGTCAATCATTGCGTGGAGATGCTGCGGGAACTGAAACCCGACGTGGTGCTGGCTGATACGCCGATGGCCCTTTGGATGGCGATCCGCTATCGTCGTTCGTCAAAACGTGCGGTGGCGGTGCTGTACGATGTTACCGAATGGTATCCGTCTAAGAAAAATCTCCGATTTCTAACGGGAATTGCCAAGGGTTTGAAGTTCTGTGCTATGGTTTTGTTCAACGCTTTCGTCAATCTTTTTACCGATGGTTTCGTCTTTGGTGAAGTGGATAAGTCAAGGCCTTTTCGGCGACTGTTTCCGCATAGACCTTTTGTGATGACGTCGTATTATCCAGATTTGAAATATATTACGACATTTCCTGCGGAAAGCTTACGTCAGCGAGTTCGCTTGTTTTATAGTGGTAACCTGACCGACGAGAAGGGGTTTGGTAATGTACTGAAGGCGGCAGTCTGGGTAGCGCGTTTTAATCCCGAAACCCAGGTCGTTCTGAATGTGCTGAGTAATCAACGATTAGAGAAAACACCATCACTTCCGGCTAATTTGTCTCTTCAAATTGATGAATATCAGCCGTTTGCCGAATTTTGTCGTAGGGCTGCACAGAATGATGTCTTTCTGGATTTGCGCATTCCTGACGATGAGAATCAAAAATGTCTGCCTATCAAGTTGTTCTATTTTATGGCGATGGGTAGGCCTGTGGTTTACACCGATTTGAAGGCCATACATAAGGGCTGTCCCGAATTTGAAGATTTTGGTTCGTATGTGAATCCTTTTGATACACAGCAAATTGTAGATATAGTAAATGATTATATCCGAAATGCTGAAACATACGGAAAGTGTTGTGAGGCAGCGTTGCGTTGGGCAAAGGAAAAGTATAATTGGAAGTCGATAGAGGCTGATTTTGTTCGTTTTATCCAGCAGTATGAGCAGCATTGATATCAAGAAGAATATTGTCGTCACCGTGATGAGCAAGGGCTTGATTATGGCTCTCAATTTTGCCGTGATTGTCTTGACAACGCAGCTTTGGGGAGCGGAAGGTCGTGGTTCCATTGCTATTTTTGTGGCCGATTTGGGCTTGATTTCCATCTTCGCCAATGTTTTTACGGGAAGTAGCATTTCCTATTTCTTTTCTCGCATAGGTTACTCCAAATTGTCTTCGTTGGCGCACGGATGGTCTTTGCTGGTGGGTACGCTTGCGGCAGCCCTGCTGTATGTGCTGGGGCAGCACCAAATCGCACCTTTTATCTTTACGGCAGCGACTTTGATGGGAATTTTTGCTTTCCACAATTCGCTGTTTGTGGGAAGTCAGCGTATCGACAAGTATAATTTGTTTACGGTCTTGCAGCCGTTGTCGTTGTTGCTGCTGATGTTGGCCTTTCATTGGATTTGGCCGTCACTGGGTTGTTACTGCTATTTTTTCGCCCAGTCTTTATCGCTGCTGATATTGATTGCCGTTTGTTACGCGATGCGGCGGAAAATGAAGATTCGGCTGAGCTGGGATTGGGATTGGTCGGCGGCGAAAGAGGTCTTTTCTTTTGGCTGGAAAACGGAATTGAGCAGTCTGTTGCAGTTTTTCAATTATCGACTGACCTATTACGTGTTGGATTTTTATTTTGGCAGGTCTTCTGTCGGCGTGTTTTCAATAGGCGTAAATGTGGCTTCGGCGATATGGATTATCAGTCAAAGTATGTCGATGGTTCAGTTTTCCAACGTGCTGAAACAGGGACATACGCAAGAATCCAGAAAGGAGACAATGTCCATTGCGTTGGTCAGTTTGGGTATATCTGTCCTGTGTCTCGGGGCGGTGGTGTTGTTGCCGGCGTCGTGGTTCGCCTTTGTCTTCGGTCCCGAGTTTGCGGAAGCCAAGCGGGTGGTGTTGGTCTTGGCTCCGGGAATCCTGGCCTTGGCTTTCTCCAATGTCATCGGCAATTATTTTTCCGCCATTCGTCATCTTAATATATTGATTGTCAAATCTGCCGTAGGTTTAGTGGTGACTTTGTCGTTGGCTTTCGTTTTGGTGCGGCAATATGCTATCGATGGTGCGTGTATTGTTAATTCGGCTTCATATATCGTGTCGTCCATCGTGTTGCTGCTTTATTATTTTTCTAAAAAATCCCATTCTGATATTTATGGATAATACGTTTTTGATATATACTTTTGGTTGTAAGTTGAATTTCAGTGAATCGTCGGATATGGCGCGGCGTTTGCGTGAAAAGGGATGGTCGGAGGGTGAAAATCCGGCGGCTATCATCGTGAACAGTTGTGCGGTGACGCATGCTGCGGAAAAGAAGGTGCGCAATTACGTGTCGCATCTGCACCGAGAATATCCGGAGGCCAAAATCGTGGTGGTGGGTTGTTACGCGGCACTGCGACCAGAGGAAATTCGCCAGTGGGGTGGGGTGGCGGCTGTTTTCGGTAATCGCGACAAGTTGCACGTGGTTAATTTCGTCCTTGGCGAAGCCATTCCTGAAGTCCCGACGTTTTTCTCTACCTATTCTTCCAACGATCGCACGCGTTCCTTCTTGAAGATTCAGGATGGTTGCGATTACCATTGCACTTACTGCACCGTTTGCGATGCCCGTGGGGAAAGCCGCAGCGACAATATTGCCAATGTGTTGAAAAATGTAGAAAAAATTCACGAGGCGGGATTGAAAGAGGTGAATATTACTGGTGTGAATTTGGGAACGTTTGGAAAAGGAACGGATGAAAATTTTTTCGATTTGTTGAAAGCCATAGATCAACAGAATTTGGTGGACAGGGTTCGTATTTCTTCCATCGAGCCCAATTTGCTGACAGACGAAATCATTGATTTTGTGGCGCAGTCTCGTGTCGTCATGCCGCATTTCCATATCCCTCTTCAATCGGGAAGTGATAAGATTTTGGCCTTGATGAAACGTCGTTACAAAAGGGAAGTTTTTCAAAATAAAATATTGAAGATCAAAGAATTGATGCCGTCTGCCTGTATTGCTATCGATATTATCACGGGTTTCCCGACAGAAAGCGAGGCGGATTTTACGGATAGCTATGATTTTGTGAAGTCGCTGCCTTTGAGTTATTTGCACGTCTTTACCTATTCTCGAAGACCCAATACCGTGGCTGCCGCGATGAAAGAACAAGTGCCGGAACCGGTGAAACACGAGCGGACGCTTCGCTTGGTCGAACTGTCAGAGACGAAGAAACGGCATTTCTATCAGGAACATCTCGGAGAAGTGCGTCCTGTGTTGTGGGAATCTGAAGAGTCGGATGGAAAGATGTTCGGTTTCACAGACAATTACATCAAGGTGAGTTCGCCGTTCCGCAAAGACTGGGTTAATCAAATTGTTGATTATGAATTGACGGAAGATGTCTTTTGTCGTGTTTCAGAATAAGATTCTATTTACGATCCAACTGTTTTCGTATTGTCACAATTTCTTGTGCGGAAAGTCCTGTTGTTTGGGCAATGAAGTCAATGTCTAAGTTCATTTTTAGCATATTGATCACGACCTTGGTTTTTCCTTTTGCTTCTCCTTTGACCAATCCTTTCTTCATCCCTTTGGCTAATCCTTTTCTCATTCCTTCCCGACGGGAGGTCTTCATCGCGTCGCGTTCAAATTTCACGTGGTCCATATAGCGGAAATATTGCCGTTTTTCCTCCTCGCTCATCATTATGTACAGCAGGATCTCCTTTGCCAGGTTAAGTCCGGGGGCGGTGGCGTCATCCTTGATGCGTCCGTTCTTGAGATAGTCGAGCCATTCTTCCAAGGGCGTGGTGCTGTCGGCCTTGTCGTACTGGTTTACCCTTACAATGTAGTACTCGGGAAAGATTTCTCCCGGCGTCTGGAGGGTCAGCGCGTCCTTTTGGTCCACGGAGATTCGGAGGGTGTCGTGGGTGTTGACGCCGGTGAAGACGGTCTGTCCGTGGTAAAGATAGTCGGAACCTTCGCCGAAGTTGAAATAGACGATGTTGATACTATAGACCTTCTTGACCTTTCCGTAGTCGTCGCCGAGGTTGATGTGCTCGACGATGTTTTTGGAGACGCCGTAGAGGATGCGTCCCACGAAGTCGCTTTCGCAGGACTGCTGTATTTCCACTACGATGATTTCGTTTCTGGAATCCAACGCCTTGATGTCCACACGATTAAACTTGTCGCTGTCGTGGTCCATGTTGGACTCGCTCTCGAGGAGTTCGACGATGTGTATTTTCTCGTTCAGGATGACGGACACCAGTCCTTCCAACACGCCGAAGTTGGCCTTGTCGCGCAGCAGGCGTTTCACCGCCCAGTCAAATCTCACATACTTTTCAGGCACCATAGTCTCTCCGTTTTTCTTGCCGCAAAGATACTTATTTTTCTTGTCATTTTTCGCCATTGTTGATAATTTTTCAAAATTTTCGTCAAAAACGCCTGCAAAAGTACAAATAATTTCAATATGATATTTATAATTTGATAAAATAAAGTAAAATAAATTAAAAACAATAACTCTAAAAATCGAAAATTAAGAAAAAATAATTGCAGAAAATTAAGATATTAATATATTAAGAATGAATAAGTTGGAATGTTAAATGTCGGAATTATCAATTTTTGTCTTGTAAAGAGATTCTGCCTTCGTTCCGCTTCGTCGGAATCTCAACAAGATTAACCGGGATAATCTCGTAATTATTTGAGTTCAAAGTCTTCCTCAAAATCCCAGTAACCTCGGATATTGATGGTGGAAGGAAAGAAGAAAATGCTTTCTGGCTGAATTTTATCCCGGTACATTCCCGTGTCCCAGCGACCGTTGTTGTTTTGGTCTTTGATGACTTTGACCTGATAACTCCCGGGTTCCAAGTGGGCATATTCGATGCTTTGACTTTGGGAGAGGATGTTTTCTTGAAGAATGTTTTTGTTTTTATTTAATAGTTGTACGACATATTGGCAGGATGGGTCTGAAATATGGTAATGCATAAGCAGATTTCCGTAATCTTTTTCCGTTTTTGTGGTGAAACTGGTGTTGATGCTGTCGTTGCAACTGCCATCGTAGCCGAAAAACACGGAATCTCGGATGCAAATGGTGTATTTTGTCTTGGCTTCAAAGGGGTAATTTATAGTCAAGGAGGTCACAAACGTGTCGGGGATGCTGAGCGTTTGCGGAATGGTGTCGTTTTCGTTTTTAATCTGTTTGATAATGGAAAACGGAACATCGCCAGTGGGTTTGATAGGGTAGGAAAAACGCAGGGTGAGTGGTTTGAAAATGTTGCCTTTGTTGTCGAAATTGACGTTGAGCTTCTTTTCATCCTCCTGCTTCTTTCCTCTGTTGCCACCTGGCTTTTGACTCTTCTTGAATTGGGTGATTTTAACGCTGTCGATATGTTTTTGGTCCGTGGTAAATTCGTAGAGGGCAGTGTCTGTCAAAGCTGTTTTTAAGTACCATAAAACGGTGTCTTGGGTAGGGGCAATTAACTGAAAATAGTCTAATTCCTGTCCTGCAAGGTGTCTGGCAGAAAATTCCTTGAAATCGGTTTTGTACGGAAATTGGTAGATGTTTTCGGTAGTGTTGATGTATTTGAGCAGGGCCAGATTGGTGTCTCTTTCGGTGAATAAAACCAGTTCGATTTTGGCGTGTTCTTCCGCAGATGCTGCTTGAACGCTGTCTTTGCGGTTGCTGTCTGCGGGGGTTGGCATAGCCCAGGACTCCACCAATTCGTTGCTGAAGGCTATTTTTTCGTTGGGCAAGTCGTAAACGAGGTTATTGTTGATGTCGTCCAAGGCAAAAATTTTGTATTTTCCTGGTTTGATGTTGTTGAAGACGAACTGGCCGCTGCCGTTGGTTTTGGTGAGGTGGTCGGGTCTGGTGGTCAGAGGAAGGGAATCGATGTCGTCTTTGTAAAGAAAGACGAAGACATCCTTGACTTTTTCCAGGGAAAGTGCGTCGGTGACCGATCCTTTTAGCATAAAGGAATCGATGTTGTTGCCGGTGGAGAAAGTGTATTCGTAAATGGAAATCGGGTTGCCTTCGGTATAATCCTTGATGGTTTCGGCCAAGGCGATGCTGTAGGTGGTGTTGGCTCTGAGAGAATCTGGAAGATGGATGACGACGGATTTGTTGACAATCTCCAGTTCGGGTGCTTCGGCGAAGGGCGGTGAGACGATGACGGTTTTGTTGGGATTGTTGAGGACGACAAATTCGTTAAAGCTTATTTTGATGCTTTTGCTGTTGAAAAGTGTGGAACGGTTGGCGGGAACTTCCTTGGTTACCACCGGTGGCGTGGTGTCTTTGGGACCTCCCGTAGGAAGGACAATTTTGGCACAACCGGCCAGTGATAGCAGCAATAGACAAAAAACGACAATCCTTTTCATTATTAATGAATAAATATTTGGCAAAGATACAACTTTTTATAACACAAAAAAGTGTGAAAAAAATCAAAAAAAACATTTTGGTGCGTTTACCCTGCAATATTTTTTTGTATTATTGCAAGTTAATATTTTATAATTTACTTTGCAAGTAAAGTTGTCAAAACGAAGCAGGAGATAACCGAAAAATATAAAAAAACACATCATAATTGACGATAAAAAAATCAAGAATTAATACAAACAAAAAACTGTGAAAAAATTTCTATTATGCGTGATTTTCGCACTGTTCCTGCTCCCATTGGCAGTAATGGGTCAGTGCGGAACCGACAATCTGACAGCGCAGGATGCGGAAGGCACCACCTTCAATTCCGTGAAAGTGGGCCCTCACTGCTGGTTGAAACCCAACCTTTCAATCAAGCTGGACAGCAGTAAAATCTACAAATCGGAGATGTATCCCGACACAGATGCCAACCTGGCCACTTTCGGTCGTTTGTACAACTGGTACACGGCCATGAATGTGCAGCCCGGACAAAGCCCCGTGGTCGGCGAACACGGCTTCGTGCAAGGTATCTGCCCCGAGGGGTGGCACCTTCCTACCGAAGCTGAAATCCGTGAACTGATGAACCACGACGCCAAAACGCTGCATTCTACAGAGCGTTGGTTCGTACCCGGTATCAACACAACCGGCTTCACTATGCTTCCCGGCGGTTACTACAACGCTATGAAAAAATATGGCGAAAACTTGGGCGGCGACTGCTATATGTGGTCCGCGCAGAGTCTGGACCCCTCCAACCCGACCGTGATCTGGTCCGACTGCCACTGTGAATACTTCTTGGTGACCAGGGGGGCGGCTAAAAATGGTATGTCGGTACGCTGCGTGTATAAAATCTACCAGGGTGAGGTAACCACCGACTCGGTTAATCAGATAACCAGCAATTCCGCCACCTTGTGGGGTAACGTGACTTTCAACGGCTATGCTGAGTCTTACGAACGCGGCTTCGTGTATGGTACCGACCCCGCCAACCTGGACCAATGGGCAGTGGAAAATCCGGCGGCCTCTGACGAGACAGCTCCTTTTAGCAAGGAAATCACGGGCTTAACCGTTGCAACCACCTACTATTATCAGGCCTATATCATCAATGATTTCGACACCGCCTATGGCGAGGTGAAGAGTTTTGCCACAAAAGATCTTGCGGTAACGACAAATGATGCCACCGAAGTAAAAAGCACTTCCGCCACATTGAACGGCGAATTGACCAAACTCGAAGGCTATGCCAATGTGAATGCCGGCTTCAAGTACGGCACAAGCGAAGATGCACTGACTTCTATTTCTGACGTCTCTCTTCTTTCTGCTACCGGTCAATATTCGGCAAATCTCGTAGGACTTACCGAAGGAACCACCTATTTCTTCAAAGCTTTCGCTGCTAATGGAACTGACACCGCCTATGGCGAGGTGAAGAGTTTTGCCACAAAAGATCTTGCGGTGACGA
>JAKSMG010000020.1 GCA_024400755.1 Bacteroidales bacterium | reverse complement strand
CCCCTCCTTTTTGTTGTGTATCTCAGACTACTTTGTATATTTCAATCCATTGAAATACACAACAAAGGAGGGGAATTATCATCATCTTCTCAACCTTCACACCTTTGCGCCTTCACACGCCGCTGTAGGTCATCACCCATTCACAGCCCGTGCCGCACCGGATGTTGGCAGTCCTCTCCGCGGCACTTTATATCCTCCGCCTTCTAAGCGGCTTGCGTGACAAATCGAGGCGGGTGGCGGCGTTAAGAACGCTGGCTGTTTGAGCTGGCCAAGCGTGCGAGGCCAGCGAGTTTCAGCGTTTAGCCGACAATTGCCCGATTTGTAGCAAACGCTTAGTCAGCGGGAAACCTTTCTTTGGTTACTTTCTTTGGGTTATAAAGAAAGTAACGGAAAAGAAAAGCATTCTCGAGTAAAAAAATCTTTTACAAGACAAAAAGGATAATTCCGTTTTATAATGTCGCACTGTTAGTCATCTCCATAGCAGCGTACGCAATATTGATGTTTTTGAAGAAATTGTCACAAATCTTTCCAAAATTAGCTGTTCAAATGTTGAAAATATAGTGAAATTTGATGTCAAATGACATTTGAATAACTAAAAAAATAAATATTTTAGACTGATTATCAGTGTTTTATAATAAAAAAGAAAAAAGTTTTCAGAAGGTCTTGTGGAAATAAAAAAAAGTAGTATTTTTGCATCGCAATTTTGCAAGGGAGCTTAGCTCAGTTGGTTCAGAGCATCTGCCTTACAAGCAGAGGGTCACTAGTTCGAATCTAGTAGTTCCCACCAGAAAAAGCCTGCGAATTTCTCGCGGGCTTTTTTTATTTGGAATTATTCCGTTTGATCTTGTTGAGATGTTTGCGGCGACACCGTGTCCGAACCATATCGCAGTTGCTTTCCGTCGCCGCCACTTCTTGCCCAATGACTCATCACCATTCCGACGAAGCATAGCAAAGTCGGAATCTTTTTACAAGATGGAAAGGGCTAAATTTTTTTTTATTTTCAAAGATTACTTTTTTGTAAATCGGCTGTTTAATTCATCCGTTCAGACAATTGTCGGCTAAACTTTCTTTGTACGGCAAAGAAAGAAACCAGAGAAAAATTGTTTTACATAGATTGATGTAAGCAAATTTAATGTATTTTTGCAAAGAATTTTTATAATGCATATAATGAATATATTATTTTTATCAGTGAGTTTTGAGGAGTTTGTGCACAAATTGTCCACTTGGGTGTGGAATCCAGGTCTGGTAATGATTTGTCTTTTGGCGGGCTTGTTTTTTTCCTGTATGACTCGCTTTGTACAAGTGCGTTATTTCGGCGAAATGATACGATTGCTTTTTAGTAAGAATAATCAGCAAAAAGGTATCTCTTCGTTTCAGGCTTTTGCAATGGCCTTGTCGGGAAAAGTCGGAACCGGAAATATTGTCGGAGTGGCTACGGCCATCGCTTTTGGCGGGCCGGGTGCTATCGTTTGGATGTGGATTGCCGCATTTTTAGGTGCGGGAACGGCGTTTGCGGAAGCAACTTTGGCACAAGTTTATAAAGAAGACCATAATGGCCAGTTAAGAGGCGGACCGGCATACTATATCGAAAAGGGGTTAAAACTCAAATGGTTGGCAGTCGTTTTTGCGATAGTGGCAATTATAGATTTCGGTTTCTTTGGCCCGCCTATCCAAAGTAACGGCATTGCCATGGCTTTTAATGATTCCTTACACTTGAATACATACATAACAGGTGCTGTTTTGGCAATTCTTTTGGCGTTGGTGGTATGCGGTGGCGTAAAACGTATCGCTGTGGTGGCGGAATTTGTGGCTCCGTTTATGGCAATCGCCTATATCCTGTTGTCTATTGTGGTGTTATGTTTCCATATTACAGATGTGCCTTCGGCGTTTATGACGATGATTCGCAGTGCCTTTGGAACACATGCCTTGTTTGGAGGTATTGTCGGTAGTGCCATTTCGTGGGGCGTGAAACGAGGCTTGTATTCTAATGAGGCCGGTCAGGGAACCGGTGCCACCGTCGCGGGTGCCGCAGAGGTGTCTCATCCTGTCAAACAGGGGCTGGTCCAATGTTTTTCGGTATATATTGATACTTTATTGGTCTGTTCCGCTACAGCCATTATGATTTTGGCCGCTCAATGCTATAACGTGATAGATCCCAACACGGGTCAGCTGATATTTACAACTCACGCAAATGTGGCCGAACCCGGCGTAACTTATACGATGGCTGCCATAAGCACAGTGGTGGAACCTCATGTCGCAAACATTTTTGTGTCTATCGCTTTGGCCTTTTTTGCGTTTACAACTACGATGGCCTATTATTACTATGCGGAAACAAATATTGTCTATTTGTTCGGAAAGGGGAAAACGGAAAAAGTCGCGATTTGGATTCTGCGTATTGCGATTGTGTGTGCTACCTTTGATGGTGCTGTCGGTGCGGCTTCTACAGCGTGGGATTTGGGTGATATAGGAGTCGGTTGCCTGGCGTGGATTAACGTTATCGTTATTTTGATATTGTCACCTAAAGTTTTTAAAACGTTGAAAAATTATGAACGGCAATATAAGGAGGGAAAGGATCCCGTCTTCAATTCTAACGAACTGAATATTAAAAATGCCGATTATTGGGAAAAAAAGGATGATAAGCAAGAATCCGGCAATGATATTAAGGACCTCTGACACAGCAGTTCTGGATCATTCTCGTCGTTGTGGTAAATCCTAAAGCTTTTGGTTTGTATTTATTATTAAAATAGATTATTTTAGCACTTTAATCAATATGAATATGAAAAAACAACTATCTCTTATTTCCGTTTTCTTTGTTTTTCTTGCTATGGGCTTTGGCGATGCCGCTGGACAATTGGTCTCTGTCGTTGAGAAGGCATTTAATATTTCTCCTTTTATGGCATCTCTGGTGTCATTTTCAGGAATGATTATGTTTGGTGTCTTGTCGGTGCCGATGGGGGTTCAACAATCCAAAATCGGAAAGAAAAAGATGTTGCTTGTCGGTTTGGTTTTGTTTCTTTTGGGTGCTGTCCTTCCGATTGTGGCCTTCAATTTCCCCGTTATCCTGCTGGCCGTATTGCTGATGGGTGCCGGCGCGACCATCCTGCAGGTGTCGGGCAATCCGTTGATGCGTGACGTGTCTCCCGAAGGAAAATATTCCAGTATGCTTTCTTTCGCCCAGTCGGTAAAGGCCATCGGTACGCTTTCCACGTCGTTGATTTTGGTGCTGATCGGCACTTCCTTGATGAAGTATGGCTGGTTTTCTTTTATGCCTGAAGGCGCGACAGAACCGGTGAATATGGGATTCCGTATCCTGTTTCCAATTTTCGCGCTGGTGCTGTTTGTTACCTTGCTGCTGGTGCTGTTTTTTGTTCCTAATAAGGCTGAAAGTGAAACAGCAACTCCGACAACCTTGAAAAATTGCTTGTCGGCACTCGGAAATAAATATATTTTGATGATGTTTCTCGGTATTTTCTTCTATTGTGGTGCTGAGGCTTCTATGTTTAATAGAATTCCTTCTATTCTGATAGAGAATAATCCGAATATTTCGGCTTCTTTGGGTAATATTGTGCTGATTTTGGCACTTTTTGCGGGTCGTTTCTTCGGCGGTGTGTGTCTGCGCTATATGAAGGCCAATGTGTTTCTGGTGCTGACCATTATGGTGTCCATTATCGGTAATATATTGCTCTTTTTGCCCTATAATACCGTTTCCACTTGGTTGAGCTTTATATTGATTGGTATCGGTTTCGCCAATATCTTCCCCTTGATTTTCTCAATTTGTGTCGATAAAATGCCTGAAAAAACCAACGAGATTTCTGGTTTGATGACTACCGCTATCGTGGGAGCCGCCATCGTTCCTTTGCTGACGGGTCTTGCCGCCAACTATAACCCGAAATACGCGTTCGTGGTGACGCTCGCCTGTCTGCTTTATCTCACGGTTCTCGCTCTCCTGAACAAAAATCCTCATTCAAATCCTCAAAAATAACCCGTCATTTTTTAGTCTTTAATTTTTGTCATTATGAAAATCCCTTCTTCTGAACTTCCCAAGCAATCATCCGGTGCTATTTATCACCTTAATCTTTTCCCAGAAGATATTGCCGATAATATTATTTTGGTGGGCGATCCTGGAAGAGTTCCTATGATTTCAGCCCATTTCGATTCTATTGAATTGAAAAAAAGTAATCGCGAGTTATATACGCATACTGGTGTGAAAAATGGAAAGCGGGTTTCGGCCATCTCTACGGGTATGGGTACCGATAATATTGAAATTGTGATGACGGAATTGGATGCTTTGGCCAATGTGGATTTGGAAAAAATGCAGGTAAAACCCACTCATCACCAATTGAATATCGTGAGAATTGGTACCAGTGGGGCTTTGAATGCAGAAATTAAACCGGGAACGGAAGTCGCTTCAAAATATGGGGTCGGTTTTGACGGTTTATTGCAATTTTATGAACATTCTGGCATCGATAATGAAGATGTGGTGCGGGCTTTTGTTGATTATACGGGATGGAATGAAAAACTGCCTTATCCGTATTGTGTTGCTGGCTCTGAAACCTTATTGGATAAAGTGGCTTTTGATATGTATCAGGGTGTGACGGCCACTGCTCCGGGTTTCTTCGCTCCCCAAGGTCGTCAAGTGCGTGGAAAACTGATGTTCCCGGAGTTGAAACAAAATATCGAAGGTTTTGAATACCAAGGTTTTCGTTTCGCCAATATGGAAATGGAATGTGCAGCCCTTTATGGATTAAGCCGCATTTACGATCATCGTGCCTTGACTTGTTGCTTGGCAATTGCCAATCGAGTAACAGGTGAGTTTATCGACGATTACCATTCCCTAATGGACGATTTGATAGAAAAAGTGCTGATCAGAATGTAGGTGGGTTTATATTGCCACCATCAGTAACTGTTCCACGATAAAACAGATGGCTCCGGCGAGGTAACCTATGAGGGCAATCCAACTGATATTTTTCAAATACCAGATGAAATCGATTTTTTCCATACCCATAACGGCTACGCCAGCGGCAGAACCAATAATGAGCAAGCTTCCTCCCGTGCCGGCACAATAGGCAATGAAAGTCCAAAAGTAATGGTTCAGCGGAAAGTCGTACATTCCCATTGTGGCCGCTACCAACGGAACATTATCCACTACGGAAGACAATACGCCGATAATACTTCCAATGACGTAGTATTTGTTGGGTTCGTCTAATGGAATCGTATCTAAATTGTTGGCTAATAATCCCAAATGACCAACGGCTCCCAATGCGTTAACGGCTAATAAGATTCCTAAGAAGAATAAAATGCTGGAAATGTCAACACGACCAATGATGTTGGACATCATAAAACGTTCGTGAACACCTCCTTCGTCAAAGCGGTGTACGAGTTCTGAGGTCATCCACAAAATACTCAACCCGCTTAACATACCGAGGTAGGGTGGAAGATGGGTCAATGTCTTGAAAACGGGAACGAAAATCAAACAACTTACACCCAAGCACAAAAAAAGCGTGCTTTGCCAAGCTTTTTGGTTGATTTTGGTGGCGTCTTCGGATAGTTGTGGGCGTTGAACGTCTCCCTTTAACGTGAAGGATAGTATAATCAACGGAACAATGATGGAAATGGCACTGGCCAAAAAGTCGGCTGTGATGATCTCGCTGGCAGAAACCTTGCCGCCAATCCACAACATAATGGTGGTGACATCCCCAATTGGAGACCACACTCCTCCAGCGTTGGCTGCCAAAATGACCATGCCGGCGAAAAACCAACGGTCGTGTTGGTCGTCAATGAGTTTTCGCAACAAGGCAACCAATACAATGGAAGTGGTCAGGTTGTCCAATACTGCGGACATAAAAAAAGTGAGTATTGACAGCACCCACAACAGCGTTACTTTTTTCGTGCTTTTGATTTTGTTGGTAATAATGGAAAAACCGCCGTTCGTGTCAATGATTTCCACAATGGTCATCGCACCCAAAAGGAAAAAAATGATTTCGGCCACTTCTCCTAAAGAGTGGATGAGCTGGTCTTTGGAAAGCCAGTCGCTAAAACCGCTGCCGGGATGGTTGGCCAGGTAGGCATCCATAGAACTGGTATCCACGAGAATGCCGGCACCGCCAATCATAGCGCAAACCCATAGCGTAACGCCTAGTAATAAGGCGGTTGCGGTCTTGTTAATCTTCAAAGGATGTTCTAAGGCAATGACTGTGTAGCCAATGACAAAGATTAAAATCATTAATAGAAACATAATCGCTAAATTTATGGTGCAAAAATAATATTTATTTTTTTATTTTGGTGTTTTTTTTGAAAAAAAGATATATCTTTGCAAAATGAAAAAATTTTTATTCATTAAAATAATTGATTATGAAAAAACTTTTATTAATTCTGTCTTTTGTGGCGTTCTCGTTTATGGCGAATGCCCAGGTCGTCTTCCACGAAGATTTCAATTCTTCGACAAGCATTCCAACAGGTTGGGTGGTGTATGAGGATAATCTAACCAATTATTCTGGTTATGGAATTACGAATAAGGGCTGGTTCTTGAATCCTGACTTTTTTGGAACAGGAGACAATGCTATGCTGAGTTTGTCTTATACGGAAGTGTCTGCAGCTTGTGACCGTTGGTTGGTTACTCCTGCCATTACTTTAAACCAAACTGGTTTATTCTTGAAATTTAAGGCTTGGGGTTATACAGATGGAACTTATGCCGAAAAATTAAAAGTGTATATTTCAACCACTGATCAGCAGAAGGCGTCTTTTACCACGGTGTTGCATAATTATTCGGCTCTTCCGTCCGGAAGTAACGATTACTTGATTGATCTTTCTGCTTATCAAGGAAGTACGGTGTATATCGCTTTCCAAAACTATGGTGATGGTTATTATGTTGCAGTCGATAATGTTGAGGTTTTGGTTCCTGATGAATATGGCGTAGAATTGGCAAGTGTTGAAGTGCCGGCATACGTGGCACAAGGAGCCAATGCAACGGTTAAAGGTACTATTACAAATAAAGGTGTCGTTCCTTTGCAGAGTTTTGATGCCTATTTTGTCGTTAACGGTACCCAAACTTCTAATGTTGAATCTTTTTCCGCTCCATCTATTGCATATAATGGTTCTTACACTTTCCAGATGACTGCTCCGTTTAACCAAACTCAAGAAGGTGTTTATACGATTGAATTGGTCGTGAAAAACCCCAACGGTCAAGGTGATGATTATAATGACGATGCTTCAACGACTACTACGGTTTACGATGCTTCAGCTGCTACTCCACGTGTCTCTTTGTTGGAACAATTCACCACTTGCCAGTGTTCTAATTGTCCTGCTGCTATTACGGCCATTAGAAATGCGGTTAATGGTCGTGATGACGTGATTTGGATTGCTCATCATTCCGGTTTTTATACCGATCAAATGACCTGTGACGTGGATAACGACCTCCTTGTTTTTTACAATGACGGCGGTGCTACTTATGCTCCTGCAATGATGTTGGATCGTACCCAAATGACCGATGATCCAGGTCCTGTATTCTTCCCTGATGGTCAAGCCATGGTTACCAATATGATTAACCAAGCTGTTGTGGTACCTTCTTTCGTGACAGTCAACATTGATAATTATACCTATAATCCTTCTACCAGAAATCTTTCTGTTACGGTTTCTGGTGAATTCTTGGCTGATATGGCTTTTGATAGCCCTCGTCTTTCAATTTATTTAATAGAAGATGGTTTGAATTATCAACAATCTGGTTATGGCATGATGACTCACAATGGTGTTACACGTAAATCTTTAATTGGAAATACTTGGGGTGAAGTTATTGCTACTACTTCGGGAACAGGTATGGTGCCAGCTGGTACAACTTTTACCAAAACTATTGACTATACCCTTCCGTCAACTTACAAGGCCAATGATTGCCGAGTGATTGCTTTCGTTTCCAACTATACAAGCGATGTTAATGATCGCCAGATTTGTAATTCAACGGTTACTGAAACCTCTCTCGGCATTCACGATGAAACCGACAACCTCATTGATATGATGGTTTATCCAAATCCTGTGGTTAATGAAATCAATATCAATACCGAAATGGCTATCGATAGAGTTGAAATCTACAACCTGCAAGGCCAATTGGTTAAATTTGTCAGCAATAATCCTAAAACAATCAACGTTAGCGATTTGGCTTCAGGAACTTATATGATTAATATCGTTACTGAAGACGGTGTCTGCGTTAAGAAAATCGTGAAAGAATAATTGTTGTTTACGATAACTTTATGGCGGATGGTGATTTTTTTTCACCATCCGCTTTTTTTATCTCAAAAAAAAATGTACCTTTGCAAAACTTTTAATGTGTTACTATTATGAAGAAGAAAATATTGGTTATTTATACGGGCGGTACTATCGGTATGATTCAAAATCCCGATACGAAGGCACTTGAACCTTTTGAATTTAAGGATATTTATAGTCATCTCCCAATGTTGAAGTTGCTGAATGCCGACATAGATTTCAAATCCCTGCTGCCACTGATAGATTCTTCGGACACCAATCCCGATTTTTGGATTCGCCTGGTGAAGATGATTGGGGACAATTATGACAATTATGACGGTTTCGTGATTCTTCACGGCACTGATACAATGGCTTATACAGCATCCGCTTTGAGTTTTCTCTTGGAAAATTTGTCCAAACCGGTCATCTTGACGGGTTCTCAGTTGCCCTTGGGCGTGGTTCGTACCGATGGTCGCGACAATATCGTCACCGCGGTGGAAATTGCGTCGGAAAGTGTTGGTGATGAACCTCGAATTCAGGAAGTGTGCATTTATTTTGAAAATGCCCTTTTCCGTGGCAATCGTACATACAAGGCCAATGCGGAGCGTTTCAATGCCTTTGCTTCACCCAATTACCATAAAATGGCAAAAGTAGGCGTGTCCATTACATATAATGATAATTTTATTCAGAAAAAGGAAAAACAGCCGTTAATTGTTCACACAGACTTGGATGCCAATATCGCATTGCTTAAGCTTTATCCTGGAATTTCAACCTCGTTGGTGAGTTCGGTGCTGTCAATGCCTGGTTTGCGAGGCGTGGTAATGGAAACTTTTGGTGCGGGAAATGCTCCTTCTTCTGAAGAGTTTCTGTCGCTGATTAAAAACGCTTCGGATAACGGCATCGTGATTTTGAGTGTTAGTCAGTGCAAGGACGGTGGTGCCGTGAAAATGGGACTTTATGGTGCCAGCTTGGGATTGGACAAGGGCGGCGTGGTCAGCGGTGCCGATATGACCACCGAGGCGGCTATCGCAAAAATGATGTACCTTTTCGGAACGGGAATGTCGTCAGAGAAGGTGAAATACTGGCTGCAACACCCACTCCGCGGTGAAATGACCATCTAAACAATTAAACAATTCAACAACTCAACAACTCAACAACCCAACAATCCCCCTAAAAATGAACCCGTTAATCTCTCCCTCAATGCTTTCCGCGGATTTTTGCCATCTGGCAGATGATATCAATATGGTAAATAATTCCGAAGCGGACTGGTTTCACCTGGATATTATGGATGGTGTCTTTGTCCCCAACATTTCCTACGGAATGCCGTTGATAAAAGCTATACGCTCCAAGGCGGAAAAGCCCTTGGATGTCCATTTGATGATTGTGCAGCCGGAACGTTATGTTGAGCGCTTCAAGGAGGTGGGGGCCGATATTCTTACTGTGCATTGGGAGGCCTGTACCCATCTGCATCGGACGATTTATCAGATTAAGAATGCGGATATGTTGGCCGGCGTGGCACTCAATCCCCATACTCCCGTCGCCGGATTGGAAGACGTGATCAACGATGTGGATATGGTGCTTATTATGTCCGTGAATCCTGGCTTCGGAGGCCAACGCTTTATTGAACGCAGTCTGCACCGTGTGGCTGAATTGAAGGCAATGATCAAGCGCAACCATTCGGAATGTTTGATAGAGGTGGACGGTGGCGTGGATTTGTCCAACGCTCAAGCTTTGGTTGATGCCGGTGCCGACGTGTTGGTGGCGGGAAGCAGCATCTTTTCCAAGGAAAATCCGATTGAAATCATTAAGCAGTTGAAAAATGTCAAATAACCGAATTTTTGTTGTTCTTGCTGCAATTCTAATTCTTTTTTCCGCTTGTAAGAGAAATACAACGTCGAAAAATCTCAATAAAAATACGCCTTTGCAGGAATTGACGAAAGATGACCACTATATGGCGGTTAATCCTGGTGAATTGGCAAAACTTTGCCTGTTGGATACGGCTTCTCTTTATGTGGGAGAATTTGATGACGAAAAAATATTCATTAAAATCTCGTATAGTTCAAAGGGAAAATTGCAGGGCAAGTATTATGTTGCGGACACCAGTTCTCTCTTTATGCGTCCTCATCAATTCGAACTTTCCACGGCAGGTAGAAAATATCGTTTCGTGACAGGTGCGGCGGACGTAAACTTTGCAATGAAATATCAAGCAAACACGGATGCACTCAATGGCGTTGTGGAATTGGTTGACAAACATCAGAAAAACAACCGTTTGAGCGAATTCTCTTTCAAAAAATATAAGGAACAAAAAACGGAGGTGGCCTCTAAACGTTATCAGCAACCGATTTTTAAGGTGAAGGAAGAACGGGATCTCGTTTATGGACGTGCGAAAGGTCCGTGGACGTCCTTGCCTATAGAAGCAGGTGCCGACTATGCGGCGGTTTTGCTGCCATACGTTTTCAAAGCGGTTTCGCAAAAAGACCTGGATTTGACGATGGACCTCTACCTCCCAATGAATGACACCCTGACTTGTCGCCCTTTGTTGGTGCTGATTCACGGAGGCGCTTTCTTTTTCGGCGATAAGCACGATGCCGAAATGGTAGCCCAATGTCGTCATTATGCGTCGTTGGGTTATGTCGTTGCCTCCATCAATTACAGGATGGGCTTTGAATTGTCAAAGGTGTCGATTCAGCGTTGTGCGTTTAAGTCCATACAGGATGCCCATGCGGCAATGCGTTTCTTGGTGCATCACGCAGAAAAATATGGTATTGACAAAAACAGACTCTATATCGGAGGATCAAGCGCCGGTTCTATTACCGCTATGAATATGGTCTATATGACCGATGAAAACAAACCGCTTTCTACACAAAGAAAACATTTTTCGAAAGTACACGGGCAGCTTCACAACGGTGGCAATAATTTTACGGAAACTTTCCAAATTCGAGGTCTGATTAATATGTGGGGCGCGTTGTATGAAATCTCGGATATGCAAAAGTATCCCGTTTCCATTATCTCTTTTCATGGCGATGCAGACAAGGTTGTCCCATACGGCAAAGGTTATCCTTTTGCACAATTAAACGGTAAAAAAGGAAAGGGCAAACTGTGTGAGGCCTATTTCGACGAAATGTATGGGTCTTCGGTCATTGCGCAGGCATTGAAAAACAAGAAAGTCCATAACGAGTTTTATCCGTTGGCAGATAAAGGTCATGCACCTTGGCGTGATGAACAGGGTAATTTAAATGATGTTTTTTATTTTATCCAAAAAAAGACCACGCAGTTTTTGTATGACGACTTGGTATATGATGTGACTATACAAAAGAATGGCAAATTCCATTATGTGTTGCATGCTTCGGACTTGAAAAATGTTCAATGGCATATTCAGGGAGGCGTTATTCTTTCCAAGGAAAATGACAACGTGGAAATCAGGTTGTTTAAAGATGCTTCTGCTCATCAGTTGTCTGCACAGGGATTGTTGCGGAACGATGCGCAATATTCAGTGAGTAAAGAAATCACGAAGTAAAATCGCTTTGTGCTTTTATGTAACGAAAGCAATTTATAAGTAGTTGTTTCCTGTGTCATTGTGAATAGTCAATGTGTGATTGTCTCACTTTACGGGTTTCAGTTATTTTCGTAATTATCCCTATATTCTTGTAAAGAGATTCGGACGAAGCGTGGCGAAGTCAGAATGGTACGAGTTATTAGGCAAGAAGTGGCGGCGGCCTCCTATACGTACGTTAACCTCTTATTTTGCGCCGCCGCCATCACGCATACAAGGTAGGTCGCCATTCCGATGTTTCCGACGTAAGGAGGAACATCGGAATCTCAACGAGAATAAATGTGAAAATCCAGTTTTTTCGGATAAACAGTAAAAAGAGAAAAAAAACTACTTTTTTTGTTGAACCTAACGATTTTTTTTGTATTTTTATAATCTTATATTGAATATAATAAATAGTTGATAAAGAAACACTTGCAAAGTAATAAAACACACTAAAAATTAAAAAAATGGCAGAAGGAGAAAAAATTGTCCGGGTAAATATCGAAAATCAGATGAAAACAGCGTACATCGACTATTCGATGTCTGTAATTGTCTCACGTGCTTTGCCTGATGCAAGGGATGGTATGAAACCTGTTCACAGAAGAATTTTGTATGCGATGTGGGATATGGGCATTGTGGCTGGCAAACCTTATAAGAAATCGGCGAGAATCGTTGGTGAAGTGCTGGGTAAGTATCACCCGCACGGAGATACCGCGGTTTATGACGCTATGGTTCGTATGGCGCAACCGTGGTCGTTGCGTTATCCGTTTGTGGATGGCCAGGGTAACTTTGGTTCTGTGGATGGCGATAGTCCGGCTGCTATGCGTTACACAGAGGCCAGACTTCGCAAGATCGCGGAAGAAATGTTGGACGATATTGAAAAGGACACGGTGGATATGCGTTTGAATTTTGACGATTCTCTCGAGGAACCGACCGTGCTTCCCGCAAAGTTGCCTTCTTTGTTGGTGAACGGTTCGTCTGGTATCGCTGTGGGTATGGCCACCAATATGCCTCCTCACAATCTTTCCGAAGTTTGCGATGGCATCGCTGCCTATATTGATAATCCTGAAATTACGATACCGGAGTTGATGCAATATATTAAAGCTCCTGATTTTCCTACAGGTTGTACGATTTACGGTTATGATGGCGTAAGAGAGGCCTTTGAAACCGGTCGTGGACGTATCGTTATGCGTGGCGACGCCGAAATCGAGGATCACGAAGGTAAGAGTAGAATCGTGGTGACTTCCCTGCCGTATATGACCAATCCTTCCGAAATGATTAAACGTACGGCCGACTTGGTGAAAGAAGGTAAAATCGAAGGAATTTCCAATATTGAAAACCTGACCAACAAGCGTAATGGCACGCGTATCGTTTATGATTTGAAACGCGAAGCCGTGGCTAATGTGGTTCTGAATAAGTTGTACCAATTTACTTCACTGCAGGCTTCCTATAGTGTGAATAATGTGGCTTTGGTCAATGGTCGCCCTATGACGTTGAATTTGAAGGATTTGATTGCCGAGTATGTGAAACACCGCCACGATGTTGTGCTGCGTCGTGCCCAATTCGACTTGAAGAAGGCCGAGGCACGTGCCCATATCCTTGAAGGTTTGTTGAAGGCATTGGACATTATCGACGAAATTATCGCCTTGATCCGTGCTTCAAAATCGGTGGATGACGCGAGAAGTGGTTTGATGACCCAGTATGGATTTACCGAAATCCAAGCCAATGCCATCGTCGAAATGCGTCTTCGTCAGCTTACCGGACTGGAAAGGGATAAACTGCAGAATGAATATGACGACTTGATGAAGTTGATTGAATATCTGCGTGGTTTGATCGCGGATAGAAATCTTAGAATGCAGGTGGTGAAGGATGAAATTTTGGAAGTGAAGGCCAAATACGGCGATGAACGTGTTTCAAAAATTGAATATTCAGCTTCTTCAGATTTTAGAATCGAAGATAATTATGCCGACTCTGAAGTGGTGATTACCATTTCACACCTTGGCTATATTAAACGTACCCTCTTGAGCGAATATCGTGCCCAAAATCGTGGCGGTAGAGGTTCAAAGGGCAGTAGCTCACGCGAGGAAGACTTTATCGAACAACTGTATATCGCTACTAACCATAATTATTTGCTTTTCTTTACTGAAAAAGGCAAGTGCTTCTGGTTGAGAGTGTTTGAAATTCCTGAAGGTACCAAGACTTCCAAAGGTCGTGCCATCCAGAATTTAATTAATATTGAAGGTGATGATAAAATCAAGGCTGTTATCAATGTTAAGGATTTGACCGATCAGGAATATATCAACAACAACTTTATTATCCTTTGTTCTGAAAAGGGTATCATCAAGAAAACGTCGTTGGAAGCCTATTCTCGACCAAGAACCAATGGTATCATCGCTATTTCGGTTCGTGAAGGCGACCAATTGCTCGATGCCTGCTTGACCAACGGCAGTAACGAGGTGATGATGGCCTTGCATTCCGGTAAGGCGGTCCGCTTTAATGAGGCAACCGTTAGACCTATGGGTAGAAACGCTTCCGGCGTGAAGGGCGTAACCCTGGCTAATGAGGATGATAGGGTAGTGGGTATCGTTTGTCTGGACAATCCTGAAAGTAATGTGATGGTTGTGTCTGAAAATGGCTACGGAAAACGTTCTGTCATTGATGATTATCGTATTACGAATCGTGGTGGTAAGGGTGTCAAGACCATTAACATTACGGATAAAACCGGCGGTCTAATCGCCATAAAGAAGGTAACCGATGCCGATGACTTGATGATTATCAATAAGTCGGGAATTGTAATTCGTCTCCACGTAGATTCATTGCGTGTGTTAGGTCGTGCTACCCAAGGCGTTAAGTTAATCAACCTCAGTGCCAAGGATGCGATTGCCGCTGTTTCAAGAGTGCCGCGTGAAGATGACGAGGATCTGGAAGAAGCCACGGAAGATGGCGTGGAAGGTGGTGCTGCTGACGACAATGTCGCTACAGAAGAAGTCACTCCGAATGAGGAAAATTAATAAATATAAATATTCAAACAATAACCTCATAAAATTATAGAAATGAAACACCTGAGATTGTTGATATTCTTGTTTTTATGTCCTTTCGTGATGCTTCAAGCCCAGAAGGCCTCCTTAAATAATGCATATAATCTTTTTTACGAAAAAGATTTTGTCAAGGCGAAAGAAGCTATTGACCTTTGTGTGCAGAATGAGAAGATGGCGACAAAGGCACAAACGTGGCTGTATAAAGGTAACATATATTTTTATTTGGCCAATCAGGAATATATGGCTAAGCAGAACGACAAGTCTGTGGTTGTTCAATTTCCAGATGCTCCCATTGAAGCCTACGATGCATTTGTGAAGGCGAAAGAACTTAATAAAAATATTGAAGGATACGAGATGTTGTCTCCAGATGATGCCTTGTCGAAAATCTATTCGCTGCTTTTGGTCAGAGGTGTTGATCAATTGATCGCCAATGATTTTAATACGGGGAAAGCCACGTTGGAAAAAGCAATCGCCAGCTATGAAATGAAAACGCCTCCAGAATGGCCGTTAAATGGTGAGTTGTATTATTACTATGCGGTGGCTTTGGAGAATCTGGAACAGAAGGACCAAGCTGTGGCGTATTATGAGAAGGCGGTTCGCGACGGTTCCACCAATCCTAATGTGTTTATCAGCTTGATAGAAAGTTATAAGAAATCCAATGATCGTCAAAAGGTGAAAGGTCTTTTGGATAATGCGTTGGCAAAAAATCCTAATGATCCTAATCTATTGGTGGCTAATGTGGATTATTATTATTGGGTTGACGATACGGTTCAGGCCCGACAATTGCTGAATAATCTTCCTTCGTCGGTTTATGCGAATGCCGATGCGACGGTGAACGTGGCCAACTTTTATATTCGGGAAAAAAACTATGCCGAAGCAGAAAAGTTGTTAAGGAAGGCATACCGTTTAAACCCACAAAGCTATGTTGTAGTCTATAATCTTGGAGTTTGTACCTATTATCTCTTTAACGAAAACGACATTCAGGCCAATGACTTAAAGGTGGCAGGTTCAAATAGCCAAGCCGCTGTTTATCAGGTTAAGGCAGACAATTATCTTGATGAAGCGCAGAAGTTCTTTGAAGAAGCATTGCAATTCGAACCCAATGATTTGAATGTGTTGAATGCGATTAAGCAGATTTATGCGAGAAAAAAATCACCAAAATATGATGATGTTGTGAAGAGAATAAATGAATTGGAAAAATAATAATAACCCTTAAAACGAAAGAATTATGAAAAAGTTATTTGCTTTGGCATTAATTGCCATGATGGCTATCGGAAGTGCGTCTTCACAGTCGTTGGAAGACGTATGGATGAACTTGCGTAACAAGCAGATCGGTAAGGCCCGCAAGGTTATGGACCAAGTGATGGCCGGAAATGAAAACAACGCACAAGCGTGGTTGATGAAAGGTAATACCTATCTTCAGGTTTATCAACAAGATTTAGATCGAAAGGCAGCAAATCCTTCTTACGAAAGCAAAACTCCGGATGCGATCATTATCGCGAATGAAGCTTTTTACAAGGCGATTTCTTTGGATAACAAAATTGAACCGATGACCGGTATGTTGGGACCTATTGATGGTCAGGCTTTGTGTGCCGATGCTGTTTATACTATGGCAGAAGATGCTCAGAAAAAAGGCGATATTGACAACGCCATCAAATATTTTGAATTGGCAGCACGCGATTTTAAAGTGGCTAAGTCTAATGTCAATGCCGGTATCTCCTATTATCAAATCGCATCATTATATAAAGCAAAAGGCGATAAGGATAATTATAAGTCAATGCTGAAAGAAACCGTTAAATTAGGATTTCCAGACGCTACCGTTTATTTGGATTTGTATGATATTTATAAAGAAGAAAAAGATACCGTTAATTGTGGTAAAATCTTAAAGACGGCTTTGAAAAATGTTCCAGCCGACAAGCAGGCTGATATTGAAGCTGCAGAATTGGATTATTTTGCTATGACTGGTCAGATGGATAAGTTGAATTCAACTTGTGATGCTATGGCTACAAAATATGAAAAATCCGCTCCAGTCTTGGCTTTGATTGCCAACCATCTGGTAAACAATGCTCAATATGAAAAAGCGGAAAGCGTAATCAATAAAGGTTTGGCATTGGATCCCAATAACGCAGATTTGAATTTCCAAATGGCTACCCGTTACTTCTTTGAAGCTGTAGCTAATCAGGATTTACAAGACCAAACGATGAAGTCAAAAGAAGGCAGTTATATGGAACGTGCTGAAAAAGTGAACGAATTAAAGGCTGCCCAAAAGACTATCTTGGAAAACGCTCATACTTGGTCTGAAAAGGTTTATAGCATTAATCCCAATGATGTTAACAACAATGTGATGTTGCAGCAGATTAAGGTGAAATTGCTTTTGCCTGTTCCTGAAGAATTAAAAGCTAAGGTTGATTCATACAGACAATAAGATTTTATCTGTTTTGATAAGATTTGAAGAAGAAACCCGAAAGTTGGATAAACTTTCGGGTTTCTTTATTTATGTGATTCACGAAGTCAAAGGTGATTTTTTTGGCGAAATGCCGTAGGGTAGGTTAATTGGCGCCGGCAAAAACGCAGCAACCGTATAGTCCGGCGGTTTCGGTTCGTAGGCGACGTGAACCCAATTTGACTTCCTTATAGCCGTTGTCGCGGGCAAGCTGGATTTCGGCGGGACTGAAATCGCCTTCCGGGCCAACGAGGAGAACCGTGTCGTGTCCTTTTAGGACTTGTTGTGCGTATTCTTCGTGATTGTTTTCGTCACACCAGGCGATATATCGATTTTCGCTTTTCCTGGCTTCACCGATGAAGTCTGCGTAGTCAATCAAACGCATATCCGGTATCAAGGTCGTATTGGATTGTTTGATGGCGGAAATGGCTATGCGTTGAAGACGGTTGATGTCCAATTTGATTCTTTCGGAGTGTTCGCATCTTAAAAAGCTGATTTTCTCAATGCCGATTTCAATACATTTTTCCACCATCCATTCGATGCGGTCGGCATTTTTTGTGGGGGCAATGGCTAAGTGAAAGTGGAACGGTCGTAGTCCGTAATCGTTTTTCAAATCAACGATTTGAACGGCACAATGGTTGAGGTTGTCGTCAATGAGTTGTGCCGTGGCCAATTGTCCTAATCCATTGGTGATGAATATTTGTTCACCGGCTTTTTTGCGAAGGGCTTTAACGCAGTGTTTCGCTTCTTCGGGAGAAAGTTCAAAAACAGGGTTGGAAAAGTCTGGGTGATAAAAAAACTGCATAGTTGCTGAGTTTGCGTTATTGAGGTTTTCCGAGAAGACGGAACATATTTTGTTTGTAAGCTTCCACGCCAGGTTGGTCAAAAGGATTGATATTCAATAGATATCCGCCCAAAGCACAGCTGAACTCAAAGAAATAGATGAGCTCGCCTAAGTTTTCTTCGTCGATTTGAGGTACGATGATTCTCAAATTTGGCACGTTGCCATCCACGTGAGCCATTCTTGTTCCTTCTTCGGCAGTCAAATTGATATCTTGAATGCTTTTGCCTTCCAGATAATTCAGTTTGTCGATATTATTGGCATCCATAGGAATAGGAACCTGAAAATGTGTTTTTTGAACAGAAATGACGGTTTCGAAAAGGTGGCGTTCTCCTTGTTGGATATATTGGCCTAACGAGTGCAAGTCGGTGGAAAATATGGCACCGGCGGGGAAAATGCCTTTGTTTTCTTTTCCTTCGCTTTCTCCAAACAATTGTTTGTACCATTCAATGAAAAATGTAAGTTTGGGAGTAAAAGAGACCATAAGTTCTACTTTTTTCCCGGCTTTATATAGTAGATATCGAGACAAGGCGTATTGTTGTGCAATATTTTGTTCCAATGAGTTTAGGTTCATTAATTGGCTACGCATTTGCTTGGCTCCCTCTACCAATTTCTTGATGTCAAAACCTGCAACGGCGATGGGCAGTAAACCTACTGGGGTGAGGACAGAGTATCTTCCTCCTACGTTGTCTGGGATTACGAAGGACTCATAACCTTCGGCGTCGGCTAAGGTTTTAAGTGCTCCGCGACTTTGGTCGGTGATGGCCACAATGCGGTTTTTGGCAAGGTTTTTGCCGTATTTGTCTTCGCAATGTTTTTTTAATATTCTAAAGGCGATGGCAGGTTCGGTTGTCGTGCCGGATTTTGAAATGACAATGAGTGAATAGTCTTTCTGATCCAATACTTCCAACAGCTCGCAAATGCAATCCTCGCTCATATTGTTGCCTGCGTAGGTGATTAATGGTGCGTGATTGTCGCTGAAAGGATTTAGACATTTGTAACTATGTTGAAGGGCTTCAATCACGGCGCGGGCTCCCAGGTAGGAACCGCCAATGCCGATGACGACAACCACTTCGGATTGGCGAGCCAAACCGTTGGCGCAATTTTGTATGCGACCCAATGTGTTTTCGTCAATGTCGGCAGGAAGGTCTAACCAGCCTAAAAAGTCATTTCCTTTGCCATTTTTGGCAAGGAGAGTTTGATAGGCATTGCTGATCTCTTCTTGGTGATTTTGAAGTTCATCTTTTGAAAAAAGGATGGATTGGCTAAAATCAAATTGTATCATATTCATATTTTTTTGTTGTTATCTATGAAAAACATCGATTGCTACTTTTTATTGTGCATCGTTGATGATCTGTTTTTTTTCAATTTTTGATTCCTGAACTTTTCCCCAGTCAAAAACAATACCTAATTGTACATTGGCATTGTTGGTGTTAAGCAATGAACGCTGTATGCTTTTTGAATTGCAGATGGCGATGAGGTTGTCGGTGGCGGCGTAAATATGGAATACGCCTAAATTGAAACCAATGCCGACACCTAAGTTGGTATAGCTGTGGGGTGTAATGGTATAGTTGACGCACAGGTCGAAAATATTGAGGAAATTTCCGTTCCAGGCCACGGTAAATGATGGAATAAATTGTCTGTTGACGATTCTTCCTTGAAAGAGTGCGGAAAAACGATGGTATTTTCCTAAATTATAATATCCCTCGACCAAAAAGCGGCTGGATAGGGCAGTGACGGATTTGTTTAATGTCTCGTGGTTGAGAGGAAAATATCCTAAAAGTTCATTTTTGAATCCTTCCGGGTCATTTTTGATTTTTTCAATATCGGCCATAGTGAGACCGTTGAAGAGAAAACTTCCGTCGTTGTATCTTGTGGAAGACGAGTCAATGGTGCCATAAATGTGTTGTCCGGTATTCCAGCAGATGAATCCCAAGTCCAGGACGGAGGCTGCAACACCCCAATGCTCGTTGATTCGGTAAGTGGCACCCAAATCGATGGCTCCGCCCACGTTTTTAAACGCGCTTTTCCAATCTTTTAAAAGTGCTTGTGGATCTATTTCAACATTAAAATTATCGCTGATGTTGATGGGAACGATACTTCTCAGCGATGCGTCCATCTGATAATTCAACTTCATGGCATAGTTGCTGGGATCGGTGTAGAGCGTTGCCTGGGCAGTTTGGGTCTTGGCGTTTACGATGCCGAAAAGAAGTTTGGGACGCACACCTATGTACACGTGTGGTGAAACTTGTGCTTGGAAACCTATGCCAAATTCTTGGTAGGCATTGAGACAGAGGTTGAGATTGGGTTTGACCGCATTGGCTTCACCTACAAATTTTAAGTTTCCATATACGGGTAGTGCAAAGAGGTCCTTGTTGTAGTTGAAATATTCATCCACTCGAATGCGATAACTGAAAGAAACCATCAAATGTTTGGTCCTAAATCCAAAGTCAATAATGTTGAGGGCAATGTTGGTGTTGAGGTAGTTTCCGTTTTTTGATAGTTTTTCAACGAAATCATTGAGTTTGATGGTATTGACGACCCCTTCTGTATTGGTGCCAAACAGGGTATTGTAATGAAAACCCGTATTGGTGACGGCAACGTTAATGTTGCTTATGGCAGGTATTCCGATATAGCCTTTGTATTGGAGAAAGGAAGATGGATTGCTGAAATTTGAATACGGATTCAATCGCATAAAGTGCAGCGTGGTTCCGTCTTGGGCAAAAATGCTCAAACTGCACAAAATCAATATGGATAAGATAAATTTTTTCATACTTAGAAATTAATGTTTGAATATTTGATTTTAGCCCCGATAGACGGATGGATAAATTGATTTCCGTTGACGTTTACTTGCTGTCCCTGTGTATTGATGCTGAAACGCATGACAATTTTGTCGGATTTGACCACTTTTTGTGCGATGTCGCTGTTGAGTTCGATAAAGACAGGTTCCTGGTAATTGGGGGTGTCGTAGTAAGCCCCGTGAATTTGTAGGCCACCCAAGTCTAATGGGAGAGATTCTTTGGTGGTGCTGTTTAAGAATGTGATTTCTGGAATCACGTCAAACGGCAGGTCATTGACAAAGGTGACGCGCAAGGTGGCACTTTCAATGGAGTTGATGATGGATGCGTCAATGTTGGTACGCAAGGCGTTGTCGGCCGTGTCCTTATAAATGGCGTTGTCGATGGATAAGTTGGCGGGAATCTCCAGATTGGCCTTTAAACTCAAGGTCGAAGCATCGTTGATGTATATGTCTCCAGCGGACATTCCGTTAGGATTAATGACAAATCCGCAGTCGAATTTAATGGAATCGAAACTGCTGTTGTAGTGAATGGACGTGTTTTGTAAATCAAAAAGCGAGACATAGTTGTCGGGCGAAATTGGAGCGTGGAAGTTTTGTGTGGTATGAATAATGGGGGAAGTTTGACCTGCGGCATTGAAAAATGACAATTGATTGATGGTGCCGGTGCACTCGCATAATCCGTTCTTCCCTAAAATACTGACGTGCGGATTGCTAAAACTGATTCCGTCTATCTGTAATTTGTTTAGAGGAAGCGTAAAACCAATTTTTTTAGAGATATTACTTGATACGGGATTAAATTGTCCGATAATGTTTTTGAGTTCAAGGTCTTTTATCGTGATGGCACAGTGATAGTCGATACTACTGAGGGAGGCAATTATACTGGGATTGAGGTTGCTGATGTCAATGTTCAGTTTGGCCGAAAACCTGATATCTCCATTGCTGTTGGAGCGAAGCGTGTATTGATTGAGATTGATGGTCTGTTCCGTTTGGTTGTTGTTAAGCGTTAAGGACAGGGAGTCGCCTTGGGCATCGGTGATATTTCCCGCAGAAATGGTGACGGTATATGGAATTTGGATGGAAGTAATGTTAAATGCAATCTTGATTTGACCAGAATTTAAACTGATAGATTTAAGAAAATAATCATTCGTATTTAAATTGGCGGTAATCAACTGGGGAATATTTAGTTGAATGTTCTTTGAACTGGCGATAGGAATCGTTCCTGACTTCTCAAAGGATTTTTCTGGAATTTTAATGACGTTTTTGATGGAAATCAGGTTGTTGAGTTCGGCGTTCATTGTAAAAATAAGCGTGCCGTCATCGCCTATTTGAAGAAATTTCACGCTGTCGAGATTATTTAGCAATTGATCTATGTAGATGGCATCGTTGAAAACAGGAATACCCCATTCTCCATCGGCTTCGATGTGGTGAATGTCAAAGTTGAAAAGATTGTCTTTGCAAGAAGTACAAAAGACAAGGAGACTGATGAAAATTAAGACTTTCTGAATATTCATAGGGATTTTTATGAAATTTTATGCTAATAAAAAATTTTTTTCATAAGAGAAAAGATCGTCAATTAATTATCTTGCAAAATTAATAAATTATCTTGTATGAGAAAATAGGTACCGCATTTTTTATCCTATATCATAATGTTTTATGGAATCTAATATCTCGTTTTAATAAATCAGTGTGATATTTCCTTTCTTGATTATTTGTTCGTCGTTGATACAGGTGCCAATTAAGTAATAGTCATACACGCCTTGTTCGCATTGTTTTCCCTTAAAACTGCCGTCCCAGCCGTATTCCAACTTGTCGCTTTCGAAAATTTGTTCGCCCCAGCGATTGAAGATTTTTAAGGTGAATTCTTTGAGAATGCTGCTTCTGACGTACAAAATGTCGTTTTTGCCATCGCCATTTGGGGTGAAGGTGTTGGGAACAAAAACCAGCGGTTCGTCGCAAATCAATGGGGATACTTCGATAGTGATTTCTTTGGATAAGGTACAAGCAAATTCGTCGGTGACGGAAATAGTGTAGGTGGTGGTTTCCGTGGGTTTTGCTATTGTGGAACTGTTGTTGGGAGTGTTGAGTGTTGAGTTTGGTGTCCATTGATAGGTGTAATTACCTGAGTATGAAGTTGAAAAAAGGTTTGTACTGGCTCCTTCTATGATGTTGTAAAGGTCGCTCCACGCTTCCAGACCATTGGAAAACGTTCCGGTCCTTTTCGTGACAGGAATGGTGGCTGAAGCGGTACAGCCAAACTCATTGCTGACTATGACGGTATAGTTGACGGAGACATTGGGATTAATCCAGGGATGATTGGTATTTGCCTGGCTTGAAATTTGGTCAAGAGGACTCCAGTGATACTGAAATTGATTGCCTCCCACGACTTCAATATGTAGCTGGATGCTATCTTCAAAGCATATTTTTCGCGGTTCCGTCCCTGAAATTTCAACCGAAGACACGTCAATGAGAATGTCTTGCTCTATGCAACATAAAACTCCTTCAATTTTTAAATAATAATGGGTTGATGAAGTGGGGTGTACCAAGAGTGTTTGGGTGTTGGTGGCGATGGGGGCACTGTAATCAGGAGATAATGACCAAATGATGTGCTGCACATTTCCTGTTATGATGTCAAAATGAAGCAGCATACTGTCCCCTAAGCAAATGGTGCTGTCGTTGATGTTGGAAGCCTGTAGGTCTTCAACCAAAACAGACTGTATCAAGGTGTCTGAACAATAGGGCGTGCTGATGACGAGGCGGTAGGTCGTGCTTGTTGATGGAGCGGCTATGGGATTGGAAATGTGCGGATTGCTCAGGGAGTTTTCGGGAAACCATTGGTAACTGATGTCGGCGCCGCTGCAAGGAGCAATGCCGATTTGGGTGAAGTTGCCTTTGCAAATGCTTTTGTTTTCTAAGGTTTGCGTGCTTCCGGTGAGCACCAATAGGTCTTTGGAGCAGGAGTCTATTAGATTGCAGCTGTTGGTGTCTGAAATAAACAGGGTGGCGTGAAAAATTCCACCGTGAGTATAAAGATGGCTTGGACTTGTTTCGGTGGAAGTGTTTCCGTCACCAAAATTCCAAAGATAGTGGCTGTCGGCACTTTGGGTTTGAGAGTTGTTGACAAAATGGATAGAATCGGGAAAACAGATGATGTTGGGCGCGGAGAAATCGGCAATGATTAATGGTAGTTTGAAATCCATTTTTACCACGCCCAAATTGCAGTTGTGGCTTCCGTTGACTTCGCTCCAAGCTCCAGGGGTGGTTGGGAAATTGTCGTCGCCGCCGCATCCGGCGCAGATGGCTTGGTAAATTCGGCCTTTTTTGTCAAAGCGACTGGTTCCGCCATCAACGTGCTCTCGTGAAAAGGCACTGCCGAAAAAGCTGGCATACACGGGTGCGTTGCCGTCTTCTCGAAGGCAGATGAAGTAGTAGTCGCTGCCATCTGTGGTCATCTGGTAGGCATCTTGGGTGAGGGGCAGCCCCTCGGTTCCGCCAAATCCGTTCAAACTATGGCTTCCCCAACCCGACATATAAACGGTATTGCATAAATCAACTAAAAGGGCGGTGGGAGAAATGTCCAAACCGTTGCCTGTTCCGTAGGAGGTTGACCAGACGGCATTATCTAATTGTGGTGTTAGGTGAATGATGAATTGACCTCCGCCAATTTGCCCGTATTGGGTGTTGATGAACCAGCTGTTGTCGTTGTTGACGCTCTGTCCAAAAATGTAAGGATGGTTGTTGCGACTTAACTTAACGAGATAACTTTGGTCGTAGTCGGCTTTTCCCAAATAACTGAATTCCAGCAGTTGGTCTCCGTTTTCGCTGATGTGTGCGATAAAACCGTCGCAAATACCGCCGCCGTATTGGGGCTGGAAGACCTGCGGAGAACTGGGAAAGTTGGTGCTGGTTGTGCCTCCACAAACATAAACGCTGTTGTCCTGGGCAACGTCCATACTATAGCAAGCGTCATCTCCGGCTTCGCCCAGATACGATGCCCAGATAAGATGGGAAAGGTTTTGGTCCATTTTGAATACACAGCCTTCTTTTCCCTGGTTGAAAATTGGCTGAAAACTGTGTTCCGTAACAGGAAAATCCTCGGAAAAAGTGCAACTGACCACATAAACATTGCTTTGGCCATCAACGATGATTTCCCCGCGAGACTCGTCGGCGTAATTTTTCTTTAACGGGGAGCCCGTGTTGAGTCCGTCGTTATAACTTCCGCCGATAAAGCTGGAAGCCAATAAATTGTCGCCATCGGCACTGAATTTGCAGACGAAAATGTCGGAACCGTGGGGATAAGCAATCGTGCCGTTGATGGTAATGTTGCTTCCTCCGTTGAATGTGCTGTCGTAGGCATTTGGCGTCGTGGGGAATGTGTAGGAGCCCGTTGTTCCAAAAACGTATAATTCGTCATTATCGTTAACAAACATACTGTGAGGACATTCGGCCGCACTTCCTCCAATATAGGTGGAATAGTACAAGGTGGAACCAGTGGAGTCGAACTTGGAAATGGCGATGTCGCACGCCCCGCCGCTGAAATCGGTTTGGTAATGGTGGGGAACGTCAACGGGATAGCCGACGTCGAAAGCAATTCCTCCGCCAAACAGGTTCCCGTGTTGGTCGTAGGTGGCGGTGAATCCCCAATTGTCGGCCGTTGAACCGCTATAAGAGGAAAATATGAGTTCGGGATCAATGACGAGCGTTTTATTGTGGTCATAATCCTTGATGGCGAAAGAAACGGTGTTCTTTTTAAGCAAAAACTGACATTTGACGGGGATGGTGTCGCCAGCATCGTCGATTTGATAGGCAACGGGTGCCAATTCGATGTTTTCGCCGATATCCGTTTTGATGATGAGGTTGCCGTTGTTGAGCGAAATGCGATTGCAGCCGTCATATAGCAGTCGTATTTGTTGCGGATTCGCATTTGCGGCTATGTGAAATTCGTATTTGAGATGATTTTCCTTTTGATAATAGATGAGGTCAATGCCGTTGTAGAGATTGTCATACTTGATTTGTTTGAACAAGGGAACGTGATTGACCCAATGTTGCCGGTTCCGACCTAAAAAATAATTGTGGTAATGTGATTGTTCGGCAATTCCCTCAATGATTACGTCTGAATTGCAGCCGACGAATTGCGTGTGGTAGTAAGAGGCGTCGATGTTGCCTTCAAATTGAAGGGTCGGATCAAATTTTGCTTCGTAAAATTGAGATAGTTGTTTTTGGTCGAGAAAGACAAAGGTTATTCGGTCTTTTTCCGCGAAAAAAGCCCCTCCGTTGAGTTTTGCCTTGTAAATAATTTGCTTTTCCCACTGCCCCTTGTTGGCGATAAATTCCAGACTTTTGCTTTCCAGACTGTCTCGCTGATGTCCTAAAGCAGATGCGGAACAGCAGAAAATGATGGCGAAAAACAGGATGATTCGAAACGACGACAGTCTCATTTCTATTGTTTTTTATTTTTGCAAAGATAGTCTTTTTTATTGAAAAAAACGGAATAATTATCCCTTTTAGTCTTGTAAAAGATTATTTTTATGAGAATGCTTTTCTTTTCCGTTACTTTCTTTATAACCCAAAGAAAGTAACCAAAG
>JAKSMG010000002.1 GCA_024400755.1 Bacteroidales bacterium | reverse complement strand
TACTTTTCTATCAAGAGAAAAGTAGCGGAAAATTATTCATAAATTTTGCGACTTTACAAGACGGAAGGGGATAATTGCGAAAAAAAAGAAACTTTGCCAATGTTAAAGCTGTTGTGACAAAAAAACTTTCGCCACAACAGTCAGCCAACATTCAAAACGAATGCATTGTCAATTATTGGAAATATTGCGGGGCAGTTTCAGCCAATGTTGATAGGATTCGCCTAAATTGCGGACAGCGGTTTCCCAAATCAAATGGGCAGGTGTGTCAAAAACCAATTCGGGAGTGGCCGCACCTATCACCCACATATTCTCCTTCAACTCGCCTTCCAACTGGCCCGGAGACCAACCCGCATAGCCAACAAAAAAACGATATTTCAGGGTAGGAATGGCGTGATGTTCAATCAGCGACAGCAGGATTTCATCCGAACCTATGTAAATTCCGGGCAACAACTTATTGGCGGTCTTGGAATTTTCAAAATTATGCACACAGAAAATCCCGTCGGGCAACACCGGTCCCCCAATAAACATCTTGTCATCCACCTTGATATCATTCACCAACTTCCGCACCGACAGGCGAGATGCCTTGTTCAACACCAAACCAGCACAAGAATCTTCCTCATAATCCGTCATCAAAACCACCGAATGATTGAAAAACGGATCATTGTAAAAGGGAACGGAAATCAAGATTCTTCCCGCCGACAAAGTAAATTCCGTAGGTTTGACATCAAAAAATTCATCAGCTGCAATCATAATGTAGATTTTTCTTATTTTTGTAAGATGATTTTCACATTGCAAAAATACGCTTTTTAAACTGAAAATCTAAGATTAAAAACCGAAAATCAGAAAACGCAAAAGCACTTAGGTTAAAGGATTTTAGTCCATACATTCATTAACCGCAAAGAAAATAAGAGTTTGAATTAAGATAAAAAATTAATGATGAACGAAAAATACGAACAATTACGCAAAGATTTTCCTGTATTCGAATATCAAAAATATGACTTTAACATCAAGGGGAACGAAATAGATATTCAATTTTTCTTTGCCGTGGGACCATACGAATTTCAGCCCAAAATGAAATTGTCTTTGGGCCGTTTCGGGAGCAATGACCTTCAGGAAAAATATGTTGACAGTCTTGTTTTTCAAATCGGTCTCATCGAGATCATCAGTTACTGGAAAAGTTGCTGTTCACCCACTCTACTCATACATCCTTTCCGTCTGACAAAAGAAATGCAAGATTGGTGGAAGAAACTATATTTCAACGGATTAGGAGAATTTTTCTATCAAAATAAAATCGAGACAACGCAAGCCGAGTTTCTTCACTTCGACTTTGCCGACGATTGTCCTTCCGCCGACGAGCTCGATTATCCGCAAGTCCGTAACGAAGCTCACGTTATCGTTCCGATTGGCGGCGGCAAGGATTCCGTGGTGACTTTGGAAGATTTGAGGCGAACAAAGGACATCATTCCGTTCATCATTAATCCGAGAGGGGCCACATTAGACTGTGCCCGCATTGCCGGTTTTTCCAACCCCGACGATCTTGTCGTACTGCATCGCGAAATTGCGCCGCAATTGCTGACACTCAACAAAGAGGGTTTTCTCAACGGCCACACGCCCTTTTCCGCTATGCTCAGTTTCTACTCATTATTAGTCAGTTACGCCACCAACACTCGACAAGTGGCCTTATCGAACGAATCCAGTGCCAACGAACCCACCATTCCCGGGACCAAAATCAACCACCAGTATTCGAAGACATTGGAATACGAAGAAGATTTCAGGTACTACGTCAAAACATTTCTCAATGACTGCAACCACTATTACAGTCATTTACGACCTTTTACCGAATTGCAGATCGCGGAGATGTTTGCCCGTCATCCACAATATTTTCCTGTTTTCAAAAGTTGCAACGCGGGAAGCAAAGAAAACAAATGGTGCTGCAACTGCTCCAAGTGTTTATTTGCCTACATCATCCTGTCGCCTTTTATTGATGATGCCACAATGATTGGCATTTTCGGTGAAGACCTGCTCAACAAAATCGAATTGCGTCAATACTTTGACGAACTCACCGGTATTGCGCCCAACAAGCCCTTTGAGTGCGTGGGCACCATTGACGAAGTGAACAAAGCACTACGAATGATCACGGAATCGAGGAAAGAGAAATTACTGATTCAACATTATTTGGAAAAAACAAAATAATTCATTTTTCAGTTTCGCATAATACACTTTTGGCTGTTGAAAAATAAAATTCAGAATACAAAAGGATATATATATATTAAGTAATTTTGTTTTTTAACTAAATTAGCAGTAAAAATGTATAATAGCGGAAATAAGAAAAGTTCCAAAGGCAGCAAATCAAACAAATCTTCCTGGCCTAAAAGCAAGTGGATTAAGCCGTTTTGGATTTTTTACGGTTCTTGCGTAGGTGTTCTATTCATCATATTTGCCTTAATTTCATTAGGTTGGCTTGGCTTTATGCCTTCCTTTGCCGACTTGGAAAATCCAGAAACCAACCAAGCCACTGAAGTTTATTCCGAAGACGGTGTGGTACTAGGAAAATATTATTTTGAAAACCGTACCAGCTGTAAATTTGACGAAATATCTCCTAACCTTGTCAACGCGCTGATTGCCACCGAAGACGCCCGTTTTTACAAACATTCCGGCATCGATTTCCGAGCTCTTTTCCGTGTAGGCTTTGGCGTACTGACATCCAGCCACAAAGGCGGCGGAAGCACCATCACCCAGCAATTGGCCAAAAACCTCTTTCCCCGTGATCCCAAGGCCAACAAACTGAAATTAGTCCTTACCAAATTCAAGGAATGGGTCGTAGCCGTGAAACTGGAACGCGAATTTTCCAAAAACGAAATTATGGCCCTTTATTTCAACACGGTTGATTTCGGCAACAACTCGATGGGCATCAAATCTGCCTCCAAGACTTACTTCAACAAAGAACCAATAGACTTGAGCGTGGAAGAGTCTGCCCTTTTGGTCGGTATGCTCAAAGCTCCAACCAAATATAGTCCGGTTCGGAATCCCAACGCTTCCAAGGAACGCCGCAATACCGTCTTGTCACAAATGAACAAATACGATTTCATCACCGACAGCGAATGCGATTCTTTGCAGAAATTGAATATCGATATGTCCAATTTCCTGGTACAAGACCACACGGCGGGAAGTGCCACCTATTTTAGAGAATATTTACGAATGTACCTTACAGAATGGTGCAAGAACAATCCCAAACCCGACGGTTCGCATTACGACATTTACAGCGATGGTCTTCGTATTTACACCACCATTGACTCCAGAATGCAGAAGCACGCCGAAGAAGCCGTCTATGAACACGTTTGCAAATACTTACAACCTATGTTTTTTGAGCATATCAGGGGGAAGGAAAATGCACCATTTGTCAATTTGAGCGAGGAAGAAACCAACAAGATTTTGAATGCCGCCATGAGACGTTCCGACCGTTACCAGCGTATGAAAGACGCCGGTGCTTCCGAAGAGGAAATCAGAGCAGCGTTCAACACAAAAGTACGTATGACTGTTTTTTCTTGGGAAGGGATGAAAGACACGGTGATGACTCCGATGGATTCCATTCGCTACTTTAAGTCCTTCTTACATTGCGGTTTGATGGCGGTAGATGTCAATACGGGACACGTCAAGGCATACGTTGGCGGTACAAACTATAAATATTTCCAATATGACCACGTGAAATTGTCGCGCCGACAAGTCGGTTCCACGTTTAAACCCTACGTTTATACCGTGGCCATGTCCACCGGTGACTACTCACCCTGCACGATGGTTCCCAACATTCCGGTCACCATCCACCTGCCCGACGGCAACACTTGGACACCCCACAACTCGGGTCATTATAAAGAAGGCCAAATGATGCCGTTGCGCGAGGCTTTGGCACAATCGCTCAACCAGGTTTCCGCCTATATTATGAAACAATATGGTCCCGACGCCGTCATCGAATTGGTTCGCCGAATGGGTATGACTTCTGAAATTCCAGCCGTTCCCGCCATCTGCCTTGGCGCATGCGAATTATCCTTGTACGAACAAGTCGGTGCCATCAACTGCTTCCCTAACCAGGGAGTTTATGTGGAACCCACCTTTATCACCCGCATTTGCGACAAGGAAGGCAACGTGATTTTCACTTATGTTCCGAAGACCAACGAAGCCATTGACCAAATTACCGCCTTCAAGACCGTGAGATTGATGCAGGGCGTAGTTGACTTTGGTACGGGCGGACGTTTGAGAGGACAATACAAGCTCACTTTCCCGCTCGGCGGCAAAACAGGAACCACCGACAACCAATCCGACGGATGGTTCGTCGGTTATACGCCTGTGCTCACCTGCGGCATTTGGGTTGGCTGTGAAGACCGTTCTGCCCATTTCCGTTCCACCGCATTAGGACAGGGCGCCCGAACCGCACTACCTGTTTTTGGTTTGTTTATGCAAAAATGTTATGCCGATCCAGAACTTCCGTACAAGAAAATTGCGGAAAAGCAGTCACAAGGATACTATTTTACCGTTCCTGAAGCATTTAGAGGGGATGCTGCCACCGGTTGCGAAGACCAAGCCGCCCAAGAAAAACGCCAAGAACTGAATTTTGATTAGGCGTCACCTGTCCAACTCACACCAATTATGGAAAACTTAAACTTTCACGGCATTCCCATAGTCTATATTTTTATAGGCATTGCGTTAATCTTACCCAGGATTCCCGTCATAGGCAAGTTTTTCAACATCATCAACACCGCCATCCACGAATTTGGACACGCCATCTTTGCCTTGTTAATGCAGGGCAAAGTCAAAAAAATCGAATTAATGAAGGACACTTCAGGTAATACCGTCACCCAATGTCCTAATCTTTTTGGCAATATCCTGGTATCGTTGGCCGGTTATCCCTTCGCTGCGGCAGTTGGCTATTTCTGCTGTTATCTCATCGAAGTCGGCTATCAATATGGTTTAATCGTGGGACTTTCGGTACTATTCTTGCTTATGTTGGTATTTTGGATCAGAAACGGCTACGGTGTGGTCTGGATTTTACTGTTTTGCGGATTCAACGGCTGGCTCATTTACGCCAATCTGTCGCAGTACATCGACTTAGCCGCACTTTTTTACGCCATTGTCATTATGATGGAAGCCGTGTCATCGTCCTTTATCCTTTTGTTTTTAAGCATTAAGGATTCCAATGCCGCCGGTGACGCGACCAACTTAGCCAAATTCACTCATATTCCTGCCTTCATTTGGGCATTGCTGTTTGTTGCCTTCTCTGTATGGATGGGATACAAAAGTACACTCCTCCTTCATTTGTTTTAATCACTGCACAAACTTAAAATGCCGGTTGACTTAATCTTGAAAAGGGAAAGCTATTTGTCAAGTATCACAATTCTTTCTTATAACAACGTCTTTTAAAATAAGGTTCTGAATCATATTTATTCCAAACGCGGGCAGCCACATTGGTTTCCAATTGCTGGGAGGCCAACGCATACTCGAAACCCATTTTCAAGAAATTCTCGTGTAACTGACGATGATAAATGGCGTGAATGCCCGAATGTAGATATTCTGGCAATACACCCGTAATATACATATCCACCAACTTATTCTTTTTCAATGCCTTGAGAATATAATACCAGCCCAGTGGAAACATTTTCCCCTTTGCTTTTTGAAAGGCCTCACTCAAAGATGGCAAACAGAAGGCAAAACCAACGACCCGTCCGTTTTCATCTTCCAACACCGATGACAAATCGACATTGGCCACCTGAAAATTCTCGTTGATGGTCCATTCTATCTCTTCATCTGTCAGAGGAATAAAATTAAAAATATCAACGTAACTTCGATTGATCAACTGGAAATATTCCATTCCATATTGCCTCAACTCCCGCTTATTTTTAAATTTTCGCAGTCGAACATTGTATCTTTCAGACAAAAGTGCAGCCAATTTTGAAAATTTCTCGGGAATTTCGCCCACTTTTACTCTATATTGTATGTAATCCACCTCTTTTTCGAATCCAAGCTGCTCCATCAGTTGGGGATAATACGGAAAATTATAATCCGCACCAATAGAAACGGTATGGTCGAAGCCGTCAACAAGCATAGCTTGTTTTTCCATATTAGAGAAACGCGAAGGCCCGCAAATTTCCGTCAAATGGTTTTGCCTGCCCCATTCTTCCACCTTTTGGAACAATGCACGAGCCACTTCCACATCGTCCACGACATCGAACCAGGCGAAACGGATTCGCAGCTGTTGCTTGATTTCGTTGCACTTACGATTGATAACACCTGCGATTCGACCCACCACTATACCGTCTTGATACGCCAACCACATTTTCAATTCACAAAATGACAAAGCAGGATGCTTAGTCAGTATATTGTACTCTCCTTGATCCAAAGGGGGCACATAATACGGACAATGACGGTACAACTTTTTCGGGAATCGAATAAATTCACGAATTTCTTTAGAAGTTTTAACTTCCTTGATTTCCATTTTTCTTCCTATAAATAGAATCCTAATGTTCCTGTGCCAAATGCTTTTCCCACTTCCAAGCCGACTCCACCATCTCATTGATACCGTATCGGCATTCCCAGCCCAACAATTGATTGGCGCGAGTGCTGTCACTATAGATGGCCGGGACGTCACCAGGACGACGCTCGCCTAAAACATAATTAAGCTTTATTCCATTGACCTTTTCAAAGGCATCAATCATTTCCAATACGGAAACGCCGTTGCCACTACCCAGGTTGAACGTTTCGCAACGACTTGTATTTTTCTGATTTTCAAGGAAAAGCAAAGCTTTCACGTGGGCATCGGCAATATCGCAAACGTGAATGTAGTCGCGAATGCAAGAACCGTCACGAGTATCGTAATCGGTTCCAAAAACCGTTAACTGTTTCATTTTGCCAATGCCGACCTGGGTCACGATAGGCATTAGGTTATTGGGCTTATCTGGAGATAATTCGCCATTAAGACCACTCATATCGTTACCCACAGGATTGAAGTATCGAAGAATAACGCTTTGCAAATGAGGATGTTGCTGTGTAAAGAAATGAATCATCTGTTCACCGATTTGCTTGGTATGGGCGTATGGGCAGAACGGGATTCCCACCGGCGTGTTTTCCGTGACAGGCAACTCCTTGACATCTCCGTAAATAGAAGCCGACGAAGAGAAAATGAGATATTGCAATTGAAATTTTTCGCAGGCCTCCAACACATTTTCCAGAGATTGTAAATTATTATGGTAATACATCAATGGTTTTTCCACCGACTCGGGCACGCATTTAAATGCCGCAAAATGGATGATGCCAACCACCTCTTTTTCCAGTTCAAAAACATTAAAAAAGGCATTTTTATCACAAATATCCACTTGATAATGCTTCACACGCACCCCGGTAATGGCCTCCACCCTTTGAATGGTTTCAGGAGTTGAACGGACGCAGCTATCCACCGCAATGGGTTCAAATTCGCCGTTTTTGATCAGTTCAATTAACGTATGAGAGCCAATATAACCCGTACCACCAGTGACAATAATTTTCTTTTTCATATAATAAATTTGTTTTCGACAAAGTTAATAAAAATTTCAACACAGACGTAAATTTTCCATACGATAATTCAGTCGATGCAATTGAACGGCAGCCCCCATTTGGTAGAGTTGCCTAAGGCAGGCCACATACGCGTCGAAAGCTTCTTTAGTACCCGGTTCCAACGGTTCGCGACGCAAGGCCGACAAGGTTCTTTCGGCACACTGCTGCACCAACTGTTCCGTTTCGTCGTAGGCAGGCGTTTTCAAGCGCAACACAGTCCGACGGATATATTCATCCATAAGGTCAAATCCCTCTTTATCACGCAGATAGGCATAGAGATCTGGCATATTGCCATAAATTTGCCAATCTTCATCCCAGCACTGGGCCACCGCCATTCCGACATACATCATCCAACCCAGACTCACAGCCGGATAATCTCGAAACTCTCGCAATCCATCGGGAAGATAAGACTCGGCAACGGATGGCCACTTATCGTTGATATCGGGACTTTCGGGCAAGCGCTCGTCCACTTCACCTTCCATCAACAAAAAGGAATGCAGATCCTGATGTATTTTCTCTTCAAAGTTCATAAAAACGCCAATTTTTACAATGTAATTATTGATGTTGCAAAGATATTCCTTTTTATGCAAAAAACAAAAAAATTATATTTATTCGTTCGAGAAGTTATATGCTAATTCTTTTTCGGAATTATCCCTTTTAGTCTTGGAAAGAATTTTTTTCTCAAGAATGATTTTCTTTTCCGTTACTTTCTTTGCGACCCAAAGAAAGTAACCAAAGAAAGGTTTCCCGCTGACTAAGCGATTGCTACAAATCGGGCAGTTGTCGGCTAAACGCTGAAACTCGCTGGCCTCGCAAGCTCGGCCAGCTCAAACAGCCAGCGTTCTTAACGCTGCCACCCGCCTCGATTTGTCACGCAATCCGCTTAGAAGGCGGAGGATATAAAGCGCCGCGGAGAGGATTGCCGATATCCGGTGCGGCACGAGCTGTGTATGGGGCTGGCCTACAGTGTTGCCTCAGACGGCTACCAAAAAGAACGAATAACGATCTGCAACAATAATTGGAGCAGATACGAATACATGCAACAATAGGCAGACGGAGTAAGTTTAGTCGGAGCAGAATACTTCCACAGAATACGCTATTAGAAATCGTGGCAGTGATTGGAAGGGCGCCGAAGGCGGTGCGAGCGAAGCGAGCACGGAACCCCTGGAAAGCACGACGGCACCGGCAGGTGCCGGGCCACCCTAAAAAATCAGAAAATCACCATTCATTTAGTGCCAACAGACGTAAAGTCCTCAATTTTTATTAATTTTGCACTTTCATTACGGCAAGAACAAAACCGTCAAAAAGCAAGCAAAAATGTCTATACAACCCTCCGATATCAAACAAGAAACCGCCATTCTCGTTGGTGTTTGCACCCCTTCCGTCACGGCTGAAAAAGTGGAAGAGTATCTCACAGAACTCGCTTTTTTGGTGGATACCGCCGGCGGGATTCCCGACAAGCACTTTACCCAAAACCTACCCTACCCCGACCCTAAAACCTATTTGGGCAGCGGCAAATTAAACGAAGTGCGCGATTATGTGTCTGAACATAAAATAGACCTTGCCATCTTCGACGATGAACTGACACCTTCGCAAAACCGCAACATCGAAAAGGTGCTGGGCTGCAAAATTATGGACCGCACCCACCTCATCTTGGACATCTTTGCCAAGAGAGCCCAAACGGCACACGCCAAGGTTCAAGTGGAATTAGCTCAGTATCAGTATCTTTTACCCCGTCTAACCGGTATGTGGACTCACTTGGAAAAACAACGAGGCGGTATCGGAATGCGTGGACCTGGTGAAAAGGAAATCGAAACCGACCGCCGTATTATCCGCGACCGCATCTCGCTGCTCAAGGAAAAGCTAAAAGACATTGACAGACAAAAGTTTACACAGCGTGGGAACCGTGAGAAATTTGTTCGTGTCGCCCTCGTGGGTTACACCAACGTGGGCAAATCAACCATCATGAACCTTATCAGCAAGTCGGATGTTTTTGCCGAAAACAAACTTTTTGCCACGCTCGACACCACGGTTCGCAAAGTGGTTATTAACAACCTGCCGTTCCTTCTTTCCGACACGGTTGGCTTTATCCGCAAACTGCCCCACACCTTGGTTGAATCTTTCAAATCCACTTTGGATGAAATCCGTGAAACCGACTTGTTGTTGCACGTCGTGGACATCAGCCATCCCGAATTTGAAGAACAGATTGCCGTCGTCAATCAAACCTTGGAAGAACTCAACGCAGGCGGAAAGCCAATGATACTAATTTTCAACAAGATAGACAATTATCATTGGGTTGAAAAAGAACCAGATGACCTCACACCCAAAGACAAGAGCAACATCACGTTAGAAGAATTGAAAGCCACTTGGATGGCAAAAAGCAAAAACAAGACCATCTTCATTTCGGCTACCGAAAAGGACAATATCGATGAATTTAGAAATTTGCTTTACGAGGAAGTGAAGAAGTTGCACATTCAGATTTATCCATACAATAATTTTCTTTACTGATTATCTGTCTCCCTTAGAGCAATCGCAATAGGAAGTCGTCAGAATATTGGTTTTGGGCAGCAGTTTTTCCATTTTTTCCAGTTCTTCTTCCCGCACTGCCACCTGACGTAGATCAAAAATCTTCAGACTTTCCGACAATTGAGCGATCGATTCCGGCAAAACATACAACGGATTGTCCCAAGCATCTAAGATTTCGAGACTTTTCATCTTTCCCATTGTTTCCGGCAACTCATAGATTTTATTTCTGCTGATAACCAAGCCTTTCAGCTGAGTCATATCGCCAATGGTTTGCGGCAAACGCACCAAATGATTGCAACTTACATTCAGGTAAATCAATTTTGACAATTGGCTGATATGTTGATTCAGCACATTTAATTTACAACCCTTGACCGTTAACTCGCGCAGATTTTTCAGCTGGAAAATCTTTTCCGGCAGTGAATCCATCCGGCGTTTATTCACCAATTTCAGACGATAAACCTTGTCTGGATTGGCTAAGGCCTCTTCCAGCGATTTGTAAATTGTCCCATCGTCGTTAGAGTCGTAGGCATAACGGACTTTTTGTGCCGAAACGCTTCCGCCACATAGCAACAACAATGCAACAAAACTACTTATAAAGTAATTGAAGAATTTCATTTTTATCTTTTTTCAACTGAAAAATCAGATCATCTATCGAAGCGAATTTTTGTTCACCCCTGATTTTCTGTCCCACACAAACATCCACCTGTTCGTCATAACAATCACCATCAAAATCAAAGAGATTGATTTCGATGGTTTTTTCTGTCAAGTTGAGCGTTGGGCGGGTTCCCACATACATCATCCCGTTATAGCTTTGACCCCGCAACGTAACTTTGGCCGCAAACACGCCCACCTCGTCCCAATGGCAATCGGCATTCAGTCGCACATTGATGGTTGGGAAGCCAAACTGACGACCATTTTGCAGTCCGCGCACCACCATTCCAGACAAGCGTGATTCTTCCATTTTAATTCTTGTCTAAGCCCAAACGGGTGGAAATCTGGTATTTATTTCTATCTGAAGAAGAACGGGCAATCATTTCACCGAGGAAACCAGCCAGGAACAGCATCATACCCAAGACCATAGCCAAAAGGGCGATATAGAACAATGGTTGGTCGGTAACCTGACGGAAATTGGCCACGTGATTGTGCAGGTTGACCAACTTCTGAATAATCAGCCACAAGACAATTACGCCGCCCACTAAGAATGCCAAAGTTCCACGTAAGCCAAAGAAATGCATAGGCTTTTTTCCGTATTTCGACACGAAAGAAATCGTCAGTAAATCCAAGAAACCATTAACAAAACGGTCCCAGCCGAATTTGGTAACGCCGTATTTTCTCTTTTGGTGATGAACAACCTTTTCACCAATATTGGCAAAGCCAGCCCATTTTGCGATCACAGGAATATAACGGTGCATTTCGCCATAAACTTCAATAGACTTTACCACTTCCTTACGATAAGCCTTCAAGCCGCAATTAAAGTCGTGAAGTTTGATTCCCGACATTTTCCTCGTCGTCCAGTTAAAAAACTTCGAAGGAATATTTTTCGCCAATTTGGAATCGTATCTGACTTTTTTCCAACCCGACACCAAATCGTATCCCTCTTCTGCAATCATTTTATACAATTCGGGAATTTCATCGGGACTGTCCTGCAAATCGGCATCCATTGTAATCACCACGTCACCGCTACAGGCCTCAAAGCCCACATTCAAAGCCGCGGACTTGCCGTAATTTCTTCTGAACTTAATACCACGAAGGGCAGGATTTTTAGCATTTAATTCTTCAATAATCTTCCAAGAATCATCAGTAGAGCCGTCATCAATCATCAGCACTTCGTATGAAAAATGATTTTCATTCATCACACGCTCAATCCAGGATGTTAATTCTGGCAACGATTCTGCTTCATTTAACAAAGGAACAATTACGGAAATATTCATTTTATATTCAATTTTAATTTATCAGTATAAAAAATTATTCTTTCGGCAAGGTATCATTGTCGATTTCTCGTCTTTTGGCCACATACAACGCCACAAAAATATTGACGAACAAGCCATACAGCAGGACAGAGAATGCGTACGACAGCGACACGGGCAAAATAGAAGTATAGTGCGGCACCTTGGATTTGTTGAGTTGGTACGCTTGGTCTAAGATATTGACTTTCGCCATATTGGTATGGGCATTATTGACCAACACCGACAGTGCCTTGTAGCACGAATCGTTGGCATTGGTATTAGACAGCAAATTTTGATAGACATCGAGGAATGTCAGTTGAGCAAATTCCGGAAAATTCTTGTAGGTAAAATGAACGGTGTCCACATTGGAGCTCATCTGGACACGCTCGTTATAGGCCTTCAGGATGACTTCCATTTGCGTTTGGGTAAAATCGGCGCAAGGGGCTTCCACCGCATTATCCCGTATCAATGCCAGATATGTATTTCTCACGATGGAGTCTGTTTGGCACAGATAGGCGGCCACCACCTCCTCGCTAACGTTTTCCTCGGCGGTACGCTGGTAAAAATGCTCCACGTTGGTTTCGTTCAGACGCTGCAGGCCATCTTTATCGATGGCGCTGTAATGCAGCAACATATAGGCAAAGACAAGGATGACGGCCACCACCGTTGTCACCGCACCCACGCCGAAAGCCTTGGGAAAGCGAATATAGCCCTCCAGCAAATCGTCGCGAAATTCCTTGGATGCGCCATAAAGGAAAAGAATCAACACGATAAGGAGCAAAATGCTGAAGATCGCACCGGCATCGTAATTGATATTTCGGGCCATCATCTTAACCACTTCACAACCTGCGAGCGTAACACCGAGGAGAGCGCCCCACTTCAAAGCTATCGTAAACAGATTCTTCTTCATCTTATACATTTAAAATGCAAAGATACAAAAACTTTTACATTAGACCACAATTGGACCTATTTTTCTAAAATGCAAATTCAACGCCACCAGATGACAAAGTCCTTATAGCCTTATATTAGGTTATTCTGAATTGTCCACCGAAACTAATGTCGGAAATGGTATGAGAGAACCCAAAATCTTTACTTTTCTCCTTTATATTCAGGATTAAAAGGGCAACGACTACCGATACACTGGTTGTTGAGTTGATGGCGACTGCAGTGAATTTCTGGTTTTTCCATTTCGACATTGAAATGTTCTTTGACAAAATCAATGGCTGCCAAAATAGAAAGATAGGAATCTCGTTTGCAACAGCGAGGACCGCCAATAGAACCCAATCTCTCCAACGCCTGCGAAGTCATCAAGTTGGAAAGTCCCCAAGACTCTTCACTCATTGGAGTGGCTTTGCTGATGATGGAGACGAACATTCCGGTGCTGATGCCAGCACCGCAGGCGCCCCAGTAACCGCAGGCACCACCAGGCACTTGTTTGCCCCGTTTCATCATTTCAAGTAACGCTTCCGAAAGATCAATGTCGCCGCCGACATTTTTATAGGCGGTAAGCAAAGCGGAACCAACCAATATATGGTGTTCGGGACCATGCATGTGGCAGAATGACATTTTCATCATCTTTTCCAGGATTTCAACGGGATTTTTCGAGGTTTCCTGAAGACAAAATTGGAAAATCGAATCAATCCCTGACCTATGACAATCATCGCAGACAAAATGTCCGTTGACACAACGTGTCTTGCTGCTGAATTGCTGATGGCAAACGGCACATTCCATCATTTCTTCTTTTTCTAAATAGATAAGATGTTCTTTACAAATAAGGCATTCTTCGTTTATCATTTCTTCTTGCTTTAAGTCTTGATTTTCTTCTTTTTGATGACAGGCAGACATTATAACTGTCAATAAGATAAAAAGATAGATTTTTTTCATAAGTTTATTATGTTTTATGGTACATATTCGTAGGCACCCATATCAGGAATGTTTGAACGAAGATTGCCGTCCAAGTCGTCATAAACGCCTATATTGCTTTTGCCTCGATTGATGGCGTATGAAAGTGCTCTAAGATGATAGTCGTTGTGGCCTGAATTGACAAAGTAGGGATCTCCCGTGTGGCAATTCACAAAATGGTCGTTGACAATACTTGACTTGACGAGACAGTGTTCAAAGTTGTAGTGGAAAGGAGCCGCCTCGTTTTCGGTGATGACGATTTCTTCGCCAGAACTGATATTGCCGTAAATAATGCAGTTGGTAAAATTGGCGGAAGTTTCCATCGGTGCGCCATAGAGTTGAGTGGTGTTGCTAAGGTAAAGTCCCGGATTTTTACGGGCAGGAGTTCCGCTGTAATAATTGCCGACCGTGACGTGCTTGAAGTCGTATTCGCCGCCTTCCAACTGCAAACTACAACTTCCGTTGTTGGCAATGACACAGTTGGTAGCTTCGATTTTGGAATATCGTGCCACAATGCCACTGTTCAAGGTGCTTTTGATGATGGTATTGGTAATGACGTTACGGTTGCCTGTGACGGTAATTTCGTCGTATCCGCCCCAGGGTTCGATTTGAAGTCCAACGAAAGCATTGCTGATAATAGCGTAATTGATGGTGTTTTCCTCACTTCCTTCCAAAATCCAGATACGGTCCCACTGATTGCAGTCGGCATCGTATTGGGCTTCCAAACGATCACCTCTGAAAATCACCGGCTGCTCTTTGGTGCCGTTGACGTGGATGTTGCCATAACGCCAAACCAAAAGTCCGCTACCTTTGTGAAAATAGATTCGCGTTCCGGGCTCGATATTCAGGGTGCCCAAGGAATCGACAGCAGCCCAACCGCCAAAAACCACGTAGGGCTTGTCGTTGTGCCAAGTAACGGTCTCGCCCTCGGCGGCCACCACCTTGATGCCAGAAGCAGGATCGGCCACGATAAAATGGGCATCTTGTCCGTATGCCGTTAAATTGACCTGCTGCTGAATTTGGCCATTTTGAAATACAACGGAATCGCTGACCAAAAACGGTTGGTTGGTGTTGCCAGGATTAATGGTGACTTTGACAAAGACAAAAATGCTGTCTTTAGCGGGAATGATGACACCTTGTTGTTGGTTTCCAGCCACACCATTGACATTTAAACTGAAAGAAGATCTGCTGCCACCACCTAAAAAGACATCCACTTTCAAATCCTGTTCGGACGGATTGTAAACGGTAAATTGTCGCGTTGTGGATCCCAAAGTGGTAAAAACTGTGTCAAAAGTGATGGAGGATGTGGAAAATTGCAGTTGAACTTTGTCAAAAACAGGTTTGTTGCATCCCCATAGCATTTCGCCAAGTATAATTAATCCAAAAATATAATAAGCGATTTTTTTCATCATATCGGATAAAGTTAATTTATGCCTTATTCATAACGGACATTTTCCAAAAAAAGTGCGTGAGCAGGTGCGGAATCACCGGCTTCACATCGATTTTTTTTAAGTATAATCTGTTGAAAATCATTTACAGACAGACGGCCTTTCCCCACTTGCAGCAGCGTGCCGACGATGGCCCGAACCATATTACGAAGAAAACGATTGGCCGTAATTTCAAAAACAAGTTGTCCATCCTTTTGAAGCCATTGAGCCCGTGTCACTTTACAGCGCATATTGTTAACTTGCGTGTGAACCTTGGAAAAACTTGTGAAATCCTCGTTTTGAAGAAGCAGTTGAGCCGCTTCGTTCATTTTTTCGACATCTAATTTTTCAAAAATACGATAAGCGTAAGGAAAAGTGAAAGCATCTTTTTTGATGTTGACATAATAGCGATAGGTACGGTCTATGGCATCAAAGCGAGCGTGGGCGGTGTCCGCCACGGGGAAAATGTCAAAAATGACGATTTCCTTTGGAAGAAAACTATTTAGTTTGTTGACCAATTGGCGACGGCGGTCTTCCTCCAACTCGAAGGGGCAATCAAAATGAGCCGTATAGTCGCGGGCATGTACGCCTGTGTCGGTACGCCCGCAACCCGTGATGGCAATACGTTCGCATTGGCCCTGCTCATCGCGGACCTGTAACAACAGACTCAAAGCGTTTTCGATGGTTCCCTGCACGCTGACATTTTTCGGTTGCATTTGCCAACCAAAAAAGGGTGTGCCGTTGAATGCCAATCGCATAAAGTATCGCATCGACTATCGGAGATTTTTTAATTTTTCAACCACAAGAGGACGATCTTCCTGGTAAGTAACGCCAAACCATTGGGCATCGGTAACCAAGACCTTGATATCCGCTGTCTTACTCTGCAAAAAATGGTTAACCACGGTCGGAATCTGAAATTCAGACTTCGGGTTGTCATTGTTTTTCTTCAGAAAATCGATGAACATATCCTGAAGGCATTCGAAGAAATAGGGGGTAAATCCCCAAAAATTCATCGAAACGACGGTATCTTCGGCCAAGTTGGTGATTCCGTTATCGTCAACATTCTGAATACCGTTTGCCGTACGACTGATTTTGGTCATTTCGGTAATGCTTACCAAATTGTGCTGATTGTCGGTTTGGCAAACCCCGCGCGAAACAGAGCCGTGTTCAGACAGCGTATTGCGGAGTTGGTAACCCACCATAGAAAATTGCGGGCGGTCGGAATCTTGTTTTTGCAGTAAAAATTGTGCCATCGTCCTAAAACTGTTTTTACCATAAAAATCATCCGCATTGATAACGGTGAACGGTTCGTGGATGGCATCTTTCGCCATCAGGATAGCGTGTGCAGTACCGTATGGTTTTACACGTTCCGGATTAACCGAAAACCCATCGGGCAAAGCATCCAATTCCTGAAAAACGTAGTCCGTAGCTATTTTGTCGCAATATTTGCTGAGAATAAACTTCTTAAAATCATCTTCCATACTTTTTCGGATGACGAAAACCACCTTGCCATAACCTGCAGCTATGGCATCGTTGACTGAGTAATCCATAATGGTTTCCCCGTTGGGTCCGAGATGGTCCAATTGCTTCAATCCTCCGTAGCGGCTGCCCATTCCGGCAGCAAGTATTAATAAAGTCGGTTTCATAGCTCTTATAAGTTTAATTTGCAAAGATACAATTTTTTTCGAAATTATTCTTTTTCGTCTTGTTTTGACATATTCCTCATCCACCCTAAGAAAAGCTCATTTTTGGGGGGAATTATCTCCTTCCATCTTGTAAAGTCGCAAAATTTCGACTAATTTTGTTGCGCTTGCTAGTTGAATCTATAATCTATATTTTTTTCTTTGCGTCGATGAATAATCCAAAAGTTTTGTGTAAATTTGCAGATTGAAAATTCAAAACTAATCATTTTATGGAATATAATTTTTTAAAAATCAATACAGAAAAGGAGATTTGCACGCTCACCATTTCTGCGCCAAAGTCATTAAACGCACTTAATTCCACCATTTTGAAAGAATTAGGTGATTTCGTTGATCATATCGATTCACAAATTAAAGTTTTAATCATCACGGGAGATGGCGAAAAATCTTTTGTGGCAGGAGCCGACATCAGTGAAATGCAAAATCTCAATGCCTCAGAAGGCGAAAATTTTGGTCGCTTGGGAGCGCAAGTGTTCCGTAAAATCGAAAACTTGCCCATTCCCGTCATTGCTGCCGTTAATGGATTCGCCCTGGGTGGCGGTTGCGAACTGGCAATGGCTTGCGACATCCGCATTTGTTCCGACAATGCCAAGTTTGGCCAACCGGAAGTCGGCTTGGGCATTATTCCAGGTTTTTCAGGCACTTACCGTTTAGCCAAATTGGTGGGAATGGGTTATGCCAAGGAAATGATCTACACGGGCAAAGCCATCCGTGCCGACGAAGCACTGCGGATCGGTTTGGTAAATGCCGTTTATCCTCGCGAAGAACTGATGACGGCCGCTCAAACGATGGCAGGCAAAATTTGCGCTATGGCACCTATTGCCATCAAGTATGCCAAACAATGCATCAATGCCGAATACGACCTTGACGCTGACGACGCTATCGCTTTTGAAAACAAGATGTTCGGTCAGTGCTTCGCCACAAAGGACCAAAAAGAAGGTATGACGGCTTTTCTGACCAAACGTCCCGCCCAATTTATCAATGAATAGGGAACTGACAATAATCCAAGTTAATTTGAATTTATTGTTTATAACAATATATTGAAAGCAAATACAAATTAATTACAACCTAAAAAATATATCATTATGAAAATTTGTGTTATTGGAACTGGAACCATGGCCAAAGGTATCGTTAAGGCTTTCGCTGCCAAGATGCCCGTTGTCATGAAGAGTAGAACACAAGCCAGCTTGGACAAAGCTATGGCTTCTTTTGCAAAAGGATACGCCAAATTGGTTGAAAAAGGCAAACTTACCCAAGACGCCGTTGATGCCATCCTGAAAAACATTACCACGACAACCGACTATGCTGCTTTTGCTGATGCCGATTTAGTTATCGAAGCCGCTGTTGAAGATATGCAGTTGAAAAAGGATGTTTTCACCGAATTAGACAAAATTTGCAAAGCTGAAACCATTTTCGCCACCAATTCTTCATCTTTATCTATCACCGAAATCGCTGCTTGTACCAGCCGTCCAAGCCAGTTCATCGGTATGCACTTCTTCAATCCTGCCGACCGTATGGCATTGGTTGAAGTTATCAAAGGTCAAGTTACTTCAGAAGATGTTTGCAAGCAAATTGTCGATTTGGCCACTTCAATCGGTAAGACTCCCGTTTTGGTCAACGAAGCTCCCGGTTTTGTCGTAAACCGTATCTTAATCCCTATGATTAACGAAGCTGTCGGCATCTTGGCAGACGGTATCGCTTCTGCTGAAGACATCGACAAATGTATGATGTTGGGTGCCAACCATCCTATGGGACCACTGGCATTGGCCGACCTTATTGGCAACGATGTAAACTTAGCCATTATGGAAGTGCTCTATAACGAATTTGGCGATCCTAAATATCGTCCGCATCCATTGTTGAGAAAAATGGTTCGTGCCGGTTTGCTTGGTAGAAAAACCGGCGAGGGCTTTTACAAATATTAATAGAAAAAGGGAAGGTTCAAACCTTCCCTTTTTTGTTTGTCGGGGTGACAAGACTCGAACTTGCGGCCTCTACGTCCCGAACGTAGCGCGCTACCAACTGCGCTACACCCCGAAAAGCATTTACGTTCGCAAATGACGCTGCAAAAATACAAAAAATATTCGTACCTTTGTCCACAAATTGCTTTTTATGAAATTATCCATCGTCATTCCTGTTTACAACGAAGAAAAAACCATCCATCAAATACTCGACAAAGTATTGGCTGTCAACCTGATAAATGGATTCACAAAAGAAATAATCTTGGTGGATGATGGTTCAAAGGACAGGTCTAAACAAGTCATCACCGACTACATTTCCGCTCATCAGGATATTGAAATGCACTATTACGAGCAAGCTTGCAATATGGGAAAGGGGGCGGCACTACACCGAGGCTTCGACGAGGCCACCGGTGACTATGTCATCGTCCAGGATGCCGACCTCGAATACGACCCTGAGGAATACAATTTGTTGCTCAAGCCTGTCGTTGACGGTTATGCCGACGTGGTTTACGGTTCACGTTTTATGGGTGGCAACGCTCATCGCATTCTCTTTTTCTGGCATTCTCGAGGAAACCGTTTTCTCACATTTCTCTCCAATATGTTTTCCAACCTCAACCTTAGCGATATGGAAACCTGCTATAAATTATTCCGTGCCGACATTATCAAAAGCATCTATTTTCAAGAAAACAGATTCGGTTTTGAACCGGAAGTAACAGCAAAAATCGCACGTTTCAAAGGCATTAGAATTTACGAAGTGGGGATTTCCTATTATGGTAGAACTTACGAAGAAGGGAAAAAAATCGGATGGAAAGACGGATTTCGAGCCATTTACTGCATTTTAAAATACAATATTTTTTCCAAAAAATATTTGAAATAAACATCATTACCGCGATATATCACGCACAAAGCTTGAAAAGCAAAGAATATTAGACGAAAGACACGTATGGATAGACTTTTATCGGCTAAAGCTATTGCTTTCTTGAAGAACAACAATGGCTTTCACTGCTGCTACCCGTTGACTTTTAAGTGAACCACTCTCATATCTGCTTAGTCTTTAGACGACTTTTCGATACGATTTCTTTAAATCATCAAATATTATTACCACAATTTGACGAACAAAATCGCTACATTTTAACGAACAAAACCGCTATATTTTACCGAATAAAATCGCTACAATTTAACGAATAAATTTGCTACATTTTACCGAATATAATTACTACAATTTACCAAATAAATTCGCTATATTTTACCGAACAAATTTGCCACAATTTAACGAATAAATTCACTATATTTTACCGAATAAAATCGCCACAATTTACCGAAAATTTATTTATTTTATCATTTATATCATTTATTTTTAGTACTTTTGCAGAAATTTTAAATCATCAAGAAAATGAAAGCATACAAGTATCGTATTTCCGATGAAATGCTACTGCGCAAATTGGCAGGAAAAGGAGCCGTATTGATAGACGGGCCCAAATGGTGCGGCAAAACCACCACGGCCAAACGGATAGCCAAAAGCACATTGATGTTAGGCAAAACTTCTGTTTTACTAAACACTCTTGATGCTTTAGACGTTGCTCCAGAACAAATCCTACTTGGAGCCGTTCCACGCTTATTTGACGAATGGCAAACTATTCCTGGAATTTGGGATATGATACGCAGTGAAGTGGATGAACGAGGTGAACCTGGACAATTCATTCTAACTGGATCTTCTGTTTTGCCCGAGGCCTATAAAACCGTCCACAGCGGAACAGGTCGAATCAGCCGCCTCAAAATGCGAACTATGAGTCTTTTTGAATCAGGAGAATCTAATGGAAAGGTCAGTTTAGGCGATTTGTTTGATGGGGGCGACATTGATGTCATTCCCAATGAATTGGACTTGGATGCCATTACCTTTTTAATCTGTCGTGGCGGATGGCCGGCCGCCACATTCTTGTCCGAGAAACTTGCATTGGACCAGGCATTGGACTACTACGACGCAATTACAGAAATAGATATAAAACGTGTGGACAATACACGTCGAAGTCCAGAACGTGCTAAGCTGATCTTACATTCATACGCCCGAAATTTAGGACACCAAGTGCCATACCGCACCATTTGTCAAGACATCAAGAGCAATGACAGTCAAAATATTTCTGATGAAACAGTCAAAGACTATGTCGATGCCTTTAAGAAATTATTCACCATTGAGGATATGCCCTCCTGGAATCCAAATCTTCGCAGTAAAACCATCATTCGCACATCTGACAACCGGTATTTTATGGATCCAAGCATTGCCACAGCCGCTTTAGGCATTGGCCCTAACGACTTGAAAAACGACCTCAAGGCCTGCGGTATGTTTTTTGAGAACTTGGTCGTACGCGACTTACGAATCTATGCCGACAACTTAGATGGCAAACTATATCATTACCGCGACAGCAACGGATTGGAATGTGACACCGTACTGCACCGCCGCAATGGACAATACGCCTTAATTGAAATCAAATTGGGCGGCAATACCAAAATTGAGGAAGCTGCCCGTTCCATCAATTCCTTGAGGTCAATCATTGATACCCAACGAATGAACGAACCTTCCTTTTGTATGATTGTTACCGCCGTTGGTCAATACGCCTATCGGCGAAAAGACGGAATATTTGTCGTACCTATTGCTTGTTTGAAACCGTGATTAACGGGATAATTTTTTTAATCAATATATTTTAAATACCCAAGCAGCAGTGCTATGCAAATCACTATACTTCAATGATTTTGTATCAATAATCATCTGATGGTTCTTGTATTTCCAGCGCAACTGCTTGTCACAGCCCAATAAAATGACTTTGGTATTTTTTGCAGGAGATGGAATATTCAAAACCAATTGGTCATCAGGATATTCCAAAGCAATGGCATACAATGCGTTGGACTGCGTAGTGTAACAAACGTAAGGTTCCGATACAATTCTAACAGTATCAGCTTCCTCAACCTGTACTTCACGAAGCTCATACATTTTTTGATATGGTCTTGAGCCGTATATAGCTTCGCCATTGATTTTTAACCAATTTCCCAAATCCAACAAACGTTCTTGTTGCAAAAGAGGAATCTGTCCATCTGCGGCTGGTCCGACATTCAACGTCATACCGCCACCAGCAGCCACCAACTTCACAAAATGGCGAATCAGCTGATCCGAAGTCAGATAATTTTCTATAGGTTCACCACGATTAAGTGCAAAGGATCGTCCCAAGCCACGACATTCCGCCCACGGACGCGTCGTATCCATAATGGCACCCTTATACTCGGGGGTTTTGAAACCATAATCTGCTCCACTACCCCATCTATCGTTGACAATAGCCTCTGGACCAACCAAATTGTAATACCACGCAATCAATTCCTTAGCGTGCCACTGCTCGGCCGTATTAAACCATTCGCCATCTGCAAAAATCAAAGAGGGCTTATAGCGAGAAACCAATTCCTTGAACTGAGGAATCATATGCTGTTCCACATATTTTCCAATGGAATCATTGGGATCTTCATACCAGATATGTAACGGATTGGTCCATTCTGGCAGAGAATAGTAAAAGCCCATCTTCATTCCTTTAGCACGCACCGCATCCGTCACTTCCGACACCACGTTTCTATGGGGGCCACCTTCCACACTATTCCAATTGGGAGCGTATTTACTGTCCCACATACAATATCCGTCGTGATGTTTTGTGACCAAAATCACATATTTTGCTCCCGCACGCTGGAACAAATTCGCCCATTCATCAGCATTAAACAACTCTCCCTTAAACATTGGGGCAAAATCACGATATTGAAAATTTTCCCCATAATTCTTTTTTTGAAATGCCACACGATTGCTGTCATTAGTCATCAATCCACGATAATACCATTCAGCATAACCATCTGAATGGCAATAAGATGGAACAGAATAAACACCCCAATGGATAAAAATTCCCAATTTGGCATCCTTGAACCATTGAGGATAGGGATGATTGGTCTTGATGGATTCCCAATCGGCTTCCACGCGTTGTGCGGACAACTGCCATAGACAAAGCAAGGATAATAACGTCAGAATTATTTTCTTCATACTAATTATCAATATGTTAAGTTAATAAAATTACTATTTCCAAAAGAAAGTTACCGAGCTTCGATCTTAGCGGAAACTTTCCAAAAACGTAACACACAAATTTCAGCAATGATGCACAACAAGGCGAATAAAACAAAATAACGCCACAACGGAATACCATTGAAACTATCGGCAATGTTTTTGGATAAATCCTTAGTCTGAGCATCCAAAACCTGCACCTCATCGCCTGCCAAATCCTTCAAATCACCTGAATCATAATAATCTAAATCAGATTCATTTCTGTTGAAATTGAATGCCAAGGAAGTGATTTTCACGTCATCTAAAAAGACATCATAAATTCCAGACTTTGTAATCTGTGAATGAAAATACAACATAATTTCATTGCCCAAGGGACGCTGTTCGGGAATAAAATCCATAGATTTGTCCTGCGATTTCAGCGAGAACACCTTTTCACCAGACGTTGACTGATTAGGTACTGAAGCTTGTTCATCACGTCCCATCACATTATACAGGCGACCCTGTTTCACATTCATAATGGCAGCATTGTGCAAGGGAACAAAGACAATGGCATTGCGCTGAGCATCTCCGAACGCATCGTTCAGAGGAACCGCACACAACAAGACGCGTCCTTGTCCACAAGGATAAGAAGTTAAAAACGGACTTCCGTTTTCCAAGGACATTACCTCTTCCATCGCCGTGGTACCGGCAGTGCTGGCAATAGGAAAATACTGTGTCAGCGTTGGCATCGTCATTCTTTCGGAAGAAGACTGTATTGCTCCGCTGAAATAAACGCTTTCCAAATTAACCTTTCCCACTTTCATCTTGGTTTGAGCCAACTTTCCATACTGACCCACGCCCAACTGAGCCAAAAAGCCATTAACCGACTCATCCATCTCTTCAGCAGGGAAAAACAACAAAGTTCCGCCCGCATTGACATATTTCTCTACTTCAGAGGCCATTCCCGAAGAAATTCTTTGAAGTTGGTCTAAAACTAAAAGATTACAAGTCTTAAATTGTGAATAATTGACTTGTTTTTCATTCATTTCCTGATAGACGAACAACGAATCCATACCATACATCGCCTTCAAATAACGATTTTCCTTGGCATTAACCACGATAATATTATTGGCCGAAGCCACGGTATAGACAAAAAACAACTCGTCGTCAAAAATAATAGGGCTATCTTCTATACGCACCACGCCGCACTGGACTCCGTCACCGGTTATCGTATAGTTCATCTGATAATCGGCATAACTTTCCGCCTTTACATCCACGGCCGCCAATGCCTTCTGTTCATCATTGACATACAACTTAAGCGGCAACTTGTTCACATCTGTAGTGCCGTAATTATGAATCCTCACCGTGAGGGTGACCGACTGTCCAACATTAAACACCGGAGTCAAGAACCAGCAACTGTCAATGGAAACATTGTCGGTATGCCTTACTTCTATCGGAATCAAGAAATTGCGATTCAACGAATCCCGTTTCAAAGCGGCTGCGTCAAAAGTATTTTTCTGAAAATCTGAAATAAAATAATTAATATGGTTCGATTTATGAGAATAAGAAGCCGTATTTTGTGCGAAAGCAACTATTTCAGCCATCGTGTGGCTTTGTGCCGACGGCTGGATATCATCCAACATCGACAAAATCTCATCTTTATTTAAGATATGAGACTCCTTTGAAGAAAAATCTTGTGTTGTCAGCACAAAATCATCAGCATAAGAAAAAGCATTGACCACATTTTTTGCGGCCTCAACCGCATCATAAAGCAAAGTTCCGTCCTTTGAATTGGCATCCATTGAAAAGGAATTATCCACGAAAATGGTCACCACATTACCCTTATGACTACTGAGATTGTTTTTCGGAATAAACGGCTGGGCAAAGGCGATAGCCAATGCCGCAATAGCCAACACTCTCAATGCCAACACGATATATTGTTGCAGTCGGGATTCCTTCTTTGTCTTAAGCAAGACATCTTCCAGCATTTTAACATTGGAAAAATAAACCGTCTTGTATTTTCTAAAATTAAAAAGATGAATGATAATCGGTATCAAGACAGCGCTTAAAGCAATCAGAAACAAAGGATTGGCAAATTTCATCAGGTGAAAATTATAATTATTCGATACTCAAAGCCATACCTTTCAAATAGCTTCCTTCTGGATGGAAAATATTGACAGGATGGTCCAAAGCATGTTGTAAATTCTTGATTATTCGGATATTTTTATGTTCCATAGCCGCGGCAGAGAAAATAATCGTTTGGAAATCCTCCTTGGAAATGGCTTGGGAACACGAAAAGGTAAAGATCATTCCTCCAGGTTTTACCTTTTCCATTGCCTTACGGTTGATGTTTCGGTAGCCCTTAATTCCCTGTTCTTTCACTTTGTAATGTTTAGCGAAAGCCGGCGGATCTACCACAATGACATCGTAGAAATGGTCAGGCATTTCTTCGATAAAATCAAAAACATTGGCGGCAAAAGCCTCGTGACACCGGGCCAAGTCACCCAACAAGGCGATATTTTCATTGGTTTGTTCAATGGCTCGCTTGGAAATATCCACGGAATGTACCAATTCTGCCCCACCCTGCAATGCGTAAGCAGAAAAACCACCTGTATAACAAAACAGATTGAGCACTTTCTTTCCGCTACAAAACTCGCCCACCATTTTCCGATTGTCCCGTTGGTCAATGAAGAAACCCGTTTTCTGTCCCTGTGGAATATCGATGTAAAATGGAACACCATTTTCGTGCACCAACACCTCTTCATCCAACGTACCGTAAAGCAACTCGTTGGAAGGAACAAAGGCATTGGATTCGGAAAGCGTCGTGGCACTCTTATTGAAAATCGATTTCAACCGGTCGGCCAACAACTCCTTGAAAATATCAACCAGCAGTTCACGCATCAGGTACATCCCGTATGAATGGAATTGGAGCACCAGGTGACCGTTATACCAATCGGCAATCAGTCCCGGCATTCCATCGCCTTCCCCGTTTATCAGTCTAAACAACGTAGTATTTTGATTATCAAAAAGATAAATCATCTTGCGATAAGCGATGGCCCGCTCAATCTTCATTTTCCAGAAATCTCGATTCACTTCCACCTTGTCAAAGCTGAAGATGCGCACCGAAATTGAACTCGTATGATAATGACCGATGGCCATAAAATTATCATAAGCGTCAAAAACCTCCACCACTTCTCCTTCAGCAATTCCCTTATCCTTTCGTGCGATTGCCCCAGAGAATACCCAAGGATGGAATCTCTGCAACGACTTTTCCTTACCTTTCTGTATGACGATCTTTTTCATTTCAGATTAATCAACTAACCTTTTTAACATAAAGAATTATTTTTTCAGAACGAATTATTGAAGGTAAAATCGGTCCGAAAAATGAGCAAATAGGCAGGATTAACCCTGCCTATATTCACTCTATTTGAATTATTTTTTCGCAAACTGAACCGCGGCCTTCATAAAGCCCATAAACAACGGATGCGGACGATTGGGTCGTGATTTCAACTCCGGATGGAACTGGCAAGCCACGAACCAAGGATGATCGGGCAGTTCAATCATTTCCACGATGCTGTCGTTGGGTGAAGTCCCGCAGAACACCATCCCGTTTTGAGAAAGCACTTCACGGTAATCGTTATTTACTTCATAGCGATGACGATGACGTTCAGAAATCAACTCTTCGCCGTATGCTTCGAATGCCTTCGTACCTTTTTTCAACTTACAAGGATATTTACCGAGGCGCAGCGTTCCACCCAGCATACTATATTCGTTTTGTCCGGGCAAGAAATCGATAACCGGATAAGGCGTGTTGGAATCGATTTCCTTGCTGTTGGCTTTTTCCAACTTACAAATATGGCGAGCAAATTCGATGATGGCGATCTGCATACCTAAACACAAGCCGAGATACGGGATTTTGTTTTCACGAGCGAAACGAGCCGCGTTGATTTTGCCTTCGATGCCGCGAGAGCCAAAACCACCCGGAATAATGATCGCATCCACGTCATTCAACAAGGTGCCGGCTGTCTTTTCGGTAATATCTTCCGAATCAATCCACTTGATTTCGAGTTTCGTATCGTTATAAATCGAAGCGTGTTTCAGGGCTTCCACCACGCTGATATAGGCATCCTGCAATTCAATATACTTGCCCACCAGGCCGATTTTGCTATGATGAGACAATTTTTTGCTACGATTCACCATATCTTCCCAATCCTGAAGATTCTTTTCCTGGCACTGAATCTTCAGACGCTTAATCACCTGTTCGGCCAAGCCTTCTTCTTCCAAAGCCAATGGCACTTCGTACAAAGACGGCATATTCGTATTTTCAATGACGCATTCCAACTTCACGTTGCAGAACAGCGACAATTTTTGCTTGATGTCCTTTCCAAGGGGACGATCGCAGCGACAAACCAGGATATCGGGTTGGATACCCAAGCTCAACAGTTCCTTCACGCTATGCTGTGCCGGCTTGGTTTTCAACTCATTGCTCGGCGTGATAAAAGGAATCAGGGCCACGTGAATGTACATACAATTGTCGTAGCCCTCTTCGCTGGAGAACTGGCGAATAGCTTCCAGGAAAGGCAAACTCTCATAATCGCCAACGGTGCCCCCGATTTCCACAATTGCCACATCGGCATTGTTGGATTGGGCATTTAGGCGGATTTTATCCTTGATCATATTGGTGATATGCGGAATCATCTGGATAGTAGAACCAGCGTATGCACCATTTCGTTCATTATCAATAACTTGATAATACACTTTACCTGCCGTGACATTGCAGTATTTGCTCAGACTCTCGTCGATGAAGCGTTCATAATGTCCGATATCCAAATCGGTTTCGCCACCGTCTTCGGTAACAAAGACTTCTCCGTGTTGATACGGGTTCATTGTTCCCGGGTCCATATTCAAGTATGGATCCAACTTTTGCATGGTCACTTTCACGCCGCGTGACTTCAATAGACGACCAAGAGATGCTGCCGTGATACCCTTTCCTAAGCCTGATACCACACCGCCTGAGACAAATACATATTTCGTAGCCATTGTATAAAATTTTAATCAGCAAAATTACAAATATTTCGTCATATATGAACCACCTTGTGAAAATTTTTTCCACTTATTTTTCATCGGCAAAAAATCCTCTTTCATTGAAGTATTTTTCATTTTGATTGAAAATCGCTTTTCCCCCCATATTTATTACTAAAAAATCAGTAAATTTGCACATTCAAAAATTCGCCTTATAAAATAACATAAGCACTTTTGAGTCAAAACATTAACAATATATAATTTAAATTAAAGATGACAACTCACCTCAGGAAAATTTCAAGATTCAGCTTGATTGCAGGCCTACTGCTTCTCTCCACAGGACTAATCATTGCTCAAGAACAAAAGGATTCTGTCCATATCAATTTGCAAAAAGCCATCGAAATAGGACTCAGTGAAAGTCCTTCCATTCGCATTGCCGGACGAGACATTCAGATTAAGCAAGAATACAAGAAAGAACAGATTGTGTCACTTTTTCCCAATGTGTCACTGTCTGGCTCTTATCAATATACCCTTTTGAAACAGAGTATGGCTATGAGTATGGGCGGTCAGGATATGAATATCAAGGTGGGTAAAGACCATAACTATTCGGTAGGCGCATCTTTGTCACTGCCCGTCATCGCACCAGCTTTGTGGACCAGTCTGAAATTATCGCAAATGGATATTGAATTGGCGATGGAATCGGCCCGCTCATCCAAACTGGAGTTGGTAAATCAGATTAAGCAGGCCTATTACACCTATTTGGTGGCGAAATTAGGTCATTTGGTTCTGCAAAAAAGTTATGAAAACACCCAAGCCAACAACGACTTGGTGACAAAACAATATAACCAGGGCTTAGTATCCGATTTTGAGAAACTCCGTTCCGACGTGGCATTACAGAATTTGCGTCCAGACGTGACTTCTGCTGCCAAAGCCACCACTTTAGCCTATATGAGGCTCAAGATCATTTTGGGTATGGATGTGAATGAACCTGTGATTTTTGACGGTGAACTTTATGATTATGAAGAAGAAATCTTGAATTCCTTCGTTCCGCACCTAGATCAAATCAGCTTGGACAACAACAGTTCTTTGCGTCAATTAGACCTTGGAATTGAGGAACTGCAGCAATCCAAAAAGATTATCAAGAGTTCCGCTTGTCCCAATTTGGCCTTCACCGGAAGTCTGATGTATAACGGTATGGGTGACACGGGCGGCGAATTCAACAATTTTCCGTATTCAGTCATCGGTCTGGGTTTGTCGGTTCCCATCGTTTCCTGGGCCGCAACTTCCTATCAACTCAAACAAGCCAACCTAAACATTCAAAATATGGAAGACCAACGTCTTGACGTGGAACGCAATCTTCGTCTTGGCGCACAAAGCTATCTGAATGATATGCAGCAGTCATTGGAAGATCTGGCTTCCGATAAAGAAACCATGCAGCAGGCAGAAAAAACACACGAAATCGCTCAAAAACAATACGAAGTCGGCTTGAATACCTGGATTGACCTCAACGCTGCCGAATTGATGCTTACAACGACTCGTCTTACCTACTGCCAATCCCTTTTCAACTTTTTGACCGCCAAGGCTTCTTTAGACGCTTTGATTGGCAATGAATAAAATCCTCTAACCTTTGACTTTATTAATTTCGGAAATAAAAATTAAAAAATATAAACAATGAGAAAAAACTTTTTATTCGGATTGATGGGCTGTTTGGTGGTTTTTGCCGCCTGCTCTAACAAGAAAGCCGACACCGGCACTGTGGATGAAAAATTCAAAATCAAAGTACAACAGGTTGCCATTCAGGAAGTGGAGCAGCTGTACGAATACACTGCCATCATTCAGGCCGAAGCTGTCAACAACATTGCACCGCTTACCGGTGGCCGTATTGACAAAATCTTCGTGGAAGTCGGAGATTACGTCACCAAAGGCCAAGTGCTTGTTCAGATGAACGAAAACAGTCTAAAGCAAACCAAAAGCCAATTGGACAATTTGAAAACCAGTTTCAAACGTATTGACGAACTCTACAAAGTCGGCGGCGTTTCAAAATCAGACTGGGATGCGATGAAGACAAATTTGGATGTCACCCAGACTTCCTACGACAACTTACTGGAAAACACCCAATTGCTCAGTCCTTTGAATGGCGTTATCACCGCCAGAAATTACGATAGCGGCGACTTGTACGGCGGACTTCCCGTAGTTCAGGTGCAGCAAATCAACCCTGTCAAGATGCTCATCAACATTTCAGAAGCATTATTTACCAAGGTTAAAGTCGGTATGCCGGTGGATATCCTTGTAGATGCATACGATGGCGAAGTTTTCAAAGGAAAAGTCAGCTTGATTTATCCCACCATTGATGGCACGACACACACCTTCCCGGTAGAAATTCAATTGCCAAACGGTGACCGCCGCGTACGCCCTGGTATGTATGCCCGCGTAACCATCAACTTTGGTATGGTCAACCACATTGTCGTTCCCGACGAAGCCATTTACAGACAGCAAGGTTCTGGCAACCGTTATGTTTACGTTTATGACAACGGTCGTATTTTCTTCAAGCAGGTTCAATTAGGTCGCCACTTGGACACCAAGTACGAATTGCTCAACGAAGACATCAAGGACGGTGTTTATTTGGCCACTTCCGGTTTGGCAAGATTGAAAGACAGTTTGGAAGTCGATATTGAAAAATAATTTTACTACTAATCTGAAAATCAGAAGGATATGAGTTTATATCAAAAATCCGTTAGTCGTCCGATTATGACAGGGCTGATTTATGTGGCCGTTGTCATTATTGGTATTTTTTCCTTGACCAAACTTCCCGTTGACTTATTCCCGCACATGGACAGTAATACCATTATGGTTTTCACGGTTTATCCAGGTGCGAGTGCCGAAGATATTGAAGACAACGTTTCCAAGCCGTTGGAAAATGTCTTGAACACTTTAAGTGATATGAAGCACATCACTTCCAACTCTAAGGAAAACTACTCTATCATCTACTTGGAATTTGAATATGGTGTGGATATTGAAGAAAAGACCAACGATGTCCGCGACAAATTGGATATGGTTACGTCTCAATTGCCTGACGAAGCCAACCAACCGTTCTTGTTCAAGTTTAGTGCCGACGACCTTCCTATCGTGATGCTTTCGGTAGAATCAGACCAAAGCACCCAGGCCCTTTACAAGATTTTGGACGACAAGGTAGCTTCCCCGTTGAGTCGTATCAGCGGTGTAGGTGCCGTTTCCATTTCGGGTGCTCCGCAACGTGAAATCCAAGTCTATTGCGATCCTTACAAATTGGAGGCCTACAACCTCACCATCGAAGGCATTGCCAGCGTTTTGGGTGCAGAAAACAGAAACGTGTCACTGGGTATCATGGACGTGGGTTCCAAGACTTACACCCTGCGTGTGGATGGCGAATTTGAAGACGCCTACGAAATGGAAGATGTCGTGGTAGGCAGCTATTCTAATAAGAATATTTATTTAAAAGATGTAGCCCAAGTGAAAGATACTCTGCAGGAACGTATGCAGGAGGTTTTCACCAACGACAGCCGTGGTGCCATGGTTATCATTCAGAAACAAACCGATGCCAACACCGTGGAAATTGCCCAAAAGGTTAAAGACCAACTTCCTTCTATCAAGAAGAGTCTTCCCGCTGACGTAAAATTGGACATTTTGGTAGATAACTCTGAAAACATTACCAACACCATCGCCAGTTTGGAAGAAACCATCTTGATTATCTTGTTGTTGGTAGTCGTTGTCGTACTCTTCTTCTTAGGACGATGGAGGGCCACCATCATCATTGCCGTGGTAGTGCCCGTCTCCCTTATCGGTTCGTTTATCTATTTGTTGATTACAGGCAACACGCTGAATATCATTTCTTTGTCATCATTGAGTATTGCTATTGGTATGGTCGTTGACGACTCCATTGTGGTATTGGAAAACATCACCACCCACATTGAGCGCGGTTCGAACCCCAAGGCTGCATCCGTATTTGCCACCAGCGAGGTTTCCCTTTCCATCGTGGCATCAACGCTCGTTATCGTAGCCGTATTCTTGCCCTTGACCTTCATTACCGGTATGTCAGGTGTTTTGTTCAAGCAATTGGGTTGGATTGTCACCATCGTTATTGCCATTTCTTTGATGGCGGCTATGACCTTGACACCTATGCTTTGTTCTTTGATGTTGAAAAAGAATCCTAAAAAGAGCAAATGGTTTGCTGCCGTTTATGCACCTATTGAAAGATTCTTAAACTGGTTGGATGACGCTTACGCATCTATGTTACGCTGGTGCGTCAATCACCGGAAAAGCGTGGTTATCATCGCTATTGTCGTTTTTGGTTCAAGTTGTATATTGATTAAGTTTATCCCGACTGAATTTTTCCCAACACAAGATAATGCCCGTTTGAGCGCAACCGTCAAGTTGCCAATGGGTACGCGTGTGGAAACCACTCGTGCCTTGGGTGACGAACTGGTAAAAGAAATCAGAGAGGCCTACCCCGACGAAGTCAGACGTGTCAACTTCTCCGTGGGACAACCTGACGAAGACAACACCTTCAGTTTGATGCGTGACAACGGTACACACCTGCTGTCATTCAACATCAGATTAAGCAAGAAGACCGAACGTGACAAATCCATCACGGAAATTTCAGACGGCATTCGTGAGATTATGCGCAAGCATATTGAAATCAACTCCTATTCTGTATCCACCGGCCAGGGTAATATGGGTGGACAGTCAACGGTAGATATTGAATTGTATTGTTATGATTTCAATACCACGGATGAATTTGCCGCCAAGGTGGCCGATCGTATGCGTCAAGTACCTGGCTGTACCGAAGTTGTTATCAGCCGTGACGAATATACTCCCGAATTGCGAGTATTACTTGACCGTACCAAATTGGCAGAAAACGGTTTGAGTTCAACGACTGCCGCCGGTTATGTGCGTAACCGTTTCAACGGCTACACCGCTTCCTATTTCCGCGAAGACGGTGACGAATACAACATCCGCGTACGTTACGCTCCCGAATTCCGTGAAGACACCCGATCCATTGAAAACATCCTGATGTACAACAATCAAGGTCGCGGCATTCGTATTGGAGACGTGGGTAAGGTTGTTGAAAGCTTTACTCCGCCAACCATCGTGCGTAAGGACCGCGAACGTATGGTTAAAGTTTCTTGTGTCGTTGGTAAAGATGCCGTTTTGAGTGACATCGTCGCCGCCGCACAAACAGAGCTCGACAATATGGAAATTCCGAATACATTGGATTATAAGATTGCAGGTACCTGGGAAGACCAACAAGATGCCTTCAAGGACATCATCACGTTGATGTTGCTGATTGTGATGTTGGTTTATGTGGTTATGGCCGCCCAGTTCGAGTCCTTCGTTTACCCATTTGTCATTATGTTCTCCATCCCATTTGCCTTCACCGGTGTATTTATCGGTTTGGCCCTCACGCACACCGCCTTGGGTATCATGGCCTTGATTGGAGCAATGATGCTTATCGGTATCGTTGTCAAGAACGGTATTGTATTGGTGGATTACACCAGCTTGTGTCGTGAACGTGGTATGAGCGTAAAGGATGCCGTCGTTACCGGTGGACGTTCCCGTCTTCGTCCTATCTTGATGACCACGCTAACCACCGTTTTGGGTATGGTTCCATTGGCATTGGACAAAGGCGAAGGTGCCGAAATGTGGAACTCGATGGGTATGGTTGTTGCCTGGGGTTTGACCATTTCAACTTTGGTAACCTTGATTCTTATTCCAATTCTTTATAGTATCTTTGCCGATTATGGAGAAAAGAGGAAAATGAAAAAGGCAATGGCTTTGCAAGCTGCCGAAGTAAGTGAAAACTAGTATTTTAGAAAATATCAATCAAGATAAAGAAAATATGAAAGCTGTTTTTATATCGTTTTATCAGGCATTTTACGACGAAATTATCGCCATTTTGGATAAATTGGAGATTCGCGGATTTACCTTTTGGCAGGAAGTGCAAGGACGCGGCACCGAAACGGGTGAGCCGCATTATGGAACCCACGCATGGCCAACCTTGAATTCCGCTTTGCTGGCGTTTATGCCGGCAGACAAGGTGGCACCGCTGCTCGCCGAAATCAAGAAATTGGATGACAGCGCACCCCAACAAGGTATTCACGCTTTCGTTATGCCCGTGGAAAGTCAAAATTAATCACTTAAACATAAAACAATGAATATTTCACACATCGAACACATCGGCATTGCCGTTAAAGATTTGAACCAGGCCATTCCTTATTATGAAAATATTTTAGGTCTGAAATGTTACAATATTGAAGAAGTTGCTGATCAAAAAGTGAAGACTGCCTTCTTCAAAGTTGGACAAACCAAGATTGAATTATTGGAACCCACGTCAGAAGAAAGCACCATTGCCAAGTTCATCGCCAACAAGGGTGAAGGCGTTCATCACATTGCCTTCAACGTGGACAATGTTGCCAACACCTTGACAGAAGTTGAAGAAAAGGGTGTTCGCCTGATTGACAAGGCTCCTCGCAAAGGTGCTGAAAACCTGATGATTGGCTTCTTACATCCAAAGTCAACCTGCAGTGTTTTGACAGAATTGTGCCAACAACCCGAAAAATAAAGGCAAAACGCTTTAGAAATTCGTTAGAACTTTCTATTTATAAAGAAACCGAAAAGTTACAAGATATCTTTTCGGTTTTTTTATGCTTACGGCTGCGGAGGGAAAGGAAAAAAGTTGTATTTTTGCCGACGGAAAGTTGCCAGAGTGGTCGAATGGGGCAGACTCGAAATCTGTTGACCCCTTCGGGGGTCCAGGGGTTCGAATCCCTTACTTTCCGCAGAAACAGAAAGTCAGCATTATTACGCTGACTTTTTTGTTTATAATAAGCCGGTGACAGCAACGGGATCTACTATTCCTAACAAAAATACTATTGTTAATTATCTCGAAGCAAAATAAATCAATCCAAAACGAAAAACTGATTCGCATTTTCTTTTTTCGTCCAATACAAAATTTTCGTATTTTTGCAAGTTATAATTTTTATACTATGTATAGTTTATATTTGAAAGAAGTAAAGTCCTTTTTGAGTTCGGTTTTGGGCTATGTGTTCATTGCCGTATTTCTCATCGTGGCAGGACTTTTCCTTTGGGTTTTTCCCAATATCAACAACGTCATCTTTGCCGGATTATCCGACATTCAGGGATTGTTTAACGTGGCGGAATTCCTATTCATCTTCCTCGTTCCCGCCATCACAATGCGGTCGTTCGCCGAAGAACGCAAAAGCGGAACCCTCGAGCTTCTCTTTACTAAGCCGCTGACCGACAACCAGATTATCGGAGCCAAGTTCCTGGCTTGTCTTACGCTGCTGGTCATCACCCTAATTCCGACGTTAGTCTATGTCATCACGGTTTACCTCATCGGCAACCCCGTGGGCAATATTGATATGGGAAGCACTTGGGGATCGTACCTAGGTCTCATTCTCTTGGGTTCGGCCTTTATCTCCATCGGTCTTTTTTCTTCTTCATTGACAAATAACCAGATTGTGGCCTTCATTATCGCCGCCCTACTCTGCTTTATTATGTTCTTCGCTTTCGACTTCATCTACTCTTTTGACGCCCTCGGCAATTTCGGCTACTTCATCAAAACCTTGGGCATTGCCGACCATTACTCCTCTATCAGCAAGGGCGTGGTTGATTCTCGCGACCTCATTTATTTCCTCAGTGTCATCTTCCTCTTTTTATTTGGCACAAGAATCGTTTTATTAAGTAGAAAATGGTAAATCTTCGATAATTATGGAAAAAGCAAGTAACAACAGCCAACGTTTCAAGAAGAATGCCATCACCAGTCTGATTGTGGGCTTCATCATTTTGATCGCCATCAACATTCTTTCTTCTTTTCTGTTTTTCAGATTGGACTTGACCAAGGACAAACGTCTATCACTCTCTTCCACCACCATCCAAATGCTCAAAAGCATTGACGATCCCATCTATATCCGCGTGTATATGGAAGGAGACGGTCTTCCTGCTGATTATCAGTTATTCAAAGAAAAAACCAAGGATATTCTACAAGAATTCAGAAGTTATTCCAAGAATGTTCATTTTGAACTCATCGACCCTATCAAGGATAAGACTCCTGAAGAAGCCAATGCCATATTCGGCGAATTTAACCAGAAAGGACTTAAGCCCATTCCTATCAGCAAAGAGGATGCCAGCGGCTATTCCACACGTTTCGTCATCCCGGGTGCCATGATTTCCTTCCGCGACAAGGAATATCCCGCCGAACTGATCGTGGCCGACCCCAGTGGCAACGACTGGCTGGAATATTCCATCCAAGAACTGGAATACAACCTCGTTTCCTCCATACGAAAACTGATCACGGGAAGTAAACCCAAAGTGGCCTTTTTGGACGGTCACGGCGAGATGGACTTTTACTCCACTTCATGGATGGCTTGGCAACTCCAGCGTTTCTACAACATCGACCGTGTACGAATCAACGGACGTGTCAACGCCCTCAACGACATTGCCGTCAAAGACAGTGTCAGCAAGGAATTGGTCATCAACGGCAACAAGTACGACGTGTTAATTGTGGCCCAACCCACCGAACCATTCCCCGATGCGGACAAATATGTCATCGACCAATTTTTGATGCGTGGAGGTAAAATTTTGTGGCTCATCGATGCCACGACGGCTTCTGCCGACAGTCTGCAAGACACCCCTGAATTTTTCGCCACGCCACGCAACCTGCAACTCAACGACTTGTTTTTCAGTTACGGCGTGCGTCTCAATCCCAATTTGGTACAAGATTTAAGCTGTCAGCAAATTCCTATCGGCGTGGGAACCATCGGCGACCAACAACAGTACAAGTTTATGAATTTTCCGTACTGCCTCAAAGTGGTCAATTTCAGCGAACATCCTATCGTGAGAAACATCAAGGAAATCAAATCCGATTTTACAGGAACGATAGATTTTGTTGGCAAGGAAGTCAATCTGGAGAAAACCGTCTTGATGACCACGTCAGAACGCACCAAAATGGTACCGACTCCCGCCATCGTCACCATTAACGTGGGACTGGCACAGCCTAACCTTCAAGAATACGCCTTCAAGTACCTGCCTATCGCTGCCTTGGTAGAAGGCAGGTTCCAATCTGCCTTTGACGGCATTCTCCCCATTGAGTTCGACACGATGAAGGCCTTGGGTTACCTTCACGAAAGTGAACCCACCCGCCAGATTTTCATTGCCGACGGTGACATCATCCGCAACTTCATCGACCGCCAGCACAACCAGCCCTATCCTACAGGATATGACATCTATACGGGCGAAATGTACGACAACACCAACTTCCTGCTCAATTGCGTCAACTACCTTTGCGACGACGACGATTTATTGCAAATCCGCTCCAAAAACTTCAAAATCGGTTCGTTGGATCCCGTTAAAATCAGAAATCATAAAAATCTTTATTCCATCTTGAATATCGCCATTCCTTTGGTTTTGATTTTCATTATGGGAATTATTCTTATCATTATCAGAAAATCAAAATATAGCAGAAAATAAACTGTGTCTCCGCTTATTGAACAAATTCTGCAGCACAAAAGCGTCTCGTTTGTCGGAATGGAAAAAAACACTGGCAAGACGGAATGCTTGAATTATGTTCTGAGAGAATTATACAAGACGGATAAAAAGATTGCTGTGACCTCCATCGGCATTGACGGTGAACGCGTAGATCAGGTTACGGAAACGCACAAACCGGAAATCGAATTAGCCAAGGGAACGATTTTCGTCACGTCAGAAAAGCATTACAAGGAACGCCGGCCCACGTCCAACATTCTCAATGTTTCCACCCACGGAAGCACATTGGGAAGATTGGTGACGGCCCAAGCCCTACAACGTGGCAAAGCCATCATTTCAGGTCCCAGCAGCACCGGCAAACTCAAACAGCTGCTAAGTGAAATGGACACTTACAACGTCGATATCACTCTGGTTGACGGTGCACTGTCGCGGAAAAGTTTTGGAGCCCCCACGGTAACCGAAAGTCTGATTTTAAGCACCGGTGCCGCCTTGTCGCCACACCTTCCCGAACTCATCCGCAAAACCCAATTCACCACACGGCTGATTCATCTCCCAAAATACGATATTGGAAACAGCGCCGCCCTCACAGACATCAACAACGGACTTTGGGCACAGGACAGTGATGGCTTATGGCACGACTTGGAAATTCCATCCACTTTATTATTAGACAAATACAAAGACAGACTGTTTAAATACGGCCAAACTTTTTATGTTGGCGGCATCATTACCGACAAAATATTGGATTACCTGCGAATCCAGCCCCATATTGAACAAACGGTTCTGGTAGCCAAAGATTTTACCAAAATCTTTGCCGGCATCGACACCGTCAACGCCTTCTTGAAAAAGGGAGGGCGTCTGTTCGTTCTGTTTGCGGCGCAACTTCTTGCCGTATGTGTCAACCCCACGTCGCCCAGCGGATATACCCTAAAATCAACAGTGCTTCGCGACAAATTATCGGAAGCACTGCAATTACCGGTTTATGACGTTATGACGCTATAAACAGTATTTTATTTAATCAAATTCAGCAAGTAATTACCATAACCGCTCTTTAACAAGGGCTGGGCAATTTTTTCCAATTGCTCCGCATTGATAAATCCCTGGCGATAAGCCACTTCCTCAATGCAACCCACTTTCAGACCCTGACGGTCTTCCACCACCTGCACAAACTGAGTGGCGTCAATCAGCGACTTGAACGTGCCGGTATCCAGCCAAGCCGTTCCACGATCCATCTTGCAGACCTTCAGCTTACCAGCATTCAGATAATACTTATTAACATCCGTAATTTCGTATTCACCACGAGCGCTCGGTTGAATATTTTTGGCCACTTCCACCACGGAATTATCATAAAAATAAAGGCCGGGAACCGCATAGTTGGACTTGGGCTGTTTGGGTTTTTCCTCAATGGAAACCGCAATCATATCCTCATTAAATTCCACCACACCGTAACGTTCAGGGTCGGACACGTGGTAAGCGAAAATCACGCCACCGTCGGGATCATTGTTTTCGGCCAAATGATTTTCGAAGCCACCACCATAAAAAATATTATCGCCCAAGACCAAAGCCGCCTTGTCGCGACCGATGAAGTCGGCACCCAGAACAAAGGCCTGAGCCAATCCGTTAGGCACTTCCTGCACGACATAACTGAAATGGCAGCCCAAGCGAGAACCATCGCCCAAAAGACGCTCAAAATGAGGCAAATCGTGTGGAGTTGAGATAATCAGAATTTCATTAATTCCCGCCTGCATCAGTGTAGATAGCGGATAATAAATCATCGGTTTATCGTAAATCGGCATCAGCTGCTTACTCATAGCAAGCGTGATGGGGTGCAATCTTGTTCCGGAACCGCCGGCGAGAATAATACCTTTCATTATTAAAAATTTTTATCGTTGGAACCACTTCCAACATTCATTATTTACCACTAAAAATCCAATCCCAATTCCACCTTTGCCGCTTCACTCATCATTTCAAAATCCCAAGGCGGTTCAAAAGTCAGGCGCAACGAAACGCCCTTAACTCCTTCAATAGCAGAAACTTTCGTTTTTACTTCAATAGGAAGTGACTCTGCTACAGGACAATTAGGTGCCGTCAAAGTCATCAGGATATTCACAATGTCGTCGGGCTGAATTTGAATATCATAAATAAAGCCCAACTCCCAGATATTGACAGGGATTTCAGGGTCATATATCGTTGATAGCACTTCGATAATCTGTTCTTTCGTCACCATAATGATAGAATTGAGAATGCAAAAATACGATTTTTTTCAATAAAAGACGAATAATAACAATCACTTATTATTTTTTACATCTATTTTAATGTCACTTCCAAAATTTTTGCGTAAGTTTGCCAAAAAATATTCATTTCCACTATGGAACAGATTTATGCCAAATATTTAGAACATCCTCAGATTTGCACGGACACGCGCAACATCATCCCCGACTCCATTTTTGTCTGCCTGAAAGGCGAGAACTTCGACGGCAACAGCTTTGCCACGCAAGCCCTTGACGCCGGTGCGGCCTTCGTCATCACCAACCGCAAAGACCTGGCAGGCAATTCACGCTGCATCGTGGTGGACGACACCTTGCAAACCTTGCAGCAATTAGCCAAATACCATCGGGAACACTTGAAAATTCCCGTCATCGGCATCACGGGAACCAACGGCAAGACCACCACTAAGGAATTGGTATCTACCGTCTTGGCAAAAAAATACCGCATCAGTTTTACGCAAGGCAATCTCAACAACCACATCGGCGTGCCGCTCACGCTGCTGTCCATTCAGCCCGACACGCAAATCGCCATCGTGGAAATGGGAGCCAACCATCCGGGAGAAATCGCAGATCTGTGCCAATTATCCCAGCCCACCCACGGCATCATTACCAATATCGGAACTGCCCATATCGAAGGTTTTCTCTCTCAAGAAAACATCGTCATCACCAAAAAAGCACTCTATCGTTCCGTCATTGCACGTCAAGGAACTTTATTTGTCAATATTGGCGACCCCGTATTAACGCAAGATTTGGACTACCCGAACCTTTATTCCTACGCCATTGACCACGTCACGGCCAACGTCAGTGGAAAAATCATCCGCAACGACGGTCTGCTTACCATTTCACTCTTTGGCCGCACAGTGAAGACGCAATTGACGGGTGCCTACAACTTGGCCAACCTGCTGTGTGCCGCCGCCGTGGGACGCTATTTTGACGTGAGTGAAGACGACATCTGCGAGGCCCTGGCCAACTACCAGCCCTCCAACCACCGTTCCCAAGTGGAACACCGCGGCAGCAACACCATCATTGCCGATTACTACAACGCCAACCCCACCAGTATGACTGCGGCATTAAACAACCTCTTCAGCATTGACCATCCGCATAAAGTGGCCATTTTGGGAGATATGCGCGAACTGGGGAGCGTCAGCCACGACGCCCACGCCCGCATCATCGCACTTTGCCAAGAACATTCCATCGAGGCCTACTTCGTCGGCAGCGAATTTCACAAACATTTGGTTTCCGACCCACACAGTTTCGTTGATGTTGATGCCGCTAACGACTATTTCAGCAAGCAGTCCATCAGCGATGCTCTCGTCTTGGTTAAAGGTTCGCGAAGCATTCATCTGGAAAAATTATCCCTCTTGCAATAATGGACATGCCAAAGCTCAGCCATTCCCACGTCATCGGCATTATGTCAGGCACCTCGTTAGACGGGGTTGATTTGGCCTATTGCCATTTCAAACAACTTGACGGCAAATGGGAATATGACGTTATCAAAGCCGAAACGGTAAAATATCCGGACAACTTAAGTCAGAAATTGTCACAAGCTATGGAAATGACAGCTTTAGACCTGGCATTTTTAGATAACGAGTTGGGACGCTTTATCGCACAATCCGTCAACGCATTTATGGGCAACTTCAAAGACGAAGTGGAATTAATCGCCTCTCACGGACACACCGTTTTTCATCAGCCAGAACTTGGTCTGACCACGCAAATTGGCAACGGAAGCGTCATCGCCGCCCTCACAGGAAAAGACACGGTTTTTGACTTTCGCACGACGGATGTTGCCTTGGGAGGTCAGGGAGCGCCCTTGGTTCCCATCGGTGACGAACTGCTTTTCGGGGTCTACGACCTCTGCCTCAATTTAGGCGGAATCAGCAATTTGTCCTATCGGCATTATGGTCAACGAAAGGCCTTCGACATTTCGCCCTGCAACATCGCCCTTAATCATTTGGCCCAACAATTGGGACATTCCTACGACGCTGACGGCAACATTGCCAAACAGGGACAGATCAATCATACATTACTACAAAAACTAAATCAATTAGAATATTACCAAAGACAAGACCATAAATCCTTAGGAAGAGAATGGATTGACCGACATTTTCTGCCTTTGCTGACCCAAAGCGGAATAAGCATTGAAGAGCAACTACGAACGGTTTGCGAGCACATTGCCGAACAAATAGCAAGCGTCTGCAACACGACGAACGGGCATACGCTTCTGATTACCGGAGGAGGAGCACACAACCGTTTTCTCATTGACCTCATTCGACAAAAATTCCAAGGCAAAGTCATCATTCCCGACCAAGGCACCATCGACTTCAAAGAAGCCATTATCTTTGCCTTTTTAGGCGTTCTTCGAGCCAACGGCATCAACAACTGCCTTTCATCAGTCACCGGTGCACGATACGACTCCTGCGGAGGAATCTTGGCTTTGGGCAACAAAAAAAACGGCATCATCAGCAAATTGTAAAACAATGAAACAATACGACCACGCATCGCTCAAAAAATACAACACGTTTGGCATAGAGTGCCAATGTAAAAATTTACTGATTGCTGAAAATCAGCAAGACATAGACACGCTTTTTCAAGAAAGGGTTTTTGAGCAACCGTTTCTCATCATTGGAGAAGGAAGCAACATCCTCTTTACCAACGACTTTGACGGCAACGTAATCAAACTGGCCACCAAAGGTCTGGAAATCATCAATGAAGACGAAGATTATGTTTATGTAAGGGCCGCTGGTGGTGAAAACTGGTCCGATTTCGTGAACTTTACCATTGATAATTTACTTTATGGTGCTGAAAATTTGATCGGCATTCCCGGTTTGGTGGGAAGTTGTCCCGTACAAAACATTGGAGCTTACGGAACAGAAGCGAAAGACATCATCTATCAGGTTGAAGGTCATTATCTGCCCAATGGCGAACCCTTTATATTATATAATGAAGAATGTCATTTTGCGTACCGGGATTCCATTTTCAAAAACGCACTCAAGGAAAAATGTCTGATCACGGATGTCGTTTTTAGACTTGCGAAAAGGGAAACATATAGACTTAGCTACCAACAGTTGGCCGACAAATTGCAGGAAGAAGGCAAAACACCCAACTTAAAACTCGTGGCTGAAACGGTATTAGAAATAAGAAACAGTAAACTTCCCGACATCAAAGTGGTGGGTTGTGCGGGCAGTTTCTTCAAAAATCCAGTGGTCAGTTTGGAAAAATTCAACGAACTTTCTTCCAAATTTGACGACTTGGTACACCATTCCGTACCGGAAGGCATCAAGTTGGCGGCAGGCCAACTCATTGACAAATGCGGTTGGAAAGACATCCGCAGAGGCGATGTTAGCGTATATCCCAAACAGGCCTTGGTCATTGTCAATTGGGGCAATGCCAAAGGGAAAGAAGTCGTTGACTACTACCAGGAAATCATACAATCGGTACAAGAAAAATTCGGCGTAACCATTGAACCGGAAGTACGGATCATCAAATAAAAAAAATATTTTTTCAAAAGCGATATTTATATCAAAAAATTTTGTACTTTTGCAAACTCAAATCAAAAGAGAACAGAATAGAAAAAATTTAGTGTTATGGCAAAGAAAAATAAAGAAGCAAGACAGCAGGTGATCTTAGAATGCACCGAACAAAAAGCCAGTGGCGTTCCGGGTATGTCAAGATACATTACTACTAAAAACAGAAAAAACACAACTGAAAGATTGGAATTAAAAAAATACAATCCTTATTTGAAACGTGTTACTGTTCACAAAGAAGTTAAATAATAAAATCATATAAGAAATGGCAAAGAAGGTTGTTGCAACATTGAAAAAAGAAGGTGGCGTAGCTTACACACGCGTTGTTAAGATGGAACGTTCACCAAAGACGGGTGCCTACACTTTCAAGGAAGCTGTAGTTGAATCCACAAACGTAAAAGACTTTTTGGCTAAAAAGTAATATTTTGTTTTCATGGTTAAAAAAGTCGAGATGAGCCTTCATTTCGGCTTTTTTTTTATTCCATCAAAAAAAATTTTTTTTTCATTCCTTGCATAAAATTCAGAACTTTTATGTAAGTTTGCAAAAAAATATAATTTATGGGCTTTTTCTCATTTTTTTCAAAGGACAAAAAAGAAGAACTCAACAAGGGATTGGAAAAATCCAAGGAGAACTTTTTTGCCAAATTAGCCAAGACAGTTGCCGGCAAATCCAAGGTTGACGATGACGTTTTAGACAATCTTGAGGAAGTACTCGTCACTTCCGACGTCGGGGTAACCACCACGTTGAAGATCATTGAACGCATTGAGAAACGTGTTTCCAAGGACAAATACCTTGGCACCGGGCAATTGAACACCATCCTTAGAGAGGAAATTGCAGAATTGCTGTTGGAAAACGATATGGAAGGCAAGCAAGATTTCTCCATTCCCGCCGATAAAAAACCTTACGTTATCTTAGTCGTCGGAGTGAATGGTGTTGGAAAAACAACCACTATCGGGAAACTGGCCTATCAATTTAAGAAAAAAGGATACTCTGTTATGTTAGGTGCGTCAGACACCTTCCGCGCCGCTGCCATCGAGCAGCTGGAAGTATGGGCACAACGCGCCGACGTGCCGATTGTCACGCAAAAAATGGGTTCCGATCCTGCAGCAGTGGCATACGACACCGTTGCTTCTGCCCTCGCCAAAGGAAGCGACATCGTCATCATTGACACTGCCGGCCGTCTTCACAACAAAGTCAATTTGATGAACGAATTGACCAAAATCAAAAACGTGGTTCGCAAATTGGTACCCGATGCCCCTCAAGAAATTCTATTGGTACTGGACGGTTCCACCGGTCAAAATGCCATTGAACAAGCCCGTCAATTTACCGCCGCCACAGATGTCAACGCATTGGCTATTACCAAATTAGACGGAACTGCCAAAGGTGGTGTGGTCATCGGAATCTCAGATCAATTCCAAATACCCGTGAAATACATCGGCGTAGGAGAAAAAATCGAACAACTACAAGTCTTTAACCGAGCCGAATTTGTTGATTCGCTTTTCCCTGACGCATAGTCCTTATGACCATTACCATTGACCAAGAATCGGGCTTTTGCTTCGGCGTCATTAATGCCATTAAAACCGCCGAGGAGTATCTTTCTCAACACCGCCAACTCTATTGTTTAGGCGACATCGTCCACAACAACGAAGAAGTAAAACGATTGGTTGACAAAGGTTTACAAGTTGTCAACAATCAACAATTCGCACAACTTCACAACACTACCGTTCTCATACGAGCCCACGGGGAGCCACCAGAAACTTATCAGCTGGCCCAACAAAACCACATCACCCTAATTGATGCGACCTGTCCAGTTGTTCTTCATCTTCAAAACAACATCAAAAAAGAATATGAAAATAGCGGCGACCAACGTCAGATACTGATTTTTGGCAAGAAAGGTCACGCCGAAGTAACCGGCTTACTTGGACAAACACAGCACAACGGACTGGTCATTTCTTCTTCAGAAGATATTGAAAATATTGATTTTCAACGTCCTGCGACACTTTATTCGCAGACCACGCAAGGTTTGGAAGACTATTACTCTCTGATAGAACTCATCAAGCAACGTTATGCCCAATTAGGTCACGAGGAGATGTTTTCCTATCACGACACCATTTGTCGCCTGGTTTCGAACAGGTCAAAGCACTTGCAACAATTTGCCACCCAACACGACATCATCATTTTTGTTTCCGGAGAAAAAAGTTCCAACGGACTTTATCTTTTTGACTTATGTAAAAAGGCAAATCCGCAGTCGTACTTTATTTCCCATATTGAACAACTGCGGACATATCATTTTCCAGAGGGGCAAAGCATTGGAATTTGCGGTGCCACGTCCACACCTATGTGGCTAATGGAAGAAATCAAAAACTTTATTGAAGTTTCTGCAAAAACGCATTAATCTTATCCATCATAATACCGATGCGGATATCGAAAGCTTCACGCGTGGCATAGCCCACGTGGGGGACGAGTACGCAATTCGGTGCATCGAGAAGTACCTGGTCTTGAGGCAATGGTGGCTCACATTCAAACACGTCGATGCCGGCACCGGCCAAACGATGATTTTTCAGACAATCCGCCAACGCACTCATATCCACGACATTACCTCGTGCCGTGTTAATCAAGATAGCCGATGGCTTGCACAAAACTAACTTGTCGGCAGAAATCAGATGCGTTGTTTCTGCAGTCAACGGAACGTGGAGCGAAATGATATCAGACTCACGCATCAAAGTGTCGAGATCTACGTAATGGAAGGTTTCGCTTTCCAGTTCCGCATATCGGGTACGGCTCCAGGCAAGAATTTTGCAGCCAAAGCACTGTAGCAATTCAGCCGTTTTGCGACCGATGGCACCCGTACCGACAATACCAACCGTTTTACCAGAGATTTCGCGACCAAGGAAATTTCTGCGATTCAACAAATGCCGCGTATCAGCATCCAATGACGTAATGCGACGATACACATCCAACATCAGGCCTATGGCCAACTCAGCCACGGCCACCGTAGCATAGCCGGAAGCATTCACCACTTCGATATGGTGAGACTTGCAAAAATCCAAATCGATATGGTCCAAGCCGGTGAACGCCACGGCCAACAATTTCAGTTTAGGACATTTGGACAAGATAGTGGCAGACAACTTAATATTTGAAATAATCACGATATCGGCATCGGCCATTCTTTCAGCCAAAACTTCCGGATTTTCGTTTCTGTCTGGGAAACATACAAATTGATGACCTTTACCAGCGAAATCCGCAGCCAGTTGCTCTGCCAAAGCAGGCGTAATACCAATAGGTTCAACAGCAGTAATTTTCATATTTGACAAATTTAATTCATACTAGTTTCACATCTATAAATCAATGGAACAGGGTCAATTGTTTTGCAAACATACATAAAATTTCAGAACAAGTCATCAAGAGTTTAGAAAAAAAATTCAGGAACATTGGACAAAAAAAAGACGCTTTGGAATAAAGCGTCTTTAGATATTATCAGGAACGGGAAATTATTATCCACGTTTTTCTTTGATACGGGCCTTTTTACCGGTGAGGTTGCGGAGGTAGAAGATACGGGATCTACGAACCACACCATGTTTGTTAACAACGATGTCAGAAATAAATGGGGTTGCGAATGGGAAAATTCTTTCAACGCCAACGCCACCTGAAATTTTTCTAACGGTAAAAGTTTTGGTAACACCACAACCGGCGATTTGAAGAACCACGCCTTGGAATTGCTGAACACGTTCTTTTGAACCTTCAACGATTCTGTAAGAAACGGTGATGGTATCGCCTGCTTTGAATTTCGGGAACTCCTTAGTAGTCACGAAATTATCTTCAACATACTGAATCAAATCTTGTTTCATCTCTATCTTATTTTTTATTATTTTTTCCTTTTTTAATTGAGTTTGCAAAAATACAAAAATTTTTAATACACAACACGATATATTTATTTTTTTATCACAATATTTGACAAATTTTTACTCTTTTCATTAAACAAAATCGGAAGAAGCTCATAATGAATGAATTGAGCAATAATTTTCAACCATAAGTTTGACTTCAGGACAGAACTTAAAATCGTATTCGGACAAACTCAAAAAAACACGTTTTGTATTGTTTTTTTTCTTATTTTTGTCGTTTAAGACAAATAAAATATTTATAATACAATATAACTGCAAATAATAAAATATAATATTAACATAACACTCTAACAATGAAAAAGTTATTATTTTCTTTCATCGTGCTCATGTTGCCTTTCATTCTATCGGCGCAAATGATGGATACCACCGTTGTTTTCTATGAAAACTTCGATGGTGCTACCATCCAAATGACATCGAGTAACCAATTCCAAGAAACGAACTGGTTTACAGTTACCAACGTCGCAGTTTCACAACCATCTTCTTTTCGTGGGAAATTATATCCTTCGAATGGTAACACCTACTGTCTTACCAGCGCTATCGAGGTTGATAGAACCAAACCTTACGTTTACCTCAAGTTTGATCACATTGGAAAAAGTAATAACAACGACCAATGTTTAATTTCTTATCAAAAATCAACAGGGATGAGCGAATACGGTGACATTCAATGGGGAATGCACACCAATTTGAATTTCACGCAGACCAGTCCATTCTACCACGGAGGTGCCACCAACATTACCAACGGCAACATTTCCCAGAACTGGTACACAGACTGGAAGCCCACGCAAGACGCCGCCGTTCCTGACAACAGTTGGTGGAAAACGGAATTATTCGATTTGTCCAGTTTCGTCGCAAGTCCGACAGAAGACAACGAATTTTTCCGTATTCGATTTTTGACCAACCACGCTTCTGGTACAGGTTCTGGCACAGAAGCTTGTGCAGGATGGTTTTTGGACAATGTCCAGATTATTTATTCGAATGTCGAATTAGTTCCACCTGCTATCACATTGCAGAACCCGACCTTTGTTGGCACCATCAACAACAACACGGGTCCATTCCTTATCAAGGCAAGAATCACGGACAATGACACCGTGAACGTCAATACCATTTTCTTCAAATATGAAACTTCGGATGGCGTGGTAGATAGCATTCCAGCCACGATTACCAGCAATTCTTTTTCAGGAGGAAAGCATGTTGTGGATTGTCAATGGACGATTCCTATGCAATGTTACGGCACCACCGTTGATTACCACATTTCCGTCAGCGATGTACACGGCAGCGCAAGTAAGGCCGACTATCAATTTGCTTTAAGAACGACACAGTCCTTGCAAGTCAACGAAGCCCAAATGGAAAGTTTCAGTGATCTTCCCATTTATCCAGACTATATGCAAACCGGTCAGTCCTACCCTATCAAAGTCGCATTCCGCAACAAGGGCAAGGCAACCGCGGAAAACCCGAACCACATGACCTCTGCTGTTTTCGGTTGGAGTGTTAACGGAGTCAGCAAGCCAAACTTCTCGTGGACAGGTGATCTTTGTCTAGACTATACCGACACCGTCATTGTAGGCAACCACGTGGCCACCGAAGGTCCCAACTTTATCAAAGTATGGATTATTTCCCGTAACGGTGTATCTCCATTGGCCAACCCTGCCAACGACACTATCCCCTATGATGGCTACGCCTGTAGCAGTTCATTATCCGGAACCTATACTTTGGGCGGTTCTTCCGCCGACTTCCCAACCGTGGAATATATGAAAGAACGTTTCCACCGTTGCGGTTTGGTTGGTCCTGTAACCATCAACATCAATGCCGGCACATATACGGGATTCGATTTTGACGAACAATATCCCGGTTTAGACAACAATAACACCATTACCTTCCAAGCTGCTCCGGGAGTAGCGACAAGTGACGTGATTATTGTCAACAACGGCAACAATGCTCCTGTTGAATTTACCGAAATGGCTTACGTAACCATTAGAAACGTTACCATTAGAAACAACGTGGTCGGTCGCTGCGTTGATTTCACCGGTAGATATTCACACCATATCAGCATTGACCATTGTGCCATTCAGGGAACGACATCCACGACCACCCCGCTTACCAATTCCGTAGCTATTGGTAGAACAACGGCCGCCACTCCTTTTACCGGAGGTCAAGGGGACAACAACTTCAGCTTCACCAACAACACCATCAGCAATGTCAACTATGGTATCTATTTTGTTGGAGGCAGCAATGCCGCTTATAAAGAAGAAAATTTCACCATTAGCGGCAACACCATCAACAGCACCGTTGGCGGTATTCAGACCTCACAAAGCAAGACGTGGACCATTGACGGCAACACCATTAATCAAATGGCAACTGCCAGCGATATGAACTTTACGGGTATCAACATCCAAAACTGTAGTGACTTCTCCAGCATTTCAGGTAACAGAATCCACATGAACGAACGAGGCGGTACCGGTATTTCGACTTCTTCGTACTCCAACAGCAACGGCGTAACTACCATTCTCAACATCGCCAACAACGAAATCATCAACAAAGCCACGGTTACCGCACGTTACAACATCAACATTCAGAATTCAAAGCAGATGAATATTTATCACAATAGTAGTTATATTTATTCTACAACAAATATCGCCCAATCTGCTCCAATTTATGTTACCGGTTCAAGTTCAGCCACAAAGGACTTGAACATCTACAACAACATTTTCTACAATGCGAGTACCTCATCTACCAACAAGAACTACGCCATTTACCTCAATTACACACAGGTTAATGCCCTTGCGGCAACCGTTAAGTTAAACGGCAACGAATACTTCACCATCGGCAATTCACTGGGTTGGTTTGTTGCACCACGTAACACCTTCGGTGAGTGGCAAAGTGCCTTGGCAGACAGAGGCGACGATGTCAATTCCGTCAATCTGCCTTTGATTTTCACCTCTGCCACCGACTCGTTAGTTCCAACCATTTTCGAAGGATTAGAATGTACGCCAGTCAGCGGCATCACCACCGACATTTGTGGCAGAACCCGATACAACACCATCACTTTTATGGGATGTTATACCCGTGATATTCCGAACACCGACCTTTCTATTACGGAATTGACCTCACCGGCATTGGGCAACGATTGTCCAGCCACCACATATCCTGTTAAGGTTAAAATTAAGAATACAGGTAGTGGAACCATCAATTTTGCCAACAAGAACGCGACTGTTAACTATACCATTGGAACAACCACGGGAAGCTCCGTCATCAATACCGGCACCATTGCTCCAATGCAGAGTATGGAAGTCACTGTTGTCAACAACTTCCCTGTCACGATCAACACTATTTACGACTATACTTTCCAAATCAGCATCAATGGCGATGACAATCACGCCAACGACAGTTTGATGGGTATTTTTGAAATTCAGGCCGCCTTCCCGTATTACGAAGAAGTATTTTCCACAACCGACCTTTATCCTTCTTGGACCATTGAACAGATTTCAGGTGCAGGCAACTGGACCATTGAAACAGGCGAAGGCGTCAACCCCGTCATTGCTCCAAGCTATGGTTTAGGCCGTTTGTTCTTTAATTCAAAGAACTTCCCCAACAACACCGAATCTCGTGCCATTATGCCGGTAACCTTGCTTCAAGGATCTCAAACTCCTATCTTGGAATACTGGTTTGCCCACGACAACGTCAGCAGTTCTACCGAAGGCGTTACCGTGAAAATTTCTACTGATGGAGGCGTTACTTATACGGCAGCTCCGTCCATCAGCACGACAGGTGCCACTTCCACCCTCGTTAAGAGATACAACAGTGCCTACACCACTCCAGGTTGGGCCAAGTATATGGTTGACTTAGCCAACTATAGCAGTCAAAACTGTATATATATAGCTTTTGACGCCAAATCAAATGCCAAGAACAACATCAACATTGACCGCGTGGTCGTAAGAAATTTCTACAATAATGACTTAGCCGTCAATGATATTTGGGCTTTAGGCGACAACCCCACCCAGCACAAAGTTGATCCTACAATTTATGCCAACATCAGCAACGAAGGTCGTCTTACTCAAAACAACTTCAAACTTATGTTAGAAATCACAGGTGCCAACACCTACAGAGATACCGTTATCGTTCCATCTTTGGCTTCCAGAAGCAGTATGGTGGTAGCATTTGACGGTGCCCATCTCAACAACAACGGTGACAATGTCGTCCGTATTTATTGCGAAGCCGATATGAACAACGACAACAACGAACACACTTGGAATATGACCACCACGACTGACGAAGTTGGTTATGCCATTGACTCCATCATCAGCGGGCAACATATTTCATTTGCTTCATTGGCAACAGGCAGCGAAGACAACATTTTATACGCCAGCCGTTACAATGTTGTTGATACCTTGATCGTAACCCACGTGAAGGCATTCATCACCAACACGGATGCCGACAACAACATTGGTCGCCACTTCCGTTTCTTTGTCGCCGATGAAGATGGCGATATCATTGAGACATCTGAAGAAATGACGGTTAGCGCAGCGATGGAAGACCAATGGGTTAGCGGTGAAATCAACAACTTCTCGCTCACCAGCACAGACCAATATTTCTATGCAGGCATTGAGATGATTGACGGCGGCACTTACCTTGGTGTTCAAGAAGAAGCCCCATTGAGAGACAATACCTTCTATACCATCAACGACGGCGAATTGGTTCCTGTAACCATTGGACGTCTAATGATCAATGCGGTAGTGGCTCAATATATGGCCAATGAGATTGCCATTCAAGCCTTGTTGAATCCAGTTTCTGATTGTGACTTGGGTCATGAAGACCTTATTCTTGAGATTGCCAACAATGGTACGCAGGCGATTATGCCGGGAACGAACATTCACTACACTATCAACGGCAGCAATGCTTACAGTACGACCATCAACGAAACCATTGAAAGTCACGAATCTATTCAATTTGCCTTCAACGCTCCGTACGACTTCACCAACAATTTGGTAAATACCGACGTTCCTTACGACATTAAGGTTTGGGTAGATCAGATTGCCACCGACCGAGTACGTTTCAACGATACCTTAAGCACTACAGTGATTTCTAACGGCAAGGCGCCAAAGCCAGTGGTTCCGAGCGTAGTTCATGCCGACTATCACACCAGTGCCACCATTACTGCACAAGACACTTCAAGTGCTGCCAGCACCACACAGTTCTGGTACACCAATACAGGATATGAATCTTGGGAATTACAATATGTGGGAAATCCATTTGTAACACCTTCTATTTATTTTGACACCACCTACTATGTTACCACGGCTCCAGCCACCATTTCCGACATTACGGTCGGCAACCTCACCACGGCAAGTGCAAACAACGTCACGCAGCCATTTATTTACACGGCTGGTTATTCAAGAGGTAAGATTTTATACAAAGAAAATGAATTGAATGCTACTGGACAATTGACACGAATTGCCTTGTACGTTACTGACGAAGCCACTGGCGAAAATGGCATTCCGATGAAGATGTATGTTATGCCTACGGATTTGAATTCACTGACTGCTTCATCAGTAACCACCTGGGACGAAGAAATCGCACAAGCCACTTTGATTTATGACGGCAGCTACTTCTTCAACACCACGGGATGGCACTACTTCAATCTTCCTGAACCTATGGATTATGACGGCGGTAACCTTTTGATTTTAACAGAAACCAATTGCGGAGGTTCCAATTGTGCCGAAGCATCTGGTGCATCCGTATATCCAAAATTCAACGCCACGGCAGCTTCCAACTGCGTACTTTACAAATCTGTCAATACAACGCCAAACTTCACGGGCAACTATTCTACTTACGGCAAGCGTTTGAATATGAAATTCCAATTTGTTGACGCAGAATGTGCCAGCGAAAAGGTTCCCGTACAGGTTATTGCGGACAACGTGCCAATTTACGACGTTGAACCTATTGAGTTGCTCTACCCCATTACCAACACTTGTACTTTAGGAGATGAAAACGTAGTGGTGACCGTTCGCAACCTTATCAACAACACCATTCCTGCCAACACGGTACAAGTTACCTTCAAATCGGGAACGCACAGTGTTACCCATATTATTGACGAGGCTTTCGGACCCAATGAAGACAAAGTCGTTACTTTCAACAATACTTTCAACTTCAGTGCTCCAACAGCAGATGTCACTTACAATTACACTATCATCACCGACTTGATTGGCACGCCGGCTTATCACGGGAACGACACCATTACCGGTTCGATCGTTTCCAAGAAAACAACAGCACTTCCTGAAGACACTTACGTTACAGGCGAATATTTGCATACTTACATTATTCCTCGTCAAAACGCCACCATTACGAAATGGTATTATGAAAACATCACCGCAGGAACAGCTCCCGTTATGGTACAAAGTTCACCTTACACCTACACTACGCCAACCCTATACGACACCACGATCTTCCATATTTATGGTATTACTCCAACCAGCAATTGCGAAACAAGACACATGGTTTATCAAATCAATGTAGCCAAACCATTGCACGATATCAGCACCAATGCCTTGGTTTCACCTGTTTCCTATCAATGCGGTATTTCCAACACAAATATCCAGGTCAACGTCAGCAATACCAGTCCGACTGCCGACACCATTCCTGGCAATACATTCAAGTTGAAAGCTAAATTTACAGGTGCAAGCACACAAACTGGCGAACATACGATTACACAACCTATTTACACTACAGAAGATGGCATCGACATCACCTTTGCCAACGCCATTACTTTAGGTTCTGCAACACAAAATAATATATACAATTATACTATATATTCTGATCCTGTTGACCCGAATATGTATGTTTATCGTGCCAACGACACCATTACCGGTACACTTTATGTTCCTGCCACCCCAGAAGCACCAGCCAACATTACGGCTAACGCACCATACGGTGGCACCGCAACAATTACGCCGACTTCCACCGTATTCAATCAATATTATTTCTACAATCAACCTACAGGCGGCGAAGCCCTTGCTCAAGGAACCTCATTCACCACACCTGCCATCATGCAGAATCCGACCTTATTCTACTATAGCGGTAGGATCTTGGATCCCGACTTTGGTAGTTCAACACAAGTTGGTAATGGTTCAACGAGCAATGCTCTTCCGTTCAACTTTGGCAAAGAACATTCTCGTGGTATCGTGATGTACACGGCTACCGACTTAGGTTTCAGCGAAGGCATCATTGATACGCTTTCAATTTTCGTTCAAACGGCTGGCAATGGAAACATTCCTATGAAATTATATCTGAAGAACGACAATGCCCTGAAAACTACCGTTGGTGGTATAACCTATCCGAACTTAACTCCAGCATTGTTAAATACTGTTTATCATAATAAGTGGAACAACATCATCGAAAACGCACAAGTTATTGCAGAAGGATATGTGGATCTGAGTCATACGGGATGGTACACCATCGTCATTCCTGGAGGATTCCATTACACGGGTGACAACTTGTTATTGATTACCGAACACGATGGAAGTGCCAACACCGAAGGTTATACGGCACCTGCCTTCAAATCAACAACCGTTCCAAATATTCCGAACTCGACCTACAACAAGCGTGTTGTATATTATGCCAATGACAACAACTTCAATCCTGCATCAGCTTATACCTATACTCAAGGAACTTTGCGTTTCAACACCAAATTTGGCATCAGCTATGCTTGTGAATCAGCTCAAAGAGGTGTGATTACCGTCAACACCAATGTTCCTGCCGTAGATTTGGAAGTTGTAGATATCGTCACACCGGTTACGCCAAACGCCGCTTACACCAACAACGAAACCGTAAAGGTTCACGTGGCCAACCACGGTGGAAATACAGCTTCAAACTATAAGATCAGCTATCAATTAGCTGATGAAGCTCCTGTTGAAGTTAACAACCCAACAGCTGTTCCAAGCAATGACACCATCACTTACACCTTTGCCACACACGTTGACTTAACCGACATCTACTTCCCCACTCCTTTCAAGGTATATGTTACTTGTACCAGCGATACCCACCACGACAATGACACGGTAACCATTTTATTGGCCAAGGAAATTTGTGCTTCTGGAGCTATGACGGTTTACAGTCCTTGCATTGCCAACATCCAATTTGGTGGAATTGACAACGTGCCGCTTCCAAGCGACTGGAGTCCATTTAACAGTGCCGACAGCGTTGGTTATACCGATTACACACAAACCGTACTTCCTGCGATTTTAGTAAAGGGTCAAACCTATACTGCCAGTATGACCAACTCATTTACCGGCAACAGTGGCACTAAATTATTCAAGTACTTCTTTATTGATTATAACAGAAACGGTTCTTGGGATTTGACCGGTGCCGCCAATGAAAGAGCACTCAGCATCACTCAGAACTCATTCAACAGTCAACACCCAGAAAATGCCACTTCCGAAGGTGTGATCACGATTCCGGAAACCGCAGAATCTGGCTTGACCTTGATGAGAGTCGTTGCAGCCAACGCTGCCTACACCTCCGGTTGCGGTTACTTTAGCCAAGGCGAAACTGAAGATTACGCTGTAATGATTCGCGAGGCATTTGACGACGACTTGGCCGTTGTTGGATATTCCAACCATACCAACAACAACAACTGCTGTGCCGACGAAGCCGCAAACATTGGCGTTATTGTTAAGAATTATGGTATGAACATCCAAGACTTGTCTTCTGACAACCCACTTACCTTAACGGCAGTGGTTACCAATGACATCACTTCCGACACTTACACGCAAGATTATGTGTTAGGAACCCTTTTGCCAGACGAAACTATGACATTCACTATCAACGATGTTGATTTAAGTATGCCAGGCAATTATACCGTTACCACCACATTAACTTACGAATCTGACGAATATTCTATCAACGACAGTTGGTCAACGCAATTCATCATTGTGTCAACTCCATTTGACACGATTCCTCACCTTGAAACCTTTGATGAAGAAATCACTGACGTTGAACATCCATTTACCGATTTCTGGACAGTAAATAGCAACCATTCTGGTTATGCTTGGAACGTTCAGGTTGGTGCATCTCCAAACAATCCTAATGCTGGTCCAAACCAAGACCACACACCTACCAACGATGCCAATCAATACGCCTTGGTGGCCGGTAGCACGTCTCAAACATCCACCACTTACTACACTACTTTAACCAGCAACTGTATCGACTTGCACTACCGCAATGGTTATCCTATCCAGATGGATTATTGGGAACACATGTTTGGTGCCAACAATGCCGGAGCAACCCTGCTTGTTCAAGTTGGAACAGGTGATGACTTTGTTACCGTTGACTCTGTTGTGGCTCCTACGCAAACCTCTTATTCTTCAAGTTGGAAGAATCGTGTTGTTATGTTCCTCGACAACGACGAAGTGGCCAAAGTTAGATTTATGGTAAAATCTCACACTCGTTTAATGGACGTGGCCGTTGACGACGTCAACTTCAGTTATGGTTTGCCCGACATTGGCGTTGCCGACATTTTGTATCCTAAGGATTTCACTATGATGGAAGAAGACGATGACTGTTTAGTTATGGGAGACTCTATTCATCCTATTGTGGCTGTAGTTAACGCCGGACGTACTCCAGTTGCAGAATTTGACATTACCGGAACCCTCAAAGTTGGTAATGACCTAATCAGTTTCACCGAACACTGGGATGCTCCATCTGATGAGCACATCACCTACTACTTAATGCCTGGTGACACCGTCGAATACGAATTTGAAAATCCATTTGTTGTATTTTCCACAGCATACTTCAGTGACTTTGTGGCAAAAGTATATTTGGAAGGAGATTACAATCCTTATAATGACATTTACACCATTCACCCCTGCTCAACAACAGGTGTAGAGGATTATGTTCAAGGTGATGGTTTAGTTCTGAACCAAAACATTCCTAACCCAGCCGACAACAAGACCAGAATCAACTTCCTTGTTCCTCAAGCAGGTAAAGCCGTTATCGAAATCTTCACCCTCACAGGACAGAAACTTTACAGCGAAAATATAGACGCCCTGTATGGTGAAAATTACATTGACATCAATACCAGCTCTTACGCCGCAGGTATGTATATTTACACACTGCAATTTGGCGATACTATTTTAACTAAGAAAATGATTATCGAAAAATAATTTAGAAAATAGATTAACAACTATAATTAACAAATCAAAAATTACAACTTTTATGGCTAAACAAATTATTGAAACAGATAGTGTGGTCGTTAAGTTTGTTGGCGATTCCGGAGACGGAATGCAGCTATCCGGCACACTATTTTCAGATGCGGCTGCTCTCGGCGGCAACGACATTGCCACTTTCCCAGACTATCCAGCAGAAATCCGAGCTCCGCACAACACCATCGCTGGTGTTTCCGGCTACCAAGTACACATTGGATCTCACATTTACAGCTCCGGCGACAAATGCGACTTCTTAGTAGCTATGAACCCTGCCTCTTTCCGCTCCAACCTGAAATGGGCAAAGAAAGGTGCCACCATCATCGTGGACATCGACACCTTTACCGATGAAGCCATGACCAAGGCCGGTTACACTTCCAACCCTTTCACCGACGAATTGGAACGCGAATACACCATCGTTAAAGCCCCTGTGACCTCTTTCACCAAACGTATTGGCGAAGAAAAGGGAGCCGATCTTAAGACTTCGGAAAAATGCCGTAATATGTTTGCCTTGGGTATCATTTTCTATGTTACCAACAAGTCATTGAAACAAACTGAAACCTATTTGGAACGCAAATTCGCCAAAAAGCCAGCTGTTGTTGAATTAAACAAAGCCGTTTTGCGCGAAGGTTATGAATATGCCGAGAAATTAGAATTAATCCATTCTCACATTGTTGAAGTTTCTCACGCAAAAATGCCCGATGGCAAATACCGCAACATTACGGGCAACGTAGCCACCGCTTGGGGTTTGTTGGCTGCTTCTGAACGTTCAGGTCGCCAATTGTTCTTGGGTTCCTACCCTATCACTCCAGCTACCGACGTTATGGTTGAATTGGCCAAGCACAAATCTTTGGGTGCAAGAGTTTTCCAAGCTGAAGACGAAATTGCAGGTATCTGTTCTGCCATCGGTGCATCATACGCCGGTGCTTTGGCTTGTACTTCTACTTCTGGTCCAGGTCTGTCACTGAAGAGCGAAGCCCTTGGTTTAGCAGTCATGACCGAACTTCCTTTGGTAGTTGTTGACGTACAGCGTGGTGGTCCTTCTACCGGACTTCCAACCAAGACCGAACAGAGCGACCTCAACCAAGCCCTTTACGGACGTAATGGCGAAGCTCCACTTATCGTAGTGGCCGCATCTTCTTCTGCCAACTGTTTCTACTGGGCATATACCGCTGCCAAATTGGCTTTGGAACACATGACTCCCGTCATCTTGTTAACAGATGGTTACCTCGGAAACGGTTCACAATTGTTCCGCATTCCTAAGGTAGCTGACTTGCCAGGCATCACCCCTCGTTTGGCAACGCCTAACGATCCTAATTATCGTCCTTTCCGCCGCGACGAAGAAACTTTCGCTCGCGAATGGGCTATTCCAGGAATGGAAGGTTTGAGACACCGCGTTGGCGGCCTTGAAAAATGTCCTGACGGTCCGCTCAGTACCGATCCTGAAAACCACGCCCTGATGGTTCACAACCGTCAAGAAAAGGTAAATCGCGTAGCCAATTACATTCCTGACCAAGAAGTTACAGGTGATCCTAACGCCGATTTATTGGTGGTCGGTTGGGGCGGCACTTCCGGTGCCTTGACTTTGGCCGTAGAAGAAATGAACAAGGAAGGCAAGAAAGTGGCCTACACCCATTTCAACTACATTTGCCCACTTCCAAAAAACACGGGCGAAATCTTGCATAAATACAAGAAAATCGTGGTTTGCGAATTGAACAACGGTCAATTTGCCGGCTACCTCCGCACCCAATTCCCTGAATGTCCTATGAAACAATACAACAAAATCATGGGACTTCCTTTCGAAGTTGGCGAATTAAAAGATTGTTTCACTAAAATTTTAGGAGAATAAGTTATGGCAGAAAGACATTTTGTTCCCAAAGCGGATAAAGAATATACAAAAGCTGATTTTCAGAGCGACCAAATGGTAAAATGGTGTCCCGGCTGCGGTGACCACGCCATCCTTGCTTCATTGCTGGCAACATTTCCTAAAACCGGTCATAAAAAAGAAAACATCTGTATGGTTTCAGGTATCGGCTGCTCTTCACGTATCCCCTACTATGTAGATACATACGGTTTTCACAGCATCCATGGCCGTGCCTGTGCAATTGCCACCGGCGTTAAATTGGCCAATCCTTCATTAAGTGTTTGGGTAAATATGGGCGATGGTGACTCTATGGCTATCGGCGGCAACCACCTGATTCACGCCGTTCGTCGTAACCAAGACCTCAACATCACCATTTTCAACAATGAAATCTATGGTCTGACCAAAGGTCAATACAGCCCAACCACCAAGTTCGGACAAGTAACCAAGACTTCACCTTACGGCACGATTGATTATCCTTTCAATCCTGGCGAATTGGTGATGGGCGCACAAGGCACATTCTTTGCACGTGCTTTGGACTGCGTTCCTCAGCTCACGACATCAATTATGACCCGTGCCGCACAACACGACGGAACCAGCGTGGTAGAAGTACTTCAGAACTGTATGATCTTCAACGACAAAACTCACGCTGCCATTACCGACCGTGCTGTTCGTGACGACCGCACCATCATCCTTGAACATGGCAAGCCAATGATTTTCGGCAAGGACAAGAATAAGGGTATCCGTTTCAACGGCCGCTGCCTCGAAGCTGTCACCATCGGTGAAAACGGCATCACTATGGATGATATTATGATTCATGATGAAACCACCGAAGATACCGGCATCCACATGATGTTGGCCCGTATGAGCGGTGACCTCCCAGTTGCCATCGGCGTTATCCGCAACGTCAAGAAGACTTCATACACCCAATTGTATGAAGACCAAATGGACGAATGCAAAGCCACGGGCAAATATCACTGCGTTGACGACCTGCTCAACAGCGGTGACACCTGGATTGTTGAATAAACAATTTTTTCTAATATTTTTGAAGGATGGTTGTCATTTCAGCCATCCTTTTTTGTTTTATTGCTGTCCGCTAAAATGTGTACTTTTGCCCATGTTATTTCTGCTGTACTCAAAAAAAAAGTTTTATCGGACACCAATAAAACCGAATATTTTTGATTTAGGAATGTAGGAATCGTATCGGTTCATACAAAATGCCACTGTCTTTGACAAATAAGTTGCGGAAAATTTCGAAAAAATGGCGGTAAAGCTTAAAGTTACTAACAGAACGATTATCAACTGGTGCGTAAATCTGGCGAAAAACGGTTTTGTCAGGCCGAACTTGTCAAACAGCGGGTGAGGTCATATACGGTGACGGGGTTCGGCAAATAAATTCATTATTCGCCGAAAATTTTTCGGTGATTATGGCGGTTATTCACCGAAAATATGTATTTTTGCCGAAAATATAGAGTTATGTATTTGCATGAATATGAAAATTGGTGGAATTTTTCATTCGACACATCAAAGGTGATGAACAGATTGGCGGCGGTCAGAGCAATGCAGGGACGTCTGCTTGGCGAGTTGTCATCGATGGGGTTCTCATTGCAGAAAGAAGCACAGTTGGCAAACATGTCAATTGAAATCGTGAAATCTTCGGAGATTGAAGGAGAGATGCTTAATCTGGAACAGGTTAGGTCGTCGGTAGCGCGACGGTTGGGCATTCCAACGGCAGGTTTGGTCAGAACATCGAGATATGTGGATGGAGTGGTGGAGATGATGCTTGACGCCACACATAATTATATGGCACCATTGACGGATGAAAGACTTTTTGGTTGGCATAATGTGCTGTTTTCCAATGGAATGAGTGGTCTCTATACGATAGATGTAGCTAAATATCGCACGCATGTGATGCAGGTGGTTTCTGGTCCGATAGGGTTTGAGACGGTTCATTATCAGGCTGTTGATCCAAAAAGAGTTCCTGTTGAGATGAATCGGTTTATAAAATGGTTTAATGAAGATGATACTAATGACAGTGTGTTGAAGGCGGCGATAGCACATCTGTGGTTTGTCACAATTCATCCGTTTGATGATGGAAATGGCAGAATCGCCAGGGCTTTGACAGAGATGCTGCTGTCGAGGGCGGATGAGACATCGAGACGGTTTTACAGCATGTCGAATCAGATACAGCTCGACAAAAACCGTTATTATGAAGTGTTGGAATCTGCTCAAAGAGGTAAAGGCGACATAACCGAATGGCTGCTGTGGTTTTTGGATTGTCTGGAACATACGATAAAAGCCACGAGTGTTACGCTGTCGTCGGTTCTGCGGAAAGCCGGTTTTTGGAAAAAACATTCTGAAACGAAGTTCAATGAGCGTCAGAAGAAACTGATAAACATGCTTTTTGACGGATTTTTCGGAAAACTCAACACGAGCAAATGGGCGAAAATAGCGAAATGCTCAAGCGACACTGCTCTGAATGACATAAACGATTTGATTGGCAAAGGAGTATTAAAGAAAAATGCGGAAGGAGGAAGAAGCACAAATTATGAATTAGTGTGATGTTTTTTGTCTGAAATCTGCTGGTTTGTATCAAATAAAATCATATTTTTGCCGAAAATTTTTCATTGCTGCCCGATAAAAACTGAAAACTTTGAATTTTACATACTTTTGGGGATAGTATCATATTGAACTATTGCCGTAAGTTTAATTTTCCAATCACAAAGACAAAAAAAACGGCTGACATCTATGCCAGCCGTCCTATTCGAAAAAGAAAACTTATTCCTTCACAATTTTCTTAACGCATACATTGCCATTATTATAAATAACGGAAAGCAAGTAAACGCCATTTTCCAAATTGCTGACATTGATGTTCTTATCGTTTGATGTCATCACCAACTGACCGCAATTGTTGTATATTTCAACCGCACGGAAATTATCAATGTCTAACATAATGTTAGATGTGGCAGGATTCGGGTAAATAGAAAACGTAATCTCATTTTCGGCAATTCCAACGGAACTTTTGAAATAACCAAACTCTGTCCATCCAGGAATTGACATATCGAAATGAGCATAGCCGAAATCACCATTTGAAAATTTCAAAAAACCATAACCTGTAGTCGCATCAAACGGAACCGTAGCCAATTGATCGGTCCAGTATTGCCACGGATTGGTAATATGGTTCATCATTTCATTTACGGTAAATTCCGCCACTGTGTACATTTGGTCATTGCTTGGAACAGCAACTTTACAACCATTCATCGGTTCAAGCTGAATTTCGCTCGGATCGTATGGATTGATGTTTAACTGCAAAACACCAGCAATGGTAAGCTGATTGTTCTGAGGTTGCACGGGAACCATCGTATAATTCTGTGCGAAAGCGAAAACACTCATCACACAAAGTACAAAAACAGATAAAAATTTCTTCATACTTTTTAATTTTAATTTCTCATTTATTTAATTATTGATTCTGCAAAAATACACAATTTTCAAAAAAAAACGAAACAAGATTCAAAACAGACTCAAACTAAATGACCTCAAGTGAAGCAGACTCCACCCATCCTTTTTCGCCATTAGGCAATTTGATTTCCACCCAATTTCCCACTCTATCAGAAATAGCCACTTTCAAACCCTGGTGAATGACAAACAGACTAACAGCTTCTTCGTTGGGTGAACCTTTGGCATTAACTACCGACTGCATAACCACCGCTTCGGGCTGGTTGATATAGCGTTTTGATTCGTGTTGGGCAAAAATACAGGCAAAAACGGCAAGCAGCAGGGAAACAAGACACACTATCATTGAGGCAAGGTTGAGCCACCGACGACGCGACACCAAGAACACGCCTACAGAGAGTGCCAGCACAATCACCGCGACTACCGCCATAACCGCCCATCCTGAAGCCGTATGACGTTGCGACAAACCATTCCACCAGCGAACGATAAACAGTTGAGGCAGCACGTCAATCTTATCGGTAATCTGCAAATTGGCAAAAGCAATGTTATGCTTAATGTCCTCATTGGAAGGATCCAGACGCAACGCTCTTTCGTACCACAAAATGGCCTCGGGTGTCTGTTTGGCCTTAAAATAGGCATTACCTAAATTATAATACAGCACAGCACCTTCATTACCGTGCGCGACAATTTCCTGATAACATTGAACAGCCAATTCGTATTTTCCGTTTTGGTAGGCATCATTGCCTTTCCTCATCAATTCGTCATCAGCGGAGGCAAAAGCCAAGGAGGAAACCAACAAAACACTTATTAGGGCAATTATTTTTCTCATAATCAATCTATTTATCTACGTTCAATTTTAGTCATAAAGTTATGGGCACGTTGATACATTTCGGTCATCATCTGACTACTGTCTCCTGGGGCGAAACGAGCAAATTCGCACTGGTTCAACGTAGCCAAGAAATCTTGTACGTCTTCGTCCGGCACGTTTTTCTGTTTAAGTTTTTCTTCCACGGTATCCATTGAAAGTTGGGAAAGCGGAATATGGAACTTGTCGCTCATATAGCCCCACAGAACTTGTGAGATTTCGACATAAAAGTCCTCTTTTTGTTCGGCTTTCAGCAACTGCCCTGCCCGCTTCAAGCGTTTTTTTGCCACCTTGTTAGCACGGCGATCCTTCACCAAAGCTACGTCCTGCTTGGTTTCCATCAGTTTTTTCCAAACGATGACAAAAACCGCCAAAAGCAACAACGGCAACACCATTCCCACATAAAACCAGGGAGATGCGAAAAATTCAGCTTTTTGGGGATAGAAGGCCTTTCCTTTGGTTTTTATGTATCGAATATCCTTCGACAAAAACTTGATATCCTTTTGGTTGGCGGAAGACACCGTAGCCACATCGCCACCTTTTCCCTTTTCCACCTTCATAGTATAAGATTCAGTAGTCAAAGTCTTATAACTATGCGATTGCGGATCAAAATAGGAGAACGTGGCCGCGGGAATCGTAAAATCGCCAGTTTCACGAGGGATAATAATGTATTCAAAAGTACGGCTTCCCGTAACGCTATTGCCGCGCGTATTGATATTATCGGTAATTTTAGGGTCAGTTACGTCAAAGTCGGATGGAAATTCAATCACAGGAGCTTCCACGTGCTGCAAATTACCCGTTCCGCTCACCGTAATGGTCAGATTGGCGGCATCATTGGTTTTCAACGTATTACGACTCAAATTGGAAGACAGCTTAAAACTGCCCACCAAGCCACTAAAATCCTCGGGCTGTTTACTTTCCGGCAAAGCTTTGCAATTCAGCACCACGCTATTGGATTTCAAATCCAACTCATAATCCTGGGCATACTGACGACCTCCGAAAAACATATCAAACGGATCATTGCTTTGCTGCGTATATATCACGCGTGCCACAAAACCGATTTCAAAAGGCGTAACCGTGATTTTCCCGGATTTCTGCGGGAAAACGGCCGTTCTTCGTACCTCAAAAACCGTATATTTTTTACCATCGATAATTTCCGTTGAACGAGGTGCGTCGGCATCGGGATTTCCCAAAGTATAAGACCATAATCCACTTTGGGTAGGCGCATTCACATTGGTCACCTGATAGCCGCCATTCACACTTGGTCCAATATACAATTTATGGGTGATGATGACCTGCTCGCCCACGTATGGATTCGTATTGGAGCAATAAGCCTTTACAAAAACATCCTTTTTATTAAATCCTTGAGACTGTTGCTGACGTTGACGACCTTGTCCCTGAGCTTGTTGCGTTTGTCCGCCGCCACCGCCGTCTTTCACGACATTAATCGTAACGCTATTGGATTTCACCTGGCTTCCATTCACCGAAAAAGTAATTCCGGGAATCGTCTGCTGACCTTCCTTGGTAGCCGCCAACGTATAAGTATAGGAATAGGACGACGACTTGGTCATCTGCCCATTGATAATGCTGATAGAAGAAGACGAACCTTGACTAGGACCATTTAACACATCAAAACTGCCGAAATTGGTATTGAGCATTTTCGATGGCTTTTCATTCAAGGTCACCTGATAGCGAAAAGCCTGCCCCACACCTACCTGAGAGGGAGCCTGTGCTGTGCAGGAAACTTGTGCCATCAACGAAATACCAACGATGGAAAACAAGAACGTAAGAGCAATTTTAAGATAATTATCAAGTCGTTTCATATACTAAAAATTTAGTCTCGCAAAATAACGATGCAAAAATACAAAAATTGTGTTTTTGATAAAAAAAAACATTTAAATTTGCTTTTTCACAACAAAAAAATCAACACTTTAAAAATCAATATTTTATGAATCCAGATGTAGCATTAGTCACGGGTGGTGCCAATCGAAAACTGGCAGAAGACATTGCCGCTCATTTAGGTATGCCATTACTTTCTGTTGACATTCCGCATTTTAAAGACGGCGAAATTCAAGTTTACTATAATGAAACCATTCGTGGTAAACACGTTTTCATTATCCAGCCGACCTTTGCACCTGCCGATAACATTATGGAACTATTGCTGTTAATTGATGCTGCCAAGCGTGCTTCAGCATACAAAATTATTGCCGTGGTTCCCTATTTCGGCTATGCGAGACAAGACCGAAAGGACAAACCCAGAACTTCCATTGGTGCCAAACTGATGTGCAACCTGCTCACCGCTGCTGGCGTTGACCGCGTGATTACGATGGACTTACACGCTGATCAAATTCAGGGTTTCTTCGAAATTCCCGTTGACCACCTGTTTTCTTCCAACGTATTCCTGCCGTACATCAAGAGTTTGAATTTGGACAACTTGTGCATTGTTTCCCCAGACACGGGCGGCACAAAACGTGCGTCCACCTATGCCAAGGCCTTAAAATGCGACCTTGCCATCGGTTACAAACAACGTGAAAAGCAGAATGTGGTGGCCGACTTGCAGATTATCGGCGATGTCAAGGACAAAAACGTCATCATCGTTGACGACATCATTGACACAGGCGGCACTTTGTGCAAAGCCGCAGCCCGCTGTAAGGAAGCCGGCGCCAAACGCGTAATGGCTATGTGTGCCCACGGCCTGCTCTCTGGAAGCGGTATGGACAATGTTGAAAATTCAGCCTTGGAAAAACTGATCATCACCGATACCATTCCATTGAAACGTCCTTCCGACTCTATCGAAGTTGTTTCTGTTGCCAAATTATTGGCCGAAGTGATCAAAAGCGTGACAGAAAACACTTCCATCTCTACTCATTTCGACGTCTAATCTTATTTCATCACGAAATATAATTCCAAAAAGTTAAGCAAGCACGAAAATTTAGCCCTTGCATCGTCCTAAATTCTAATGCCGCTTAACTTTTTAGTTTATTTTTGCAGCAGAACAAAACCAATTCAGATTAAAACTCATAGTTATGGAACAAGATGTTAATCCCAAAGTGGAAGAAATAAAAGAATTAGGCAAGTTTGGTCTCATCAAATTGCTCAGCGAGAAGTTCGACCATTACAACGATTCCTCCTTGGTCGGAATTGGTGAAAACGCTGCCGTCATTGCCATCGGCAACAACGATATGATCGTATCCTCGAAGATGTTCCTTGAGAATGTCCATTTTGATATGACCTACGTTCCTTTGAAGCACTTAGGATACAAGACCATCGCAGTCACAGTTTCCGACATTGTGGCTATGAATGCCTTGCCCAAGCAAGTAACGGTAAACATTGCCATCTCCAATCGTTTTTCCTTAGAAGCGATTAACGAATTGACGCTGGGTATGCAACGCTGCTGCGACCGCTACAAAATCGACTTGATTGGCCTGGACCTCTCGTCTTCCCAAACAGGCCTCGCCATCAGCGTGACTGCCATCGGGGAAGTGGATGACCAGCACTTGGTGCAACGTGCCGGTGCAGAGGAAAACGAACTGATTTGCGTCAGCGGTGACCTGGGTGCCGCCTATACCGGACTGATTTTGCTGGAACGCGAAAAGAAGGTTTTCGATGTCAACCCCAACGAGCAACCCCAATTGGATGGTTACAGCTACTTGTTGGAACGCCAACTCAAACCCGAACCTCGTGTCGATATCATTGAAAAGCTTCGCGAAGCAGATATCATTCCCACCAGCATGACCAATGTCTGCGACGGTTTGGCTTCTGCCCTTATTCATCTGTGCAAGGCATCGCAAAAGGGGTCTGTCATCTTCGAAAACAAACTGCCTATCGATATGCTTACTTTCAGAACATTGAAAGACCTCAACATCGTATCCACCACCATCGCCCTCAACGGCGGCGAGGACTACGAGTTGCTCTTTACCGTGGCACAAAAAGACTACGAAAAACTGAAAAAGATTGAAAATGTTGCCGTCGTGGGCTATATCAAGGAAGCGGCAGCCGGAAATCAACTGGTTACCAACGACGACCGCCAAATTGAATTGAGAGCCCAAGGATTTGGGGAAATAAAAGAGGAGTAATTAAGAGATTAGAAAATTAAGAATAAAAACAAGTCTAAATAATTTATTGATTTTTAAAATATTAGAATTATGAAAAACATATTTATTACAGGAGCCACCAGCGGATTTGGGGAAGCCATTGCTTTAAGATTAGCCAAACACAACGTCAATATGGTCATCACTGGCCGTACCGAAAAAAAATTGCTGGAGGTGGCCAAAACCATCGAAAGCACTACGGGCAGCAAGGTTCTACCCTTGATTTTCGACGTTCAGGATTATGCCCAATGCGAAAAAGCCATTGCCAGCATTCCTGATGCCTTCAAGCCCATCGACGTATTGGTCAACAATGCCGGTTTGGCCGTTGAACTCAACCCCGTACATACCGGTGCCATTGAAGACTGGGAACGTATGATCAACACCAACATCAAAGGGTTGCTTTACGTTACCCGCCTTATCGCACCCCAGATGATAGAGCAGAAAAAAGGACATATCGTCAACCTGGGTTCAACCGCCAGCCACGAAGTCTATTACGGCGGCAACGTCTATTGCGCCACCAAGCACGCCGTTTTGGCATTGACCAAAGGTATGCGCACCGACTTCTTACCATACGGAATCAAGGTTTCTATGATTTCTCCGGGTGCTGCCGAGACCAATTTTTCCTTGGTACGTTTTCACGGCGACCAAGCCAAAGCCGACAAGGTTTACGAAGGTTATGATCCCCTCGTGGCCGACGATATCGCCGACGTGGTTGAATTTGTCCTCACCCGCCCCGGTCACGTTTGCCTCAACGAGATTGTGATGACACCAACCGCACAATTCAACGGTGTTATCGTTCGTGATAAATAATTTTTGTATCTTTGCACTTCGTAACAAGACAATAAGTTATGATAAAACTTGCCATAGCGATTCTTAATTGGAATGGGAAAAACTATTTAGAGCAGTTTCTTCCTGCACTCATTGCCTCCTGCCCCGATTATGCGGAAGTGGTCATCATCGACAATGCGTCCACCGACGACTCGCTGGCATTTTTGTCGGAGCATTATCCACAACTCAGACTTATTGTCAATGACCAAAACTACGGGTTTTCCAAAGGTTACAATGTCGGCTTACGCCAAATTGAAGCCGAATATTATTGTTTGCTCAATTCCGACATTGAGGTTACCCCTTCCTGGATAGAACCCGTGATAGCCCAAATGGATGCCAACGACCAAATCGCTGCCGTGCAGCCAAAACTACTTTCCTACCATCAGCGTAACCAGTTTGAATATGCCGGTGCGGCAGGTGGTTTCATCGACAAATACGGCTATCCTTTCTGTCGTGGACGATTCTTTGACGTCTTAGAAGAAGACAAAGGACAGTATGACACGGAAAAACAAATTTTCTGGGCTTCCGGTGCGGCACTGTTCGTCCGCAGCAAACTCTATCACCAATTAGGCGGTCTCGACGACGACTTCTTCGCCCACATGGAAGAAATCGACTTTTGTTGGCGAATCAACAATGCCGGATACAAAATTATGTTCAATCCGCAATCGGTCATCTACCACATCGGTGGTGGAACCTTACCCAAGGAAAATCCTTTCAAAACCTTCCTCAACTACCGAAACGACTTGTTCCTACTTCTAAAAAACTTACCGAAGAGAAGATTGGCCATCACCTTCTTCATTCGCTTCTTTTTAGACATTCTGGCCGCATTTGTCTTTTTGTTGCAAGGTCACGGGAAAGACTGCAAGTCCGTTTTCAAGGCGATGCACGCTTTTGTCAAGGGTTATACATCAATGAAACAAAAACGCGGCGTCATCTCCGAAGACGCTTATCGTATGATGTATCCACATTCTATTGTTTTTGCGAGATTCATTCAAAGAAAAAAATATTTTGACGGGGAAAATTTTTCATAAACTATGACTGCATTAGAAATTTTTCAGGTTTTTTACAATCATCTATTGCTGATAATGACAATTTTAGGCGTTATCGTGTTTATTGTATTGCAATTTGTCACCCCTGCTTACGGTATGACCTACAATCCAAGATGGGGAACTTCTATCCGAAGTAAGCACGGATGGCTTATTATGGAAGCACCTGTCTTTTTCGCCATGCTCATTATGTTCGTCATTTCGTTGTTTTTTGGTCACGGTTTCAACTGGGTGACGTTTTCGATGTTTATTTTCTTTGAACTACACTATCTGCAACGCTCCTTTATTTTTCCATCTCTGATGCGCGGCACAAGCAAAATGCCCATTTCCATCATTATCATCGGCATCGTTTTCAACACCTGCAATGCCTTGATGCAGGGTGGATGGCTGTTTTATCTATCACCAAACGACTACTATCCCATCAGTTGGTTCTGGTCTCCACAATACATCATTGGCACTGTAATCTTCTTTTTAGGAATGGTCATTAATATGCACGCCGACCGTATCATACGCAAATTGCGCAAGGATAAGAACGACAACAACTACTACATTCCATACGGATGGCCCTTTAAGAAAGTGAGTTCGGCCAACTATTTTGGCGAAATTTTAGAATGGGTCGGTTTTGCCATTCTATGCTGGTCAGTAGCCGGTTTGGTATTCGTCATTTGGAGTTTTGCCAACATTGTTCCTCGTTCAAAGGCCGTTTATGAGCGATACACCCAATTTTTCGGGAAAGAATTTACAGACCTCAAACGATATAAGATATTTCCTTATATTTATTAATGGATGAACAAAACCACGATACGAAGAGAATGCGAGATATTAATTTTATATCTCGCATTTTTTTCGTGTACTGAATGGTGGAAATAGTAGTCTCTGTTCACAAATTCTACGCTCTTGGCAACTGTTTTCGTATTGCCACGATTTCTTGTGCGGAAAGTCCCGTAGATTGGGCAATAAAGTCAATATCCAAGTTCATTTTTAGCATATTGACCACGACTTCAATTTTTCCTTCAGATCTTCCTTCTGACCTTCCTTCTGCTTTTCCTTTTTTCAAGCCCTTTTTCAACCCCTTTTCCAGTCCTTTTCTCATTCCTTCCCGACGGGAGGTCTTCATCGCGTCGCGTTCGAATTTCACGTGATCCATATAGCGGAAATATTGCCGTTTTTCCTCCTCGCTCATCATTATGTACAGCAGGATCTCCTTTGCCAGGTTAAGTCCGGGGGCGGTGGCGTCATCCTTGATGCGTCCGTTCTTGAGATAGTCGAGCCATTCTTCCAAGGGCGTGGTGCTGTCGGCCTTGTCGTACTGGTTTACCCTTACAATGTAGTACTCGGGAAAGATTTCTCCCGGCGTCTGGAGGGTCAGCGCGTCCTTTTGGTCCACGGAGATTCGGAGGGTGTCGTGGGTGTTGACGCCGGTGAAGACGGTCTGTCCGTGGTAAAGATAGTCGGAACCTTCGCCGAAGTTGAAATAGACGATGTTGATACTATAGACCTTCTTGACCTTTCCGTAGTCGTCGCCGAGGTTGATGTGCTCGACGATGTTTTTGGAGACGCCGTAGAGGATGCGTCCCACGAAGTCGCTTTCGCAGGACTGCTGTATTTCCACTACGATGATTTCGTTTCTGGAATCCAACGCCTTGATGTCCACACGATTAAACTTGTCGCTGTCGTGGTCCATGTTGGACTCGCTCTCGAGGAGTTCGACGATGTGTATTTTCTCGTTCAGGATGACGGACACCAGTCCTTCCAACACGCCGAAGTTGGCCTTGTCGCGCAGCAGGCGTTTCACCGCCCAGTCAAATCTCACATACTTTTCAGGCACCATAGTCTCTCCGTTTTTCTTGCCGCAAAGATACTTATTTTTCTTGTCATTTTTCGCCATTGTTGATAATTTTTCAAAATTTTCGTCAAAAACGCCTGCAAAAGTACAAATAATTTCAATATGATATTTATAATTTGATAAAATAAAGTAAAATAAATTAAAAATAATAAATCTAAAAATCGAAAATTAAGAAAAATAATTGCAGAAAATTAAGATATTAAAATACTGAAAACAAATAAGATTGTATCATTTTATTTACATCTTCTGTCTATCAAGCAAATTATGAGATTAAACGAGGCGTGCGACGATATCAAGAATATACTGCGACAACTCTCTCTCCTATTTTTTCGATCTGAAGAAAATCAACATTGACACCGCTGCCAGCACCACCAAAATACCCAGAACCTGTCCCACATTGCATCTCTCGCCAAAGACCAACATTCCCACCAACACGGCCGTAAGCGGTTCCAGACTTCCCAACACGGAGGTAACCGTTGGACCCACACGCCGCACGGCTTGAATCAGTGTGAGGTTAGCCACCAATGTGGGCAACAACGAGCCCAAAAGCAAATAAATCCAACAGTCGGGCGTAGGCATTGTTTGAAAACCGACAACACCGTAGCGTATCATAATATTCATTGAAAAAATCAGCGTACAACACAGCATCATCCAAAAAGTGATTTTCAGTCCGTCCATTGCCTTCACCGCCGACTTGGGCAGCCATGCCAAGTAAGTGCCGTAGGTCGCCACCGTACCCAAGACAATCCATATTCCCTTGGGGTCGATATGGTGCGTATTTGTTCCCGAAAGCGACAACAATGCCACGCCACCAATGGCAAAGGCCATCGTCAGCAAAGTGGGCGTGGACACTTTCTCCTTAAAAAGCAGTATCGTCAGCAACGTAACCCACACAGGATACAAAAAATGGATGGTGGTGGCAATTCCCGTTGGAATGTACTGATATGAAGCCGTCAACAGCAAGGCCGTCATCGCATAGAAAAACGACAACAGTAACAAGGTCAGAAACTCTTTTCCCGAAACCCTGATGGAAATTCTCCTCACCAACATCACCAACGTCATTGCCACCGTTGACAATGCAAAACGGTAACATACAATATTCGATACATTCAGCCCCGCCTTCAACAAGGGGACCGAAAAAAGCGGTATCAAACCAAAAATAACGGCCGCCACCACCGCAAATAATATACCCACAGAATATTGAGAACGATGAGTTGTCATTTTCTTCTTAGTTTTTTTCTTGAACGAAAATTGAGGACACAAAAATAGAAAAATTTTCAGTATCTTTGCCGCGACTTTTGAAAGGGGTGCTTAACAGCTGAGATCATACCCAATGAACCTGATACGGATAATGCCGGCGTAGGGATTAATTGCAGTAATCTATTTTTCACACCCTCTTTCGTTTTGTATCATTAAAACGTTGGAGAAATGACTAATTTAAAAAATCAAAAGAAATTCAAAGAACGGAAAAAGTTTCCACGATTCACCCTTCCACTTTTGCTCATTGCCGTATGTTTCCAGACATCAGCACAGAACCTGCCCGACTCGCTTCATCCCATCCAACTGCCCGACTTCGGCATCAGTTGGCACAAGCCAAGCGGCGAAACGCAGTTCTCGGGCACCAACATCAGCAAAGAAGACATTGACCGCCATACCGGAAACGGCAGCATCAACAATATCCTTGAGTTAATACCTTCTATGATAACCACTTCGGATGCCGGAACAGGAATCGGCTACACCTATATGCGCATCCGCGGCATCGACCAAACCCGTATCAACGTCACCATCAACGGCATTGCCCTCAATGATGCCGAATCACAAGGATCCTGGTTCGTCAATCTGCCAGACTTCGGTTCCAAGGTGCAGCAACTGAACGTTCAACGCGGCGTGGGCACTTCCAACAACGGTTCCGCCGCTTTCGGTGCCACGATGGACTTTGCCACGCTGGACAATAGCGACCAGCGTTTTTTTGAACTCAGCAGCTCGGCAGGGTCCTTCTATACTTTCCGCAATGCCGTCACGTTCGGAACCGGCCGCATCGGCGACTGCTTTTCCGCCACCATCTCCTACTCTAACCTGATGAGCCATGGCTACATCGATTACGCTTCCGCCAAGATGCACAATCTGTTTTTTTCTTCAGATTTCTATTTAAAAAATAAAAAGAAAAATAAAAACTACGGCAAAATCAGACTAAACATCCTTTATGGAAACGAAAAAACAGGTCTGGCTTGGAATGGAGTGCCTTCCTATTCGCTCAAAACCAATCGAAGATACAACAGCTGCGGCGAATATCACGACAAAGACGGGAAAACTCACCATTATCCCAACGAAAGCGACAACTACCAACAGGTTCACAGCCAACTTTTCTATGATTTCAGCAAAAAAATCAACGAAAACAACGCCATCAAGCTTAATGCGGGACTGCACCTCACCCGAGGAATCGGCTATTACGAAGAATATAAAGAATCTTATCCTTACGACTATTTCGGATTGGCAAATCCTATTTTAGATAACGACACCCTTTTTCAAAGCGACTTCATCACTCGAAAATACCTGGACAACTACTTTTATGGATTGACCTTTGCCATCAAGCAAAGTTTAAAACTCAATGCTCCAAAAATTCAAGAAAAAGATAGCGAGCATCAACTGGCGTGGTCTGTCGGCGGATGCGTAAACCATTATGACGGAAAGCATTATGGGACCATTGAATGGGCTCGGGATGCCGGTGCTGACGAACACCACCATTGGTACGACGGTACAGGCAAGAAAACACAATTCAACCTCTACGGAACCGTAGATTACAGCCACAACCGCTGGTACACCTACCTCGATTTACAATACCGCTTGATCGACTACCGCATTGGCGGCACGGACGAAAACCGCTTAAACATCGGTCAAAATTACCTCTGGCATTTTTTTAACCCCAAAATTGGATTCAGTGTTGGTATTGACTCTGAAAATCACCATAGTCTATACGCCTCGTTGGCAAGGTCGCAGCGCGAACCCACCCGCTCCGACATAATTGAAGCCCCGGCCAACCGCAAGCCCGTTCCCGAAACTCTTTACGACTGTGAAATCGGCTATCGCCTTAAATATCAAAAATATGCTTTCAATGCCAACGTTTACCTGATGTATTATGACAAACAACTGGTATTGACGGGCGAAATCAACAGCGTGGGGGCCGCCATTATGACCAATGTCGATAAAAGTTACCGCATCGGCATAGAACTCATTTCTGCTTACCGTCCGGTAAAATTCTTCTTATGGAATATCAAAGGCACTTTCAGTATCAATAAAATATTGGACTACACCGAATATGTTGACGATTGGGACAGCGGCATCCAGCGGATGAACCACCTGGGGCAAACCGACATTTCCTTCTCCCCCAACATCGTAGCTTCCAACGAATTTGTCTTTACGCCCTTAACCAATTTCAATATTGCCCTCAGCACCCAATTTGTCAGCCGCCAATTTATCGACAACAGCAGCAACAAAAACTATTCGCTCAAACCATACTGCGTCAGCAATTTGAACCTCAGCTACTGCCTACATACCAAAGCCGTCTCCGACATCGAATTTTTCTTCAGAATCAACAATCTTTTCAATGCCAAATACGAAAGCAACGCCTGGATCTACCGCTACTATCTCGACGGTCGCGAATGTTATCAAGACGGCTACTTTCCCCAAGCCACCATCAACTTTATGGGTGGTGTACGGCTGAAATTCGGCTTAAACAATAAAACATTGAACTAAAGCATTATTATGGAACCTGCCCTCATTATCGAAATCATCGGAGTCGCTATCGGCTTAATCTACCTATATTTGGAATACAAGGCCTCATTTGGGCTGTGGACCGCCGGCATCGTAATGTCGCTGTTTTACATCGTCATTTTCTTCCACGCCAAGTTCTACGCCGACGCCGGCATCTACGCCTATTATCTCATCGCCAACATCTACGGATTAATACATTGGCACCGACACCGGAAAAAAAATGTTGACCATACCAACGAAATCAGCGATACCCTGCCAATCACACATATCTCCCTACGAAAATTAGGATTTTCAATCCTTATCGCCGTAATTTGTTGGGCAGGTTTATGGTTCCTTTTAAGCCACGTCACCGACAGTCCCGTTCCTGTTGGCGACGCCTTCACCACGGCGGTCAGCATCGTCGCGATGTATATGCTGGCCCACAAAAACATTGAGCATTGGTGGCTTTGGGTCGTCGTCAACCTTGCCTCGTGCATCTTATATGCCTGGAAAGGACTCTATCCGATGGCCGGATTATTTGTCGTCTATACCATCGTTTCGGTGATGGGGTATTTCCGTTGGAGACGCGAAATGGACAAGATTCTCATTCGTCATAGCCGACCATCAGATATAGAAACCCTATTGTCAATGTATTCCCATTCCAAAAGCATTATGCGAGCCAGTGGCAATATGCTTCAATGGGCTGGCAATTACCCGTCACGACAAGACATCCAGAATGATATGAAAAGAAACGTGGGTTTTGTGATGGAACAAAACGGACAACTGGTGGGAACTTTTGCCTTCATTATTGGAGAAGACCCAACCTACGCACAAATTTATGAAGGAAGCTGGCCCGAAAACAGCGGCACTTACGGCACAATTCACCGCATTGCCAAGTCACCGAACCATCAACATATTTTATCGGAATGTATTCGCTGGTGCTTTACACAAATCGACTGTGTGAGAGTAGATACCCACGCCGACAACCTTATTATGCAGCACCTGCTTGAAAAAGAAGGATTTTCGTACTGCGGTATTATCTATGTGTCTGACGGGACACCCCGCAAAGCTTATCAGAAAAAAATATAAAACTGCTATTAATCGCACAAAGCATTCTGCAAACGGTCAATTTCAGCATCAGTCAAGCCATTTTTACGCATAAACTGACGAATTGCCGTTTCTAAATCAATAGTACGCAACGAAGCGGCATCCTGCACGCCACAGAAAAACATCAAGGCGTTATTAAGTCGAAGGTCCAATATAAGTTTACAAACGTCAGGTTTATTTTGCGGATTAATTCCGAAATAGTTATCATACGTAATCAAATAGTCATTGACAATTTCATCATAAGTAGCTCCGCAGAGAGCTTCCAAAATAGCACAGGCATAACCCGTTCTATCCTTTCCTTCCAAGCAATGTATCAGGTATGGGCCCGGCTTTTCAACCATACTCATAAACCCTCTTAACATTTTCGCATTCGTTTCATTAGACCTATAATTGGGATTCAACTTACAGAAAACCACTTTTCCCTCTTCCACCATTTGTTTAGAATAAGCCGGCAATTCAGGTAAAAGAGACTGCACCTTGCTTTCATTGTCGGCTAAATCAAGCACGCAAGCCACACCGCACTTTTGCATATAAGCAGAAACGTATGCCGGACGGTTATGAGAATTATCAAAAGGAGAAGCAGAACGATATAATCTATTTGGTGCCATTTTTCCTAATTGCACAACTCGAACATTGGCAAACTTTGCCGTATCATTACCATAATTTGCTATGTCATCAGAATAACGCATGCTCATGGCATCTTGCAAAGCAATGGCACCTGCTTTTTGATGCATTGTTATACACACTTCCGTACCAACACCAACTTTCAAATCAGGAGAAAGTCCACAATTTGGCGAGGTAAATTCTATATCTTCTGTACTTTGATAAGACGTTAATTGCAAATCACCCATTCTAGCGTAATAACCATCAAAATAAGGCACATTAACGACTGTATCATTAAATTCAACCTGAAGAACATCACCAAAATCAAAACCCGCATTTGCCATATCGTCAGGAGAAAGATTCAGGACAGCACCTCCAAAATCATTGATTTTCACGACTGTGGCTTGAAGGTCGTTCTGTTTGCATTCCTTTTTATGGCCGCAGTTCACCAAACAGATTGACAAAGCCACAAACAGCATCCAATATGCGATGATTCTTCCAAAATTCCGTTTCATATCCAATTTTACCATTTGTATTTTTTAATGTTTTCTATATCACTTACTTCAAGTCCCACACATCATCAACACCAAGTTAACACATCGGTTCTAACGGCAATCCGAAGCATCGGACTAATGTGGAGGCAAAATTACAAAAAAAGTAACATAGCAAAACCTTACCTTGACAGACACGCACAACAACCTTTCCCTTTCCTTCCAAAACAAGATTCATCAACATCTTCACGCTTTCACATCTTCGCCTCGTAGTATCTAAAAAAATCGTATTTTTGCAGCATATAATTCTAAAAAGATGAAAAGACTAATTCTTGTTTTAGTGTGCTCATTGTTGCTTTTGACAAACTGCAAGCAGGTTTATGACAACAGCGACAAGATGATTTTTCGCTACAACGAATCTTCGGGAATTACCACGCTCGATCCAGCTTTTGCTTCCGGACAATCCGTCATCTGGCCTTGCAACCTGATATTCAACGGGTTGGTTGATTTGGACGCCCAAATGAACATCGTACCCTGCATCGCCAAATCATGGACTATTTCTGAAGACGGGAAAATATACACCTTTTATCTCCGTAACGACGTCTATTTTCATCAGACTTCATTTTTCAAGAAAAAAAGAAAAGTAGTGGCTGAGGATTTCGTGTATAGTCTCGACCGTATCGTAGATGGCAATGTTGCTTCCCCTGGTGCCTGGATTTTTCAAAAAGTAAAACGTGACGACAACGGGAAACCCGCTTTCACCGCCCTGAATGACAGCACTTTCCAAATTGAATTAAGCGAGAAATTTCCTCCTTTTCTGGGCATCTTGGCAATGAAATACTGTTCTGTGCTACCGCACGAAGTGGTTGAAAAATACGGCAAGGACTTCCGTACACATCCCGTCGGCACTGGTCCATTCCAAATTCAGATTTGGGAAGAAGGCGTAAAATTGGTGCTTCGCAAAAATCCCAACTATTTTGAAACGGACAGCACCGGCAACCGTCTCCCCTACCTTGACGCCGTGGCGATTTCCTTCATCGTGGATAAGCAGTCGGTGTTTATGGAATTTATGAAAGGTTCTTTGGATTTCATGTCCGGTATCGACGCCTGCTACAAAGACGCCCTACTTACCAAGTCCGGTGAATTAAACCCAGACCATGCAGACAAAGTCAAACTATTAACGGGTCCGTATCTCAATACGGAGTATTTGGGTTTTATGCTGAAAGATGACGACAAGGACAATCCTATTCTGAAGAAGGAAGTCCGCCAAGCCATCAATTACGGTTTCGACCGAGTGAAAATGATGCGGTATTTGCGCAACAACATTGGCTATCCCGGCACGGGAGGTTTCGTTCCGATGGGACTTTCTTCTTTCGACACAAGCAAAGTTCACGGTTACAGTTACAACACCGCCAAGGCATTGGAGTTGTTGGAAAAAGCCGGTTATCCCAATGGAAAAGGACTGCCGCCTATTCCGCTGTCAGTTTCTGCCGACTACCTGGATCTCTGCCAGTACATTCAGCACGAATTGGAGCAAATCGGAATTACGCTGACCTTGGATGTGCAGCAGGCCGCCCAGCAACGCCAGATGATGCGCAATTACCAACTGCCGTTTTTCCGCGGCTCCTGGATCTGTGATTACCCCGACCCGGAAAACTACCTGTCGCTGTTCTATTCCAAAAACCTACAACCCAACGGATCCAATTACACGCATTACGTGAACGCAAAATACGACGAACTCTTCGAGAGATCACAACGCTGCCAAATAGATTCCCTACGTAACCTTTATTATACACAACTCGACGCAATGTTGATGGAAGACGCCCCTGTCGTAGTACTTTACTATGACAAAGTTTTACGTTTTGTAAGAAAAGAAGTCGAAGGAATGGACACCAACCCCATCAATATTTTAGACTTGAGAAAAGTCAAAATCAATAAAAGCAATCATTAATTTAATCGTCATAATCACAGAAATATGTTGTTCAAAGATGTTTTAGTTGAGGACTCGCTTAAGAAAAAGCTTATCGACTTGGTCAAGGAAAACCGTATCAGCCACGCCCAGCTGTTTTTGTCGCAGGCCGGCTCGCACGCCTTTGCCCTCAGTGTGGCATACGCCCAATATATCTGCTGCCAAAACCGAGGCGAGGACGACTCTTGCGGCGTATGTCCGTCCTGTGTCAAATTTGCCAAATTGGCCCATCCCGACTTGCACATCATCTTTCCCAACTGCACCACCAACGAGGTTAAGAAAGACCCCGACTACACGCAATTTGCCGACCAATTCCGGCAGTTCGTGTTTCAAAACAACTATCATATCGACCTCCACGATTGGCTTATCGACTTGGGCGGCGAAAACAAGCAGGCCTATATCAACACCCGCGACTGTAGTCTCATCGTCAATCAAAACAGCATCAAATCTTACGAAGGCGGCTACAAAATCTTCATTCTGTGGATGGCTGAACGCCTTTATCGTGATGCGGCCCCTAAACTGCTGAAAACCCTGGAAGAACCTGAAAGCAACACGCTGTTCGTTCTCATCACGGAAAATTCGGACAAGATTTTATCCACGATTCTTTCCCGTACCCAATTAGTAAAAATCCCAAAGCTTTCCACTTCCACCATCCAGCAGCAGTTGATAAAGGATTTCAAGCTGAATGAACAAGAAGCACAGGATATCGCCTTGGTGGCAGACGGCAACTACAATCAAGCCCTCCGCCTACTCAACAGCGAAAGCGACCACCATCAATTATTGGAACAAGTCAACAAGGTTTTAGGTAGCATTGTGGCATTGTCACGCAACAATCTCTCGCAAGTGGCCTATATGGACATTCAGGACTGCTTCAAAGACATCATTGACAAAGGAAGGGAATATCAAAAGGCCTTTATGGACGCTTTTATCCGTATTTTACGCAATATGCTGATGAAAGACTTTCCCGTAAGCAAGTGCAATTCTGCCGAGCAAAACATCACCCAGACCTACGCCACGGTCTTCAACTTAAAAAACGTGTCACAAGTGTTTGATGAATGCAACAAGGCCCAATACCACATCGAACGGAATGGCAATTCAGCCCTTATTCTGACGGACTGGTATCTGAAGGTGGCAGCACTGATTGCTCCGAACCCTTAATTCGCGGAATCGGACGAACATAGATATCTTCAATGCTTCCTGGCCGATAAAAATTCAGCCAACGAAAATCCTTTAATCTACGATCTTTATCCGGCAAATCCTTGTCGGGATAAATCTTGCCGTCGGGATCATTGTAAAACACAATGCCGTCAATCTGATTATCGGTCAACAAAACCTTCATTTCGCTGGTCGCCGACGTATTCACGCCAATCAGCGCACTGTCTTCATCCATAATGAAATAAACACATTCCGCATTGTTGACGACATTCACCGTGGTCAACTGCTTATTCACCACATATCCCGTAATATGATTCCCCTTCACCTGATTGAATTCCGTTTCGTCAAACATAGACGACACAATAAATCCCGACTTTATCAAATTGATTTCCATGTGCGTGGAATCAACCAAATAAAAAGTAATGGTATCGGCACTCAACTGATTTTCGTCTGACCATAAGACAGGGTTATGAAACATCAGTATCGTGGAATCTTTCACATTGTAAACCAAAGAATCGCAAACGCCCTGCATATCCTTGCGATAAAATTTCACGTGATTGAAGGCCATCATTACCTGCGGTTCCTGCAACGAATCAATCAATATGCGCAAGGTATCGGAATGCAGGTACAGCGAATCCCGACTTTCGTCAATCAGCACCAGCTGATTACTGTCGGTAGCTGTTGAAAATCCGCCCAGCTCGTGATGCTCCATATAATTTCCCTTCAAGATATACCCTTTGGATGAATCGGAAACCACCACATTGTTCCAGCCAATACCGTAACGAAGATTTTTATCATAATACACGCTATCGGCCACCAGCGTTTGAGAACCGCTATACAATTCCACATCATCGGTCAATGTAGCCAAATCGGTTTTGGTTTCGTACCACCCTGAAGAAGTATAAATGACATTTTCGTCCGAAACCAAATGCGTACGAGAAATAAAATAAACCTTTTCCTGTGCCGTATTATACTTCAGCGAATCGCAATCCATCAAATACGACGGGCTATTCAGTCGCACATTTTTATCAAGGATTACATCATTGGTTTTGGTATAGAAATGGCCAAATTGACTCTTCAACGTATCGTCCTCATTGATCATCACGCCGCCCGTGACATAATATCCCACTTCTTCGTTAAGGTCGTAAATCAAGCTATCGGAATAAAGTCGCGCATTGTCGTGAACCATCTTCACGTTTCGAGCGATAGATGCTATTCTCGCATTTCCTTCATAATAAACCTTTTTGCCATACAACTGCACAGAATCGCCGATATAAATCTTTACCGGCTTACCAAAAGCAATCAAATAATTGTCATTTTCATAATAATAGGCACTATCGCAATAGCCGATGGTATTTTCGTGCTGAAAAACCACATTGCCCAACAGACGTTGTGCCCCAGGAAGCAATTCCTCATCGTATTCCAACAGTTTTGCCCGCGTGTTAATCTTCTTGTTTGACTGGCCGTATGCGCAAAATCCCGTCAGCAGCCAGCACAGGAAAAACATCAATACACCGACAAAAATGTTTTTTTTAGTCATTGGTCACAGATTCTCCGTTCACGCTTACGATACGGTCATTTTCAAAAACGGTCACCTTCAACGTATCGCCGTCATTGCCCAATTCGATATCTTCCCCGTTTTTCACGTTATTGACGTAATGAATTATTCGGGTTATATTTCCATTGGCATTAAAACCCTTTTGGACACCCGTTCCCTTGTCAAAATCGCCTTCGCCTACCATAACCCCACGTTCATCATAATAAGTCCAATGTCCATCAAACATATCTTCGGCAAAAGAACCCTGTTCCTTGATTTCTCCGTTTTCGTGATAATAAACGATAGGACCGTGTTTTTTGCCGTGAAGAAAATGAATATCCGAAACCTTGTAGCCATAAATGCTGAAGTTTTCCTCTAAACCTTCCTCCAAATCATCTTTATACGTACAACGCGTCTCCACTTTTCCGGTGATAAAATACTTCACGAAATCGCCGTTACGCTTACCGTCCTTCATTTCCATCATTATTTTCAATGGATGAGGAGCATTGATAAAATAGTACTTGCTGACGCCGGTTTCCTTTCCAAAACGATATTGAATAGAAGATTGCAGACTTCCGTCCTCGAAATATTCGTTTTTGGTTCTCGTACAAGAAGTCAACAGGGCCACGCAGCACAGCAATGACAAGAAAAATTTCACAGTTTTCATTTTCATATAAGTAGATAAAGACGTTATAAAGCGTTCAAAAGCACCGAAATCAGCAGTCCGAGATATGTGCCCACGGCATAGCCTACCAAGCCGATGACGATGCCGCTAATCAGCACCTTTCTGTTTCCCATCGCACCCACCACGGGAGGAATAAACGGAGGAGAGCAGAGCAATCCCACCTGGGCCACCGTAAACAAGTCTCCGTGCACCTTAAAAATGCGGGACAGAATCAAATGGATACACAATGCCACGAGCAAGACGAAGGCGATAAAGCCCATCACGGCCATTGCGGAAGTATCCACGCTGTAAATATTGAACTGGGAAGCCACCACCACGCTGAAAATCAAGATAAAGAACATTCCCAATTCAAAAGTCTTGGGAAGATTGCGCACTTTTTCCGAAAAGGAAGCCGCGATAGCCAACGTCGTAATGGTTAAAATCACCACCAACTCGTTCAATTTTCCGGTGATGAGCAGGGAAAGTCCGGCACTGACGGCCAACATCGCTATGGACAAAAGCAAACCCAGCATCATTTTTCCGAAAACGCCTTTGGCAAACATTCCCTTGTATTCTTCAAAGCTTTCATCCTTCACCACAACATCATCTTTGTCGTCAGAGGCGTGATGTTCCGTTCCTGGCAAAAGTTTACGGAACAACTTGTAACCGCCGGCCACCAGGAAGAGTATGAACGGGAAAGTCACCAGCATTTCAAAGGTATAGGCAATCACGATAATGGTCTGATCCACCTGGAGGGCCGAACCCAAGGCGAAGAAGTTCAAGGTACCACCCGTGTAGATTCCCGTCATCATCGCCGCCACGTTTTCAAAATCGGTAATGCCGGCATTGCGGAAAACGAAATAGCCGGCAATGACCGCCACCATAATGGCCACCAAACCCGTAATCAGAGCCACGAAAGTCTTGGGCAGCGACTTGGTCCACAACTTGAAATCAGAATTGAAAAGCATCAAGGGAATAGCAATCGGCACCGCCACGTTCATCAGAGTTTTGCTGATGGATTCCAGTTCTTTAGCACCGGCGGCGGCGCCCGTTGGAATCAATCCACATAAAGCCATAATAATTCCCACCGCGTAGGCCAATATGACGGTTCCGACTTTTTTCACCCACGAAAAGCGATTATACAGACAGATGATGATAACCGGGGCGAAAACATAGACCAAGGTAATTAATGCGACATTCATATTTTTTCAAATTAAACTGCAAAAATACAATTTTTTTCGTTTGCGTCCCTCAAAAACTTAAAATTTGTTAATTTTTCTTCGGAATTATCCCGCATAATCTTGTAAAGATGTTTGCGGCGACAAAGCATCCGAACTAAATCTCAGTTACTTTCCGTCGCCGCACCTTCTTTACTAAAGACTCGCCTCCATTCCGCCGACGCAAAGCGGAAGGCGGAATCTCCTATTTTCTATAAACAACGTTCCCGAAAAACGCATAAGGGGTGACCTTTCGGCCACCCCTTACGAGAAAAAAAGTTGATATTAGTTTTTCTGCTTCAACAAATCTCTAATTTCAGAAAGCAAAACTTCTTCCTTGCTTGGTTCTGGTTCGGCTGGAGCGGCTGGAGCTTCTTCCTCTTTCTTTTTCAAGGAAGAAAGCTTGTTGATACCTTTTACCAACAAGAACACGGCGAAAGCCACAATGATAAAATCAATGGTAACCTGAATAAAGTTGCCATAATTCCAGGTAACAGGCTCCACGCCTTCAATGAAAGCAGGGAATTTAACGCTCAATTCCGAGAATTTCACGCCACCGATCAAATAACCGATAGGAGGCATAATGATGTCTTCGACCAAAGAAGAAACGATTTTACCGAAAGCACCACCGATGATGATACCGACTGCCATATCCACGACATTGCCGCGCATAGCGAATTGCTTAAATTCTTTCAAAAATGCACTCATAATAACAATTTTAATTAGATTAATTTTTCATTTTTTGAAATGCAAAAATACGATTTTTTTATTTAGATGGACAATGTTTCAATAATTATAAAGCGAAAAATTTCTGAATTTCCAAATTTGTTTTGTTGTTTTTATCAGTTATGCCATCTTGCGGACACCAATGAGACCTGCGGGCTCTTTCTCCTTTTCGCTCAACAGCGAATAAACAAACCCAACCTTATTTTCTCCGAAAATTCCAATCATTTAAAGTCCGACAAGTGAAATTGCCAATTTGCTCTTTTGACATCATTTCTGTAAGAAGTGACAGAAAAAGCACAAAAAACAACATATTTATAACAGTTTGTGAATCAGTATTTTACTATTGATTTTATGATTTTTTGAGATTATCTTTGCAGCCGTAATCTTCAATTAACGACTATGGCTAAAAAAGAATCTTTCTATCTCAATCCATTGACGGACTTCGGCTTTTACCGAGTCTTTGGCAACGAGGAGAACAAGGATCTCCTCATACACTTCCTCAACGCCTGCATCTCGCAGTATGTGGGAACCATCACCGACATCCAATACCTGCCCACCGTGCATTACGGTCTCACGCCGGCTGAGAAGAAGGTCATTTTCGACATTTACTGCCGTGACCAAAACGGCGACCACTTCATCATCGAGATGCAGCGTGCACGGCAGGAGTTCTTCGCCGACAGGACCATCACCTACGTCAGCAGGCTCGTGAGCAAGAACGCCGAAAAGGGGAAGAGCATCTACGACATCGCACCAGTCTATTCCTTCAACATCCTCGACTACGACGCCAGCGACTTCTCTCCTTCCGACAAAGAACGCGATTTTTTCTGGCAGGTGATGCTCAAAGACAACAAAAATAGGATTTTTTCCAAAAAAATTGTGTTTTTTTTCGTGGAATTGACTAAATTTGCAGCGCAAATCAATCGTGAGGACTTCAAGGACGAGATGAGCAAGTGGCTGTACCTCCTCAAGAACATCGGGCAGATGGACGAGCAGGACAGCACGCAGGAAAGCGACATCTTCAGGAAGTTCTACGAAACGTGTCGAATGTCAAAGCTAACAACTATGGAAAAGGAAGAATACACCAAGAGCGTGCTGGAATACGAAGACGTGCAGGATGCCCTGGACTATATGCGGAAGACCTCACTGAAAGAAGGTTTTGAAAAGGGACTTGCAGAAGGGAAGGCTGAGGGGAAAGCTGAGGGACTCGCCGAAGGTGAAGCGAAAGGAAAAGCTGAAGGAAAAGTTGAAGCCAAACTGGCTTTGGCAAAAAGTATGCTTGTTAAGGGAATTGACTTAGACACAATAATATCCATTACAGGCCTGACAGCTGAGGAAATTAAACATTGATTTTTCTGCCATCACAAAAAAAATCAAGCCAGAGTAGTAATATAGAAATGACGGCGATAGCCCGTGCTGCACCGGATGTCGGCGTTCCTCCCCGCAGCACTTTATATCCTCCGCCTTCTAAGCGGATTGCGTGACAAATCGAGGCGGGTGGCGGCGTTAAGAACGCTGTCTGTTTGAGCTGGCCAAGATTGCGAGGCCAGCGAGTTTCAGCGTTTAGCCGGCAACTGCCCGATTTCACCACCCTGGCCTAACGGGCACCCCTCCTAATGTTGAGATTCCGATGTTCCCTCCTTACGTCGGAAACATCGGAATGGTGACATACCTTGTGGGCGTGATGGCGGCGGCGCAAAATAGGAAGTTAATGCACGTATGGGATGCCGCCGCCACTTCTTGCCCAATGAATCGTCACCATTCCGACGAAGCACAGCGAAGTCGGAATCTCTTTACAAGACTAAAAAGAATAATTCTAAAAAAAATTTTTCACCTCCAGGCAACATTTTTGCAAAAATTTCGTCTATATTAAAAAATTGAGTATTTTTGCAAACACAATAACATATTATATTATGATGCGTAAAAGTTTTATTCTCAGCTTAATCTTCTTCGCAATTTCGGCTGTCGCCTTTGCACAATCAAGTCCCGCGGGATCTCCTTGTCCCGATTACGCGCTTCCATTCTGCACAGATGACAACCCCTACGGTGTAACTTTCCCTTCTGGAACACAAGGCAACGCCTCAGCTTTTTTAGGCACCAACGGTATTTCCTGCTGTTATACCACCCCTTGTCCTGCCTGGTATTATATGCAGATTGCCTCTCCAGGGAACCTCTTGATATACATCACCCAACCAGGTGATGTTGATTTTGTCTGTTGGGGACCCTTTGAAGCACAAAACCAAGCGGATTTCGTTACTAAATTATGCAATCATACTTTCACTTTAGGAACCACAAGTCACGGAAACCATCGTCCTACTAACGGCAATCACAATGGCGATATGGGCGGTTATCCTGACGGCGGCGTGGTAGATTGCAGTTATGATCCAGCCCCAACAGAATGGTGTTACATTCCCAACGCTCAGCAAGGTCAATGGTATCTACTGCTCATTACCAACTTCTCTCAAGACCCGGGTTCCATTTCCTTTAGTCCCGTTGCCGCCTCCTCCACTGCCACCACCAACTGCAACCTGCTCAACACGGCAGACTGCAACTCTCCCATCTGCGAAGGACAAACTTTGCAATTAATCTGTACGGCTCCCCACGACGGTGCCACCTACAACTGGAACCTTCCCGGTACTGCCTATAGTTACTCCACCCAAAATGATGTGCTTGAAATTCCCAATGCCACCCCCGATATGAGTGGCGAATGGCACATGAATATAACCGGAATTTCTCAACATTCCAACGAAGCCCTCGTTTCTGTCGTAGTCAACGCCACCCCGACCCCCGTTATGACCTCATCGGACAACTTCTCCGTTTGTGCGGGCGACAGCGTCCATTTGGCAGTTCACAACCCGGAACCAGGAGCAACCTACAGATGGTCGGTTAGACCTATCGGTGGAGATTATGCTATGTTTGCGCAAAATGTAAATTCCGTGGCTTATCCTACCACAGATGAGGACCTGCAATTTGTCTTGATTCAAACCCAAAACGAATGCACCGGTGTAAACGAACACATCGTTACTGTCAATCCTATCCCAGTCATTGGCATCACCGTTGATAAGACACAGTTATGCTATGGTGAAAGCACCAATATGACCGCTACCGGCGGCACGCAATACCGCTGGTCAACGGGAGCCACCTCGGCTTCTATCAACGTTACGCCATTGGCCACCACCGACTATTCTGTCAATGTGAAAACCGATGCACAATGCGAGGCCGACACGACTTTCATCATCACGGTTGACCCTGAAATCATCTTTGGTTACGAGACGAGTCCTTCCTACTGCGAAAAACCGACAGGCACCATTGCCATGCAAATGACAGGTGGAACTGGTGACTATACCTTTAGTTGTCCTACGGCCACTTTTACCGACTCCCTCGCAGAACATTTGTTGGCAGGCACCTACACGGTGACCGCCACCGATATGATTGGGTGTACCAAAACGCAAAACATCGAAGTCGCCCACGTTCCCGGTCCCACGGCCTGCTTCGTCTTCGCCAGCAATGACGACGTACATATGAGCATTACCAACTGCACCACCGGCGGCAACAACAACAGCTATTTCTGGGACTTTGGCGATGCCGTTACTTCCGTTGATGTCAATCCAGAACACGAATACGCCGACCCTGGTCGTTATACCGTGTCAATGTTGGTTGTTGACGAAAACCAATGTATGGATTCCTTGAAGCAAGACTACCTGATTAACGGTCCCGTATATTTCCCCAACGCTTTCACGCCTAATGGAGATGGGCTCAACGACATTATGCGGGTGGTTGGCCGCACCATTCAAGTGGAAGACTTCTTGTGGGTTGTTTATGACCGCCGCGGCACCCAGGCCTTCGTCAGCATCAATCCGGAACTCGGCTGGGATGGCAAGTTGAGCGACGGCAAACCAGCACCTGCAGGCGTTTATGTCTATTACCTAAAATACAAAGACGTCAACGGCAACAAGTTTGAAAAAGAAGGCAGCTTTACACTCATTCGATAAGACTATTTCAAATACTTAATACAAGCAGCCACTTTTAGGGTGGCTGTTTTTTACTATCACAACTAATTTTAATCTACGATGAAAAGGTTTACGAAAATATGGATACTGATATGGCTGTTAGCCAGCCATGGTGTCTATGCGCAAACCTATAATATGAGCAACACTCCCGTGACCGTTCAGACTGGACAAACCATACATTTTTATGATCCAGGCGGAACTAACAACTATTCCAATAGCAGCAACTACACGCAAACTTTTTCCGCCGCCCAATCATCCCAATGTCTTCAGGTCAGTTTTTCTTCTTTTTCGTTGGAAAGCAGTTCCACGTGTTCATTCGATTATCTCGAGATTTATGACGGGAATAGTGTCAACGGCATATTTCTCGGCAAATATTGCGGTACCAATTCTCCAGGACTTATTACCAGCACAACAGGGGCACTTACCTTCATATTCCATTCTGACGGCTCTGTCAACAATACAGGGTGGGTAGCCGAAATCTCTTGTGTGGAATGTGGGAGCATTCCTTCCTCCATCAATATGACCAACACCCCGATTACCATACCGTGTGGGGAAGAAATCCAGTTTTTCGACCCCGGTGGACCTAACAGCGACTATGCTTCCAGCACCAATATTACCCAGACCTTCACTCCTTCGGAATCTGGGCAATGTCTTCAAATAGAATTTACTTCTTTTAATACGGAATCGACCTTTGACAAACTGATGGTTTATGATGGGAATAGCACAAGTGTCCATGTAATAGGAACATACTCTGGCTCATTGAATCCATTCTCCGTAAGTTCGAATCACGGAGCCCTCACCCTTAAGTTTCAATCGGACGGTTCTATTCAAAAATCAGGTTGGGTAGCCACGATTAGATGTGTGGACTGCGACGAAGGCGGCGGAAGCACGCCCATCACCACGGATGGTTCTCCTTGCTCTCCCGACGGCATCCATCCGTTTTGCACCGATGAAAATCCTTACGGCATTACCTATCCTTCCGGCACAGGTCAAACTTCGGGAGCTGCTTTTCTTGGTTCCACCAGTGTTTCCTGTCTAAGTTCAACCCCGCGTCCCGCCTGGTACTATATGCAAATTTCTTCTCCTGGGGATTTATTGATATACATTGAGCAACATAATTTGAATGGACAAGGCATTGACGTTGACTTCATCTGTTGGGGGCCTTTTTCCGCTGCCAATCAAACAGATTTTGTCAACAAACTGTGCGATGGCGATTATACTTTAGATCGAACCTACCAATCCAGTCACCGACCCTCCAACGGAGACCATTCAAGTAGTTTGGGTGGATACCCCATTGGAAACATTGTGGACTGCAGCTATAGCTCACAAGCCACCGAATGGTGCTTTATTCCCAATGCCCAAACAGGACAATGGTATTTGCTGTTGATTACCAATTACAATGGCAGTGCCGGCACTATCAGCTTCAGTCCTGTGGGAGAGTCTTCATCGGCCTCCACCAACTGCAGTCTGTTGGCACCATTTACTTCCAACGAGCCCTTGTGTGAAGGTGACACGCTTGTTCTCACCTGCGAGAATCCCACGGAAGGTGCCAGCTATTACTGGTCCGGTCCCAATGGTTGGAGTGCCACTACCCAGGAACCAAGCATTGAAATTCCAAACTGTACGACCAGTATGTCGGGAGAATATTCGCTTTACATTACCGCAGCAGAAGGAACCTCTGACACCTCCTCTATCGATGTGAATATTTACGCCATTCCTGAAGTATCGTTAAGCAGCACCAAAGACACCATTTGCAAAGGCGAAAGCGTCACCCTGCAAGCGTCAGGAGCTACTTCCTACACTTGGCAACCAACCGCTTCAACACAAGCGACACGAACACTTTCGCCCAGTGCCACCACCACCTATATTGTAACGGGCAGCAGCAACGGATGTTCCAGCAGCGATTCTCTAACCGTGGTGGTTCACCCTAAGCCCACCATCACCATTTCCACCGATCCCGAAACCGCCGTGGTTTGCCAAGGCGACACCGCCATTTTACACGCGTCCGGAGCCAACAGTTATCAATGGAGAAAGACTACCGACACGACCACTTTGTCCCATTCGGATTCGCTGTGTGTAGCACCGACCAACAACAGTTCTTATCGCGTCATTGGAACCAGCGAATACGGCTGCACCAATTCAGCCACGAAAAACATCTCCATACGAACGAGGCCCACGCCTTCCATTTCCGGAGCAGATTACGTTTGCATTGGCGACAGCATCCTATTAAGTTGCTCTAATGCGTCATCTTTTCTATGGAACACTGGCGAAACCAGCCGAAATATTCGTATTTCCCCGACAGAAGATACCGATTATGAAGTCACTGTGACCAACTCGTATGGGTGTACTGGAACGGCCACCAAGCATATCGAGGCCTACCCCACCACTTCCACCATCCTCTACGATACGGCATGCAACAGTTACACTTGGCACGACAACAGCTACTTTGAATCCGGCACCTATCTTTATCAACAAAGCAACGAAGCCGGATGCCAAAGCACAGACACATTATATCTTATTATCAATCGGACTATTGAAACCTCGGAAGAAATCACTGCGTGTCATAGTTTCACTTGGATTGACAGCATTACCTACACGCAAAGCACCAGCGAACCAAGCGTCACGATGACCTCTATTGATGGGTGCGACAGCATTATTCGCCTGCATTTGACCATTTATCCGATAGAAGAAAGCACTGAAACCGTTAATGCCTGCGACAGTTTTACCTGGATTGACGGACAAACCTACTACGCAAATACCACTGAACCAAGCATCACTTTAAATTCCATTCACGGTTGCGACAGCGTGGTCCATTTACACTTAAACCTTTATCATTCAGTAGAAGTCATTGACTCCATAGTGGCTTGCGACAATTATACCTGGATTGACGGACAAACTTACACGCAAAGTACCGAGGATCCCACCGCCACTTTCTCCACCACACACGGTTGCGACAGCATCAGAAAATTGCACCTCACCATTTTACATTCATCCTCATCGATAGAGAATGTTGAAGTATGCGACAGCTACACCTGGATTGACGGGCAAACCTACACACAAAGCACCAACGAACCCTTGTACACTTTAACCAATGCGGCTGGCTGCGACAGCATCGTACACCTTCATCTCAGCGTACATCATTCCGTGGAAAACACGGAAACCGTCACTGCCTGCGACAGTTTCACCTGGATTGATGGGCAAACATACACGCAAAGCACCAACGAACCGACTGTCACGATGACCACGATTAACGGCTGCGACAGCATCGTTCACCTGCATTTGACCATTTTCCATCCGCAACACAACCACGAAAACATCATTGTATGCGAACCCTACACCTGGCACGGGACGACCTATACCCAAAGTGGTGAGTACTTATACGAACATCAAGACTCTCACGGATGCAACCAGGTGGACACACTACATTTACGCGTCACGACAGCACCTGAGTTGGCACTCAACCTGATTCACGATGCCAGCTGCAACCTTGACAACGGCGAAATCAAGCTGCAAACCACGGGCGGAATAGAACCTTATACATATATTTATATGCCAGAAGGAACACCCGCCCATTTCGACCATTTGGCTCCAGGCAGTTACCATCTGCAAGTCATCGATTCCATTGGTTGTGCTGGTGAAACCCAATTCAATATTGAGAACATTGTTCATCAGGTCAATTTAATCGCAACCGAACCAGCGCACTGCGGACAGGCCGACGGTTCTGTATCTATCATTGCCACTGGCGGATTTGGTCAGTTTCTTTATCAGTGGCCCGCACCAATTGTGAGCAACACCAATGAAGCGGAAGCCGTTCCCGCGGGACAATATACCGTTTCGGTTATTGACAGCAACGGATGCCATATTGATTTGCCTTTCAGCATAGGGAATGAACCTGGACCACGTGCCTGCTTCTACTTTACCCATATCAACGATTATACGATGGAGGTTATCAACTGCACGCAAAACATTGCAAGTTGGCACTGGAACTTTGGCGACGGAGAAAACTCAGACGAATGGCAACCGACGCACAGTTATGCCCAGGCGGGACGATACGAAGTTAGTTTGACCGTTACAGACGACTTCAACTGCGAAAACACCAGCAGCGAAATTTACGTCATCAACGAAGTTCCTACCCTATACCTACCTTCTGCCTTTATTCCCGAAAGCGACATCGCCGAAAACAGAGTCTTCAAGCCCATAGGAAATTCCATTGGCACAGAGCATTACGAAATGATCATTTTTGACCGCAGCGGAGGAGTCGTCTTCGTTAGCCATCATCCCGATTTGGGCTGGGACGGCAAAATCAACAAGAAACTGGCCCCCCAAGGCACTTACGGCTACCAAATCCAATACCAAACCATAGACGGCATTCCCGCATCGGCACACGGCAGCGTGATTTTGCTGAGATAAGCTGTTTTTTGATTTTTTCCGCAAAAAAAATCAAAATTCATCTTTATTCAAAAAAAATTATTATTTTTGCAAATTCATTATTGTGGAATAAAAAGAATAAAAAAATAAATTATGAAAACTTTCAAGATTTTATTGTCAGCAGTACTGATCACAGTCTTAACTTTTGGTATTTCAAATAGTTATGCACAAAATTGCAAAGATGAAAACGGCAACACCAAGAAAGGCGGCATTGCCTTAACCCGTGACGACGAAAACGGCAATCACAACACGCCCACCGCAGCAATGTCACTGCCTAAATTCAAAGGCGGTTCAAAAGGTTTATACCGTTACATCTACAAAAATCAACAATATCCACAGAACCTCAAGAACAAAGGCGTAAGCGGACAAACCCAAGTTAGTATGATGGTGAAAGCCGACAGCACCATTACCGACGTTCAGCTTTTCAAGACTTCAGGTTACAAGGAAATGGACGACGAAGCCATCCGTTTGATGAAAAATTCACCCAAATGGATTCCTGCCAAGCAAGATTGTCAGTGCATTGATATGAGAACCGTGGTTACCGTTCCATTTGATCCAACAAGAAAATAAAAGGGCGGGAAATTCCGCATATTTCACTTTTTATATTTACCATAGTGCCGTCAAAGATTAGCTTCTTGACGGCATTTTTCGTGCAAAAATTCCGAAATTTCGAGGAGCGTTCAATCTCACCAATACTTTTTTTTATCAAAACATATTATAACAACCTGAATTTCAACGTAATAAAATTTTCATTTTTTATTTAAAATACGAATGCTTATATAAAAAAAGCCGTATCTTTGCAACCTCATTTGACAATGACCAATGGTGTAACGGTAGCACTACAGTTTTTGGTACTGTCTGTCTAGGTTCGAATCCTGGTTGGTCAACGAGTAGAACTCTCACTTCCTTCAAGTGGGAGTTTTTTGTAAGGATTGCGGGGGCTGATGAGCTCCCGTATTTGTTATCGGGCAGAAAAAGAAAAAACGTTCTTTAATTTTGAAATAATAATACATAGAAATAACAATCAAAACCAACAACAATGGAAGAAAGTTTGAATTTAATTGAAACCTTTGCCGAATTCAAAGAGTTCAAGAATATTGAAAGAGAGACTTTGATGCGCATTTTGGAAGATGTATTTCGTTCCGCGCTGACGAAGAAATACGGTCCTGACGCCAAGTTCGAAGTCATCGTCAATGTGGACCGCGGTGATTTGGAAATCCAGAGAACCCGTGAAATCGTGGAAGACGACGAGGTTGAAAATGAATTTACCCAGATATCCCTTTCTGAAGCCATCAAAATCGAACCCGACTTTGAAGTAGGCGAAGAAGTTATGGAAAACATTCGTTTGGCGGATTTTGCCAGAAGAGAAATCTTAGCACTTCGTCAGAACCTGATTACCAAGATTATGGAATACGAAAAGGACCTCGTTTACAAGAAATACGAGCATCGTATTGGCGAATTGGTAACTGGTGAAGTGAATCAGGTTTGGCGTAAAGAAATCCTCATCACCGATGAAGAAGGCGTTGAATTGGTATTACCGAAATCGGAACAAATACCTGCCGACCGCTACAAAAAAGGCGACACGCTTACCGCTGTCGTGCTTCGCGTTGACGTACACTCCTCCACTCCTTTGATCGTGATTTCAAGAACTTCCCCACTTTTCCTGGAAAGACTGCTTGAAAACGAGATCGTGGAAATCAACGACGGTCTTATCACCATCAAGAACGTGGTACGCGTTCCCGGCGAAAGAGCCAAAGTCTTAGTGGAATCCTTCGACGACCGTATCGACCCCGTAGGTGCCTGCGTAGGTATGAAGGGAAGCCGTATTCACAGCGTTGTTCATGAGTTGCACGACGAAAGCATCGACGTAATCAACTACACCTCCAATATCGAATTGCTCATCACCAGAGCATTGAATCCCGCCAAGATTTCATCCATCGAAATCAACGAAGAAAGCAAGACGGCCAATGTCTATATGAAACAAGACCAAGTTTCCTTGGCTATCGGCAAGGGCGGTAACAACATCAAGTTGGCCAGCAAACTCTGCGGCTACGACATTGACGTATTTAGAGACGACGTTGTGGAGGAAGAAGATGTTGATTTGGACGAATTCAAAGACGAATTTGACGAATGGATTATCGAGGCCTTTAAGAAAATCGGCTGCGACACGGCTAAAAGCGTTTTGGCCATCGAACGCAACGAGCTGATTCAGAGAACCGACCTCGAAGACGAAACCGTTGACGAAGTTCTTGCCTCCATCAAGAAAGAATTAGACATCGAATAATTCATTTCTCCACATACTTTGCGACTTATTCGCAAAATCCAGGCAAATTGAACGTAACGGTAAAACAATAAACGAAAAACAAATAAAAATATATGGCAGAAGGAAGAAAAATACCACGATTAGGAAAAGCCGCAGGCGAATTTAACGTTGCCATCGGCACCATTACGGCATTACTCAAAAAGAAGAATTTCGACATCACCGAGAGTCCCAATTCCAAATTGACGGAAGAAATGTACGATATTCTTATCAAGGAATTCCAAGGCGAGAAACTGGTCAAGGAAGAATCCAAGAAAATAGAAATCGGCACATTCAAAAAGGATGAAGAGGTCATTGACACGCCTCAAGCTGTTGATGTTCCCGAGGAAGAACCGCAGGAAGACGCCATCCTTATCAAAAAAGTCAATGTTATTGAACCCGAACCGATCGTCATTCCCGTAGAAAAACATCAACCCAAGGTTATTGGCAAAATAGATATCGAGCCCAAGAAAAAAACTTCTGCCAAGAAGGCCGCAGCTACTGCCAATAAAGAAGGCGACACAGTCCAAGCGGAAACGGAAACCGAAATGACGACAAGTCTGGAAAACGCTGAAGAAAAACAAAGCGAAACTACGACGGGAGCCTTCCAACAGGAAACCGAACAGAAAGCCGTCAAAGAAATAGAGCACATCGACACGGTAGTTGAACCGTTGAAAGACAGAATTGTCACGGTGGGCAAAATCGACTTGGATAGTTTGGAGAAACCGAGCAAGAAAACCGCCGTTAAAGAAGAAAACGAAAAATCGGCCGAAAACGCCGCTGCAAGCCAGCAGCATCAAGACAAGGCAGTCGCAGAAGCCAAACCAGAAACAAAACCGGTTACTCCTGTGGCAGAAACCAAAGTCATTGAACATATCGAAACCAAAGTCGAAAAATTGCAGGCACCCAAGATTATGGGCAAAATTGATCTTCCTATTGCCAAGCCCAAAAACGAGAAGCCTGCACCTCAGGCCCAAGCCGAACACAATGCCCAAGACGATGACTTGAAGAAGAAAAAGCGTAAAAGAATCAAGCAGCAGGCAGTAAAAGCTCACGGCAAAGAAGAAAATTCCAAAAAGCCCGTCGCACCCAAAGTTGAGATTTCCGAAGAAGACATCCAACGCCAAATCAAGGAAACGATGATGCGTTTGGAACCCCTTGGCAAATCTAAGACTTCAAAACGTAGAAGAGAAAAACGTCAGCACATCCACGCCGAAATGCTGGAACAAGAGCAGATGGAACTCGAACAACAGAAGATTTTGAAGGTCACTGAATTTCTGACCGCCAACGAATTGGCGACTTTGATGAATGTCAATGTCAACAAAATTATCGCTACTTGTATGAGTGTTGGCTTATTCGTGGCCATCAACCAACGTTTAGATGCCGAAACCATTTCCTTATTGGCTGATGAATACGGCTTCCAGGTTGAATTTGTCGGTGCCGACGTTGAAGAGGAGCAAGCCCTCAACGAAGAGGACAATCCCGAGGATTTGCAGCCAAGACACCCCATCATTACCGTTATGGGACACGTTGACCACGGTAAGACCTCATTGTTGGACTACATCCGTAAATCCAATGTCATCGCTGGTGAAGCCGGTGGTATTACCCAGCACATTGGTGCATACGAGGTGACTCTTCCCGACGAGCGAAAGATCACCTTTCTGGACACCCCTGGCCACGAAGCATTCACGGCTATGCGTGCCCGTGGTGCCAAAATCACCGACTTGTGTATCATCGTTATTGCCGCCGACGACAATATCATGCCTCAAACCGTAGAAGCCATCAACCACGCCCAAGCGGCCGGTGTTCCTATGGTTTTCGCCATCACCAAGATTGACAAACCACAAGCCCATCCGGAAAAGATCAAAGAAGGATTGGCCAAGATGAATATTTTGGTGGAAGAATGGGGTGGCAAATACCAATGCCAGGAAATTGACGCCAAACACGGCACCAACGTAATGGAACTGTTGGACAAAGTGTTGTTGGAAGCCGAACTCTTGGAATTAAAAGCTAATCCCAAGAGAATGGGTATCGGCACTGTCATCGAATCTTCATTGGACAAGGGCAAGGGCTATGTAGCCAAAGTATTGGTTCAAAATGGTACTTTAAGCGTAGGCGATCCTATCTTGGCTGGACCTTGTTTCGGCAAAGTCAAAGCTCTGTACAACGAACGTGGCCAACAGGTCAAGTCGGCCGGTCCGGCAACCCCTGTGCTTTTGTTGGGCTTGAACGGCGCACCTCAGGCAGGCGATATCTTTAAGGTATGTTCTTCTGAACACGATGCCCGTATTTCCGCCACCAAACGTGCCCAATTGATGCGTGAAATGGGACTACGTACCCAAAAACACATCACCTTGGACGAAATTGGACGCCGTATCGCCATCGGAGACTTCAAGGAACTGAACATCATCGTCAAGGGCGACGTGGACGGTTCTGTGGAAGCCTTGTCCGATTCCTTGCTGAAACTGTCCACAGAGCAGGTACAAGTCAACGTTATCCATAAATCCGTTGGTCAGGTAACCGAAAGCGACGTTTTGCTGGCTACCGCTTCCAACGCCATCATCGTGGCCTTCCAGGTTCGTCCTTCGCCGGGTTCACGCAAACTGGCAGAACAGGAACAAATCGATATCCGTACCTACTCCATCATCTATACGGCCATCAACGAAATCAAAGACGCTATTGCCGGTATGCACTCTCCCGAAATCAGGGAAAAGGTACTCAGCAATATCGAAATCAAGGAAGTTTACAAAATTACCAAAGTCGGAAATGTGGCTGGCTGCATAGTGCTTGACGGTAAGTTGCAGCGTAGCAGCAAAGTACGATTGATCCGCGACGGTATCGTCATCTATACCGGCAAGTTGGCTTCCCTGCGTCGTTTCAAAGACGATGTCAAAGAAGTTTCAGCAGGACAGGATTGTGGTTTGAACATTGAAAACTTCAACGATATTAAAGTTGGCGATATTATTGAAGGATATGAAGAATACGAAGTCAAAGTTACTTTATAAAAATTTGAATTATGTCTGGAGAGAAAAACACCTACAAAATCGGCATCACACACGGTGACTTCAATGGTATCAGCTATGAAATCATCCTCAAAGCATTAGCAGACAACAAGCTGTTGGACATTTGTACCCCTGTGATTTACGGCATTGCCAAAATGGCGGAAATGCACAAGAAGAACCTTCAAATTCAGGATTTTTCTTTCCAGACAATCAAAAACGCCAATCAAGCAACACAAAAGAAAAACTTTCTCGTCAACCTGAGTGAGAATGATATCAAAAGTCAGTTGGGCGAATCTACTAGCGAGGCGGGGAAATATGCAGAAATGGCGCTGCGAATGGCCTGCGACGATCTTAAGAAAGGCGACATTGACGCCATCGTGACAGCCCCTATCAATAAAAATAACATTCAGTCTGCTCAATTCCATTTTCCCGGTCACACCGAATATTTAACTTCCGCTTTCAAAGCCGAAAACTCCTTGATGATGATGGTTTCACCTACCGTAAAGGTGGCTTTCGTCACCAACCACTTAGCCGTTCACGACGTGGCCAAAAACATATCAGCAGAACTCATCATCAAGAAATTGCAAGCCCTCAACAAAGCTCTGATTGGTGATTTTGGCTGCAGCAACCCCAAAATCGCGGTATTGTCATTAAATCCCCACGCTGGCGACAACGGTTTATTAGGCAACGAAGAACAGCAAATCATTCTTCCCGCCATCAAGGAGGCTTTCGACCAAGGCATCTACGCCTTTGGGCCCTATTCCTCCGACGGACTTTTCGGTTCGGGCAACTACAGTAAATTTGACGCCGTTTTGGCGATGTACCACGACCAAGGAATGACACCATTTAAGGTATTGGCCGACAACGAAGGCGTCAACTACACCGCCGGTCTCCCCATCGTACGCACATCACCGGCACACGGCACCGGTTACGACATCGCCGGCAAAGGAATTGCCGACGAACAATCGTTGCGAAGTGCCATTTATTTGGCCATAGACATCCTTAAAAATCGAAAGAAATAGAAATTTCAAACTTCGATAGAAAATCCAAAGATTCGCTGTTTTTTGTTCAAAAATGGCCAACATGCACGTATATAACTCCATCTAATCAATCATTTTAGTTAAAAAGACAATGAACGCCGAAGACTATATCAAGCAACTACAACTTATGCCCCATCCAGAGGGAGGCTATTTCAAGCAATTATATGGGAATGACGACAGTGGGAAAAAGGACATTTCCACTATCTATTATATGCTTACGAATAATGACATTTCAGCGTTTCATCGTTTGCACGATATGGTAGAAATCTGGTATTATCAAGCCGGAAACCGTTTAAAACTTCACGTTATCGATAAAGACGGAACGCTCACCACGCACTTTCTATCTCCTCAAGACGAAATGCAGGTCGTTATACAGCCCGAACAATGGTTTGCCGCAGAGATTGCCGACAACAAAGGATTTACGCTTGTTGGCTGCGCCGTCTGTCCTGCCTTCCAATTCGACAAATTTGAATTGGCCAAACAAGCGGAGTTAATTCAAGCGTTTCCACAACATCGTACCCTAATAGAAAGAATGTGTCGATCTTGAAAAATCAATCACCATCTACAGCTGCCAATTTATCTCAGTCTTGCCTAATTTACGCAAAATTTCATTAGTTTTTGAAAAATGCTTGCAACCGAAAAATCCTCGATGTGCCGACAGTGGGGACGGATGCACTGTAGATAAGATATAATGCTTTGATGTGTCGATAATGGCTTCTTTTTGTTTGGCATAATTGCCCCACAGCAGGAAAACCAATCCTTCTCTTTGTTCCGACAACTTGCTGATGGCGGCATCGGTAAAGCGTTCCCAGCCACGATTTTGATGCGACCCCGCTTCGTGGGCACGAACAGTCAAAGTGGCATTCAAAAGAAACACACCCTGTTCCGTCCACTTTTCCAAATTGCCATTTTTCGGAATGGTGATTCCCACATCATCTTGTAATTCCTTGAAAATATTGATTAATGACTTGGGATGCGGCACACCGTCCTGCACCGAAAAACACAAACCGTGTGCCTGTCCTTCCTCGTGATATGGATCCTGTCCAATAATCACCACCTTGACCTTGTCGAAAGGAGTTTTGTTAAAGGCGTTAAAAATCATAGGACCGGGAGGATAAACCGTGTGCGTTCGTTTTTCCTCCACCAGAAAGTGCTTCAAATCAGCAAAATACGGCTGTTGAAACTCATCCCAAAGGACCTTTTTCCAAGATTCATCAATATCAGGATTAATCATTGTCAGACCAAAAAAATCAAGAATTCAATATCATTATCTTTATTTATCCTCATCTTTCCTTTCGACTCCTACCCTAAACCATATTTTAGTGACGAAAATGTCTTACACCTGTGAAAATCATCGAAATGCCGAGTTCGTCGCAGGCCTTGATGGAGTCTTCATCACGTACAGAGCCGCCGGGCTGGATAATGGCCGTTACGCCATATTGGGCTGCCATACGAACCACGTCTTCAAAGGGGAAGAAGGCATCGCTGGCCAGGCAGATACCGCTGGTATGTCCGGCTTCCTTGGCCTGTTCGAGCGCGATATGAGCCGAACCCACACGATTCATCTGTCCCGCTCCCACGCCAATGGTCTTTTGATCTTTTGCCAACAAGATGGCATTGGATTTCACGTGTTTGCAAACCTTCATTCCGAACAACAAATCACGCATTTCGGCTTCAGTGGGTTGCTTTTTTGTCACCACGTTAATCTGATAATCTTCTGCGCCGGCTCGGTCAATGTTCTGCATCAACATACCACCGGTTACGCTGATAAACATCTTATCATCAGACTTGGATTTATCCAAATCAAAAGTCATCAGTCTGATATTCTTTTTGACAGTCAGAACCGCCAAAGCTTCCGGCGTAAAGGCGGGAGCCAAGATGATTTCCAGAAATACGGGCTTCATAGCCAAGGCAGCTGTCTCGTCAATGGTTTGGTTGGTAGCCACGATTCCGCCGAAAATAGAAACCTTATCGGCTTCGTAGCAACGGGTCCAGGCTTCCATCACATCCTTGCCAATACCCACTCCACAGGGATTTTTGTGTTTGACGGCCACCACCGTGGGTTCGTCAAATTCACGCAAAATTTGTAAAGTAGCGTCCGCATCCTGTATATTATTGTATGACAATTCCTTACCATGTAATTGTGTAGCCCAGGCCACAGAATACCCTTGCTTCTTACCAGCATAGAACGTGGCTTTTTGGTGCGGGTTTTCGCCATAACGCAGGGATTGTTTATGGGTAAATGTCAGCGTCATATTTTCCGGATTTTCTTCTCCTACCCTATCCGTCAAATACTTGGCAATCATCGTATCGTAAGCAGCGGTATGACGGAACACCTTGGCAGCCAAGCGAGAACGCGTTTCAATAGTCGTATCGCCATTGGCCTTGATTTCAGCCAGCACCAAGTCGTAATCGGCAGCATCGCAAACCACCGTCACAAACTGATGATTTTTGGCGGCACTACGCAACATACTGGGGCCACCGATATCGATATTTTCAATGGCATCGGCAAACGTAACGTTTTCCTTCTCAATAGTCTGCTTAAACGGATAAAGGTTCACCACCACCATATCGATGTACTGGATTCCATTTTTCTTCATTTCCTCCTGATGCTTGGGGTTGGTACGAACCGACAACAAGCCGCCGTGAACCATAGGATGCAGCGTTTTCACGCGACCATCCATAATTTCAGGAAAGTTCGTCACCTCGCTGATGCCCATCACGGACAATCCGGCCTGCTCAATGGCTTTTTGCGTACCTCCGGTGGAGATAATTTCATATCCGTTTTCGATTAGAGATTTGACAAAGGGAATCAAATTTGTCTTGTCACTAACACTTACCAATGCTCGTTTCATATCTTTATTAGATTAAAAAGTTTATATATTAATTCAAATAATAATCAAATTTTAACGACCCAACACGAAAACCGTGGGTTTTTTATGCAAATCAATCTGTTCCTTTTTCCAACGTGAAACCGACTGAGACTTAACAAACTGCTCGTCGGTAGCCATATTGCAGGCTATGCACAACCGTGTATTTGGCTGACATACACGCAAAATAGACTGGAAAAGATGATTGTTTCGATAAGGTGTCTCAATAAACAATTGCGTCTGGTTGGTTTTGATGATTTTGGCTTCCAACTCCTTCAACTTACTTTCCCTGCGATCCTGTTCTACGGGAAGATAACCGTTGAAGGCAAAGCTCTGACCATTAAAACCCGAAGCCATCAAGGCAAGAACGATGGAATTGGGTCCAATCAAGGGCACCACTTCGATTCCGAGCTGGTGAGCCTTCGTCACCACGACATTACCTGGATCGGCTATACAAGGCGTACCGGCATCGGAAATCAGTCCCACATTTTTACCTTCTTCACAGCATTTCAAATATTCATTCAGGTCAACGCCTTGCGTATGCTCATTTAAAATATAGAACACCAAATCGTCGATAGGTTTAACGATGCCCAACTTTTTCAAGAAGCGGCGTTCCGTTCGCAAATCCTCGACGATATAGACATCTATCGAATTGATGATTTCGGAATTAAAACTCGGAAAGACATAGCCGAAATCCTTTTCACCCAGCGGGGATGGTATCAAGTACAGTTTACCTTTATCCATTTCAATTTAGAATTTCATATAGATATTACAAGTCACCAGTTTTTTATCGGGCACGGAATGCGAAAACACCATAACCTTTAATTTATTCAGAGACGTTTTCTTAACAAAATCGCCACTCATATATTTTCCCAATGCTTCATCATTATTAAGGAAAACAAAAGTAAACACCGCGTCCGAAGGCGTATTACTGGCCGCAAAACGATAAGCATTGCTTGACTCCACATAGTTGTCGTTTTTCACGACCGACTTATAATGTTCCAGACTTGTCGTGGTATCAGCCAAAATGAAATAATCCTTGACAGGCATAAAATAGTGATACTCGTCATTGTGTGCTTTCGTTGAAAACAAGCCGGCAAAATTAACGGCATCACAGGGATAAATACCATTGGGAGTAGAACGCAAAAGTGAATCGGCATACAAGGTGTCGGAGAAAAAGGACGCAAACGAAGCCTTCAGCGTATCCAATTTAAGCGCGCAATAGTGATAAGTGATCGAATCACCCGGCAGCGAAAAGAAAATAGATTGCAACGGAGAAATTCTTTGATAGTCACCCAACTGGTCAGCGTTGGCCAACGCTTTTTCCTTTTTAACATATTCAGACAGCGACTGCTGATTGGCATTGTCAACGATTGTCATTGACGTAACCGACACGGGAATAATACGCTGCGGAAATTCCTCTGCCGCCTTGGCATCCCCATACTTAAGCACCATCGGATGATCGGTATAAATGTAACCCGAAAGAAACATTTCGTCATCGGTAAAGCGCAATTGACAAGCACACCAATCTCCCATTTCCGCAATCTGTTCGCCGAAAGACCGAACAGACTCATCGGTTTTGTAAGCCAGATAAGGAGCATACGCCGTTGGATTAAGCAACAGCCAGTTTTGCTTCACGTTCTTTTCCACCAATTGATGCAATTCACCGAACGACTTGTCACGAATCAATCCCTTGGGATACTTCAACTGGACGATGGTTTTCTTTAACAATTCAACATCTTCGGAAACCGAAAAGACATTATTATGGAATACGAACTTAAAATCCTTATAATGCGTACCGTATGCATAAATTTCGCATTCTTCAAACTTAATATTGTTTCGAGGATCTATTTGCAGAAGTTTCAAAAGATTCTTAAAGTAGTGTTCGTCCATACGAGTGGAAAATACCGGAACAATCTTTTCATCCTGCACAAAACCCGAAACCAATATCGGTTCATTCTTCTTTGCCGTTTTTTCCAAGAAAGACTCAAAACCAGCCAAACCATCCAATGCGAACAAATCAGTCAAATACGGCATCAGCGAAGCCGAAGACTTGACAAACTGCTCGTTATCGTTTATTTCAAAGACAAACGCCGCCTCAGCGGGAACCGTTTCAATTAAAGGTGCCTTGGTCTGTCTAAAGAAATTATGATAGAAAAAGATAGCAGCCAAAATTAGCACGATTCCGACCACGGCGGAAGTGATAATCCAAGCTTTCGTGTTAGTATTTCCTTTCATATTGACTGATTTTAATAAGAAGAATGTTTCGTCCAATTAGAAGGACAAAACGTCAATTCAATTATTCCTTTGTTTCGTCTTGTTTATCGTCGATAAGACCTTTTTCGATGAGTTGATTGTACCAAAGCACCACTTTCTTCATATTTGAAACATAAACTCTTTCACGGTCATAATTGGGCAGAATTTCTTCAAAATATGCTTTTAATGCCTTTGAATCAGAAAGATTCACATTGCTTGCGGCTCCATTTTCCTTTTTGAAGATAGACAAAAACACATTCTGCAAGGGAGTGTCATCATCTTCAGTGAAAATAGATATATTGTCAAGCGTTGCGACACCGTCGTTGGGGAAAACGGGCAAACGCTTACCATCTGTCAAAGATTCTACAATAAAACTGCTTTTGTTGTGGGAGATAAGTTTGAACAAACCACTTTTTCCAGTTACTGATAAAATTTTAGATAAATCCATTTTTTAATTAATTTTGATAAGATTAATAATAGATGTAGTTTCTTATTCTTTTATAAATCAATTGTTTGTCTTTTGTTCTTGTTTCAATGGTCCAATTTTTCTGCTTGTCGTAGGCGGAATAATCATACTGTTCCTTACTATGATGAATTCGGTCTTCAAAGAGCACTTTCAGCAAAGAGCCATCCTGGTTATACTGAGTATAGGTATATTCAATCAGGTCGTTTTCCCCTTTGAAAGCCCTTCTATTCACTTCATCACCATAATTATCATATTCGATCGTGACATACTTATAGACTTTTCCCGAAGGATCATACTCGTTGATACGTGTAAGCAAGCCCAGTTCGTTATACTGGGAAGTGTTTTTCAGCGAGTAGCCCTCATAATGGCGAACCATCTCCACGACATTTCCTGCCCCGTCCGTCTTATACGTCGTATTCATCAGCAAAGAATCATCGGTAGAAATTTTCTCCGCGGACAAAAAATCGTTCATATCGTATTCATACAGGCAAGACACATTGGAGCCGTCCTGATAATTATGTTCCGACCATCCCTTAGGACGAGCATCGGGATAATACGAAAAAGTACGGGCGAGCAAAGTATCGTGCTGGGCCGACAACTTATAAGTGGCCAACAAATAACCGTCAGGACTATAGTGTTGGATGAAAATATAAGCCGTGTCAAACCTCAACGAATCGGAAGCCAAGGTATCGGAAACTATTGCAGATTGATTACATACCAAGGTATAGCTCGTAATTTCCTTGACTTTTCCATAAATATGATTCCGCTGCAGGTGGTTTTTCTGCACATCCGGCACAATGACGATTTCCGCCTTTTTCTGTCGGCATCCGCCGCAAAGGAAGATGCACGACAGAAAAAGCGTCCAAACCAACATTTTGCTGAAATTACAAAACTGTCTGCACATTGGACAATCGAATATATTATTTCACAAATTGGTCAATCAACTTATCGTCAGCGATATTGGCGATAGTGACTTTCAAGTTGGGATTCAAACTCATTGCACGCTTGATAGCGAACATAGCGCCATCATTGCGAGCCCAGGCACGACGGGCAATACCGTTGTTCACATCCCAATAGAGCATATTTTGCAGTCTGCGGTCCGCATCGGCCGAGCCGTCCAACAACATACCGAAGCCGCCGTTGATGACTTCGCCCCAGCCAACACCGCCGCCATTGTGGATAGACACCCAGGTAGCGCCACGGAACGAGTCACCGATGACATTCTGGATAGCCATATCGGCAGTGAAAGAAGAACCGTCGTAAATATTTGAAGTTTCTCTGAAAGGAGAGTCCGTACCGGAAACATCGTGATGGTCGCGTCCCAACACCACTGGTGCGGAAAGTTTGCCGGACTTGATAGCATTGTTGAACGCCTGGGCAATCTTGATACGGCCTTCGGCATCGGCATACAAGATACGGGCTTGGGAACCCACCACGAGTTTGTTGGCCTTGGCACCCTTAATCCAAGTGATGTTGTCACGCATTTGTTGTTGGATTTCGGCAGGAGAATTTTTCATAATTTCTTCCAGCACGTCAATGGCCAACTGGTCGGTCATATCGAGGTCTTCGGCTTTGCCGGAAGTACAAACCCAGCGGAAAGGACCGAAGCCGTAATCGAAACACATAGGTCCCATAATATCCTGAACGTAGGAAGGATAACGGAAAGTACCGTCTTCCTTCATAATGTCAGCACCGGCACGACTTGATTCGAGCAAGAAGGCATTGCCATAATCGAAGAAATACATACCGTTGGCGGCCAACTTGTTGACAGCAGCCACGTGACGACGCAAACTGGCCTGAACCGCTTCCTTGAATTTTTCGGGTTCATCCGCCATCATTCGCTTAGATTCTTCAAAAGAATAACCTACCGGATAATAGCCACCAGCCCAAGGATTGTGCAAAGAAGTTTGGTCCGAACCCAAATCCACCTGGATATGATGTTCAGCACAGTATTCCCATAAATCCACGATATTTCCTTGATAAGCGAAAGACTTGGCGATTTTTTGTTGGCGAGCTTCGTCAACCTTCTTCATCAGCACGTCCAAATCATCGCAAACCTCGTCCACCCAACCCTGGGCAAAACGCTTTTGGGTAGCGGAAGGGTTGATTTCGGCCGTGATGGAAACCACACCCGCAATATCACCTGCTTTGGGCTGAGCTCCAGACATACCGCCCAAGCCAGCGGTTACAAACAATTTTCCAGCGGCACCGCCACCGATTTTACGGCAAGCATTCAACACCGTAATCGTTGTGCCGTGAACAATACCTTGAGGTCCGATATACATATAAGAACCCGCAGTCATCTGACCGTACTGGCTAACGCCCATCGCGTTGAAGCGTTCCCAATGGTCGGGCTTGGAATAGTTGGGGATCACCATACCATTCGTCACCACCACACGAGGAGCGTCCTTATGAGAAGGGAACAAGCCCATCGGGTGACCTGAATACATCACCAAGGTCTGTTCATCGGTCATTTCCGACAAATATTTCATAACAAGGCGATACTGGGCCCAGTTCTGGAAAACTGCCCCATTGCCACCGTAGGTAATCAATTCGTGAGGATGCTGAGCCACGGCAGGATCAAGATTGTTCTGGATCATCAGCATAATGGCTGCTGCCTGACGACATTTAGCCGGATAGTCTTCAATTGGACGGGCATACATTGGATAGTCGGGACGAAGACGGTACATATAAATACGACCGTAATCGTGAAGTTCCTGCATAAATTCGGGAGCCAGCTGAGCGTGCAACGAAGGATCGAAATAGCGCAACGCATTCTTGAGGGCCAATTGTTTTTCTTTTTTGGTCAGAATATCTTTTCTTTTCGGTGCGTGGTTTACCGTATTGTCGTATGGTTTGGGAGCCGGAAGTACAGCCGGGATTCCCTGTCTGAGGTCATTCTGAAATTCTTGCAAAGTCATATTTCAATAATTTTAAAAACACTAAATATAAGATTGCAAAAATACAAAAATAGTTCGAGTATCACCACAATTTTTTCTGACTTTTTCAAAAAAAGTTCCAACAGCGAGTTCCTTTTCTCTGAAGCCGAAAAGGCACGGTGTGCCGCATATTGGTGAACGGAACTTTCTTACTTTCTATCAGTTTTTTCGTTACCGTCTTGCGGCTTTTCAGACATCTCAAAATGGCGAACATAGACATCGCGTTGCGGGAATGGGATTTCTATGTGATTTTCATTCAATGCGTTATAAATTGCCTCGTTCACCATAGGAATATAATTGATTTTTTCCTCGGCCAATATCCAGCATCTCACTGTCAAATTGACGCTATTATCGCCAAAACCGTTAAAAATCACCTGGACTCCCTGTTTGACATCAACATAGTCTTTTCCCGCATTGTTCTTTTTAATCAGCGGTTTCATCGCCTCCTTTAATATTTCACGCACTTTCGACACGTTCACACCGTAGGCCACGCCCACAGGAATGGAAACCATCACATAACCGTGGTTTCGGGTCATATTCTTAAAATTCTTACTGAAAAGGGCTGAATTTTGGAAGGCCAACACGCAACCGTCAATAGTCACAATTTGCGTGCTCTGGTAATTGATGCTATCTACCTCACCCTCAATACCGTCACATTCGATATAGTCCCCTACCCTCAATCGTCCCGTCATCAAGGAAATACCATAAACAAAGTTTTCGAGCAGATCCTTCATAGCGAAACCAAGACCAGTAGCCAGACCTGCCATCACAATGGAAATGCCGCTGCTCGGCACGCGCAGAATCACCAGCGACGAAATAGCGAAAACACCCCACACCACGATGGAAATGACATTGTTGGCCAAAGAAACGTTGCTTGGTGATTGTGAATTTTTGTTTTTGCGTTTTCTAAAGAGATGGTAAAAGGCCTTTACCATATAGTTCATATATCTAAAGAAAAAGAACAGGCACAGCACCAAACAAATCTTGAAGAGTGAAAGTTGAATCACTCCCGCCTTATCGATAAAAGGATAAAGAAAAATCTTAATACAGATGGAATTCATCTCAAAGATTCCAGCCGCAAAATAGATACTTGCCGGAACCGAAATCACTCCCATAATGGGCAATAAGGCGCGACAAATAAAATCGTGCAACCAGGTATCGGAAATAAACTCACCTCTTTCCATCTTCGCTTGCAGATTTTTATATAACTTCTTATTGTCAGAATCATTGTGTACCTTGATTTTTTTTCTTGCGGCAATCTTGTTCACCAAAGTATGCGCTTCATAACGTTTGGCCAAATCGTAGCAGCAGGTGATGGTTTGGATGCCCGTCAGCAAAATCATCCACCACATCATAATTTGCACGGCCATCAGCACAAAACCCAGCCACGAAGCCACACACGACACAATCATAGCGATCAAGGAAACCACTGCGTAAATGATGTCGCTGTCAGGTAGTCTGCCCAAGTTCTTCTTCAGGACGACCAATTGCCAAAGCGTAAAAATGATAAGGATGGGTGGATAAAGCAGGTTTACAAGATTGTTCGGAATCAAAATGATACGAAATACGATAACCAAAAACGACATCGTCAGGAAAGGTACATAGACCTTTATTCCCGGACGAATTTGCGTTCCATTCAAACGGATAATCAAGGACAGCAGAATCACTTCCATCAGCCAGGCAAAAGTTATCATAATATCGATGGCCATTATGATAAAGTTCTGTTTTACGAAAATCTTGGCCACCATAATGGAAATCGCAAAGAGTGCCACGCCGAAAGCCACCGTGGCGGGAAACCACTTGTGCTTATCCAACCGATCTTCACGCAGGCGTTTCTTCACTACCCAACGCATAATCGCAAAACTCAACAAACTGGCCAATAGAATATAGAAAATCATAAACACGCTGATACCCAAAATCACTGGGCCGCGCCAATCGGACTTTGCCTTCAGGGGTCTGTACTTATCATCCACATCCCGTTTGGCCTGGATAGCGTAAAGTTTGAATTTCTTCAAAACCATAAAATAGTTATCACCGCCATTGACGAAAATATTGCGTTGAATTTTCTCATAATGCACCATCGCATAGTCGTACAATTCCTTCACACGCTTGGTGACGTGATTATAATGTTCCTCGTCAAGCACCACCAAATCCAACATCTTCTGATAATTATTTCGGAGGAAAATGGCATATTTCAAGCAAGCCGCACGATCTCTCATTCCTTGTTCGTCAAGAAGAAATAGTGACAATTTAGAGGTATCGACACTATTTATTCTGCGTCTGAGGGAATCGGGGATTCTCAACGGCTGTCCATCCATTCCAACACGTGGGGGAAGGTCCTGCAACGACTTGATAAGCTCTTCGTATCGGGCGATTTCCGACTTCAGTCGTTCTTTCACCTGTGCATACGGTAGGTGGCGAAACATCAACTTATGGTATTGTTCCGTGGCGGCTTCGCAAGCGTATGCCATATCAAGGGTGAAATCGTCGTTTTGGGAATAGAGCATCAAGGCAATCTGATTACTTTGCTGCATCATCATAATCAGATTGGTATGTTGATCCTGGTTCATTTTTTTAAACCTTTCCAAGCTAATCTGTTCCTGATTATAGGTCTGTTCCAATTCGGCGCGAAGGACACCGAGGGTTTTAGCCAGATTGCGTTCATTGAGAACGGCGTGAGCTTGAAAAATCGTCAGCAGGCAGACGAAAGTGAAAACGAAAAACTTTTTCATAAGGGTCAAAGACTTTTGAAAATTGAGCGTGCAAACTTACAAAAAATATCGTAGAAAAAAACAAAAAGACCCCACCGAAGGCAGGGTCTATAATTTATAAGAAATTTGACAAAGGCAAAAGACTATTTTTTACCTTTATCCTTTTGACCAGCGTGACCGCGGAAGATACGAGTAGGAGCGAATTCACCCAATTTGTGGCCAACCATATTTTCAGTAACATAAACAGGGATAAACTTGTTACCATTATGCACTGCGATGGTAAGTCCTACAAAGTCTGGGGAAATCATAGAGGCGCGAGACCAGGTTTTGATGGTCGTTTTCTTGCCTGATTCTTGAGCTTCCAATACTCTTTGTTCCAATTTGTAATGGATATATGGACCTTTTTTTAATGAACGACTCATAATATACTACTTTAGGGTTATTTTTTTCTTCTTTCGATGATATACTGATCAGAATTCTTCTTTGGATGACGAGTTCTGTAACCTTTTGCTGGCAAGCCCTTACGTGAGCGTGGGTGACCACCGGAAGCACGGCCTTCACCACCACCCATTGGGTGATCAACTGGGTTCATAACAACGCCACGGACGCGAGGTCTGCGGCCCAACCAACGGCTTCTACCTGCCTTACCAGAAACTTCAAGGCTATGGTCGATATTGGAAACCATACCGATAGTGGCCTTGCAGCTGCAGAGGATTAAACGGGTTTCGCCAGAAGGCATCTTGATAACGGCATACTTTCCTTCACGAGACATCAACTGAGCGTAAGAACCGGCACTACGTGCGATCTTAGCGCCTTGACCTGGACGCAATTCGATGTTGTGAATTACGGAGCCGAAAGGAATCTCGCCCAATGGAAGCGTATTTCCCAAATCGGGAGCCACACCTGTACCGGAAACGAGGACTTGACCTACTTTTAATCCGTGAGGAGCAACGATGTAACGCTTTTCACCGTCAGCATAGAAAACCAATGCGATACGGGCCGAACGGTTCGGGTCGTATTCGATAGTCTTAACGGTAGCTGGGATACCATCTTTTTCTCTTTTGAAATCAATAAAACGATACATCTTCTTGTGACCGCCACCGCGGTTTCGCATCGTCATTTTACCACAATTATTTCTACCGCCGGTACTTGGATGAGCGCACAAAAGGCTCTTTTCCGGGGTGCTTGTGGTAATGTCGTCAAACGCGCTAATAACTTTTTGGCGTTGACCTGGCGTTACTGGTTTGTACTTTTTTAATGCCATTTCTAATTATCTTTAAATATTGCTATATAAATCAATTTTATCGTCCTTGCTGACAAATACCATAGCCTTTTTGAAGGTATTCTTCTGACCTTCGATCATACCGGCCTTAGTATAGCGGGAAGTTGACTTGCCACGTTGGATGAGGGTGTTCACCTGCAGCACCTTTACGCCATAGATATCCTCAATTTCCTTCTTAATTTGAGGTTTGGTAGCCTTTCTGTCAACAATGAAACCATAACGGTTGTATTTTTCGCCAACCATTGTCATCTTTTCACTGATGATGGGTTTTATTATTACGTTCATTTCTTTATTTATTACTTGTTATTGACTGTGTTAAATTACTCGCCTAACATTTTTTCGATATCCTTCAAGCCGCTTTCACAGATGATGACATTGTTGGCGTTCAATACGTTGTAAGTATTAACATCCATAGCTCTCATCACGTTGGCACGTTTGAGGTTACGAGCTGACAAGTAAACGTTTCTATTGGCTTCGTTGATTAACAACAAGGTCTTTGCATCTTGAAGGTTGAATTTTTTCAAGATATCCAAATAGGCCTTTGTCTTGGGAGCTTCGAATGAGAAATCTTCGATAACCATAATTTTTTCTTCTTTTGCCTTATAGGTCAAAGCAGAAAAACGAGCCAAACGTTTGATTTTCTTATTCAATTTGAAGCTATAATCTCTTGGATGTGGGCCAAATACCGTAGCACCTCCACGGATGGTGGGAGACTTGATGCTACCTGCACGCGCACCACCGGTACCTTTTTGTCTTTTCAATTTGCGAGTACTACCGGAAACGGTTGATTTTTCCAGTGTATCGTGTGTTCCTTGTCTTTGATTGGCCAAATATTGCTTAACATCAAGCCAAATAGCGTGATCATTAGGTTCAACATTAAAGATGTTGTCGTTTAATGTAACCGTTTTTCCTGATTCGCTTCCGTCGATTTTATATACTCTTAACTCCATCTCTCAATTGTTATATATGAACCATTAGGTCCTGGTACGGAACCTTTTACTAAAATTAAATTTTTCTCTTTAACGATCTTCATGATTTGAAGGTTAATCATTTTAACCTTTCCACCACCAGTTCTACCGGCCATACGCATGCCCTTGAGAACGCGTGAAGGATAAGAAGATGCACCGAGAGAACCGGGAGCTCTCAAACGGTTGTGCTGACCGTGTGTGCTGTCGCCAACACCACCAAAGCCGTGACGTTTCACAACGCCCTGGAAGCCCTTACCTTTTGAAATACCGCTAACATCCACGAATTCACCTTCTTCAAATACGGTAACATCAAGAATTTCACCGTATTTTTTCTTGTGACCTTCTTCAAAACGTGTGAATTCCTTCAACACCTTTTTCGGAGTTGTACCGGCCTTGGCAAAGTGTCCTTTCAACGCTTTGTTAGTCCTTTTCTCTTTCTTTTCATCGTAACCCAATTGGATTGCATCATAACCGTCCTTTTCAACGGTCTTAACTTGCGTAACAACGCAAGGACCAGCCTCCAATACCGTGCATGGCACTATCTTGCCAGAGGCATCATAGATGCTAGTCATCCCAATTTTTTTTCCTAATAATCCAGACATTTTTGTTTAATTTATAATGTTTTTAGTTTCGGTTTTCGCAAACCGATTTATTTTCATTTCTTATAATCCCCTCATTACAAGAAAGTTAAGTATGTTTTACACTACTTCAACTCCCTTATTTTAGGGATTGCAAATATACACATTTTTTTGATTGATTATCAAGAAAATAGATTTTTTTCGATTTTTTATTTTCCTTCTTTTTTGAGAATAATCAAAACGGTATAAATCAAGATCTTGATATCCATTTGAATGGACATGTTTTCAAGATATATCAAATCTATTTTCATACGCTCGATCATCTGATCCACATTCTCGGCATAGCCGTATTTTACTTGACCCCAGGAAGTAATACCCGGCTTGATACCCAAAAGTAAACGATAATACGGAGCCCTTTCCACGATTTTGTCGATGTAATATTGCCGTTCAGGTCTCGGACCGACCAAGGACATATCGCCTTTCAGGACATTGAAGAACTGGGGAAATTCGTCCAAACGCGACTTCCGCATAAAAAGCCCGAAACGTGTAATTCGCGGGTCGTTGTCGCTGGACAGCATCGGCCCGTTCTTTTCGGCATCAACATACATAGAACGGAACTTTATGATTTTGAACGGTTTACCTTGATAGCCTACTCTTTCCTGCATATAGAAAACAGGGCCCTTAGACGAGCATTTCACGCCGATAGCCAATATTAAATACACTGGCGAAAGGAGTATGATGGCCAAAACAGAAATCAGCACATCCAAAATTCGCTTCAGGTATTTCTGCCAAGGAGACATATATTCGGAATCAATGGAAATCAACGGTTCATAAAAAACGGAAGACATCCTAATCGTTCCCATCAAATAATCCTGGGTTTGCGGAAGAATATGCAAGGTTAAATGATTCATTTCGCGCAAAGAGGTCAAAATGGTTTCCACATAGCGTCGTTGTCCGTTATGGATAGCCAAAATCAGCTCCTCTATTTCCTCTTTCGCAATAATGGCTTTCAATTCCTGAAGCGTTCCCAGGCAAGGCAACACTTCCGACAATGACTGATCTTCCACTTCGGGCAGCGCCACATAGCCAACAATAAAATTACCGGAACAAATATTCTGCTTGATAACGGCCTGATAGGTATCCAGTGCCACCTTGTCACCACCGATAATAATTGTCTTGAATCCTAATTCGCCATTATGGATTTTTCGATTGATATGCGTCGTCATCAACACTCGGGGAATATAGGTCAGGAAAAATTGGCAAACCAGAAGTACAAAAAAGTATTTGATGTAATCAGACGGCGAATTCACGATGTCGTCCAAGATAAAAACAAAAAAGAAGATAATGACACCCACGATCGTCACTCCTGCGGTACGTTCCAATTCCTTCAATCTTGATTTTCTATGTATATTATGGTAATAACCTATAAATATATGCCACAGCATCCAATATACAGGACAAAGCAACAAACCCCACCACAATTTCGAATCGTGAAGCACGGCTTCGGAAAAATATTCAAAAACCTGATGATCGACATTATACTTCCGAAAAACGAAGAAAATAAACCAGGTGACCGCAGCCGCCAAGACGTCCGTCACCAAATGGTATAAAATCAGATAAATCTTATTTTTCTTCATTTTTCAATTCATAAAACAGATAACATCTATTCAAAATCCAAAACCATCACGGCTGCGGACCCGTAACGATTTTCACATAATCAATATAATAATGTGTATCCTTGTCTTCTAATCTATCGCCGCTGAAAATGACTTTGGCGTCAATGTTTCCATAAAAATACGCACCCATACTGTAAATATTTCCCAAACGTTCATCCAAGTTAATATAAACGGTTTGCCACTCATCCGTTGCGAAGAGTCCACCACAAGCATAAACATTGGAATAATTGGGGGCATACAACTCAATATTCAAATCATTTTCACACTTGTATCGAATTTCCATATAAGTCAACGCATACACGTCGAAACGCATCAACTGGGAAGCCACTTCAAAGGTGGAGAAGAGCGAATCTCCCGTCAAGATAATCTCTCCAATTCTATTGGAAGGGTTGTCGGGATCGGGTTTACTGACAAAATTGGCCACCGAAAGCATCGGATTATATGGTTCAAAACTATTTTGCAGGAAAGTTTCCACCAATTTAAATTCAGTATATTTGTGATATTCGAAAAATTTATGCATCGTTTCTTCCGTGATGTAAGTAGTGATGCCTTTTCTCAACTTTGTTTTGACCTTATACGACTTAATGTAACCGTAACCCTTAATCGTGCTGCTTTGACCGTTTTTTTTGAAACACGGGGTAATTGTCACTTCCAAACTGTCGGCTTCGGGAACATCCAAGATTGGCACGTCGCAAGGCAATTCCCACACGCCCAAGGCCTTACCACCGTATGCGACATAGACGTGGGTGAACTTGTGCTGGCCCATTGTACGCAATTGCTCGCCATCAAAAGAGGTTTCGTGTTCTGCATTGAACTTGCTTACATTAAAACAATCGTTAAAGGCATTTTCCTCTATATGAAGTATTGCGGGTGTATAATCGTGCGAATCTTTGCAAGAGCAGAAGACCAAGGAAAGGACCGAAACCAAAAATAATATTCTTCTCATAATAATATATGTATAACGAAAATTCTTCGTTTTTATTTTATGTTATTATTCATTTTATCCATAATCTCGTAGGCGGTTTTCAAGGCATTAAAACCATCCTTCAAACTCACTTCTGGAATTTGTTGCTGTTCTATGGCTTGGATGAAGCTTTCCAATTCGCAACGGATGGCATTGTTTGGCACGCTTTCAGGATTGTCAATCATAATGCGGCGTTTTCCCTTTTCTCCCAAATCCAAAATCATCGCAAACGGATCATCCAAGCTATCATCCACATTTTCAATATGAATCATTTCCGTTTTCTTTTCCAACAAATCCATACTGATATAGGCATTATTTTGGAAAAGACGAATTTTTCTCATATTCTTCATAGACAAACGACTCGCAGTCAAATTGGCCACGCAGCCATTTTCAAAAGTCAGACGAACATTGGCGATATCGAACGTGTCGGTGACGATGGCCACTCCACTGGCCTGGATATCAACGATAGGACTATTGACCAATTTCAGGACGATATCGATATCGTGAATCATCAGGTCCAAAATAACGGACACGTCATTTCCGCGTGGGTTAAACAAAGCCAAGCGATGGACTTCGATAAACATCGGTTTTCCTATTTTCGGACGAGCAGCCAAGAAAGCCGGATTAAAACGTTCCACGTGACCCACTTGCACGGGAATCTGGTATTTTTGCTGCAATTCAAGCAATTCTTCCGCCTGCGGAATCGTAGCAGTCACTGGTTTTTCTATAAAACATGGTTTTTGATGGTTCATTGCCAACTTGGCCATTTCGTAATGATGGGTTGTCGTACACACGATATCGGCAATGTCACAACATTCGAGCAAATCTTCAGGATTATCAAAATAAGGCACCTTCAATGACTCCGCCACTTCACGAGCGTGTTCAATATTGACGTCATAAATACCTATCAATTCTGCCAAAGGGCTCTCATTGATACACTTGCAATGAATCTGTCCCAAATGACCAACACCAAAAACACCAATTTTCTTCATCATTCTATAATTTTATTTTAATGAAAGCCAATGCCTTCTTCATCAGCATATTTACTTCTTCCGAGATAGACCATTTATAAATCACAACCACCGCAATTGTCGCAAAAATTATCGTTTTGACCACACCATCGATGATAGACGACAGGATAGATTGTAACGGCAAGGACAAGAACAAAGGATAAATCCAATTTTTCCAGGCCATATTAGCCAAAAAGAGAAGACCAATCACGAGAACCACTTTGAGCTGGGACAAAGAGAAAGGACTCGTTCCGATTTTCCATCTCACCAACGACAGCAACAAAAGGTAATAAACCACGTATGAAATCAAATTGGACAAAGCCGATCCTTCCATTCCCATAATCGGAATTAACTTCATATTAAGCAATATCGCCACTCCCGTCAAAATGAAAGAGAAGATCAACGACATATAATAGTAGCGCGAATAGCCCAAGACAGAAGTGCCAATACTGAAAGAAGAATTAAAGAGTCGTGAGAATGCCAAGATAAACACCACCCATTTTCCCAATACATATTGGTCACCGTTGGGAAGAATTTGAAATGCCAAGTCAATATTTATCCAAATTAACATAAAGATAAATGCCCCGGCCAATAGTTGAAGCAATGAAACCTTTTTACTCAACTTGTCGGCCGTAGCGATATCGTTATCTTTAACCGCCTGTGCGATATGTGGTTGTGTAATCGCGCCCAAGGAACGATACGGGATTTCCACCACCGTGGCGATATAATTCGCAATGGCGTAAATGCCGGTATAAGCCAATCCCATTTCGGCAGAAACAAACAAGGTACTCAGTGTCGGCGTGATGTTGCCTGCTAAAGCCGCCGTAATCAGGAACAAGGTGTATAAAGAAAAATCCTTCTTGAGTTGAGGCGTCAAATGGGCCCAATCCGGCTTAAAGGATATTCTTTTTAACGACAGCAAATAAATTACATTCAGCAAAGTAGCCACGCCATAGGTGACACAAAACCAAATCACCAGGCCATCCAAGGAAAGATAATGAAAGCCAAACAACAAGTAGCCAATCAACAACATTACCCTAATGACGACTTCCCTGATAAATTTCGGCACCGCAATCCTCATCAGTACATTTGAGTTAACCTCAAAGACTGACATATACAGCATAAAAAAGGAAATCGGGATTACAAAATAGTAGTAATTCACCAACAAGGGTGCATTATCATCGTACTTGCTAATGACCCAGTCTTTGCAAAGAAAGAATAGTGCCAAAAAGATAAAGAAGCCCACGAATGGAATAACAACACTCCAAAAGAAGACCCCGTGGTCCTTGTGTTCCTCATCCTTGAAATAAGGATAAAAGCGCATCATAGAGGAAGTGGTTCCCAATTGAGCCAGACCGGAAAAAAGGATAGCGATGTCCACTAATGCCCGTGTCAAGCCCACTTCTTCGGTAGTAAGATAATGCGTGAGGATAAAGAAAGTAGTGACAAAACCAACCAGGATGCCAATATAGTTGACAACCGTACCTTTAATACTTTGACGAATAATGACTCCCATTGGTTTAAAATTTAAAATAAAAGTCGGGCGGTCTGCCCGACTTTCTATCTTACAATATCAGACTAATTGTTCAAAGCTTCCGCACCACTAACGATTTCAATCAATTCGTTAGTGATAGCAGATTGACGTGCATTGTTGTACTTAATGCGCAATTCCTTCAGCATTTCATTGGCATTATCGGTTGCCTTTGACATAGAAGTCATACGGGCTCCGTGTTCTGAAGCGATGGAATCGATGAGCATTTTGTAGAACTGAAGTTTAAGGATTCGCGGCGTCAGGGTCTTGAAGAGTTCCTCTTTCGAAGGTTCGAAAATATAGTCGTTTTTCAACGCCTTTTCTCCCGTTTCCTTTTGGGGAACGATAGGAAGGAACTGTTCAACCACCAACTTTTGCGTGGCAGCATTGACGAACTGGTTATAGACCACGTCAACACGGTCAATTTCCTTTTTAGCGAACTTATCCATCAATGTTTCAGCGATGGCTGCCAATTCCGAAAATTCAGGATTATTGAGCAGTTGCTCGTTGTAAAGCATTACAGGATAAAGTTTTCCAAGTTGTTCTTTTCCTTTTTTGCCGAGACAGACCAATTGCAGATTATTGGCTTTCCACTGTTTTTCATACTTTGCCTTAATCAATTTGATAGTCTCTTTTATGACCGAGGAATTGAAACCACCGCACAAACCCTTATTGGAAGTGATGGCCACCACCACCACCCTATTGGGTTCCCGAGATTCACAAAGCGGCATGTCGTCCACGTCGCCGGCAGTATCGGAAATATTCTGCATAATCTCACTCAACTTGGTTGAATAGGGACGCAGATTGATAATTGCCTGTTGAGCACGGCGGAATTTCGCGGCCGAAACCAGTTTCATCGCGCTGGTAACCTTCTCGGTTGATTCAATCGAGGAAATTCGTATTCGGATTTCTTTAAGATTTCCCATAGATTATTTCTCGTATTTTTTGCATACTTCAAGACAAACTTCAGTCAAAGTATTCATAATAGCGTCATCAATCTTACCACTTCGCAAAGTATCCAAGACATCTTGACGTTGTTCGTGCATCGTTTGTATGAAATCTGTCTCGAAGTTTCTGATTCTGTTTGTTGGAACCTTTTGCAGCAAGCCCTTCACACCACAGAAAATGATAGCGATTTGTTCTTCCACCTTCAAAGGAGAATATTGCGGCTGCTTCAAGATTTCCACGTTGCGAGCACCCTTGTCCAACACATTTTGCGTTGACTGGTCAACATCCGAACCGAACTTGGTAAAGGATTCCAGTTCACGGAACTGTGCCTGATCAAGTTTCAAGGTACCGGCGACTTTCTTCATAGACTTGATTTGTGCGTTACCACCCACACGGGAAACTGAAATACCCACGTTGATAGCGGGACGCACACCGGCATTGAACAAACTCGTTTCCAAGAAAATCTGACCATCGGTAATAGAAATCACGTTGGTTGGGATATAGGCGGAAACGTCACCTGCCTGCGTTTCGATAATAGGAAGAGCGGTCAATGAGCCACCACCCTTGACAATCGGTTTCAGACTTTCGGGAAGGTCGTTCATCTTAGCCGCGATTTCGTCAGATTCGATAATCTTAGCGGCTCTTTCCAACAATCTTGAGTGAAGATAGAACACATCACCGGGATAAGCTTCACGTCCAGGTGGACGACGGAGCAGCAAGGAAACTTCACGATAAGCCACGGCCTGCTTTGACAAGTCATCATAAATAATCAGGGCAGGACGTCCGGTATCTCTGAAATACTCGCCGATAGCGGCACCGGCAAACGGAGCATAGAACTGCATAGCCGCAGGATCGGAAGCCGTAGCGGTAACCACCACTGTATAAGGCATCGCGCCTCTTTCCGTCAAGGTCTTGACGATAGCGGCCACGGAAGAACCCTTTTGGCCTACTGCCACATAAATACAATAGATGGGTTCGCCTTTTTCATAAAATTCCTTTTGATTGATAATTGTATCGATAGCGATAGCCGTCTTACCTGTCTGACGGTCACCGATAATCAACTCACGCTGACCACGACCGATAGGAATCATAGCATCAACAGCCTTGATACCCGTCTGCAATGGTTCTTTAACGGGTTGACGGAAGATAACGCCGGGAGCCTTACGTTCGATAGGCATTTCATAAAGAGGACCTTCAATCTTGCCTTTACCGTCGATAGGTTCGCCCAAAGTGTTGATTACACGACCGAGCAGGCCTTCACCAACATTGATAGAAGCGATTTTACCTGTACGCTTGCAGATGTCACCTTCATTGAGATTCTGAGCATCTCCGAGGAGCACCACGCCCACGTTATCCTCTTCCAGATTCAAAACGATACCCATAATAGTTCCACCTTCCTGGGTTTGGAAAGCCACCAACTCGCCTGAGCAAGCGTTATAGAGCCCATAGACACGTGCGATGCCGTCACCGACAACCAACACGGTACCCATCTCCTCCAGTTCCGACTTGGCATCGTAGTTCTGTAGTTGTTGCCGCAAAATAGCGGTTACTTCTGATGGTTTAATTTCTGACATTGTACTGTATTTTTGTTATTACTTTAATATCTACTAGAATGCGGCCTGATAAACATTATGTGAGAATTCGTCACGCAACTTGTTGATACTCGACAAAATGCTGGCATCAAAAAGCGTGTCCTCAATCTGAATTTTCAGTCCACCAATAATTTTGTCGTCCAAAATCTGCTGGAGTTCAATCGTTGACTGGGTTTCTTCTTCCAACAATTTCTTTACCGCATCGGCCAAAGCGGGAGAAAGCGGCTGAACGGTCGTGACAAAAGCGACTTGAATATTATTATACTTATTGTATAGGCGCACATATTCGTCACAAATCGTAATTAAGGCGGGTTCTCTTTTCTTTTTAATGGTCAAGGAAAGGAAACCGAAAGTCGTATCGCTCAGCTTATCGGCAAACACGCCCGCAAAAATATCATTTTTCTTATCAGGAAAGATGATAGGACTTTCTATGACCAACTTCAACTCATAATTTTCCTTCAAAACCGATTTAACCAAAACCAAATCTTCCTTCACTTTTTGAATTTGATCCTTTTCCTTGGCAAATTCAAAAAGTGCTTTGGCATATCTGGTTGCTAATTTTGAACTATTCATAAATATATATAACTTTAAAAGATACCTTCTCTAATCAAATCATGAATATGGATAACGCCAAGATATTCGTCTTGGTCGTTCACCACAAACAAATTGGTAATATTTTTCTGTTTCATCAAGTTTAGGGCATCCAACGCCAATGCGTTCACGTTGACGGTTTTGGGGTTGGGAGTCATCACGTCTTTGGCAGTCAGGTGAGCGTACTCCGGATTTTTTTCCAGCATACGCCGCAAGTCGCCATCGGTAATGGCGCCAAGCACTTTGTTATCGACCGTTACAGCCGTAACGCCCAAGCACTTACCTGAAATTTCCAAGATTACGCGAGGCATTTCCGCATCGGGAGAAACTGACGGGATATCGTTATACTTATACAAATCCGCCACTTTTAGATACAGGCGTTTCCCCAAAATTCCACCGGGATGGAAGCGAGCAAAATCATTGGAAGTGAAGCCACGCAATTCTATCAGGCAACTGGCAAGGGCGTCTCCCAATGCCAATTGTGCGGTTGAACTGCAGGTTGGTGCCAGATTATTGGGGCAGGCCTCCTTATCGACCGAGCAATTCAGCACGTAATCGGCTTCAGAAGCCAAAAACGACTGCGTATTGCCCACCAATGCGATTAAGGGTGTTCCGCTCTGCTTCAAGAATGGAATCAGCACCGAGATTTCGGGTGTATTACCGCTTTTCGAGATACAGATGACCACATCATCGTGCTGAATGATGCCCAAATCGCCGTGGATAGCGTCGGCAGCGTGCATATAAATCGCCGGTGTGCCGGTCGAATTCAAGGTAGCAACGATTTTCTGCGCGATGATGGCACTTTTGCCAATCCCCGTCACGACAACCCGTCCTTTTGAATTAAGGATTACTTCGAGACAGCGTACAAAATCGTCGTCGATGTACTGCTGAAGATTTAGCAGCGCATCCGACTCCATTTGAAGCACCTTTTTTGCTGTCTCGATAATTTCCCTATCCATTTTCAACTATTTTCTATGTCTTTTCTTACGATCCAGGTCTTGTGGTTCCAGTGCCATCTGGTTACCTGCCAACAAGGAGGCAACGCCACCTACATTATGTCTTTCAGCCTGACATTCAGGACATTGACATTCTTCGTGATATTCACGAGGTTCAGTATAGGTAGTGATGACACCTTCGAAGTTACGCAAGATAACCTTTTTAGGACTTTGAGAGATGACGTAATTCGGCATCACAGGTGTCTTTCCGCCGCCGCCAGGAGCGTCCACCACGAAAGTAGGAACGGCATAACCTGACGTATGGCCTCTCAAGAATTCGATAATTTCGATACCCTTTGAAACAGGGGTACGGAAATGTTCGAGACCCATCGAAAGGTCGCATTGGTAAATATAGTAAGGACGCACGCGCATTTTCACGAGACCCTGAACCAGTTTCTTCATCACGTATGGGCAATCGTTGACACCACGCAACAATACGGATTGGTTACCCAATGGAATACCGGCATTGGCCAACTTGGCGCAAGCATCCGCAGATTCTTCCGTAAATTCATTAGGATGGTTAAAGTGGGTGTTCAGCCAAATTGGGTGATATTTCTTCAACATATTTACCAAGTCATCGGTAATACGTTGAGGGCAAACCACAGGCGTACGAGAACCCAGACGAATGATTTCGACGTGAGGGATGGCACGTAAACGCTGAATTATGGATTCCAACATCTTGTCGCTCACCATCAAGGCGTCGCCACCTGACAAAAGCACGTCGCGAACTTGAGGAGTCTTAGCGATATAGTCAATTGCCTTTTGAATTCTTTCTGAAGGAGACTCACAGTCATTTTGACCAGCGAATCTACGACGAGTACAGTGACGGCAATACATTGAGCACATATCGGTGATGAGGAAGAGCACTCTGTCAGGATAACGGTGGGTCAAACCGGGAACTGGAGAGTCTTCGTCTTCGTGCAACGGGTCGAGCAAATCGGCTGGAGACTGATGGGTTTCAGCAATAGTAGGAATTGCCTGACGACGGATTGGGCAATGGCGATCGTTAGGATCGATCAAGCTCAAATAATACGGAGTAATGGCCATACGGAGGGTTTTCAGTGACTGTGCAACACCTTCTTCCTCTTCCGGAGTCAGTTCAATATACTTTTTCAATTCATCCAAAGTCTCGATGCGGTTTTTCACCTGCCATTTCCAATCGTTCCACTGTTCGTCAGTGACATTAGGAAACAATTCTTTACGTCTGCTTGCCATAGTTTTGATTTTAAGCGTTTTATATTTTTGTTTTATTTTGATACATCAATAAGCGTGCAAAGATACAAAAATTATTTGAAATAATTCGTATTTTTGCCTTCTGAAAAAAAATAAAACTCAAGCTCAATGAATACCTCTATCAGCATTTGGGAAATTGTCATGTTGCTCTGCTTTGCCTGCAGTTGGCCTGTATCCATCATCAAATCCATAAGGACCAAGATCGTCATTGGAAAAAGCCCGCTGTTTATGATGATTATCATCATCGGCTACATTTTCGGCATCATACACAAAATCCTCAACGACTACGATGCCGTCACCTATCTATATCTTTTTAACTTATTGATAGTCAGCACAGATTTATTCTTGTATTATTATTACATCGGACAAAACAAGAAGGACTTTATGATGAGTTTGAGGCGTGGCATCAGGGCTCGCTACCTGAAATCCAAGAGGAAAAGACAACGCAAGGCCGCGATCGGAAAATAACGATATTTTTCGTCCCAAACCTTATTTTACGACTCAGCCACTTTATATACGATGCGGAAGCTGCCCTCGTTGAAGCTGGTGCTGGTAATGCGGAAGTTTCCGATTTCTTTTGTGGATTTTACGTGCGTACCGATGCAGGGACAAACGTCGTAGTCGCCTATTCTAACCAAACGCAGGGTTTCGGAAGCGTCTTCGGGCAACTTGTCGAGTTTGACTCCGGCAGGAATATTGTCGCGGGTGACAAACTCAAAGGTTACGGGCAGATCAGCGTCTATCAACTCATTGATTTTGGTTTCCACCGTTTTGACCTCATCATCCGTCAAACTTCTATTTATCAAGAAGTTGATTTTACTTTTCTTGCGTTCGATGTGCATATTGCGACTACGTTCGCAGCCGAACATTCGGCCCATTGTCTGGTTCAATAAATGTTCCGCCGTATGCGCGGGCGGAAACTCGTCTTTGTTGTGTGCGTTAAGGGTGGGTTCTAGGTTCATAATTAATATAACTGGCTCATAATCAGGTTTTTATCTAATTCCATCTTCTCAAAAGCAAAAAGTCGTTGCCCCAGATCTTTGAAGGAAGCCCCAAAATGGTAAACATCATCATCAACAATCAGGAATCTATCATGAAAATTTGTGGCACATTGTTTCAATCCAATGTGACGTTTGGGATATTGAACATCATGTAATTTCTTGATGTTTCTAAGTGCCGATGTCACGCGCGATGTAAATATCGTTGCCGTAACATTTTGCTCACGATCTTCCAAAATATCAAAAGTACGCGCATCCACGTACGGATCTATCAACACAATCTCCTTTTTAGCAAGTTTTATAATAATCGCTTTTTCAGAAGTCAACACGCTGCTTAGCATAGCAACTCCCGTTTCCGTAAATGCAAATGGAAGATATTGATTTCCACCTCTCTTGTTTGAGGTCACATTTTGTGGCCTCAAACTATCAAATTCTTCCTTTGTAAGTTCGAACATAATGTCTTCCGGGAAGCGGCTTCGATTCCTTTTCACTTGCTGTTTTAACGCCTTGGTCTCAACATCGTATAGCTCTGCCAAATCTGAATCCAACATAATTTGCGACCCTCTCAAAGTGTATATTTTACTTTCAATATTTGATTTTCTCAAATCATTTGACTGATAATCAACAATATACAACTTATTTGACACTGATTCCCGCACTTTCGCATCATCACTCACCCAGGTCAACCAGAGTTTAAAAGACTCAACTTGGGAAGACGTTATGGATTGGATGATGCGCAATATACCCTTAGCGTCGGCGGCAAGTACCTTTCTTTTCTTTCCACTTTCTGAAACCATAGTTACCTGGGGACAATTTGTCCCCAAGAACGATGATAACTCAGGGTCTCGTTTACGCATTTTTTTCAGATAATCGGTTGGATTGAGCGAGTCTGTTAAGACTCCAACCACATCCACAACTGAAAAATACCATTTTTCCTCCTCCGCATTCCAAGAAGTACGAATTTTTTTGTCTTTGAACAATTGAATCTTCTCCATAGTTATTATTAGTCATCTTAGTTGTTCGTCATTTTTCTACGAGTGCAAAGGTACAAAAAATTTATTATTCTCCTAATATGCGCAGGCGGAAACTCGTCTTTGTTGTGTGCGTTAAGGGTGGGTTCCGGGTTCATAATATTATTGATTATTCTGGTTTATCAAATTCACCACCACCTTCACAATAGCATCCTTTTCTTCCGGCCTGCTTTCGGCAATCATCAGGGTTAAAGCAACCAAAGTGTTGTCGGCTATACGCTTGTGACCGTCATCAGCATAAAGAATATGGTTTTTCTCCATAAACCACAAAAAAAGAATGGCGGCAATACGCTTATTACCATCGCTGAACGAGTGGTTCTTTACGACAAGATACAACAGCATAGCGGCTTTTTCTTCCACACTGGGATAAAGTTCCACGCCGCCAAAAGTCTGATAGATTTGTCCGATGGAACTTTTGAACGAGCCGTCCTTCTCGTTGGCAAACAAGGTGCTTCCGCCGAACTTGGGTTTCAGCAGATTGATGGCTTCCATCGCATTTTCGTACGTGGCGTGGAAAGGAGCATCAATGGTTGTTTTTTCAACTGGAAGTTGCTGGTAATCGTAATGGTCGAGCGTGTCAAGGGCATACACGTAGTCGCCAATCATTGTGAGCAAACCATCGGTTTCTTCTTTCGAACCCGACTCTTGCAACTGATAGGTGCGCGACATCAGCTGCACCACCTTCTTTAATTCATCATAATGCTGCAGCGCAATCTTCTGATTTACAGCATAACCTTTTATGAGGTATTTTTTCAGGATAGCTGTGGCCCATTTTCTAAATTTTGTGGCATTTTTTGAATTCACGCGATATCCCACAGATATAATCATATCAAGATTGTAGAACGGGATGGTTCTTTCCACTTGACGATTACCCTCTTGTCGAACTTGTGCAATTTTTGCACAGGTTGACAGTTCATCCAATTCTTGACTTTTATAAATGTTATTAATATGTCGAAGAATTGACGTTCTATCCGTATCAAATAATATGGACATCTGCTGTTGGCTCAACCATACGGTTTCTCCATCCAGTTTGACGTCCAACTGGATACTATTATCCTCATTTGTGTAAATAACAACAGATGATGCGTTAGATGTGGCAATTTGTGCGGGCGGAAACTCGTCTTTGTTGTGTGCGTTAAGGGTGGGTTCTGGGTTCATAATATTTCTTGTATTTCAAGTCTCAAAAACACAAAAAAATTTTATTTATACTTAAAAAACAGATACAACATAAAACAGCTCTTCATCAATCATTTTCCTTCATCCAGTCGCCCACGAGCTTCAGGTATTTATCGGTGGCCTCTACGAAGCACATGTGGCGACAGCCGTCAAAGAATTCCCAACGACTGTTCGGGGCAGCGTCGTACATCGTCTTGGCAATCATCGGGGTGGACAGGTCGTTGGTGCCACTGATGACCAGTACGGGTTCCTGCACCGACTTCAGCTTCTCCGTATAGTCCCACTCCTTCAGCGTGCCCAGCGGGGTAAACTCGTTAGGCCCCCAGGCCACCACATAGCTTTCGCTGCCGCTCTTCTTCGGGCGCGTGACGCACTCGGGCGTCTCCGGTCCGAACACCGATGCGCAGCAATGGCGCTCCATGAAGTGGTCAACGGCCTCCAGATATTCCTTGCCGTCATAAACGCCGGTCTTTTCAGCTTCGGCAATCACCTTCTGGTCCTCGGGCGACATGAACTTGATATTGCGGTGTTGTTCGTGTCCCCACAGTTGCGAACAGGAGAGCGAGCTGGACAGGATGACTGACTTCACGCCCGCGGGCTTGTTGTCGCACATATAGGTGATGGCAAGCATACCGCCCCAGGACTGACCGAGCAAATGCACCTCTTTGAGGCCAAGGTGTTTGCGCAGACATTCGAGTTCGTCCACCCAGGTTTGCGCCACCCAGAGGTCTGGACGATTTTCCACGTAGGAGTTGCCACAGCCGAGCTGGTCGTACATCACCAGAGCCCTACCCTCTTCGGCCAGGCTATCGAGCACCTCAAAGTAGTTGTGTGTGGAACCGGGTCCGCCGTGCATCAACATCAACGGAGCCATTCCCTTGCGATAAGACTCCTGAATATCGCCTACAATTCTATAATAAGTCTTAAATTCGCCAAACGGCATATAACCTTCTGTAATCATTTTATTTATTTTTGTTATTGTAAATAATTTCAATCCTTTTTATTTTATTCATATCAAAATAAAATTGTATTTCACTTTATCTGAAAAATATAAAAACACCACACAACCAACTCATTATCATTTACTTAATTGATTTTCTCTCATAAATTGGTCCTTCGACACCGTTTTCCCCCGAAAAGCGGAAACCTGTCCGTAAAAGCACTTTTTTTGACGATTCATTTTCGGCTTCAGTCTCAGCGATGATTTTCTCAATGCCTGCTTGCTTCAGTGCCCATTCCGCCACGGCATTCAGTGCTTCGGTCATATATCCACTTCCGCAAAAACCATCATGAAGGCCATATCCTATTTCCACGCTTCCATCTTTACCCACGCCTTTGAAACAAAAACTACCGACAATCACACCCGGTTTTTCCTTCAACTCCATCTGCCACAAGGCATACCACATTCTTTTTTCAGGGAAATCCATACAATTCTGAAGCATTTCCCCATAAGCTTTCCGCATAGCGTCATCCTTTTCATCTTCAATCAAATGACGTAATTTTTCATCTCTAATAGGATAAAGAGACAATCGAGTGGTTTCTATATTCATATCATTCAAAAAATTACATTTCCAATTTGAATTTTGTTGTAGTAGTTTTGCGTTTATTGGTTAAATCTACTGTTCACAGGACAAAATTACAAAAAAAATTTAATCCATAAATTTTTCGTATCTTTGCAACGATTTAAAATTTGAAATGGGAACATTATTATTATACATTTTTCTCTCTTTAGGAATATCTTTTTTTTGTTCATTAATGGAATCCATATTGCTTTCCACACCAATATCCTATATAAATATGTTGGAAGCGGAAGGACGACCTGGAGCCGCCTTACTTCTAAAATATAAAGAAAGCATAGATAGACCATTGGCTGCGATTTTGTCTTTGAACACGATTGCCAACACCATTGGTGCGGCTGGCGTCGGTGCCCAAGTGGTTGCCATCTGGGGAAACACCTATTTTGGTATTGGTTCAGCCATCTTAACCTTGCTGATTTTAGTATTTTCCGAAATTATGCCCAAAACTATTGGCTCCAACAATTGGCGACGACTTTGCATTCCTGTGGCAAGAATTTTAAAAGTGCTGATTGTCATTATGTTCCCCTTTGTTCTTCTATCAGAATTGATGGTTAAGATTTTGGGTAAAAAAGAAAAAGAAGCCACGGTAAGTCGCGAAGAAGTGTCGGCAATGGCAGAACTTGCGGCTGAAGAAGGCGAATTTGACGTATCAGAAAACAAAATTATCCAGAATATCGTTAGATTAGAAACAGTCAAGGTGGAAGACATTATGACGCCTCAAACGGTGGTTTCCATTGCCGCCGAAGAAATGACGGTTTCTCAATTTTACAAAAACAAAGAATACCTGCATTACGCACGTATTCCCGTTTATGCCGACAACGACGAAGACCACATCACCGGCTACGTCCTTAGACAAAAAGTGCTGGAAAACGTCGCCAACGACAAATTTGACATCAAGTTATCCGAACTGAAGCGAATGATCGTTGTAGCCGAAGAAGGACAGAACATTGCCACGCTTTGGGAAACGCTGCTCAACGAAAAAGAACATATCGCGTTGATTGTTGACGAATACGGTTCGTTCACCGGCATCGTTACGCTGGAAGACATTATTGAATCCATTTTCGGCTTAGAAATTGTGGATGAAACCGACAGCGTGGAAGATATGCAACAATATGCCCGCACCAAGTGGAAAGAACGCAAGGAAAAATACAAACACATCATTGAAGCCGCCGAAGAAGAGGCAAACGAAGAAGAATAAAAAATAGTTTTTTATCTTGTAAAATTCATTTTATTACTATTGTTTTAATTGAAAATTATTATTATTTTTGTATTTCATTAATAATAATAAACAATGAAGACAACACAGCAAGAATTAGGCAAACTCGGAGAAGAATTGGCGAAAGAATTTTACAAACAGCACAATTACGTCATTTTAGAGACCAACTGGAGGTGTTATCACTTAGAAGTTGATTTAATTGTCTGCAACAATGAAGAAATTGTATTTTGCGAAGTAAAGACCAGAAGTTCAACCACTTTCGGCGAACCGGAGACTTTTGTCACGCCCGAAAAACAACGTAATATCATTCGTGCCGCCAATCTATATCTCACTCGAAAAGGCATTGACAAGGAAGTTCGTTTTGACATTGTTTCAGTGATTATTTGCGGCGAAGAACACCAACTTCACCATCTTCCGGATGCCTTCAAGCCCAAATGGTAGGTGGACAATGTTAAGAGATTAAGAAATTAAGAAATTAAAAATTTAAGAGATTAAAAGATTAATAAATTAGAATATTAAACTGCAAATAGATTAACCACAAATGTGGAATTGGTTCAAACAATGTGTGCTTATTTAGCAAGGAAGAGCAATGGGCACAAGGAATTTCGCGATAACGAGAAATGCAGCATACTTCTCATAAAAACATTAATATAATTATTACATTTCTATTCTATTTAAACAATAAAAAAAATCATAATAGAATAATTTTTTATTTTATTTTTGTCTATTTTATAATAATTTTTAGTATCTTTGCAGCAACTAAAAAAGAATCATTATGCTAATAAAAACATATAGTTGCGCACTTATGGGGGTAGCGGCCATTCCCATCACCATAGAGGTAAACGTTGAAACCGGAATCAGTTTTTTTCTTGTAGGCCTACCGGACAGCGCTGTCAAAGAAAGTCAACAAAGAATAGACACCGCATTAAAACAAAATGGGTACAAGATACCAGGAAAGAAAATCGTCATCAATATGTCACCGGCCGATATTCGCAAGGAAGGAACCGCCTACGACCTCAACTTAGCCATCGGCATATTGATTGCCTCCGAACAAATCAAAGGAGTTGAAAAAGTGGGTGACTATTACATAATGGGGGAACTGTCGTTGGACGGCAGGATCCTGCCCATTCGGGGTGCCCTACCCATTGCCATCGAAGCCCGCAAAAGGGGAATGAAGGGCATCATCGTTCCTGCGGATAATGCACACGAGGCTGCCATTGTTAGTGACATAGAGGTCCTACAGGCGGAAAACATCAGGGAAGTCATCGACTTTTTTGACAAAGGCAAAGCGCTTAAACAAATCAAGGTCAACACACGTGAAGAATTCCAAAAAAGTTTATGTAATTACGAGTTCGACTTTGCCGACGTCAAGGGGCAACAGAATATAAAAAGAGCCCTTGAAATTGCGGCGGCAGGCGGGCACAATGTCATTCTCATTGGCCCTCCGGGTTCAGGAAAGTCAATGTTGGCGAAGAGATTACCATCCATATTACCTCCCCTCACCTTGTCTGAGGCTCTCGAAACCACAAAAATTCATTCAGTGGCAGGCAAAATGAGTCGCTATTCGTCGCTCATTTCCGTTCGTCCCTTCCGTGCGCCGCATCACACGATTAGTGATGTGGCGTTGGTTGGTGGCGGTTCAAATCCTCAACCGGGAGAAATATCTTTGGCTCATAACGGAGTGCTTTTTTGTGACGAATTGACCGAATACAAGCGCCAGACCCTTGAAGTACTGCGACAACCCCTTGAAGACCGCTGTGTCACGGTTTCACGTTCCAAATACAGCGTCAACTTTCCCGCCTCGTTTATGTTTGTAGCCGCTATGAACCCTTGTCCCTGCGGCAATTACAACCATCCGAGAATAGAATGCACCTGCGGACAGGGCGTAGTACAAAAGTACCTGAACAAGATATCCGGACCCTTAATGGACCGCATTGACCTTCACGTAGAAGTTCTTCCGCTATCAACCGACGAGTTGGCGATGACCCCCACCGGCGAAAGCAGTGCCTCCATTCGTGAAAGGGTTGTAAAAGCACGGAAAATACAAGAACTCCGCTACCACGACTATCCCGACATTCATTGCAACGCCCAGATCAACTCCAAACTGCTCAGACAATATTGTGCCATTGATACAGAGGGTTTGACGTTGATGAAGACAGCGATGGACCGTCTTGGACTATCGGCCAGGGCCTACGACCGAATCCTCAAGGTGGCGCGAACCATCGCCGACCTCGTCGGAAGCGAAAACATTGAAGGCGAGCACTTGTCCGAAGCCATCAACTTCAGAAGTTTGGATAGAGATAATTGGGGAAAATAGTACTGCCGAAGGCAACGATGTTTTTTCAAATTTTTGACCAATACAAAAACATTATCATTTTTTTTCTATCTTTGCAAAAATTTTAAACTAAACACTATGAAAAAGATTGCATTCCTTATCGTAAGCTGCTGCTTACTTCTTTGCACCAGTTGCAGAAAAGACGATTTCACAACCAACCGCTACAAAGCTTCCATAGAGTATCACATTGAAGATGCAGATGATGCGGCAATAGTTGAAAGACTTATGAACAATTGGGATAATATTTGGCAAAGCGAAATCGAATTGACCCTGCTCAACACTTCCACCACAGATGCGGAAGCCTATACGAAATTTGAAGCTTCAATCGTTGCCATCGACGCTAAAATCAACAGCTGGAAAGAATTCTTGGACGATGACGATTATTTTCTCTACAAATTGGAACGTACCACTCCTTCCAAGGAAGCATCATTACGCACTGTAAAATTTGACAAGTCCGGACATATTGTTTTATAGTCCAGACTGTCACCTATTTCTTAGACAAATATTCATCAATGGCTATGGCTGCCTTTTTACCGGCTCCCATAGCCATTATTACTGTAGCCGAGCCGCTGGCGGCATCACCACCGGCAAACACGCCTTCTCTTGAAGTTTGTCCATTCTCATCCACATTAATACATCTACGCTTATTGATTTCCAGACCAGGCGTTGTGCTTGAAATCATCGGGTTGGGAGAAGTTCCCAATGCCATAATGACCATATCGGCCTCGATTTCGAATTCGGAACCTTCCATCGGAACGGGGCTTCTTCTTCCCGACGCATCGGGTTCTCCCAATTCCATTCGGATACACTTGGCCGCTTTCACCCAGCCATTTTCATCACCAATGATTTCCAACGGATTGGTCAGCAACTTAAACTGAACACCTTCTTCCTTGGCGTGATGTACTTCTTCGGCCCTGGCCGGCAATTCTTCTTCGGAACGACGATAGACGATATGCACATTGGCACCCAAACGCAACGCGGTACGTGCCGCATCCATCGCCACATTGCCGCCACCAACCACGATGACATTTTTACCAACATAGTTCGGTGTTTCATAACCTTCTTTATAGGCGAAAAGCAAATTGTTGCGGGTGAGGAATTCATTAGCAGACACCACACCGCAAAGGTTTTCTCCCGGAATATTCATAAACATAGGCAGACCGGCACCCGATGCGATAAATACAGCTTTAAACCCTTCCTTGTTCATCAAGTCATCTATAGTAACGGTACGTCCAATCACGACGTCCTTTTCAAATTTTGCGCCCAGTTTCATCACATTTTCCACTTCGTGACGCACCACGGTTTCCTTTGGAAGACGGAAAGAGGGAATTCCATATACCAAGACGCCGCCATATTCGTGCAAGGCCTCAAAGACCGTCACATCATAGCCCTTCATCACCAGTTCCTTGGCACAAGTAATACCGGCGGGACCGCTACCAATAACCGCCACCTTCTTGCCGTTTTTGGAAGCCGGTTGTTCGAACTGCACCTTGTTTTCGCGAGCCCAGTCGCCAACAAAGCGTTCCAACTTTCCAATAGCCAACGCATCACCCTTATTTCCCAACACGCAACGTCCTTCGCACTGACGTTCCTGCGGGCAAACACGTCCGCATACGGCAGGCAGTGCAGAATCGTTATTGATAATACGGGCAGCGTCTTCAAAACGGCCTTCCGCCACGCAATGCACAAACTCCGGAATATTGATAGACACTGGACAACCCTGCATACATTGCGGATTTTTGCAGTGCAAACAGCGCTGTGCCTCTGCAATGGCATCTTCGGCATTATAACCTAAGCAAACCTCATCAAAATTGGCTGCTCTGACTTTCGGATCCTGTTCAGGAACAGGAATCCGATGCCAACGGTCGCGGGTCTCATCACTGATACCCCCCACGTGACAGACGTGTCCTTCATTGTGTTCTTCGTCTTCCATCTGTTTGCGGCCTTGTACATTGTTATACATTGCCTGACGCTTCATTGCCAAGTCAAAATCCACCAAGGCGCCGTCAAATTCGGGACCGTCCACGCAGGTAAACTTCGTCTGGCCGCCCACCGACACACGGCAAGCACCACACATTCCCGTACCATCCACCATCATCGCATTCATACTCACCGTGCACTTAATGCCCAATTCCTTCGCCAAAAGCGTAGTGAATTTCATCATAATCATAGGGCCTATAGCGATGATTTCGTCATATTGCTTATGTTCATCAACCACCAAATGCTTTAATATTTCTGTCACGACGCCTTTCATTCCACTTGAATTGTCGTCGGTAGTCACATACAGATTCCCAGCGACGGCACGCAATTCTTCTTCATAAATAATCAGCGATTGGGTTCTGGCACCGATGATCACATCGGGTTTCACGCCGTGTTCCTTCAACCATTTCACTTGAGGATAAATGGGGGCGATACCCACACCACCGCCAATAAAGACAAAGCGTTTTTGCTTCAGTTCTTCTTCAGAAAGATGAATAAATTCTGAAGGTCGGCCCAACGGACCCACCACATCTTCAAACGCATCGCCTTCCTGGAAAGTCATCATCTGCTTGGTTGATTTACCAATGGCCTTAAACACAATGCGAATAGTGCCTTTCTCAACATCGTGGTCGCTAATAGTCAAGGGAATACGTTCTGATTCCTTTTCCATTTTAATGATAATAAACTGACCGGGCAAAGCTGCCGCGGCAATTCTTGGAGCTTCTACATCCATCAGGCAGGTATCGCCTGGCAATTCCTTTTTGTAGATAATCTTGAACATATTCCTAAAATATTAAAATTTCATAATTTCATCAAATTCTGATTCTGACAACAGTGCCAGTTCCAAAGCAGCTTCTTTCAAAGACTGATTCTTTTCGAAAGCGTGTTGTGCAATCTTGGCAGCATTATAATAACCGATTTTCGGACTTAATTTGGTCACCAGCATCAGAGAATTTTTCAAATAATAGTCAATGACTTCCTTGTTGGGTTTCATACCAGACAGGCACAAACGGTTAAAAGAATCCACGGCATCGGCCAGGATACGGGCAGAATGCAGGATATTTACCGCCATCAGCGGCATAAAGACATTCAAGTCCAAATGACCTTGGATACCTCCCGTAGTCATCGCCACGTCGTTGCCGATCACTTGGCAGCAAACCATCGAAAGGGCCTCGCACTGGGTAGGATTGACCTTGCCAGGCATTATAGAGGAACCCGGCTCATTGGCTGGAATGACCAACTCGCCGATGCCGCAACGTGGACCTGAAGAAAGCAAGCGAATATCGTTGGCAATCTTCATCAACGACACTGCCAAACGCTTCAAGGCACCGGAAACCTCAACGATGCTGTCGTGGCTGGCCATCGCTTCAAACTTGTTTTCGGCATTGGAGAAATTCATTCCCGTAAATTGATTAATGTAGGATAACGCCAACTTATCGTATCCTTTGGGAGTATTGATGCCATTACCGACCGCTGTTCCGCCGATAGGCAATTCCATCAAATGGTTCAACGTAATCTTCAGCAAGTCGATTCCGTGTCGCAACTGCGAACGATGTCCCGACAACTCTTCTCCCAAAGTCAGCGGCGTGGCATCCATCAAATGGGTACGGCCGATCTTCTTAATATCGCCAAATTCGGTTATTTTCCGATCATAACACGTCACCAACGACTCTAACGCCGGAATAGTATGCTCGATAATTTGCCTTGCGGCCGCGATACGTATCGCCGTTGGAAAAACATCGTTTGTTGATTGTGACTTATTGACATCATCGTTGGCCGACAAAAGTCGTTGTGTCGGGTCGATATTTCCTTTGGAGCGTTGTTCCGCACGATTCACAATCACCTCATTCACATTCATATTGGTCTGGGTTCCGGAACCCGTTTGCCAAACGCACAACGGAAAATGCTCGTCCAGGGTTCCTGCCGCAATTTCATCGCAACACAAAGCGATGGCATCTCTTTTTTCCTGAGACAAAACACCCAACTCACAATTGGCGTAAGCAGCCGCCTTCTTCACGAAAGCCAAAGCATGAACCACTTCCAACGGCATTTGCTGACCACCGATTTTGAAATTATTATACGAGCGTTGTGTCTGCGCTCCCCACAACTTATCGTTAGGGACTTCCACGTTGCCCAAGGTATCTTTTTCTATTCTATATTCACTCATATTAATCATAAAATTTCCAGTTAATACCAATTTGAAAACGACGATCCATAGCCGGATAATACGGCGTTAGGAAGTAATTATGGCCAATGATTCCCGACAAGACGTGTCCGGCTCTAAAGAAGAAGGTAATACGTTTGATTCTCAACGTAATATTGGCATCCAAATAGGCATAATTGCCCACCCGGGTAAAGTTTTGCACATAAAATTGATGCATCACGGGGTCGTAGCCGTCGGCAAAATAAGCCGTGTTATACATCAAATCCACCCCGATTTGCATCTTCAATTTTCCTCTTAAGAAATTGAAGATATAATAAGGAGACGCCTTCAAGGCCACCAACGGAACATTCAACGCCTTACTGCTTGAGTATTGAATATAGGTATTGATATCGAAGCCGAAGCCCTTCACCCGAATAGGAGCGAAAAGATGCAGTTGCACCACATTCGCACTTCTTTCGGTCAGGAAAGGCATATAATTGACATCCAAACGGACAAAATTATTGACCATAAAGTAATTAAATTCCACCCGATAATTCAGCATAGACCAATAGGCACCCACTTTCAGCGTGTTTTGCTTAGGCCATACGGTGGACCACATATTATGGTTTCCATAGTATTTAGAATAAATATAATCCGGTGAATTGCGGTAGAAATTAACGTCTGCCCCTAAAAAGTGATTGTATTTCTTTTGAATCATCCATTTCGCGCCCACCGCTGCCACCACATCGTTTTTGTTGTAGTCGTTAAAAGAATACGCGATACGGCTCGTAACATCCATCACTCCGAACAATCGCAAGTGCAGGCGGGCGAACAAGGTGAAGGTATTGCCTACATAGCGAGGGGTCACGGCATTGACATACTCGTGCATAATGCCCCCAGCCACTCGAAAGAAATACTTTTTGTCGGGCAAGGTATCCAAGGGCTTATAATTCGACCACTGCAAAGAATTGATGATGCTGTAGTATTGAATGGTATCGTGGGTCGAATCGGTGGAATAGTAATAATGGGGCTGATAGAACGTGGAGTCGAAATTATAGTCGATATAGTCTGTTTTCAGCTGTTTGAATTGAAAGCTGTGTGTTATTGTTCCGAAATAGCGTTTCTTTTTATCAATGATATTGACATATTGCTGGAAAAGAGCGTCGTGGGTTACAATTTTTGAATAGCCGTAGGCGGAATGCACCGGGTAGCCCTTTAATTCCTGGGCCTTATTATTCATAAACAAATCCACATTAGACAGTCCGCCATTATCCTGCAACTTCAAACGATTGAAAATATACGAGGCGGTAAAACCATATATTTCGGAAGGAATCTCATAATGGATGAAGGCATTGATAGACATATCGTGGGTTTCCTGATTCAAGAAATAGCCCTGATTGGAGAATGCCTGCATATCAAAAGCCGCCGTCATACCCTTGTATTTCTGCGTATGCGTAGCACTAAAATCATACATATTGGCAATACCGTAAGTGAAGGCCAGATTGGTGAACGACGTCTTGACATCGTAAAATCTCACATCATTTTGAGTTTTCATATAAAGCGGATACGGGAGCGTAATCATAGAGAAACCAGGATTTCTCTCGTAATCGAAATTCATAAACTGATGTGCCTGGCAATACATTCCGACATTCTGGCATATATTTTGATTTTTCAGCATAGGGTCGAACTGATGAGTTTGAGCCATAGAAGTATCCACGGGAAACATTGTCATCGGCTTGATCCAATGAGGTTCGATGGTTCCATAAAAGACCGGCATAAAATCGGGCGACATCGCCATAGCCGTATCGATTTCGTGCTTATGGAACTCGTGTTCGTGGCCCGACTGTTCTTCATCCACTTCTTGGGCCAATAGGCAGACGGGCACAAGAAAGCACAAGGCGATCAACAGCAGACGGGCGATTTTCATTTTATTTAGTATTCAATCTTATTTTCCAAATTCAGCCAAGATTGGAACACTTCGCGGGCGGCAGCGGGATCGTGCTGTTCGGTAGCGATTTTGCGTTCCATCATAGGTCTATCCAATTCCTGATAGATAAAAGAGTCGTCAAAGCCGGCAGCCGAAGCGTCTTGTTTGTCGGCTGCAAAGTAGATTTTGTCGGGTCGTGCCCAATAGATAGCGCCCAAGCACATTGGGCAGGGTTCGCAACTGGTATAGATTTCGCACCCATCCAATTGGAACGAATTGAGATTTTTGCACGCATCCCGAATGGCCATCACCTCGGCGTGGGCGGTAGGGTCATTGAGGAGCGTCACGCTATTGCTGCCGCGGCCCACGATTTGACCGTCCTTGACGACAACAGCGCCAAAAGGACCACCCTTGCCTGTCCCGAGACAACGTCGGGACAGGGCAATGGCTTCGTCCATAAATTTTTTCTGATACTTCATTGTACCTGACAGATTATCCTTTATAGAAAGGCATCTTAACGGTAACGGCCTTCACTAATTTTTCACGAATCTTGATATAGATTTCGTTACCTGACTTAGCAAATTCGGGTTTCAGCCAAGCCGTACCCACGGACTTGTTGATAGAAGGACCGAAAGTTCCGGAGCGGACAATACCGATATTGTTGCCTTCCGCGTCACAAACTTCATATTCCAAACGAGGAATACCACGTTCAACCATTTCAAATCCGGCCAATTTCTTTCTCATACCATTGGCTTTCAGTTCCAACATAAAATCCTTGTCGATGAAATTTTTATGATCAACGAACTTAGTGATCCAGCCCAAACCAGCTTCCACTGGAGTGATGGTATCGTCGATTTCGTGGCCATAGAGGCAGAAGCCCATTTCGAGACGCAAGGTGTCGCGAGCACCCAAACCGATAGGTTTAATGTCGAATTCCTTACCGGCTTCGAAAACGGCATCCCAAATCTTGAAAGCGTCTTCGTTCTTGAAATAGATTTCGCAGCCACCCGCACCGGTGTAACCGGTAGTAGAGAAAATCACATTAGGAATGCCTGCAAAAGTAATCGTCTTGGTTGTATAATATTCCATATCGATAACGCTGGCGTCGGTCAACTTCTGCATAGCTTTCAGTGCCAAAGGACCCTGAACGGCCAATTGGGAAATCTGATCGGAAATATTGGCGATTTCGGCACCGAATTTTTCATTTTGCTTTGAAACCCAAGCCCAATCCTTATCGATATTGGCGGCATTAACTACCAAGAGATAATCGTTTTCAGCGATATTGTAAACCAAGAGGTCGTCAACGATACCGCCTTTGCCGTTAGGGAAGCAAGAATATTGAACTTTTCCTGGGAAAAGGGCTGCCACATCGTTGGAAGTGATGTATTGGAGCAAATCCAAGGCCTTAGGACCCTTAACGGTAAATTCGCCCATGTGGGATACGTCGAAAACGCCGACTTTGCTTCTTACGTGCAGGTGTTCAGCAGATACGCCTTCGTATTGGATAGGCATATAGAAACCTGCAAATTCAACCATCTTTGCACCTAATTTTTCGTGAGTTTCTTTGAATACAGTCTGTTTCATTTTTATTTTTATTAATGTTAATAATATAAAATTCTACATTTTGCAAAAATACAAAATATTTTGATTGATGGCATAAAAAATGTTCTTTCTCGTAGCCCGGAAGTTGCCGAAAATCCATTTTTTGAAAATTACGCCACATCATCAAAATTTTATGTAAATTTGCAGAATATCTTATATGGCTATAAAAGCCATCAAATATCAAAAAAATATATCATAATAATCTTTTATTCCCATGAAAATACTACACACCAGCGACTGGCACTTGGGACACTCTCTATACAACTATGACCGTAGCGAAGAACATACCGCCATGCTACAGCAAATGGTCAACATCGTCAAAGAACAGCAACCTGATGTTTTTTTGCTTTGCGGGGACGTGTACCATACTTCTCAACCATCAGCAGCGGTACAAACCCTTTTTACAGAATACATCGTGAAAATCCACAATGCCAATCCTTCTATGATTATCGTTATAACAGCTGGAAACCACGACAGCGGAACCAAACACGAAATTTTCCAGACGCCCTGGAAAGCGCTGAACGTCAATACTATCGGCACGCTTGACAAAGAAAATCCAGAGGAGCACATCCTAGAAATTCCTGATAAAGGGTTTGTGGTGGCGGTTCCTTACGCCAGCGAGCGCAACATTCCTGACGGTTTCTTTCAACAATTGTTAGACCTTGTGGCTGAACGAAACAAAAATGGGCTTCCTGTCATTATGTCCGCACACACTACGGTTCAAGGTTGCGACTTTACGGGACACGAACACGGTTCCGAATACACCGTGGGCGGCATTGATGCTTTCGACATCGCCCAAATGGGTGACGGATACGACTACCTGGCTCTCGGCCATATCCATCGTGAACAGTTCGTCCATACCGGAAAACACAACGTACGCTACTGCGGAACTCCTATTCCCGTGAGTTTTGATGAAAACTACACCCATACGGTCAGCATCGTGGAAATTGACAACCATGGGGACACACCCAAAGTAAATCAAATTGAAATTGACAATCCTCGTCCTTTGGTGACCCTGCCAACCAACGGATGTTTTGTTTCGTGGGACGAAGCCAAAAAACTTCTGGAAAATTACGACGACGGCATTCCCTCCTACATCCGCTTAAACGTAGAGGTAGAGGACTTTCTTCCTGTAGAGGCCAATGCCGAAGCCGTCAAACTAACAGAATCGAAAGAATGTCTTTTTTGCCATATCAACGCAAAACGCAAAGAAAGCAGTCGAATGTCTGAAAAAGTCCTAAGCATTCAGGAATTGCAGTCGGAAGCACCCATCGACATCGCCAAACGTTATGCCGAGGATCTTTGTATTTCCTTTGACGAGGAAATGACCAGCGTATTCAATGATGTCCTTCAATTAATTAACGAAGATTCTTCTAAATAAACAGGCAGATTTATTATGAAAATACAGAAACTTATCATACATAATATTGCATCTATTGAAGATGCCACCATTGATTTTGAACAAGAACCACTCAACACCAGTGAAGTGTTTCTGATTACGGGCAAGACAGGTTCCGGCAAATCCACCATTCTCGATGCCATCTGTCTGGCACTCTATGCCGACACGCCCCGTCTTAGTACTACCAAAATGCAGGGCGACACCAGCGACGGAGATAAAAAAATCACCATCAGAGATCCTCGCCAACTTATGCGACACAACACTGGAGAAGCATTTTCTTCCCTTACATTCATAGGGAAAAACGGGATTCACTATGAGGCCAAATGGTCCATAGCCCGTGCACACGGAAAAATCAAAGGCAACCTGCAATCAAAATCCTGGGCACTCAAAAATCTTGACACCAATGAGGTTCTTGACAAAGACAAACAGATTCAACAAGAGATTAAGGAAGCTATTGGCTTGGACTTCACTCAGTTTTGCCGCACCACAATGCTAGCCCAAGGTGACTTTACCCGATTTTTAAATAGCGAAGATAATGAAAAAGCCGCTATCCTGGAAAAAATCACCGGCGTGGATATCTATTCCAAAATTGGTGCCAAGTTGTATGCCGCCACAATGGATAAAAAAACCTGTTGGGAGGTCGCCAAGCAACTAATTGAAGGAATCACCACATTTTCAGATGACGAAATAGCTGAGAAAAAACTGATTGTCAAAAATCTGAAAGATGAATACAATACGCAAAAAAAACTAAGCGACGACGAAATAGCCAAACGCACTTGGATTCAGACCGATACTGAGTTGAACAAAAAGGTTGGCCTCGTACAGGAAGAATTAAAAACGGCCTTACAAAAAACGGAAAGTGAAGATTTCAAACAGCAAGAAACATTGATTAAGGATTGGAATGTCTCCATCGAGGCACGAAACTGGCTGATTGAAAGTAAGAATGCAAAGGATATTCAAGACGAACAAGAGAAAAAACTCGAAAATTTGTCAAAAGAATATTCGTTTCTCCTGGAAGGACAAGAATTTGCCAATGAAGAAATTTTGAAAATTGACAGCAATATCAAGACAATTGGCTCTCTCTTGAACAAAGAAAATGACAAAATCTCTATCTATGAAAACGCACAAACAATAGCAGGTCAATTAAAGATTGTCGTTGATGGACGTGCCGACATCGCAAAAAACAATGCTGAAATAAAAACCGAAAAAGAGAATTTAACGAAACTTCAAGAAGATTTCAAGAATGCCAGCCTCAAAGAAAATGCCGCAAAAGAAGCATTTTCCACGCAAGAAAAAGAAGTGGATAAAAACGCCAAGGAGGTAGATGAACTCCAATTGTCCGATTTACGCACCCGGCACAATCAACTTTCTGAATTAATCAAAAATATCGACATCGCCAACGAACGTCTTGAAACCCTTGTCTCCGAGCAAACTCGAATGGCTAAAAAAACGGAAGAGCTTGAAAAAAGGAAAAAAGTCCTGGATGACAAAATCCTGACATCCGCCAATATGAGCACTCCCCTTCGAGAAGCCAAAATCATTATGGATTCAAAGAAAGAAGATCTTGAAAAACAAAAAGATACTATTGACAAGTTTGCAATAACCTTACGACAAAAGTTGCATAAAGGTGACATCTGTCCTATCTGCCGTCAAAAGCTAAGTAGCGAATTGCCGCACGAAGAAGAGCTTTCCAAACTTATTTCAGGCCTGGAGAATTCCTATCAAGAGGCTAAAACGGCATACGAAAACTTAAATAACAAGAAAATCAATATCGATGCGGAAATCAAAAACGCCCAAGAATCGTATGACAGCGAAAAAGCTTCTTTGGACAAAGATACGACTGTAGCTACTGCCAGCCAAAAAGCCCTAGATGCCTGCATTAAATGTGGCATCAACGCTATTGATGGCAATACCGCACAATCTCTCAAAGAGTTAAAGACAGAAACTGCCAACGAAAAAGCCGAATTGGAAAAGAAAATCGAAGATGGCGAAAAGAAAGAAACAGTAGTGAAGGAACTTCGCAAAAAGCTGGACAACCAACGAAAAGAAGTAGAAAGTATTAGCGAGGCAAGCCGGAAAGCAGAACAGGACGTCAGAGATTGCCAAAACCGAATCAATACAGCTAAAAAGCTCCTCGAAACAAAACAAGATGAAGTTCAAAAAGCTGAAAACCAAATACAAAAAGCGATTGGTTCAACCCAATGGGAAAACAATTGGCACGACCAACCGACTGAATTTTCAAAGGAATTGACTTCTGCAGCTAAAACGTACGATTTCAATCTTAAGCAAAAAGATCTGTTCAATTCTAATTATCGTACGGCAAAAGACAATTTCGACAATGTTCAAAACATCATCGATAAAATTCGTAAAATAGAGTCTCAATGGACCGACATTTGTCCTGACAAGGTTCAGAAAGTGGATAAAATTCTTGAAAAAGCAAATCAAGTTTACACCGATGTTGCAACTACATTAGATAGATTGGACACAGCCAAGACAACATATAAACAAAAACAATCCCTGATAAACAACTTCATCAAAGAACACCCGAATATAGAACTTGAGAGACTACACTTCCTCAACACTTACACTTCTGAACAAATCGGAAAGAAAAACAGTTTGCTCGAAGATAGCCACGATAATGTCAAGACGAAAAAAGCCACTCTTGAAACGCTTCAAAAACAGCAATCTGAGCATCAGCAGAACAAGCCTACAATAACGGAAAACGACAGCATAGAACTTCTTGACAAACGCATTACTGAACTTAGCGACAACTTGCGGGAAATCACAGAAAAAACAGGAGCCATCAACCAAGAACTCCTATCGGATGAGGAAAGCAAGAAGAAATTGGCTGATTTGATTGCCGACGCAGAAACAAAGAAGGAAGATTACCAAAAATGGTCACGTCTCAACGAACTCATTGGTGATTCTACAGGCAATAAATTCCGTAAAATCGCTCAGAGTTACGTATTGACAAACCTCATCCATTCAGCCAATCATTATATGCACACGCTGACCAGCAGATACACGTTGAAAGTCCAACCCGGCACCTTTGTCATCCTGATTGAAGATGCCTACCAGGGTTTCTCCACCCGTGCTGCCAGCACCATTTCCGGTGGTGAAAGTTTTCTTGTTTCCCTTGCATTGGCATTGGCACTCAGCGACATTGGACAATCATTGGCGGTTGACACGCTCTTTATTGACGAAGGATTCGGCACTCTCAGCGGCGAACCACTTCAGAATGCCATCAACACCTTGCGCACACTCCACAACCACTCGGGACGACACGTGGGCATCATCTCTCACGTCGAAGAACTTCAAGAACGCATCCCGGTTCAAATCCAGGTAAACCAGGATGGAAACAATTCGAGCAGTCAGATTAAGATTATACCATAAGGACAGAACTAATATTGCATTTAAACGCAGAAATACGACTCACGCATTACAACTATACGATGTTTATCTAATTTCTGTTTTACTTCTTTGCCACCACAAGAAAACAAAAGAGAGACGCGGCAAACCGCATCTCTCTCATATCAAACTATTAAAAATTTTCTTTATTTAACTACAATTTTCTTGGCCACCGTTGATGTGCCGTCAGTAATGCGAAGCAAATACATTCCCTTGGCATACGCATTGACAGGAATCGTCATTTGCGTATTCTGGATGGTCTGCGTCAAAATAATCCGGCCTTGCAAATCGGCAAAAGTCAACGTGGCACCAACTGGCAAATTATTCAAATTCACGCATTCGTGTGCGGGATTGGGATAAATAGACAGATTTGAGGCAAAATCACAAACAGAGGTTTCTTCCAATGTCGTAAACTCATATTGGGCCAATTCTCCCCATTCGCCATTGGCATTGAGACCCAACGCCAATATCACATAAGTCGTTCCTGGATCAAGTTCCTCATAAACATAGTCCTCTTCCTCATAAAATGTAGGAGAATTTTCTTTCATAAATGTCACCACTGAATCAACACCCCAATCAAGATAAGTATCTCTATCTATCAGGATATTAAGAAATTCAACCGTTGCTTCATTGGGAGTACAAATTACTCGAGCCGAATTTTCGGTAATCTCCATCACCTGTAAATCAATAATTGAGGTAGAAGCGTCCAATGTCGTAAACTCATATTGGGCCAATTCTCCCCATTCGCCATTGGCATTGAGACCTATAGCCAACACAAAATAGGTAGTGTTAGGATTAAGTAGCCAAACATGGTCATCAACGGTATAAAGTACATACGGATCGTTTTTCAGATATTCGACTGCTGAATCAAGACTCCAAACAAGGCAGGAATCCTTAATAATCAGCATATCGCGAAATTCTGCCGTTTCCTCATTTGGAGTACAAATTACTCGAGCCGAATTTTCGGTAATCTCCGTCACCTGTATAGAAATGACACTTTCCCCGACACCACCTTGACCTAAGGTCTGCGTAGTATCCGTGACGAGAATGTCGGGAAGTTGAGAATGAACCACAACGTAAACCACATAAGGCGTGTTCGGAATTAGATCGTCAAAAGTGTAAATATAACCGGTTTCTGCTTCAATACCCCACGACATCACCAAATCCGGCAAGGTCATACCAGCGAACATCGGACTTTGCAGCCACATTTCCAATTCACCAATTTCGGCAATCATATAATGATAAGAAGAACAGTACTCATTTTTCGTAAAAGAGGCCGTAATGGTGGACGTCGTCACCTCGTCAATGGAAATGTCAACATTCGGCGTTTGAGCAAAGACAAAGCAAGACATCAAACAAGCAATCACTGAAAGTAAAAATTTTTTCATAAGCACTAAATTTATTAAATATTAAAAGGCAAAAGTACGAAATAATTCGGAATAATCTCCAAATTATTTCGCACAAATAACTTAACGAATCAAGAGGGATAAAATGTCAACTAATTGTTGTTTACCAAGAAGGCAAATCCGTAACGGGAAGGCATCACTTCCAACGACTTGGAATAATTAAGCAACGCATTAATCACACTTCTCCGTGGTCGCATTTTTTTCACTGACTTTTTTTCTTCAACGAGGGTCAAACTTTTTTCCATAGGCAATTAATCTAATTGAAACATTCAATTTATTAACGGAGAAGGAAGCCGTTTATTTTACAAAAAAGGACCAATTTCTTAAAAAAAGGTCCAAAATATTGTATTTCAAGAAAATAAAATTGTTTTTTTAGGAAAGGACCAATTTATTTTCTTCTATCAGTTTGCGAAGATTGATTAAGGCATAACGCATACGCCCCAACGCTGTATTGATACTCACGTGTGTTTGTTCGGCAATCTCCTTGAAACTGAGATCTTGATAAATCCGCATTTCAAGCACTTCACGCTGTTCCTTGGGCAGATATTGCACCAGGCCGATGGCCTCCTCATAAACCTGCTCGCGAATCATCTTTTCTTCCGCCGATGGATCTTCTTCGCCCAAAGTCTCAAAAATGTCGAAATCGCCATTGTTGTCGTATGACGGGAAACGCTGTGCCTTACGAAAATGGTCGATTTTTAGATTGTTGGCAATTCTCAGCACCCATTGCAAAAACTTACCTTCATCTTTATACACGCCCAGACGAAGCGTATTAATCACTTTGATAAAGGTTTCTTGAAACAAATCTTCCGCCAATTCACGATTCTTCACAGAAGCCATAATATGGGTGAAAACCTTTTGCTCATATCGCAAAATCAAAGTCTTCAACGCACTTTCGTCGCCGTTCTGGTACAAACAAATCAATTCACTATCGCTTAATATTACCGATTTCATAGGGTCCCCCCTTTCTTTTATTGTTCAACAAAAAAAACAAGTAAAAGTCTAATCGATAATATTCCTCCTATCAGTTTTGTGGTTATAAATCTGTGGCAAAGATATAACTATTTTCTCATTCGTTGTTCATTTTTCTTCAAGAAAAATCATAAAACATTGAAACACAGATAAATATTTTTTACAAAGAGATTAATAGATTAAGAAATTAAAAAATTAAGAAGTTATGTTGGATGTCAATTTTTCTCGCATTACTCTTTCGGAACTTCGGTATTGAAAAGCGAACGGATAAACATAGCGTCGTTATCCTGGGCCTCGACCTCGTAATCCAAAGCCGGCTTCAAATTCACTTTCACCGTAATTGCATCTATGTCCTTATAGCCTTTGATACAAGACGAAGCCGCATACAAATTCGGAGTAATGCGCAGAAATTCAAGCATATCCACCCACTCCAAAATTTTAATCAGACTCTCCGTAGCTTCGAGGCGATTGCCGTTCTTCAGCATAATAGAAGTCCGTGTTTCACCTTTTTTGATGAAATAAGCCACCAAATCCTGATTGATTTTCTGTGGATTTCCATTGGCATACACATACAAATAGGTCTTGCTCACGCGGCCCGGCTTGCCATATTCCTCGGTTTTGCGGATTTTTCCTTCCTTATCGTTGAGTTCCCAAACACCCGTTTTCAGATTATTATAATATACGCCTTTCTGAGCCACCACTTTGCCCGGATAATAGCTGATCATCTCACCATTCAATTTACCGTTGATATAATGCTGCACGACAAACGGATCCTCGTTTTCAAAAAGCGATACGCATTCGCCATCTAAGACATCATTGACATAATGTTCCTGTTTGAGTTTATTGCCGCCCACGCCATACGTGACAAACAAACCGTTTTTCTTGCCCAGCTTATAATTTTCTTCGGAAAGCAGCACGTTTTTGTCGCTGTAATATTTCCATTGTCCATCTTTCTGTTGATCGATAAAAATTCCTTCAGAAGCCACATTTCCATTTTCGTGGTAAGTTACGGTTTTCACTTTTGAAACGCCCGAAATAAACTCGCTCACGCTTTTCAGTTTCCCATTTGGAAAATAATAACGGAATGTTCCCTGAGGCACATCGTTTTCAAACTGACCTTCATAGATCAAAATGCCGTTTTCGTATTTTTTCCAGGGTCCTTGTTTTTTGCCTTTCGCATCGATGCGATTGAGTTGGTTTTGTGCACTGGCAGCCACCGCCAACAACAAGCAAAGTGACAATACAAATATATTTTTCACGTTCATCTTCATAGCATCTTAAGGTTTAGTCGGCAAAAATACAAAAAAATACTTAATGGCATTAAGCCATCTCGTGCAATTTTACCAATAGCATTATTTCCATTTAACTCTGCAAAGTCAAAAAAAACTAAAAAATCAAATCTTTTTTACTATTTTTACGTCTTTATAGCAGATGCATCCGTTTATTCATAAAAACTTGGTTACAAAAACAATGTAAAATGGACTCAACAAGTCAGCAAACGAGACTAAAGCAATTAGAGAGAATTGTTGTGCAAGAGCAAGATAAATTGTTTAAATTCGCCTATTTGAGAATAGGAAATCGAGACGATGCCGAGGATTTGGTTCAGGAAGTTTTATTGAAACTATTCTGCTCGGAAGAACATCTCAACTCTATCAGAAATCTCGAACAATATTTATTTAAATCACTACATAATCAATGTCTGGATTATTTTCGCAAGAAGAACATCCAACTTCTTCCTATTGACGAGGCAACGCTCATTCCCGACCACGAAGAAGACCAAGAAATTTTTGACGAATATCTGAGAATTGCGAAACTACTAAACACACTTCCTGCAGAACAACAGGAAGTGATAAGGTTGAGATGCACAGACCAATGCAAATTCAAAGACATCGCTAAAATACTTGGAATTTCCTTAGCCACTGTAAAATCGCGTTATCGCTACGCCATTCAACACCTTCAAAATTCATTAAATTTAAATCGATAACTTATGGAAGATAATCAACAAATCATCACGGAACAATTGACATCCAAAGTTGTATTTAAGTCATCTGATACACTGACGGAACAAATTATGGAAAAAGCAGAACAAAGCAATCCCTCATTTCAGAAAAAGTGCTCTTTCAAAAAGATATTTATAACCGCCGTATCCGCAGCAGCAGTTCTTGCCGCCATCGTTATCCTTCGCCCATTTCTGACGCAGGCCTATTCAGCAGGAACAACCTTCAACAAAGCATCCGACGTTTTTTCCAACGTGTCGGCCTGTTCAATGGAAATTTTTGTCAGAACTTTGCCGGATGAGAATTTTTCGTATATTGATGTAAAACAAGGTTTTGTCAAGCACACATTGATCAACCAACCATCAACGAAACGTTGGTCGTTGGAGAAACCCGGCAGGAAAGCGCTTTTTGACGGGACAAACACCTGGCTGTGGCAACCCAGCATCCAAACAAGCATTGGAACATGGACTCCCGACAACCGCACAGGCACAAAATTTCCAGGAAACAGTAAAGGCATATTGGAAGATTTTGTTATTTATACAGAACCATTTCTGATGATGAGTTTAGAAGCGCAATATATCCGTTTAAATCCAAAAGCTCTTATAAAAAAAGAGAAAAACGATTCCAAGCTAACCATTTTGATTGATGCTCCGGCTATAGGCAATTTTGAAAACGACTTCTGCAAGAACACCAGTTTGGAAGAAACCGACACCCGACGAGAATATGTTTTTGACCTCGAAACCAACAGACTACTGACAGTGAAAATAGATGCCATTATGGATGGAAAATCAACAACTGTCTTAGAAATCAAAAACATCCAATACGATTATGACATAGACAGCAGTACGTTTGAAGTACCGAAAGATGTAGAATGGATGGAATACCTAAGTGGAATACATGGAAACAATTCAAAAACGAGTGAGTTTGTTGGGATTATCCCGGAACGAGCCATAGAAAAAGCCTTTGCCGCCATGGAAAGTTGGGACGAAGAAACATTGAAGGTTGTGATGGCCCAATATAACCTCAAAAACATAAAATCAACTTACGCTGGCTGTCGATTGCTCAGTCACAAAATACACTTTAGGTCAGGACGTTATGCAGGAGTTTTTATACCATGTACTATCCAATTTGCCAATGGAGAAAAAGTCAATAGGAACATTGCTATCAGAAACGACAATAAAGAGCACGTGTGGTTGATAGATGGGGGAATATAACTTTCAGTTATCAAAATCTATGTGTTGACAAATTTATTGGTATATCATTAAATGTGATATACCAATTTTATATTTTTGCCTGTTAATATATATAGTTGGAAAAAGTTCTAACAGAAAAAATACAAAAATATAAAATAGTAATATTCCTTCAGAATGAAATCAACAATCAGAATTTTCTTCATTGCTGCCATTACACTGATTTCGTTGTCCGTTGTGGCTCAAAGGCCTGTGGCCTACGATTCACCTCAATACGAATATAAATTGGCTAAAGAACTGTTTCAAAAGCAGAAATACGGTTCTGCCCAACAGTATTTCAAGCAGGTTTATGAACAGACCAATGAAAAGCAGCAGGATTTAAAAGCCAATTCTTATTTTTACCAGGGAATTTGTTCCGCCAACTTAGGTAATCAAGACGCGGGATTCCTTCTAAATGACTTCATCCGAAAATACCCCGTTCATGCTTTTGTTCCCCAAGCTCATTTTTACTTGGGTAAATTCTATTTTTCCAAAAAACAATACAAAAAAGTATTGGAACAATTTGACGAAATCGACGAGCGTGCCATCAGCAAGGAACATTTAGCAGAATACCAATTCAAAAAAGGATACAGCTATTTTGCCACCGGGAAATACGCTGAAGCCAAGGTTTTGCTACAGGAAAGTTCCAACGAAAGCGGGCCATACCATTATCGTGCCATTTACTATTTAGCACATATGAATTATGAGGGAAAGCAATACGAAGCCGCCCTCGAAGGTTTCTTGCAATTGCAAAACGTTCCTGAATATCAGGAAGATGTAAAAGAATATTTGATGCAGATTTACTTTATTCAGGAAGAATACGACAAGGTCATCGCCATGGCTCCTTCCGTTATCAATGACAACACGCTTAAAAATCAACCGGAACTTTATCGCACCTTGGCCCTATCTTATTACAACGCAAAGGACTTTCTACAGGCAGAAAAGACTTTCGAACCCATTCTCAACAACGACAAAGTGCAGTTTGAACGCAACGACTTTTTCGCCATTGGCTACACCTATTACAAAAACAGGAATTTTGACCAAGCCGTCAAGTACCTGTCCAAAACCACCAAGCAGAAACCCGCGGATGAAATGACGGAAAACAGCTTTTATCTTATTGCCGACTGCTATTTGCAAAACAAGGACTACTCGGCCGCCTCACAAAATTTCCTGCAGGCATCAAAATACGACTTTATTCCCGAACTGCAAGAAGACGCCTTATACAATTACGCGAAACTTCAATACGAGACTTCTTCCAGTCCTTTCAACAGTGCCATCAAGGCATTGGAAGACTATATCAGCAAATACCCCTACTCTGCCCGCGCACAAGAAGCCAACGCCTATTTGGCCTCCATTTATCTTTCCACCAAAAATTATCAAAGTGCCATCAACTCCATCGAAAAAGTGGATATCAAGAGTCCGTCGCTGTTGCGTGCCTACCAGCGCTGCACTCACTTCAGAGCATTGGAAATGGTCAACAATCGCAACAATAAAGAAGCCCTGAAAATGATCAACAAGTCGCTCACCTACCCGATGGATAAGGTGCTCAACACCGAAAATCTATATTGGAAGGCCGAATGCGAATACCGATTGGATAAATTTAAGGACAGTTACTATTCTTTCCAAAACTATTTCAAGGCCAACAATGCGCAAACGGACGCCAACTACGACCAGGCCCAATATGGTTATGGTTATGCGGCTATGAAAATCAACAAATTCGGAGAAGCAGCACAATCGTTCCGCAAATTTCTCAAACAAGACATCAGCGATATGGATCTACAAGCCGACGCCACTGTCCGTTTAGCCGACTGTTACTATATGCAAAAGGACTTGACCAGCGCCATCAACTATTACGAACAATGTCAGCAACTGGGACGTAAAAACGGGGATTACGCACTGTACCAAGAAGCCAAATGTTACAGCTATCTCAATAAATACGACAAGAAGATTGAGACCTTGGAAAGAATGCTCAGCACTTATCCAAAATCAACATTTTCGGATGACGCGGAATACGAACTGGCTTCCACCTATCTGGCACAAAACGAATACAGCCGTGCCATTGCCAACTACAAAAATTTCATTCTCAAATATCCCAAGAGTCCTTACATTCGACAAGCACACAACAAGTTGGCGCAATCTTATTTGAACGTACAGGACATCGATATGGCCGTTTCCACATTCAAGTATGTATTTGAAACCTATCCCGGCACGCAGGAAGCCAAAGACGCCTTGGCCAACCTAGAAAACATCTATACCGAAACCGGTAACACCAGCGACTTTTTCGCCTACATCAAGACCAAGAACCTGAACATTTCAGCCGACAAACAAGACTCTATCAGTTTCAAGGCGGCAGAAAACAAGTATATGCGTGGCGATTGCGAAAGTTCCGTCAAAGGTTTCAACGACTACCTCAAACAATTCCCGAACGGACTTTTCGCTGCCAAGGCCCTATATTGCAAAGGCGATTGCGAATATGCCACCGGCGACTACGACAACGCCCTTAATTCTTTTGAGAAATTAGTCAACAATTACAACACTGAATTCAACGAGACGGCTTATCGCAAAGCGGCCAGCATCCTATACAGCAAGAAAGAATATGCCCGTGCCTTGAACTATTTTAACAAACTCGTGGAATACGCGTCTTCGGAAAGCAACATCACTTACGGCAACAACGGAAGTATGCATTGTGCCTACGAATTGCGTCAATATCGCGAAGCCTACAATGCAGCCTCCAACCTGCTTATTGCCAACCAGTCCGACATCGATTTGCAAAACGAAGCCCTGCTGATTGCCGGCAAGTCGGCCATTGCCCTGAGCGACAATATCAATGCCCTGAAACACTTGAACAGATTGGCCAAGAGCGGCGACAACGATCAATGTGCCGAAGCCGCCTACCTGGTAGCACTCATTCACTTCAACGACAAGAATTACGACCTCTGCGAAAAACAGATTAAGGAAATATTGGGAGCCGACTACTCATCTGAATACTGGTACGCTTCCACCTTCATTTTGTATGGCGACCTTTATCTGGCCAAAGGCAACGACTTCCAAGCCCGCTACACCTATCAAAGCATCATCGACAATTATGAAGGCGATGATTTGAAGAAAATTGCCGAAGAAAAAATCGCGGCAATGGATCAAGCAGAAGAAAAAAGTGAAAATTAAAAATTAGCAGTTCGGATTTTAGAAAAAACATCACGATGAAAAAGATCATATTAATAGCAGCTATCATTTGTCTGGGTTCAAGTCTAACATACGGTCAAGCCATTGACACCGCACGCTTCCGTCTTAATTTTGTGCCGCAGTTGAGCAATGCGCAAAAAATCAACCAACAGGCCACCATCAACGACACGGTGAAGGAACAGGTGAAATTCGAATACAATGTCACCCCTATGCAGATGGACGTCAGCTTTTCTCCTTCTCCCATCAAAGCCAGCAAGCTCACGCCGGAAGCCACTGATCCCATCGCCCGAAATTTCATCAAAGTCGGCTTTGGCTACCCTGTCACACCCCTTTTGGAATTTTCGGCACACAACGCCAACAACAGCAAATTCTCCTTTGGAGCCAACGTCCACCACTTTTCCTCCTGGGCCGGTCCTATCGGCAAAAAGCAGAAACAATACGCCTACGCTCCCACCAGCGACACCCGTTTACACTTGTTTCTCACCCGCTTTTTCAAAAACCAGACCCTGTACTCCTCCATCGATTACAATCACGAATTGGCACACCTCTATGGATTCAATAAAGATTTAGGTTATGACGAATCGTATTACGACAAAGGCTATCGCGACACGCTTCGCAACGACTTCCACCACGTAAAAGCAGAAGTGGGCATTCGTTCCAACTATGTTTTAGGTGAGAAAAAACTCAAACAGGACGCCAGACTGAATTACGACTTCCTTTATACACATAATAAAGATATGGAGAACCACGTCGGTGTAAAATCCTTCTTCGCCTACGACGCACGCTTCGTCAAAATATCCGGCAGTCAAAATTACCGCCTCGATTTCAACGTGGATTACTACAACGACCGCTTCAATGACGGCGGTACTTTCCGCACCACCAATGCCTTCAAGATTGAATTCGTTCCAAGTATGCATTTTACTATTAAAGAATATCATATATTGGTAGGTGTTGGCGTTCCAATTTTACGTTCTAACGACAAGACCCGCTGTCCCGTTTACCCAGTGGCAGAAGTTCAATTAGGCGTTATTCCAAGCATTATGAGCATCTATGCCGGGGTTAATGGCGAAGCCAAGTATCAGGGAATGAAAGAACTGCTCTATGAAAATCCCTACTTCACCCCCGCATTTGACACCTTAGAATTTTCACGCAACCGCATCAGCGTCTATGGCGGCATCAAAGGCAACCTCGTCAAGAAGTTGAATTATCATTTGTCGGCAAGATACTCATACGTTCAAGGGATGGCCGTTTTCCAAATCGACACGACATCTTTGCTCCATAATCAATTTACGGCCTTGTATAAAGATATTAATCAACTTAATGTATGTTTGAATCTGGAATGGGAAGTCATTGACCATTTGGCATTGAACTTGGAAGCCAACTACTGGGGCTACTATCCCCGCAAAGGCAGCGACTTAGAACACGTTTGGTACAAACCCGCCTTTGACATCGGTTTCAATGGAAGATACACCCTGAAAGAAAAGTATGTCTTTGACCTGAATTTCAAAATGGAATTCGGTGCCTGGGCATTGGCTCCACGTGACAGAAAGGGAAATCTGTATTTTGACGACCTTGGCAACGTGTGCTACAAGGCGACCAAGATGAAACCCGTCATCGATTTCGGCATCGGCTTCGAGTATTTAATCAACAAAAACTTCACGGCTTTTGCCACAATCAACAACATCGGTTGCCAATATTACGCCAAATATTACGATTTTAACAGTTTTGGCATCAACGCATTGGTGGGTATCACCTACTCTTTTGGAACTGAAAAAGCAAAATAGCACCATCCAAAACAACAATAATACACTCAAAATCAATCTATTATAAATCACCAAGAAAAAAAACATCTTTTTCTGAAAAAAGATAGACACATAATCATTTTTTTTGTATTTTTGCAAATCCAAATTCGAATGGCCCATTAGCTCAACTGAATAGAGTATTTGACTACGGATCAAAAGGTTGCAGGTTTGAATCCTGCATGGGTCACCATCAAAGCACTTGTGAGTTTTTGCAAGTGCTTTTTTTTTCAAAGACAATATCAAAGGGCTATCTCTATGATTCAGATAAACAAACTCTCGGTCAATTTCACTGGCGACTACCTGTTCAAAGACATATCTTTCGTCGCGGGCGACAAAGATCGTATCGGTTTAGTTGGAAAAAACGGAGCCGGAAAATCAACCCTGCTCAAAATCATCCACAAGGAACTTGAACCTGAATCGGGCAACATTGTCATCACTTCGGGACACAAAACGGGTTATCTTCCGCAAGAAATGCTGGGCAATTACGACAAAACCGTCTGGGAAGAAACGATGGCCTGTTTTGTCGAACCCAGAAGACTGGAGAAGAAAATCAACGAAATCAACGAACTGCTCATAGACAGAACAGACTACGAATCAGAAGAATACATCGGCTTAGCCCAACAATTGTCCGATGCCACCGACCGTTTTCACCACTTGGGTGGAGCAACGATGGAAGGCGATGCCGAGAAAGTGCTGTTGGGTTTGGGCTTCAAGAACAGCGACTTTGCCCGCCCGTTGGCAGAATTCAGCAACGGATGGCAAATGCGAGTCAACTTAGCGAAAATCCTGCTACAAAAACCGGAAATCATCCTGTTGGACGAGCCCACCAACCATTTGGACATCGAATCCATTCAATGGTTGGAAGACTATTTGGCAAACTATTCCGGCTGTCTGATACTGGTTTCCCACGACCGTGCTTTTCTTGACCACGTCACCACCCGCACCGTGGAAATCACCTTCGGCAGTTTGCAGGATTACAAATGCAGTTATTCACAATACGTTGAGCAACGCTTGGAACGCATCGAATCACAACAGAACGCCTTCGAAAACCAACAAAAGGAGATTGCTCAAATCGAAAGATTCATCGAAAGATTCAGATACAAAGCCACCAAGGCCAAGCAAGTACAGAGCCGCATCAAGTTATTGGACAAGATGGAGAAAATCGAAGTGGAAAGCATCGACAACTCCGCCATCGCCTTCAAATTTCCATCCGCCCCACACTCGGGACGAGTGACCATTGAAACCGAACATCTTGATTTGGGCTACGACAAACTCAAAGTCCTCAACGATATCGACTTTCATCTGGAGAGAGGCGAGAAAGTCGCTTTCGTAGGCCGCAACGGTGAAGGAAAATCCACAATGGTCAAAGCCATTGTGGGCGAAATAGCACCTCAAGGCGGACAAATCACCCTGGGTCACCAAGTGGTCATCGGCTATTACGCACAAAACCAAGCCCAGCTTTTGAATCCCAACAAAACCGTCTTCGAAACCATCGACGACATCGCCGTAGGAGAAATCCGACCGAAAATCCGTACCATTTTAGGCAGCTTCCTCTTTTCCACCGAAGATACCGAAAAAAAGGTTCGCGTACTATCCGGCGGCGAAAAATCTCGTCTGGCTCTTGCCAAATTATTGTTGTCGCCTTTCAACCTGCTGATTCTCGACGAACCCACCAACCACTTGGATATGCAGTCCAAGGACGTGCTCAAAAACGCACTTTTGCAGTACGAAGGAAGCATGATTTTAGTCTCTCACGATCGAGATTTCCTACAGGGATTGAGCACCAAAGTGTTTGAATTTAAGGACCACAGCATAAAAACCTATCTCGGTGACGTTTACGACTTCCTGGAAAAGAAGAAAATGGACTCCTTGAAAGAGCTGGAACGAAAAATGCAGACAAGCGCCAATGGCGAAAAAGCGGAAAGTTCCAACAAAATCAGCTGGGAAAAGAAAAAGGAACAAGACGCGGCCAACCGTAAACTCAAGAACAAACTATCCAAAATCGAAAACGAAATCGCCGACCTGCAACAACAACTAACCATCATTGAAGAAAAAATCTCCAATCCTGCCGACTACGCCGCGGAAATCAATTCAGGAGAACTCTACAAACAGTACAACGACATCAAAAACGCCATTGAGGAAAAGGAAATGGAATGGCTGGAACTTCAAGAATAGCAAGGAAAACAGGCAAATAAAAAAAAGTGGACAGAAAAAAGAAAAAGATTGCTTTCATATCAAAAAAATAAGTATTTTTGCAAACTCAAAAATTAATCACTTAAATATTAAAAATTATGGCAACAAGAATCAGATTACAAAGACGTGGTAAAAAGAACCAACCCTTCTACCACCTTGTAATTGCAGATGGTCGTGCACCACGTGACGGACGCTATATTGAAGAGATCGGCACATACAATCCACTGACCAATCCTGCAACAATTAACATTAATTTTGACAGAGCATTGTATTGGGTAGAAAAAGGTGCTGATCCATCAGACACTGCCCGCGCGATTCTTAAACACGAAGGCGTTTATTTGATGAAACACCTCAGAGGCGGTATCGCCAAGGGAGCCCTCACCGAAAATGACGCTCAACGCAAATTCGATGCTTGGAAACAAGAAAAAGAGTCTAAAATCAGCAACGTGAAACGCGAAGAAGCCGACAAGACTCGCAACGAAATGAAAAAACGCTTAGAAGCTGAAACTAAAGTTAGAGAAGCCATCTCTGCTAAAGTTGCTGCCAAGCAAGCCGCCGCTGCTGAAGCAGAAGCTGCCGCTGCCGCAGAAAAAGCTGAAGAAGAAGCCGCTAACGCCGAAGCTACCGAAGCTCCAGCCGAAGCCACTGAAAATCCTGCAGAATAATATTGATTTTCAACCTATAAAAAATAGACGCAACCTCAATGCTGCGTCTATTTTTTTTAATTCAACACGCCATGACAAACGAATATTACTATTTGGGAATCATTACCAAACCTTTCGGCATCAACGGACAAGTAGTCTGCTTTTTTGACACGGACGAACCCGAGAAATATACCGACTTAGACGCTGTCTTCATTGACTTAGACGACGAAAAACTACCCTACCTCATCGAAAATATCCAATACAAAGGCGGGAACAACTTCATCGTCAAATTTCAGGACGTGGATGAAACGGAAGTCAAAGAACTCATCAAGGCCGAATTGTACCTTCCCTTGTCCGAACTCCCTCCTTTGAGCGGAAATCATTTCTACTTTCACGAAGTAATTGGGTTTCAAGTTATTGACAGCGAAAAAGGCAACATCGGCACTTGCCAAGATTTCATCGAAATCAGCCACAACCCCATTATGCAAATCGACCACAACGGCACGGAAATCCTCATCCCCGCCATCGACGAAGTATTCAAGGAAATTGACAGAGAAAACAAACAGATCCTGATATCCGCTCCAGATGGGCTGATTGACGTGTACCTCAACTAAACAAAATTATCCAGTATAGTCTTGTTGGAATTCAGATGTTCTCTCCTTACGCCGGGGTTACGCCGGTGCAAAGCGGAGGACAGAATCTCTTTACAAAACTAAACAATATAACCCCATTTTTTTCAAGTGAAAAAGAAAAAACAAAAAAATTTTTTCTTTCATTCATTTGAGAAAAAAAATTGTACATTTGCAAAAAATTATTACTAAAATGAGTTATATAGAATTTGACAAAACAGAGTTGGTCAACATTCCTTTCTCAAAGAAAAAAGAGATTGTCCGATGCAGTCGCACCGGGGCTTTTGCTACTACCACACTACTCGGTCTGAACACACGAAAATACCACGGCCTGTTCATTTTGCCGCAAGAAAAAGTTGACGGAGAACGCCACGTATTGGTATCTTCCCTCAACGAAAGCATCGTCATTGACGATATGGAATTTCATCTCGGTATGCACCAATACCGAGGCGGAGTTTACGATCCCAAAGGCAACAAGTACCTACAAAAATTTGTCGCCGACACCATCCCCGTCTATTATTTCAGGGTGGGCCGCTTTAACTTCACCAAAGAACTGCTATTTTCCGATCACAGCGAAAGACTCATCATCAAATATACTATTTTAGACGATTTCGAATCCGCCTCTTTCCAATTCCAACCCTTGCTCGCCTTCCGTCAGATTCATCAACTCACGCACAAGAACGATCAAGTCAACACCAACTTCGACACGGTTCAAAATGGCGTAAAATATTGTTTATACGATAATTACACACCTATCTACCTTCAATCTTCAGAAAACATAGACTATCAACACAATCCCAACTGGTACTATAATTTCGAATATGAGGAAGAACTGAATAGAGGTTATGATGGTCACGAGGACCTCATCAACTTGGGAAGCATCAATGTCTCGGTGAAAAGCAAGGAACTTTACTTTTCCATTGGCACTGAACCTATTGATCCACAAGATATTGCCAAAATTTTCAACGAAGAATTAAATGGCCACCGCTCACGAAACAGTTTTCTTCACTGCCTCCAAAATGCCGCTGAACAGTTCATCATTGAACGCAACGGAAAAACCCAGATCATTGCAGGTTATCCCTGGTTTGGCCGTTGGGGACGCGACACTTTCATTTCCGTAGCAGGCCTGACCTTGTCGGTAGTAAACAAGCCCCAACTTTGCAAGACTATCATCGACGATATGCTTTCAGAAATGAAAGACGGCCTGTTTCCCAATATCGGAAGTGGCGACCAAGCTGCCTACAACTCCGTTGACGCGCCCTTGTGGTTTTTCCGGGCCTTGCAACAATACGCTTCCTATACCCATAGTGAGAAAAAGATATGGAAAGAATACGGTCAGGTAATGAAAGATATTCTCAACGCTTACCGAAATGGTTCGATGTACAACATCAAGATGTTGGAAAACGGACTGATTTACGCCGGCAAGGAAGGCGTAGCCCTGACTTGGATGGACGCCGTGGTTGACGGCAAACCCATTACGCCAAGAACAGGATGTGCGGTTGAGATCAACGGACTGTGGTACAATGCGATACAATTCAGCATTGAGATGGCGCATTTGGCCAAAGACCGCGTATTTATTGAAGCGTGGGAACCCTTGGCCAAAAGTTTTCCCGCCACGTTCAAAGAAACATTCTGGTCAAAGGAAATGGGTTACTTGGCAGATTTCGTCAACGGCGACTACAAGAATTTCCAAGTTCGCCCCAATATGATGATTGCCGTCTCGCTTCCCTACGTACCTATCAGCGAGAAAATCAGACAATTGGTATTGAAAAAGACCTGCGAAGAACTGCTCACCGAAAAAGGCATCCGCACTTTGTCACCCAACGACCCCGAATACAAAGGCCACTATCAAGGCAACCAAGCCGAAAGAGACGCAGCCTACCACCAAGGCACCTGTTGGCCCTGGCTTTTGGCTCCATTCAGCGATGGTATGTTGGCGGTATATGGCAAAACTGCCGTGCCGTTTATCGAAAATATTTTCTACAAATTTGACAGTTGCATGAAGGATTACGGTATTTCCAGCATTTGTGAAATCACCGACGGAGACCCACCGTTCAAACCCAACGGATGTATTTCGCAAGCTTGGAGCGTGGCCGCCTTATTGTACCTGAAATGGCAGGTGGATAGAATGAAATAGAATATTAACCAAGATCTAACAACGATGAGAGTACTAATGTTTGGATGGGAGTTTCCCCCGCATATCGCAGGCGGCTTGGGCACGGCTTGTTACGGCTTGACCAAAGGTTTGGCCCAAAACGATGTCGATGTCACCTTCGTGATGCCGAAAGCGTCGGGAGACGAAGATCAAAGTATGATTAAAATCATCAATGCGAGTGAAGTGGAAATCGACCCGAGATTTTCCGCCTATTTTCGCCATTTTCACGATGTATCCTACATCCAAGTCAACTCTCAACTAATACCATACGTCGGTTTAGACGATTATTTCAATGTCGTCAACCAAATTGAAAGCGGCATTTTTGAACATTCCTCATCAAACGGGAAAATCAAATATCAATTTTCAGGCAAATATGGCGAAAGTCTTATGCGGGAAGTGGAACATTACGCCCAAATTGCCGCCGAAATTGCCCAAAACGAACAATTTGACATCATTCACGCCCACGACTGGCTCACCTACAAAGCCGGAGTCGCCGCCAAGAAAGTCAGTGGAAAGCCTCTGGTCGTCCATATTCACGCAACCGAATATGACCGCTCTGGCGAAAACAACATTAACGATATCGTTTACGGCCTCGAAAAATACGGTATGAGCGAAGCCGACAAAGTATGTGCCGTCAGTGACCTTACTCGAAAAATCGTTATAGAAAAATATCATATTCCTGCAGAAAAAGTCGTTACGCTGCACAATGCCGTTATTCCCAACGACAAAACGGTATCGCGGGAAAAGCACGTCAAAGAGAAAATCGTCACTTTCTTAGGCCGTGTCACCTTTCAAAAAGGACCGGATTATTTTGTCGAGACGGCACGAAAAGTGCTTGAGAAAGACCCCAACGTGCGCTTCGTATTGGCCGGCGACGGCGATATGATGCCGCATATCATTGAACGTGTCGCAGAACTGCACATTGCCGACCGTTTCCATTTTACAGGTTTTTTACGTGGAGAAGACATTGACAAAATGTTCGGGATGAGCGACGTATATGTAATGCCGTCCATTTCTGAACCTTTCGGCATTTCGCCGTTGGAAGCCATGCGTGCCAACGTGCCCGTCGTCATTTCCAAACAATCCGGCGTGGCCGAAGTGCTTCAACACGCCATCAAAGTCGATTTCTGGGACATCAACGCCACCGCCGACGCCATCTACGGACTGCTACACTATCCCGCCCTTTCCAAACTTTTTGTTCAAAAAGGAAAAGAAGAAGTAGATAACCTCAAATGGGAATATGTGGCCCGCAAACTCAAAAACATCTATCAATCACTAATTTAAACTCATCTAACATTAAATATTTTTATGAATAATCATCGAAATTAATATCAAGACAATGCATAAAATCTGTTTCCATTTTCAAATCAGTCAACCCTTTCGTCTAAGGACATACCGCTTTTTTGATATCAATCAAAATCACCATTATTTTGATGATTATCAGAACAGTTACCTGGCTAACCGTTTGGCCGAAAGATGCTATCTGCCCGCCAATGCCATGTTTCTCGAGCTGATCAGAAAATACGGAGAACAAATAAATTTAAGCTTCAGCATATCTGGAAGTTCCATTAAACTATTCCAAGAATACTGTCCTGAAGTCATTCAAAGTTTCAAAAAACTCATCGCCACGGGCAATGTGGAAATCACGGGAAGCACCTTTACCCACAGTATAGCTTCCTTGTACAATAAAAGTTGCTTTTTGGAACAAGTTCATCTTCAGGAAAAGTTGTTAAAGGAAGTCTTCGGCATTCGACCCACCACGTTTTGCAACACCGAAATCATTTATTCTGACGAAATTGGCGAATGGCTGCACGAAGCCGGCTACGATGTCGTGCTCACCGAAGGTGCCCGACATATTTTAGGTTGGAAAAGCCCTTGTTTCCTCTACTGCAATCCATTCCAAACCGACTTGAAATTGCTTTTGCGAAGCTACCAACTCTGCGACGACATCTCTCAACGTTTTGAACAACAAGGAGCTGACGGAATGGGAATGACGGCGGAAAAATTCATCTCCAAACTCGATGCCATTCCCGAAGAATCTCCTTTTATCAATCTCTATTTTGATTACGAAACCATTGGAGAATACCACACTGTCGAAAGCGGAATTTTTGAATTTTTCAAGGCATTATTTTCTCAATTAATTGATTCAAAACGATATCAATTGACGAAGCCCAAGGAAATCACCAAACTTAAAGTGCCTTGCTCCACGATGCACGCTCCTTGGCCCATATCTTACTCCGGTGATGAAAAAGACACTGCGGAATGGCTGGGCAACGAACTGCAAAATGAGGCCTTCCAGCAATTGTTTCAGTTGGAGGAACTATACAAACAGTCACATAACGAGACGGCCAAGTTAAATTGGCTTCGCCTGCAAGCCGCCGACCACTTTAATTTTATGAGTACCAAGTGGTTCGCACACAATACCGTTCGTCGAAACTTTGACGTTTATCCTTCACCTTACCAGGCATTTATTAATTTTATGAATGTGCTTAACGATGTTAAATTACAATTAGAAGAAAATTCAAAATAATGTTCCAGAAACAACGATATTTTCTACTTTCTTTCTTATTTTTTGTTTCCATAGTGGGCATGGCAGCCCCTATCGACAGTAGCTACGCCAAACAAATTGCGACTCGTTTCCTTCAACACACTCTCGGCTCCGACTGTCCAGAATTGACCCGTTGCCATTTAACCGACACGTTTTCTTCATACATTTTCAACTTTGACAACGGTTTTGTCATTGTTGCAAAAGACGACAGCAGCAGTCCTATTATGGGCTACTCCAACGAATCATCCTTTCAGGAAGACGCAATGCCCCTCCTGCTACAAAAATCCCTTCAAAACAGAAGGACGGCAGACGTGCGGACCGATGTTGCCGAAGCTCGAAAACATTGGCAGACCTTGGCTTCAGAAAATGCGACCACCGATGATATAATCTCCGTAGGTCCCTTTATACAAACCACTTGGGGACAAAATCCATATTACAATATGCTTTGTCCCGCCGACAACTTCGCCGTTTCAGGACATGCACTTGCCGGCTGCATCGCCGTGGCAATGGCACAAATCCTCAACTACCACCATTTTCCTTGTAATGGATTCGGCTCACACGAATACACCAGTGCCAATTACGGTCCCCTCTTCGCCGACTTCGGCAATACCACTTATGATTACGACATTATGCCCAATGCCTTAACCGAATATTCCTCTATGCAGGAAAAAAACTCCGTAGCCACTTTGATTTATCATTGCGGCGTAGCCATTGAAACCGACTACGGCCCTGAAAGCAGTTCGGGTTATCCCATTGGCAACGCACCCAGCGGGCTTCACGCTTTAAAAACCTATTTTGGCTACAATGACGCTATCAGTTTGAGAAAAAGCTATTTTAGCACCACCCAGGAATGGGAAGACACACTCCGACATCAATTGGACTCGGGCTATCCCTTTATTTTGTCAGGACAAGGAACAGACTCCCACACATTTCTCAGCGACGGCTATCAAATCATTGACGGGCAAACCTTTTTTCATATCAACTGGGGGTGGAAGGGCAACAACAACGGTTATTTTTCACTCACTCATTTAAATCCTGAATCCTACGACTACACCTATCAGCAGAAAGCCATTATCAACTTATATCCGACTCCACAAACTTGTGTCAATGTTAGTCCAAACACCCTAAATCTAATGGGCAACGCAAGCATTGACTCTCTCAACATCAGGGGAACTATGATTAACGGGAACATCTTGGTCAACAGCAACGACAACTTTCTACTGTCCACGGATAAAAACATCTGGCAAAACAGTTGCGCATTAGACAGTTTTGGTGGTAAAATATACGTTCAGTACGTGTCCTCCAGCAACAATACCGACAGCATTGGCATCAGCATTACAGCCAACAACGCAGAGACCAAAACGGTCATTGCACAGGGTTATACCGAAGTAGATACCATTTACGCCCAAGCCATAGGTGGAGGTGGTATTGAACCAGCCGGAATCGTACTTGTTCCCCGATATGGCAATGTCAAATTTTATTATCGAAGTTTAGACCCGCAACACGCTTTTTCCGCATTAGTGATAGACAACGACACGTCTTTCACAAATGAAGGAAGTTACACCTTCACAAATCTGAATGGCAATCATTCCATTACTGCCATCTATCATTGGATGTTTCCGCGTATTGAAGTCGATTCTAGCGAGCTCCACTTCACCACACGCCTGCACAGCACTAGTGCGGCAAAACTTATCCACGTGCGACAGATTGATTTTAGTGGAACTGTCATGGCACGTGTTGGCACAGACTTTGAACTTTCTCCAGATGGCATCAACTGGCAAAACGAATGCGAACTCAACATAGAAAACTCAGCTTTATTTTTGCGTTATATCGCCAACGACAGTTTGATGGTTTCGAGCTATCTTATGCTAAATTCCGAAGAACCTGTCCTATGCGACAGTTTGCCCTTGTACGGGCAACTCAGTCCTTACAACATCTACCTGCATTCCGGCATTGGCGGACATTGTGAACCGAATACCGACGTGCTTTCCATTGCCCACGGATCCGATACCACGATTCATTTCATTGCTGATGACAATTATGAAATTCTGAGAGTCATTGTGGATGACAACGACTTACATCAAATTGACAGCATTCGGTTGACGCACGTGACGCAAGACCATACCATTTTCGTACAATTCCAAGAGCAAAGTGTCGGCATTGCGAACAATGAAAACTCAAACATCGGTTTTTATCCCAATCCTGCTAGCAATATCATCACCCCAAATCTTAATGATGATTTCACGACGGCGAAGTTAACCATCTTCGATATCAAGGGACAGGAAATTGAAAAAATGGAAATTCAAAATAGAGAGCCGATAAATATAGCCCATTTATCCAAAGGAAGCTACGTTTTCCTTCTTGAGAATCAGGGAAAAATTTTTATTGAAAAAATTGTAAAAAACTGATTTTCAATAAATTACCATCATTTTAGCAAAACAAAAAAAAACTCTTTCGGGGGTGTTTTTGGTATTGATTTTTTTTGTATTTTCGTAAACTAATATTTTCAATAGAAAAGGAAAATTATAAACCTAATTACTAACACATAAAAATTTTAAAATTATGGCATTTAAAGGAGCATTAGTCATTAACACTGAAAAGTGCAAAGGTTGCGAAGTGTGTATCACTGGCTGTCCAAACGGCTGTATCGCACTTTCAAAAAAAGTAAATGCAAAAGGTTACAATTATCTTGAAGTAGTAAACGAAGATGCATGCGTTGGCTGTGCCAACTGTGCAGTAATTTGTCCTGACGGCGTTATTGAAGTTTACCGTGCTAAGGAGTAACCAACACGCAAAGCAAGAAACAACAAAAACAATTAACAACTAAACATTTTACAAAATGGCAAAAGAATTGAAATTAATGAAGGGTAACCAAGCCATTGCCGAGGCAGCCATTCGTATGGGTTGCGACGGTTATTTCGGCTATCCTATTACCCCTCAGAGCGAAGTATTGGAAACTTTGATGCAGGAACGTCCTTACCTGACAACGGGTATGGTAGTACTGCAGGCAGAAAGCGAGTTGGCATCCATCAATATGGTATATGCCGGTGCCGCAGCAGGCAAACGCGTTATGACTTCATCTTCCTCACCAGGATTTTCATTGATGCAAGAAGGTCTTTCATATATTGCCGGTGCTGAACTTCCGGCATTGTGTGTCAACGTAGTTCGTGGCGGCCCAGGCCTTGGCACCATCCAACCTTCACAATCTGACTATTTCCAGACCACGAAAGGTGGCGGACACGGTGATTACAGACTGATCACCCTGGCACCTGCTTCTGTCCAGGAAATGTATGATTTCGTAGAACTCGGTTTCGACTTGGCTTTCAAATACAGAAACCCAGCCGCTATTCTTTCCGACGGCGTTATCGGTCAGGTAATGGAAAAAGTAATGGTTGACGACTACAAGCCACGTTGGACCAACGAATACATTGAGAAGAATTGTCCTTGGGCTGCTACCGGTCATCGTTCAACAGGCAAGCACCGCATTGTGACTTCTCTTGAATTGGAAGCTTTGAAACAAGAAGCCATCAACGAAAGAATCCAGGCCAAATACAGAAAATGCGAAGAAGAAGACGCTCGTTACGAAGCCATCAACTGCGAAGATGCAGACTACGTATTCGTAGCTTACGGTTCTGCCGCACGTATTTGTATGAAGTCTATGGAACTCGCACGCGCCGAAGGCATCAAGGTGGGTTTGATTCGTCCTATCACCTTGTGGCCATTCCCAACCAAAGCCGTTGCTGAAATTGGCGGTCGCATGAAGAAAATCTTAAGTGTTGAAATGAATGCCGGTCAAATGATCGAAGACGTCAAGTTAGCCGTTGGCTGCAAGGTTCCCGTTGAACATTACGGCCGTTATGGTGGCGTTATTCCAACCCCGGTTGAAATTTTCGATGCGTTGAAACAAATGGTTAAATAAATTAATTCGTTGAAATTATGACAAGAGAAGATATAATTAAACCCGAAAACTTAGTGTATAAACGCACGCCGGTTCTCACAGACAACGTTATGCACTATTGCCCAGGCTGTGGACACGGTACAGTTCACAGAATCATTGCCGAAGTTATCGAGGAAATGGGCATCCAGGACAACGTTATCGGTATTTCACCAGTAGGTTGCTCCGTATTAGCTTACAATTATTTTGATGTTGACTTTGTTGAAGCAGCTCACGGCCGTGCTCCTGCCTGTGCAGCCGCTATCAAGCGTCTCCGTCCCGAAACCTTCGTTTTCTCCTACCAAGGTGATGGCGACTTGGCTTCTATCGGCGCCGCCGAAGTGTTGCACGCCTGCAACCGTGGTGAAAACATCACCATGATCTTCATCAACAACGGTATCTACGGTATGACCGGTGGTCAGATGGCTCCTACTACATTGGAAGGTATGGAAACCGTTACCTGCCCTTACGGCCGTGACCCAGAAATTATGGGACATACCATGAGAATGACCGAAATGTTGGCTCAACTTCCTGGCACTTACTATGTAACCCGTCAGGCTGTTTATACTCCCGCATTGGCTCGTAAATGTAAAAAAGCTATCCGTCAGGCCTTCGAAAACCAGAAACTCAACAAAGGTGTTTCTTTCGTAGAAGTTACCTCTAACTGTAATTCAGGTTGGAAAATGACGGCTGTTCAGGCCAACAAGTGGATGGAAGAAAACACATTGAAATATTTCCCACTGGGAGATATGAAAGTGGATGGCAAATTCGATCCTAAATTCATCGAACGCGTGGCCACATTCGACCAACCCAATGAGACTTTATTCTCACTGAGAAAAAAATAATTAATCCTAAAATTCACAAGAAATGACAGAAGAAATAATTATAGCAGGCTTCGGCGGTCAAGGTGTTCTCTCAATGGGTAAAATCCTGGCCTACGCCGGCATTATGCAAGACAAGGAAGTTAGCTGGCTTCCTTCTTACGGTCCTGAAATGCGTGGTGGTACATCTAACGTTACGGTAATCTTGAGCGACGAACGTATTTGCTCTCCTTACCTCAACCAATTCGATACCGCCATCATCCTTAACCAACAGTCAATGGACAAATTCGAAAAAGCAGTTAAACCTGGCGGCTTACTGATTTACGATCCCAATGGTATCAGCAACCACCCCACTCGTAAAGACATCAACATCTACCAAGTGGCAGCTACCGACAAAGCCAGCGAACTGGGTATTTCAAAATTGTTCAATATGATTATCCTCGGTGGTTTCCTCGCCGTTAAACCTTTGGTAACACCTGAAATGCTTCACAAGGGTTTGGAAAAATCTCTGCCCGAACGTCACCACCACCTCATTCCAAAGAATGAAGAGGCAGTTGAAATCGGAAAGGGTTTGTTGAAACCTTATCATACACTGTAAAAAACTATTTTGACATAGAGGATTTTCTTCTATCTCAAATTCCCAGAACGGCGGCTGAAACGGCCGCCGTTCTTTATAATTCAAATTACTTCCCATTTAACACTACTAAAACAACCATTTCTCATTTCTTACTCTCAATATGAAGAAAATTGCCATATTCTTCCTGCTTACGCTCTGCTCAACGACCATTTTTGGACAAAAGGATTCAATCAAGTTTTATTACGAAGCCGGCGGCGAATTGGTGTCTGCCTACATCTCTCACGGCCATTATTGTGGCGGTCTTAGTCTTCAACCCAAAGTTTGCTTAGGATATATGGGGGAAAAGATCTATTTCCGCTTTGAAATGTGGGGCAGCGTCGGAGCCAGTGACTGGAAATTCAGTTCATTAAACCCTTCCTATACCGGCAGCGAAAAAACATTTTTTGTTCCCGAATTGAACATTTCCCCCTCGTTTGGCTTTTTCGGAGCCAATATCGGTTTCACCTACTATTACTATTTTGACGGATCCGGCTTCTTTGATTTTCGAAATGTAAGCCCCGACGATCCCAAACCCAACTCTACCCAAATTGAAGTCTGGGGACAATACGACTTCGAAACCTTGCTGCACTTTCCCTTATTATTCAAATGGCAAACCATCGTGGGCGGTTTCGATGGCTATTATGACTCAAATGGGAATTTTACACGAGCATTTTCTACCAATGTCAGTTTTCAATACACTTTTTCTTTACCTCACATAATTTTTCTCAAACTAGGATTAGAATTCTCTCCCTGGAAAAGTCAATACACCGATTACGACAAGAACTTTTCCGTCAACTGCATCAGTGCCAGGTTGGAAAAGAAATGGAAAAAGAAGACAACCACCTTTGTCTTATTCACCCAAGGTTTCATCAACACCTGCAATTTAAATAAGGAAACAGCCATCATCAATGCAGCAGGTCTGACTAAATTCAATCAAAAACTCAACGGCATTATCGGCTTAGGCATTTGGCTTTAAGAAGCCAATGTCTTTTCATCATTAGAAAAAAACTATTATCAAACATAAGTTTCATCAGTGTTTGCCATATCAAAATAAATATGTAATTTTGCAACAGAACATTAAATTAAATGTATATATATTATTATGAAAAGATTCTTCCTCATTTTCTGCCTTTTAGGAATCCTCGGTTCGAGTATTTTTTCACAAAACGCAAAAGCCCAAAACCTCATTGACAACACGTTTAGAACCTGCGACTCCATTCACCTTTACAACCTTCCCTGGTTTACCAATTTTGACGAAACTGATTACACCGGTATTAGCGATATGAACAGATTTCCAGAATGTTGGTATCGCGAATCCACAGACCCGAGCAGTTTTGTTTTCGTTTCTGAAGCAAACTATTACAGTGCTCCGTATTCATTGGATTTCAATACGATATCCGACTACATCGTCAACACGGCAACCCTTCCTCCATTGGGCAACGATATCAACGTTAATGAACTCATTTTATCTTTCTACGTTTATCGAACCTCAATATATGGCGTTTTAGAAATCTATGCCCTTGATAATCCTACAAATCCTCAACACACAGATTTTTTAAGAGCTGTCAGTTCAAGCAATATCAACACTTGGGAACATATTACCATTAACTTAAACAACTACACTGGTAATGGCAAATACATTTCACTTCAATTCTATTCCTATGACCCATCCACCTGCAAAATCGACAATCTCACATTGGAAAGAATTCCAAGTTGCACCCAGCCACTCCACGTCAATGCGTCCAACATCCACGCCACTTCTGCGGATATTAGCTGGACTGATATGACCGAAGCCAACCAGTGGACCGTTGAATATGGCCCCGCCGGCTTTGCCATTGGCACGGGAACTACCATAACAGACACTACCAATCCCATAACCATCAACGGATTGCAAAATGATTTCACTTACGATGTTTATGTGAAAACCATTTGCGACGACGGCGAAAGCGAATACAGCGAAGCAGCCACCTTCACGACCCTCGTCTGCGACACCGCCGACCAATGCGGTTATACTTTCGTGTTGCATGCCGATTTGGGTTACGGTTGGACTGGAAATAAAATCCACGTTTATAGCAACGATCAGTTAATCAATACCGTAAAACCCGCTGTTGGACCTTCTACCGACTCTGTTGTCGTGGGTTTCTGCGATTTAAGCCAAATCAGCTTACGTTGGGAAATGGGGGACTATGCCGAAAACGCACGATTTGAAATTCTAAATCCGTCTGGTCAAGAAATCTACGCTTGCGCCAATGGCAGCACATTACCAGTAGATGAAGCGTTTTTCAGCTTCACCAGTCATTGCAATAGTTCGGAATGCCTTTATCCCACCGACCTTATTACAACCGGCATCAGCGACCATAGCGTAACTCTCGATTGGAACGAACGAAATGGTGCCTCTTCCTGGACCATTGAATATGGTCCTGCTGGTTTTATTCCCGGTGACGGAAGCGGAAACACCATCGAAAACATCACAACCAAACCTTACGAAGTAACGGATTTAAGTTCTGCCACCAACTACGACTTCTACGTTTTCAGCAATTGTAACAGCTACTCCCAAAGTCCACACAGCCCTGTTTTGAATGCGACCACCGACTGTTCCATTATGAATCTTCCTTATAATGAAGATTTTGAATCATACGTCAGTACCAATTATAACCAAGAGGGAATTGTTCCGATTTGTTGGACTTCCATCACCAGAGGCGAGAACTACCCCGCACCCCATATTACGAGCACCGCATCCGAATACTGCTATCCGCACAGCGGTACCCAGGCATTAACCTTCACGATGGGAAGCATCGGCGATGACGCATACACTGTTCTTCCAAAATTCTCTACCGCACTAAATAAGACCAGTTTAAGTTTTTGGTATCAATATGAAAATGAAGAAGAAGGCATTCTCTCGGTTGGATATGCCACTTCCAGCACGGATATGTCAACCTTTGTTTCCCTTGAAGACGTTCCCGCAACGGAAAATATGAGCCAATACACCCTCGATTACATCGCCCTTCCCAACATTCCTGCCGATGCCTACATTGTCATTCACTGGAAATACGCCAACCACTATTCCTATTTCTCCTGCTGTGTTGACGACGTGAACGTTAGCGAAGCCGATTCTACATTTTGCTACATACCCAACAACATCACCGCAGACAATATCACCAATCGCACTGCCGATCTCAGTTGGTACGTTGCCAACAACAACAATGTCAACCTGCAATGGCGTGCCGAAAACGGAAACTGGACCAGCGTGAACAACATTGCCGGGTTCAGCTATTCCTTAAGCAACCTTGAATCCGAAACAACTTACGAAGTCATCCTTCAAGCAGTTTGTGCTTCCGGCAATAGTGATTGGACCGAAATTTATAGTTTCACTACTCCAGCGGAAATATGCAACAAGCCCACGGACTTGACCATCAGCAATATTTCTGCACATACGGCTATGGCAAGCTGGACAGCCGGCGGCAGCGAAAGCAGCTGGAAAGTCGGTTATAAATTACAAAACGACACCATCTGGCACGATTATGTCAAAACCGTCAATATCTTCAGTTTTGACAACCTTGAAGAAAGCAGCACTTACGATTTTCGCGTCCAGGCCCTTTGCGAAGAAAGCGAAAGCGAATATGCCACCATCAGCTTTACCACCTTGGAAGATGTAAGTATTGACCCTATCGATTTCAACAACTGCGTCAGCATTCAACCCAATCCTGCCAACAACTACATTGATTTAACCATTCAGAATAAGCACGAAGTAAAAGAAGCAGCCATTTTCAATGCTTTCGGCCAACTCGTCCAAGCTCTTCAAATCAACAATACCCACACGAGAATTGACGTTAGCACCCTTGCTTCCGGTATGTACTTCATCCGCTTGGACAACGACAACGCCATTGCGATCAAGAAATTTATCAAGAAATAGTTATTCATCACTTTTGCCAACGATACCGCAGAATTATGATAGATGTCATTTTAGAACAGATCAAAAACAAGAAGATTGTCATTTTAGGATTTGGAAGAGAAGGCGTTTCCACCTATCGATTTATCCGAAAGCACTTTCCTTCAATGGACATTGTGGCCGCCGACCGTAGCGAAGCCCTCAATATTGAAGAATTTAAAAATGACAAGCACTTGCGATTTGTCATTGGCAGCAAATATGCACAAAACCTCAACGACTACGACCTCATTTTCAAGACACCTGGCGTGAACTTGAACAACATCAACTATTTTATCCATCCTTATCGCATTACTTCGCAAACCGAATTGTTTTTACAAGGATTCCGCCAACAGGTCATCGGTGTTACTGGAACAAAAGGTAAAAGTACCACATCATCACTGATTTATCACCTGCTTTCCAATAGTCGAGGCAACACGTTTTTGGCTGGCAATATCGGCATCCCATTTTTCAATATTATCGATGATCTGGACGAAAATTCCATCATTGTCGCGGAACTGTCCGCTCACCAACTGGAATTTTCCGAAACTTCACCACACATTGCCGTTCTGCTGAATATGTTCCAGGAGCATCTTGACCATTTTCAATCCTTGAGCAACTACCAACTCGCCAAAATGAACATCACCAAATTTCAGCAAGAAAGTGACACGCTCATTTACAACAACGAAGACGAACACATTCCCCATCAGATAAAAAGCCACAATTATAAACGCAACTTTTTAAAATTCAGTAGCTTACAAAGTATTGACACGGGATGTTACTGTATGGATGACAATCTGATGTACGTTCGGAAGGGTGAACTGCTTGGCGAATACGACCTACGTCACTACTATAATCTGCCAGGCAGACATAATTACAACAACATTATGGCAGCTATTTTGGCTGTCAAAAATTATGGCGTCAGCGACGAGGATATAATGAAATACTTGGCCACATTCAACGGTTTGGAACACCGCATTGAGTATGTCGGCACCTTTCAAAACATCAAATTCTACAACGACAGCATTTCCACTATTCCAGAGGCCGCCATTGCGGCCCTCAAAGCCCTTAAAAATGTCGACACGCTCATTTTAGGTGGATTTGACCGAGGCATTGCCTACGACCATCTCATTGACTATTTGAATGAAAACCCTGTTTGTCACGTTGTCTTTACCGGACCGGCCGGACACCGTATCAAACAAGAATGGGAAAGCAAGTATCCTCTACCCGATTCTGTTTTGGAAGAAGACGACTTTGGCAAAATTGTCAATTACTGCTTTCAGGTAACGGAAAAGGGGAAAAGCTGCCTACTATCTCCAGCCGCCTCCAGCTACGACCAATTCAAGAATTTTGAATTTAGGGGAAGAAAATTTAAAGACGAAATCCGCCGACACGAATAAATATCAATTTAATTCTATCATAAAATGAAGAAAAACATTTTCTTTTTGATTTTATCGTCATTACTATTAATAAGTTGTAATACTAAGCAAACAGAAGAAGAAGATACCGACTTTGAAACGGAAAAGGTCATTTCGATGGCTATGGACGACCCTCGTTTTACGCAAACACCCACCGTTGAAAAGCAAGTCATTGAAGAAGACCTTTCTGGAAAAATTATTTTTTTGAGTGACGAAGAATTTGCCGCTCAAATTACAGATATCGACAATGACAAGGGTTTCCAATATAAAGGCAACACCCCTTGCATCGTAGATTTTTATGCCGACTGGTGCAGACCCTGCAGTGCCATGCATCCCATCTTGGTGGAATTGGCCAAGGAATATCAAGGCAGGCTTATCGTTTATAAAGTCAATACCGATAAGTGTGGCAAAACCGCCGCTGCCTTTAATATATACAGCATTCCAACCCTGCTGTTCTTCAAACGCAACAGTCAACCCGGCATCGTCAACGGAACCTTGTCCAAAAAAGACTTGAAAAAGTTGATTGACAAATTTTTAGATGAGGAAGACGAATAACAATTTTCTTGTGAAAAAAAACGCCTTTCTTTTAATATTTCTGTTAGGACATTGGTTTTTCTGCCAAGCCCAGTGGTCAGATGCCTGCACAGTCACGCAGGCACAATTGGATAATATTCAGCAACGGCTTTCCTCACTCGACAGTGAAGACCCCGAACTCATCACCTTGCACTACTATTTTCTTCAAGATTGCCTCAAAGAACTAACCGAACTCAAGGAAAACGGCAACGATCGACTTTTCTATTGCAAAGACAAACAAAAATTGCAAAAGCAAGGGCTACGATTACTCGCTCAGGCAGATTCTCTAATGACCATCTTTTCCGAGCAAATTCAAATCGTTGACGAACTGTTTTACAGCAAGGCACGCATTGACTATATGTTTGCCGACAATGAAAAAGCCGACTACTATCTATCTCGAGCACTTCAATACAACAAACACAACGTCAACGCGCTCTTACTTAAAGCACAAATCAAATTTGAAGATGAAGAATATGCAGACTGCATTCCCCTCATCAAGGCCCTTTTCGACAATAACGAACTTAGCGAAGAACAGGAAAACGAAATCTATCGATTTTCGTCAGAATATTACTATAAAGTTTATAACACGGGCGACTCATTGGTCAAGATAGACAAAGGGGCCTACGCCATCGATTTGTTTCAATTGCTGGAAGAATTCTGCCACGACATTCCTTCCGCCTACTGCAACGATGACTACTATCACGGCATTTTACGGTCAAAGACAGGAATTTACGAATCGTACATTGCCATCGCCAAAGCCGCTCACCAACGTCAAAACTACGCTTTGGAAAAAAAATACCTTCAATACGCAGAAGAATATTTGAAAGAAAACGAATTGGATTTGGAAGTGGAATAAAACCACATCACTTTACTTGAAAGACACTGCCGGTCCAATCTTTTGAAAACCTTCGTTATTTTCCAACAAATAATATTGATCGGCATAATGCAAATAGTAATGGCGGTCATAGCAAACAATCGCAATTTTATCAATAGACAAACCCTTGATTTGCACCACGCTGTTATCACGGTGATAGGAAATACGATTTTTGATGGGGGTATTCCATTGTTGCACTTCAAAATGGATAATATCATTGTCTGAAGCAGGAATATCGTTAAAATCGTCATCCTTAAACTGCACTTTCACCGTTTTTTTGCCAATAATTTTATCAACAAGAACTACATTGTCATCAGCAAATTCATCTTCATCCATATAAAATTCCGCCTCATCCATTTCATCTGCTTCGGCAGCCATACGTAAAGAATCTTTTAACAAGGCCTGTTTATCAGGGGCAGATTTTTTGACGTAATTGACATACTTCACAAGCGTGTCATTGGATGGCTCGTGATGATAAATATGCTTAATAGTCTGCGTCAGCGATTGGGACTTATTATGCACCATCTGGTTAATGAGCGAATAAGCACCGCAAATAACAAATCCCGCGACCAAACCCAGCGCGAAATACAACCACTTCTTCTCCTTTTTCAACTGATTTTCAGACATTTAGCACAAGAATATAAAATTTTTATCATTAAGCAAAAATAATCAATATTTAATATCAAATCGCATATTTGTATTTTTTTTATTTAGAATTTTTTGATCCGAACATGCCCATAATTAACAAATGACGAAAATATTATTCGGTCAAAAACAAACAACGGACTTCTATACCAAGAAAAAATGATTTTTAGATTATTTTTTCCTTCCAAAAAAGCAATCAATTAAAAATTTTAACGTAAATTTGCCCGCTATATTTATATATGATATAATGATAAAATAAAAATAAAAAATGATGAAAAAAGTACTCCTCAGTCTTTGTGCCATACTGTTGATTTCAAGCAGTATCTTTGGTCAAGAAAATCCCGTAAGTTGGGATTTCAAAACAGTCAAAGTCAACGACTCCATTGCTGAATTGCAATTTAAAGCCAGTATTAAAGAAAATTGGCATTTATACGCACAAAGCCATAACAATGGTATGGAAATGCCTTTGGAATTCAACTTTACTGATTCGAAAAGTTACAAGCGAATGGGAAAAGTCATTGAACCAAAGCCCATTGTTCATCACGATCCTGTTTTTGACGACACATCCCGCTACTTTATCAAGAGCGTCACTTTCAAGCAGAAAGTCAAAATTTGCCAAAATGAAGACTTTGTCATCAAAGGAAAATTGGCAGGACAATGCTGCATTGAAGGTCGCTGCGTCGCCATTGACCAAAAATTTAATTTTGACGTCAAGGGTTTCAATCACGCGGTAAGTTCAGACGCGGCTGCCACAGAAGAGGAAACAGACGAATCGGAGTCGGAATCGGAGTCGCAAACGGACAGCACCGTCGCCCCAACTGAGACGATTGCCCCGATTGAAAATTCCGCCAACGGCACCCCTGTTGAAGAGGAATCACTGCTTTCATTCTTTATCATGGCTTTTTTAGGCGGTCTCGTCGGTTTGCTGATGCCTTGCGTATTTCCAATGATTCCTATGACCGTTTCCTATTTTATGAAACAGGGAAGCAAAGCCAAGTTTTACGCTTTGATGTACGGTCTTTCCATTGTCGTCATTTATGTCATTTTTGGCATTGTCCTGTCTTTGATTTTCGGACCTGACTTCGCCAACATTCTTAGTACGCACTGGATTCCAAACCTGTTGTTTGCCGTCATTTTCATCATCTTCGCGCTTTCTTTCTTTGGCTATTTTGAAATCACCCTTCCAAGCAGTTGGGTCAACAAATCTGCCAAAATGGAAAACAACGGCGGTGTTATCGGCATCTTCTTTATGGCATTAACCCTCGTATTGGTTTCCTTCTCCTGCACTTTGCCCATCGCCGGCGCCGTGGCATTAAATTCCGTTGGAGGTTCTCTGCTCAAACCCATCATCGGTATGTTAGGTTTCTCACTGGGTATTGCCATCCCTTTCACGCTGTTTGCCTTCTTCCCTGGTATGCTGAAGAAAATGCCAAAGTCTGGTGGCTGGATGAACACGATGAAAGTCGTACTGGCCTTTATAGAATTGGCCTTTGCCCTGAAATTCATCAACGTTCCCGATCAAACTTACCACTGGGGTATTCTTGACCGTGAAGTCTATCTGGCAATTTGGATTGTGCTGTTTTCACTGCTGGGCCTTTACCTGTTGGGAAAAATCAAATTCCCTTACGATGACGATATGCCCGTTCAAAACAGTCCCGTGCGTTTTGCCATCGCCATCCTTGACCTGGCCTTCGTAGTCTATATGATTCCCGGTATGTTCGGTGCACCTTTGAAAGCCATTTCCGGCTGGCTGCCTCCTATGACCACCCAAGACTTCGACATTAATCAGGTGGTACGCCAAGAAGCTGGAGCGGTCAGCGGCAATACCGTTAGCTTAAGCGAAGCGGCTATGTATGCCGACCAGCTTGACCTTCCGCACGGCATCAAGGGTTACTTCGATTACGACCAGGCGTTGCGTGTGGCCAAAGCACAAAACAAACCTGTTTTCATTGACTTTACAGGTCACGGCTGCGTAAATTGCCGTAACGTGGAAAACGCCGTTTGGATTGACCCGCAAGTGCGTAAGCTTTTTGCCGAAGAATTTGTCGTTGTCGCTTTGTACGTGGATGACAAAAACATCCAACTATCCAAAGATCAGCAGATTTTAGACCAGGACGGAGATCCTATCACTACGTTAGGCGGTAAAAATATGTATATTCAGAATACTATCTATAAAGAAAATTCACAACCCTGCTATTTCGTTGTGGATCACGACGGTTCTGTCTTGGCTGGTCCAACCTATTTTGAAAAAGACGTGGACAAATATATGTCGTTCTTAAAATACGGTATTCAAGCATATAAAGAAAAACACAAATAAAAATGAAAGCTAAGAAACTGCTTTTGGCTATTGCGGCGGGTTTACCGCTTTGGCTCTCCTGGAACCCCACTGGACTTCCATTTCTTATGTTCTTCGCATTCGTACCACTTTTTGTCATCAGTGATATGCTCATCAGCGAAGGACACAAAAATCAATTCGGCATCGCCTTCTGTTATGCCATCATTGCTTTCCTTATCTGGAATGTAGCCACCACCTGGTGGATTTTCAACAGCACGGGACCGGGAGCTATTGCCACCTTTATTCTCAACGGCAGTTTTATGTCACTGGTGTTTGCATTCTGGCACTGCTGCCGCCGACAAGGCCTTCCAGAATGGGCACATCCTATCACTTTCATCAGCTTTTGGATGGCTTTCGAATACCTTCATCTTCACTGGGATTTAACCTGGCCGTGGCTGAATATCGGCAATGTGTTCGACATTTGTCCGCAATATGTTCAATGGTATGAATATACGGGAATCTTCGGAGGTGCCATCTGGATATTGGTTTGCAACTTCCTTATTTATTACGTCATCCGCTTTTTCCGCAGTGAACGCAAGAAAGCCATTGTATTTGCTTCCATCTGTCTGGCTTGGTTGGTCATCCCCATCGTTGGTTCCGTGGCCTTGTATCACCACTACAACAACAACCTCAAGCACGAAAATCCCATCGAGGCCATCATCATTCAGCATAACACGGAAGCCTACGAAGAGCAATATATGATGTCCAATGCGGAACACGCCCTGCGTTTGGCCAAATTGACTATGCCGATGCTTAGCGACAGCACGCAATTGGTGGTTACGGCAGAATCTTCCATCTCCCATACTATCTCTGCCAACGAACTTTTAGACAAGACATACCCTGCCGACTCTTATCTTTACTTCGGTTTCACGATTTTTGATACTATTATCGCCCATAATCCTCAACTTAATTTCATTTTAGGATTATCCACTTTTGAGGTTTTTACGGAAGAACCCAATATTACTTACCTGAAACGCGAAGACGGAATGTACCAATCCGTACACAATTCTGCCACCTGTTACAACAAATTTGGCGCTACGGAATTATACCACAAGAGCCGCCTGGTTCCCGGTGTTGAGAAAATGCCATTCCCAAAGATTTTCGGTTTCTTGGAAGACCTGGTTATCAACTTAGGCGGACCTCGCACCTCTCTTAGTCCCGACACTGCCCAGCACGCTCTCCACACTACCATCAACAACGGCAGCGTTAAAATTGGAACGGCTATCTGCTACGAATCGGCATACGGTGAAATCTGCGGTGGCTTTGCCAAAGACGGTGCACAATTGTTGGCGGTTATCACCAACGATGCCTGGTGGGGCGACACTCCAGGATACAAACAGCACTTCCTGTTTTCAAGACTTCGTGCCATAGAAGCACGCCGCACCGTTCTCCGCTCGTCTAATCCTGGCATCTGTGCCTTCATCGACGAAAGCGGCGACGTTCATCAGGCAACGAAATACAACCAACGCTTGGCCATCAAGCAAACGGTTTACCCCAACGACCAAATCACCTTCTACGTTCAACACGGTGATTATCTTGCCCGCATTGCCTTAGTCATTGCCGCCATCTGTTTCTTATGGTCATTAATACTTTGGACAATGCGTGTATTTACCAAAAAGTAAAGCACTTGATTTTTTCAATTAATACTGAATTTAAACCTATACATTGATTCTCTGTCATTTAGATAAAAGTATGATGAAGCGATTGTTATTGCTGATGTTTGTATTTTGCCTTATCACAAGCGGTCAAGCTCAACAACTGCGTATGGGGGCGGAACGAACCTTTTTGTATTTCGACCAATTGATGGGCAAGAAAATTGCCGTTTGCGGCAACCAGTCCTCCACCATAGGAAACAAGCACTTGGTAGATACTCTCTTGGCTTCGGGCGTAAATGTTGTTACTATTTTTTGTCCCGAACACGGTTTTCGCGGAGACGCCGAAGCCGGTGCCCATATCAATTCTTCCGTAGATGAGCAGACTGGCATTCCCATCGTTTCTTTATACGGCAAAAACAAGAAACCGACAATCACCCCGAACAGTATCGACATTATTCTTTTTGACATTCAAGATGTCGGGTGCAGGTTCTATACCTACATCTCCACCCTGCATTATGTGATGGAAGCTGCCGCAGAAAACAATATAGAAGTCATTATCCTCGACCGTCCCAATCCCAACGGCTACTTTGTTGACGGGCCAGTCTTGGATTCTGCTTTCAAGTCATTCGTCGGAATGCATCCGGTTCCCGTTGTTCACGGTATGACCATCGGCGAATACGGCCGTATGATTAACGGAGAATCCTGGTTAGCCAACGGCATACATTGCAGACTACAAGTCGTGCCTATGGACAATTACACGCATAACACCCGTTATGAACTTCCCATTGCCCCATCACCCAATTTGCAGACTGCCGCAGCCATCTACCTTTATCCTTCGCTCTGCCTTTTTGAAGGCACGCAAATTAGCGTCGGACGTGGAACTTCCATTCCGTTTCAAGTCTATGGACATCCTCAACTAACCACCGGTGACTATCATTTCACTCCGATTCCCATCCACGGTGTTTCCGAAAATCCACCCCAAAAAGGACTTGATTGCAGAGGTTACAACTTATCCGAATATGCCAATGCTCGTCTCAATCTTGGAAACCGCTTTGAAATCGGGTACATTATTAATGCCTATCAACATTTTCCTGAACAGGAAAAATTTTTCTTGACCAACAACTTTTTTGACAAATTAGCTGGAACAAGCCAACTGAGGAAAGATATCATCGCAGGAAAAACCGAAGAAGAAATCAGGGCTTCTTGGCAAACTCAACTTGAAAAGTTCAAGCAGACAAGAAAACAATACCTATTATATCCAGATTTTGAATAATGTTTAGTCAGCTCATTCATTTAGATCAATCTGTCTTTCTTTTTTTCAATGGATTACATTGTTCTTGCGCTGATTTTTTCTTTTATTGGGTTTCTAACCGTTTCATTTGGATTCCACTATATGTAGTTTTATTATTTTTCATTATCAGGAAATGGGGAAAAAAAACATTTCCCATCATCGTAGCACTCGTTATCAGCATTTTCATTTCTGACCAGAGTTGCAACCTCATCAAGAAAAGCGTGCAACGACCGCGACCCAGCCACGAAACCGCGCTGGACGGGCAAGTGCATCTGGTAGCCCAACCAGACGGAACGCTATACACAGGAGGACCGTTTGGCTTTCCCTCTTCACACGCTGCCAACTCCATCACCCTTGCGTTTTATATCATTTTTTACTTGGCAAAAAACAAAAAATGGCTTATTGCCGCAATGCTTGGCTGGGTATTGTTACTCAGCTACAGCCGCTTGTATCTCGGCGTGCATTACCCGGGTGACCTGCTTGCAGGTTGGTGCGTAGGAACGATTTCCGCTTTCTTGGGGAAATTCGTATTGTTGAAATTCGGCATACAAGACAAAGCAATCGAATAACAAATCTGGTTTACATACAAAAAGGGGGCACATTGTATGCACCCCCTTTTGCTATATTTTATTTACAGAAAATTTATTCTGCTTGATTTTCTGCTTGTTCTTCCACCAACTGCTTATCAATGAAAATACGACCACAAGCCTCGCAAACGATAATTTTCTTGTGCAAGCGAATGTCCAACTGACGCTGAGGCGGAATTGTGCTGAAGCAACCACCACAAGCATCACGTTCAATTTGAACGATGGCCAGACCATTGCGGGCGTTGTGACGAATACGTTCGAAAGCTGTCAACAAACGTTCATCCACTTTCACTTTCAAGACATCGGCCTTTGCCAACAATTCCTTTTCTTCTTTTTCCGTATCGGCAATGATATCGTCCAACTCGCTTTTCTTCTGTTCCAAGATCTCTTCATATTCTTTCAATTTTTCCTTGAAAGTCTCGATTTCTTCTGCCTTTGCAGCGATTTCGGCCTGGAATTTCACTTTATGTTTTTCAGCAACTTGAATTTCCAATTTCTGGAATTCGATTTCCTTGGACAAAGACTCGTATTCACGATTATTACGGACATTATCCTGCTGTTCTTCGTATCTCTTGATCGCGGCAATTGCTTCTTGGGTTTTCGTGTTTTCACCAGCAATCTTAGCATTCAAATTGTCGATATCTTCATTATATTTATTGATACGGGTCTGCATTCCTTCGTGGGCATCTTCCAAATCTCTAATTTCATCGGGAAGTTCACCTCTAATCACGCGAATACGGTCAATCTGTGACATAATCTGCTGCAGATTGTAAAGTGACAACAATTTTTGAGCAATCGTGATATCTTCTGCGGATTCACCATTTTGCTCTTCGATGTGAGTTTCAATCACTTCTGGCTGATTTTTCTTTGAAACTGCTTTTTTCGCCACTTCTTCCTCTGCAGACTTTTTAGCTGTAGATTTCTTGGTTTCGGTTTTCTTTGCTGTCGTTTTTTTTGCAGTTTTAGAAGTTGTTTTTGCAACTTCCTCATCATTTGCTACTTTTTTTGTTGCCATAATATGCGTGTTATTATATTGATTATCAAGATTATATATACAGAATATCTAATTTATCCAATTTAGAAAAATGGATTGCAAAATTACTAAAATTTTCTATTAATTCGTCATACAATAATTCTTTAATGAAATGTTCCCCCTCATAATGTCCCACATCAACAATAACCATCTGATTATCAGGAACAAAGAAATCGTGATAACGAACATCGCCAGTTACAAAGGCATCGGCACCCGCACGAAGGGCGGTAGAGATCAACGAACCACCGGCACCACCGCATACAGCCACCTTGTTAATGACTCGATTCAAATCACCCGAATATTTCACCACGGGAATAGCCAGACACTTCTTCACATAAGAGAGAAAATCCTTCAGCAACATAGGTTGAGGCAGATTTCCAATCTTTCCCAGACCGACCTGTTCCTTGGCTTCGGCCATAGGATTTTTCGGATCCAAGACCAGTGCGTTCTGCAATTGAAGTTTTTGGGCAAACGCCTCATTGCCGCCATTGATGCCACTATCTACATTGGTATGCATTGAATACAGCACCAACTTGTTTTCGATGGCTTTACAGACCATACGCCCCACTCTATTGTTGGGTTCCACTTTCTTAAGACCGCTTCCGAAAATCAAAGGATGATGTGCCACGATAAGATTAGCTTTCAGATCGATTGCTTCCTGTATCACCTGGTCGGAAAATTCAAAACACACCAAAGCTCCGGATATTTCCTGTTCCTTGTCCCCACACTGCATTCCGCTATTGTCAAAATCCTCTTGCCATTCAAGAGGAAACTTTTTCTCCAAATGTTCGATAACTTCCTTGATTTTCATAACTTATTCATTTTTCGCTTCTGATTCCAACACGGCCTCCATTCCTTCAATATCGTCCATACCGGGCACAATCACGTTAAAACTCAAAATCGCCTTGTCTTTCAAGCACACCTTTTTACCAAATTCGTCATTAAAACGAAGTCTATCCGACGTGATTCCGTATTTTCCAAAATGTTCGTGAACCAACGCTTTGACCTGCGCATACTGCTGCATCGTGAGGTCATTGTTTTCGGAAGGTTCGGTCGGATTATAATTTTCCGCATTAAAAGACGTCTGGATCGTGACGACCAAATCCGGTTTTGCCTTCATAACCTCGCAAATGGCATTAAACTGATCGTATTGCTTTGACGTAATCGACTGCTGACCCAAATCCACAGTCATATCGTTAAACGCATCGGCATTGGCTCGACAGGCCTGAAGAATCAAGTCCACCGGAGAAGCCACCACCTTCAACATCGTATTTAGGAAGGCCTTGATAATAACCTTCTTCAAAGAGAAAGTAGGATTTTTGATATTTCCCATCACAGGAAGGTCGAGTTGGGCACGACCCGTAATATCGGTCAAAACGTATGCCGCGGCCTGCAACGGAACCTTATATTCAGGTTTAATATCTTTCATTTTTTTGTCAACCTTCAAATTATAAAGATCAACGTGATTCTGATTATTCAGATTCTGATCGACCAATGCGGCAGTTCCTTTATAGACAAAGACGCCATTCGATATTGGATAAGCAAAATAATGGACGCAGTATGGTGACAACTCCTTCATTTGCAAATCTTTGATTTCTACCGTCACGACTTGACTGCCCGCAGCGGACAAATAACCTTTCCACCTGCAAAGGAACTCACCTGTCTTACCAAAGTGAGCATATAAATTGGCTTCGCTCAACGACTTTGACGACAAATTGTGTGCATCGACGTGGATATTGCTTACAGGAAGACTCATTGATCCCTTCTTAATGGTTTTATCCACAAAAGAAAGGCCACAATTATTCAACAGCAAATGATTAATTTTTACATCTGGATACTTCGGTTGTATTTCCTGCAAGTCAACACCGTCTTCCGTCACCTCGACCTTTGGAATATCTTCGGTTTTACCCTTTTTCTCGGCTTCAGAATCTTCTGCAAACAAGGTCGCAAAGGAATTTCCATGCTTATTCATTTCGAAATTTGCCTGAAGTCCGTCAAATTCTATCTTGTCGAAATAAAACTGCAACGTTTCGATATTCAGCGTATCCACATCCACGCTCAAACGGTCCATTTTCACGATATCCTCGTGGTATTTGCCGTCCAAATCCAAGTCTCGCAAAGTCACATTGCCCTTGGCCGACATCTGTAAAATATGGTTCAGATTTCCAGAAACCATCACGTTGGCCGACAAAACTCCTTTTATTCTTTTAAAAGTCAAAAACTTGCGCAAATACGGCACTATCGGGGACAGATTGAAATTATCCAAATTGAGATAAACCATAAAATCGGATTCCGACATACCATAATCCAACTTCACATCCAACTTACCGCCTTTGTCAAACAGCAGACTCAGGTTGGCATCGGAATGACCTCGACCGAAACAGAGGCGGGGCACTTCGATGTTGATGTCGCGCATGTGCAACTCACTATTCAGGAGCAAGTCGGCATATTCGATATCCCCTTGGGTCAAAGCGATATTGTTCAAATCCACCACCCAGGTACTTGGCGTGGTATCGGGTTCTTCGGGACGATAAAACTCGATAATGTCAGAAAAATTGAAAATCGAGTCGCGCTGTTTTACATGAATAATCGGAGCATCCAGCTGAATAAAACGCAATTTCACCGTTTTGGTAATCAAGGCAAACACATTGATATTTGCTTTCAAGGCATTGAATTTCAAAAACGAATTCACATCGTCTTCTTCCATCGCGTTAAAACCGTAAATGCCCACTGTTCCCGTAAAGAGATTGATACGCAACTTATCCATCGTCACCGTGCGGTGACAAATCTCCTTGCTGTGTTTTTCAATAACGACTTTTGCGATAGGACCGATACAAACGGTAAGGATAGCCAAGAAAAGAAGGATGCTACCCAGCACAATCAACAGAACCTTCAACCACTTTTTCATTTCAGGATGATTAAATAACTTTCAGACTCAAATCAAGACTTGCGATATGATGGGTTAGCGCGCCCACCGAGATGAAATCGACCCCGGTTTCGGCATATTGGCGCAAATTATCGATGGTGATATTGCCGGAAGCTTCGGTTTCATACTTTCCGTCTATCAATTTCAGTGCCTCCACAATCAAATCTGGCGTAAAATTGTCCAACATAATCCGATCAACTCCACCGTGTTCCATCACCCGTTTCACTTCTTCCAAGCTACGGGTTTCGATTTCGATCTTAAGATTCAGCTTATTGTCTTTCAAATATTGACGTGTCTTGTCTATGGCCTTTTCGATGCCACCGGCGAAATCGATATGGTTGTCCTTCAACATCACCATATCAAAAAGTCCGAATCGGTGGTTTTGGCAACCGCCCACCCTGACGGCGTATTTTTCAAAGACACGCATATTGGGCGTGGTTTTCCGAGTATCCAGGATCGTGGTTTTCGTACCTTTCAGAATTTGGGCATATTTTCTGGATGCCGTCGCGATGCCGCTCATACGCTGCATAAAATTCAACACCGTACGTTCGGCCGTCAACATTTTTTGTGAAGAACCCTGAATGGTAAACACCACGTCACCCTTATGGACTTCGTCGCCGTCGTCCTTGAATCTCTTCATAGTAATATCGGGGTCAAGGCAATGCAACACCAAACTGGCCACGTCAATACCGGCAATGACGCCGTCGGCCTTGGCCAACAATTGCATTTCACCTTGAATGGCAGGATTAATACAAGCTAATGAAGAATGGTCTCCATTTCCAATGTCCTCGGCTAAAGCAGCCATAATAACTTCTTGTAATGTCATTTTATTTCAATTATGTTTTATTGGAAGAAACGGGCAATACGCCATTTTCTTCCTGATTATGGATTTTCCTGTTTCAATTTTTTCTTATCTACCACGAACTCCGACGTAGTAATAACATTGCTAAAATTTAACGCTCTGTCAACGATAAACAGCTCATAACGTATCGTATCAAATCGCGAAAATGGATTGACAGCATACAGATCCAAGTAGATTTCCCCCTCGATGGACTCTGACGCCTCTTTGCTTAATCTTGGAATACGCATATTCAAAGGCAGCGGAAGTTCCACCTCAACAAATTCCCCGTTTTGCTTTTCAAAATAAGATATGAAGCAATTATAATAAAAAAGTGACGAGGTGTCAAATGGTGGATAAAGGTCGTCATCATCAAGTCCGATATCGCCATCACCATCCTTGAAACTGAATGCCAACCGTACATCCTTATCATTTCCCTGTTCCGAGATTTTTTCCAGACTGATGAACTCGATGGCCGGTTCGACGGGGTATTTATCGTGTGGACGGCACGCCGTAAAGGCAAAAGCCGCAATGACAAAAACCCAAAAACGACAAAATCGGTTCATTTTTCGAAAACTTAGTCCAAAAAGCAAAAATACAATTTTTTTTATAATCTACATTAATAATATAAAAAAAGAGGGCGAAAAAAATTCGTCCTCTTTTCTGCTTTATATGAAATGCTAAAATTATTCAGCAGCAGCTTCCGTAGCTGAATCGTCAACGTTACGTGAAGTCAAAATAGAAATCAACACCTTGGAAGGATTGTCAACAACTGTGATATTGTCGATTTTCACATCAGAAACTCTCAAGTTGTCATTGATTTCCATACCATCGATAGAAAGGTTGATGTATTCAGGAATGTGTTCGAGGAGACCTCTAACTTTGAGTTTTCTAACTTTCTTGGCCATTTTACCGCCACGGAGAACGCCAGGAGAAGTACCTGAAACCTTAACAGGGATATCAATAGTGATAGGTTTGTTTTCAACAACTTCCAAGAAATCTACGTGTAACAGGTTGTCGGTAATGGCGTGGAATTGGGCATCTTGAAGAATGGCGTTGAATTTTTTGCCATCAAGATCCAAAACGGCATACTTAACTTCCGGAGTGTAGATTAAATCTTTGAACTGTCTTTGGTCAACAACGAACTGATATTGTTGCTGTCCGCCATAAATTACGCAAGGGATCATCCCTTTGGCACGTTGAGCTTTCGCATCTCGTTTCCCTACGTTCTCTCTAAGAGAACCGCTAATAGATACTGATTTCATTCTTTAAAATTTTTGTGATAAATTAGGTTAACTAAAAAAAGTTTGCAAAAATACATTTTTTCTTTTAAAAATCAATCATCGTACAAAAAAAAACACTATTTTTGCACCCTAAAAAATTATTTACAACTAAAAACATAATCAATATGGCAGCAATTGGCGCAATTCGTAAGCATGGAGTGCTTTTGATGGTTATTATCGGTTTTGCATTATTGGCCTTTATCGTGGGCGACTTTACACAATTAACCAACCTTTTCTCCGACAAATACACGATGGCAAGCATCAACGGAGAAAAATTGAACGATCAATACAGCAGAGAATACGAAGAGAATACCGCTCTTTGGAAAATGCTGTACAACAAACAATCGTTGGAAGAAAATGAAACCTACCAGATTCACGAGCTCACTTGGCAGAATTTGGTGGAAACGAAATTATTGGATAAGCAACTCGACAAATTGGGCTTGCAATATTCAGATGAAATGATTGAAGCAGCCACAGAAGAAATGATGGCCAGCCTCCGTACCAACCAGCCCAACCAACTCTTGGCCCAAATGGTCAACATGATGGCTCAGCAATTCGGAGTTGAAAACGCTTTAAACATTATTACTAATATTGAAGATTATAAAGGTGTGGAAGGTGCAGAAGACCTTTACAACGCCTATAAAGCCGTTCAGCGCTTCAATATTACAGATGCCAAGAGAATGCATTATTACGCAATGGCTCAAGGTTCTCTGTATTTTTCAGACAAGATGGCTGAACAAGTAGCTAAATTGAATAAGAGCACGATGGCTTCCCTGGCTATTTTGAATCCATACGCTCCTGTATTCAACGATATGGTACCTACCGTTACCGACAAGGAAATGAAAGACTGGTACAATGCCCACAAGTCTGCTTTCAACGTGATGGAAAATCTCCGCGACATCGATATCGCCGTTTTCCCCATCACGCCTTCTACCGAAGACTTGAAAGCCATCGAAGACAGTGTTAATGCCGAATATCAACGTTTCGTTGCAGCTCCTTCATTGGTGGACTTCAACCTCAACGAAGAAAAAGGTTTGGTTGACAGCACCTATTACACCGCTGACGACATCACCGTTGACGCTTTGGACAGCTTGATCTTCAAACGTCCTGTCGGCTCAATGATTGAACCTTTCACTTATCAGGATATCGTTTGGTACTATGGTAAAGTTTATGGCAGCGAAATGCGTCCAGACTCAGTGCAAGTGGCCTTCTTGGTAGTGGATTATAAAACTGCCGCTCAGAATCCCAACGGTACCCGCACCAAAAAACAAGCTCGCGCAGAAGCCGACAGCTTGAATCAAATGATTAAGGCCGGTGCCAACATTTTTGAATTACTGCCTAACTATTTGGCAGGCCGTCAAGCCGGCGACACTACCTTGTGGGTTCCAGAACGCGGTTCTATTCCTTCATTATATAATGAATTCGTTCACACTGCCAATGGCGGAACATACGTTTATGATGCCAATTCCGCTTTCGTGGTATATCAGGTGTTAAATAGAACTACCCCTGTTGAAAAACGTCAATTCGTGGTTTATACCACCGAAATCGTTCCTTCTGACGCCACCGTCAAAAACATTAAGAACAACGCCAACACCTTGGCCGCTGCCGCTTCCAATGCCGACGAACTCATCGACGAAGCCAATTCAAAGGGCGTTCAAATCTTAAGGGGAACCAACGTTAGAGCTATGGATGCCACGATTTCCCAATTGCCAAACTGTAGAGAAATCGTCAGCTGGGCATTCACCAAAGACGTTAAGAAAGACGCCGTTTCCGACGTAATGAACCTTAACAATAGAATCTATGCCGTTGCCGCTATTAGAGATATTAGAGAAAAAGGTATGCAGAAATTCGACGCTGTAAAAACCAATATCGAAAATCAATTAAAAGCTGAAAAGAAAACGGCTATGATTGCCGACAAGGTCAATGAAGAACTGAGCAAGGGTGCTTCAATGCAAGACATCGCCGCCAAATATACCAGCCAGGTTATGGATAGCGTTGCTTTGACTTTCTTGGCAGAAAGCTATATGAATAGAAATATTGAAGACGTAGCCATCGCTAAGATTTTCAACCTTGCCGAAAATTCAACGAAAGCCGTTGCAGGTCAAAATTATGTTTACGTGGCCAACGTGAACAATTTCACCGCCGTTCCCGCTTCTACCAATTACGTTGGTGAAAAAGCCGCTTTGAGAAGCATCGTGGTGGGCAGAGGCCGCAACGAATCCGTCATTCTCCAAGGTTTAAGAAAAGATGCCAAGATCGTAGATCAAAGAAATATGTTCTACGCCAAATAATGGTCGTTGACCTCTAAAATTTCACAGCATAGATTAAACTTTTCAAGAAAAAATTAGTCTATGCTGTTTTTGTTTTAAATATAGAGATATATTCTAATCATCACATAATATACATCACATTAGATTTTCCAAAATGCAATTACCGTTCCTCCTTCATCAAAATATCAAACTTAAATTAATCTGTCTGCTCATTGCAACACTCGGTTTTAGTGGAATACATAACCACGGCTACGCTCAGCCCGAACGGATGAGCAGCAATCAGTCTAACGCCACTTCTGGCACATTGATGGGGAGCATTGTCGATGAGAACGGAAAAGCCGCCGAATATGCCACTATTTACGTCAAAAAAACTTCAGACTCAACCATAGCACAAACCGGCATCACCAACGAAGAAGGCAAGTTTGTGATTAACGACATCAGCTTTGGCACCTATTTCGTCGAAATCCAATATGTCGGATACCGAAAACATTATTCAAAGCCCTTTACCATCAGCAAAGAGCAAAATATTTTCCGAATCCCAAAATTCACGCTGAACAACAAGAGCACGTCTTTGCAGGCGGTTGAAATCAAAGCACAGAAAGAAATGTTGCAAACCAACCTGGACAAGACCGTCTTCAACGTGGAATCCAGCATTATGTCAGATGGTGCTACCGCCGTGGAAGTGCTGGAAGAAATTCCCTCCGTGGATGTTGACGTGGAAGGAAACGTCACGGTCCGCGGCAGCGAAAATATCACCATCTTGGTGGATGGACGAGCCACCAACCTTACTCTGGACCAGATTCCCGCTTCTATGATTGAAAGCATCGAAGTCATCACCAACCCGTCAGCCCGACTCGATCCTGATGGTATGGCCGGCATTTTGAACGTGGTACTGAAAAAAAGGAGAGAATCTGGTTTTAATGGAATGGTTTCTTTAGGCGGTGGAATGTCGCTTTACACCCTGGAACCCCATCCTAAGCACTATATTGTCAATCCATACATCGACCGATACAATGCCAACGTAAGCTTAAACTACAGTTACGATAAAATCAACGTTTTCCTCAATTACAATTTCCGTGGCGGCCAACACCTCAACGGCGGCAATTTGGATCGGGATTCGTGGTACGGAAACGACACGACCAATTTGCTGCAAAACAACATTGGACGCAACAAAAGCCAAGGACATAATATCTTAGCCGGATTAGACTGGAATATCAACAAAAAGAACACCTTAAGTTTCTCTTTCGGCTTCCGATACGGCCAATGGTCCGACACTTCCTCGTTGCAATCTCAAAACGCCCGCATTGTCAATGGAGAACAAGTGCCCTACTCTAATTATCAGCAATTGGGAAACGGAAACAATAAAAATATGAATTTCAATGGGGCCGTCAATTATAAAAAGACCTTCGAAATGAAAGGTCGCGAATTGACTGCCGACGTTTCATACAACCATAATATGGGCAATGGAACCAGTTGGTCTGTACAGAACTACACCACGCCAAGCATTTACGACTACTTCAAAAAAAGCAACACCAAATCCATCAATAGGAACGCCAACGCACAAGTAGATTTTATCACTCCTGTCGGCAATGGCGGACGTATTGAAACCGGCTATAAGTTCACTTATCGCGGCATCGGTCAGGACTACTCGCTCGACACGGCCTTAAATAAGAATCCGTGGTCCACCGACTCCTCTCAACTCAACAACTTCCAATACACTGAATTTATCAATGCCCTGTATTTCATTTATTCCAACACTTTTTGGGACAAGCTCCAAATCCAGGTCGGTTTGCGCGGCGAATTGGCCAACACCACATCCGATCTTCTGTCTCAATCTGAAAAATACCAGAAGAACTATTTCAACCTATTCCCGACCGCACACATCCAATACAACATCAATAGCCAACATTCACTGAAATTGAGTTATTCCAGACGAGTTCAACGACCCAACATCTGGCAGCTCAATCCTTTTGAAGATATTTCAGACAAACAAAACGTACGTCGAGGCAATCCCTATTTGAATCCTGAAATTGCCAATTCTGTGGAATTGGGTTACCAACTCAACATCAACAAATCGTTCTTCAGTGCCACGGCCTTTTACCGTCACCGCAGCCACCTCATCACGCGTTACACCACGCTGGAAACCGCCCCAGACGGATCGATTTACACGCTTACTTCGTATCAAAACTTAAACAGCAGCCACAACATCGGCGTTGAATTGATATACAGTCAGAAAATCTTCAAGTTTTGGAAAATCAACACAACTTTCAACTTTTATAGAAACATCATCAACAGCGATGATTTGATTGATGAAAATCTGTCCAGAAACTGGGAATTTCGTTTCCGATTGAATCAAACTTTCAGTTTCGAGAAGAACTGGGACATTCAGCTCAACTTCCGATACAGTTCGCCTTCTTTGACTGCAGGCAGTATGGGTTGGGGAACCGGCGGCGTGGGACAAGGTCGTCGTTCGGCCCGCTATACGCTTGATTTTGCCCTAAAGAAAGGTTTTCTCAACAACAGTCTAACCATCAGTCTCAACATTCGAGATCTGCTGTTTATGGTCAACCAAACGAAAATCAACTCCTACCAACACAATGCGGATAACGGTTACGAATCTTACAGTGTACGTGACCGCAGCGGTTGGCGTATCGCATTAAATGTCACGTATAAAATCAACAATTACAAGAAACGCAAGACAGAAATGCCAATGGATGACGGTATGGGCGGCGAGATGGAAGAATAAGTGCTATTTTTGTTTTAGGTCATTTTTTCCGTTCTTTTTCTTTGCCGCTACAAAGAAAAGAGCCAAAAGAAAGCTGCTTTCCCACACGCAAACGTTTGAAAATTCAAGCCAACCACCGAAAATTTAAACGCTATTTTTTATAATGACTATGGTTTTGGCGGTTGGTTTAATGGGGAACATGTTATTTTTCCGTTCTTTTTCTTTGCCGCTGCAAAGAAAAGAACCAAAAGAAAGCAGCTTTTCCGCACGCAAACGTTTGCTAAAAAACGGGCGGCTGGCGGCTAAACGCTGAAACTCACCTGCTTCGCAGGTTCAGACAGACAGCGTTTTTAACGCCACCACCCACCTCGTTTTTTTACGCAATTCGTTCGCAAATGCGGTATTAAGGTACGGCAGCACGCTGCCGTGAATATTGATGCTTGAATGACGGCAGAAGAAAACGGGAACTGACGTATTGGTTCCCGTTTTGTTACCTCTTTGTTGCGACAACGATAATAGCGGTTATGAGACGCTTGCGGCGAAATTCGAGCGGATAGCGTGCCCGGTCGCTATAAATGATGAAGAATTCACTTGATTTTCTTTAGTGCAATACACTTGCCATTAGCGATTTGATGATCTGTAACTAATTGGATGCCAAATTTCGATTTCAGAATGATAATCTGTTCTCCCATTGCAAATAATACAAGTCGAACTGCTAAGCCTTTCATTATATCTTACACATGAAGTAATATAAACTTTTCTTTTAGGAGCAACACTGCAAACTCGAACTATCAAAGAATCAACTTGAGAAATTTCTTCCATAGGAATATTTGCTACGAGTCGGTGACCATTGTACTTCAGTTTTAGTTTATAGCAATCCTGTTTTCGCAAAACAAACTGGACTGAATAATCTTGAATTAAAATGCCATCAACATATACTTTAACTGTCGAATCTTTGTTGCTTTGTGCAACTGCAAGAATACTTGTAAAAATTAAAACAAAGACAAAAATGTTTATTTTCAGTATTTTTTTATACATACATGTTAAAAATTGAAATATGGGAAAAACACTTTTAATTCTTGGGCACTACCAAGTTTGAAGTCAGAATATAGTCCAGGACCTTGTATGCCTGATGCTGTGCTTGTTGCAGACATCCCAAATTTGAAACCCATGGCAATACTGGGAATTGACGAATCATGAATTCTTCCCATAAGAGTCGTTGTCCATTCCTCAGACCTACCATTAAAGTACGTCATTTTTGTTCCGGGAGCTAATGTCGAAAACTTCCAAGCAGCAGCCTCGCTTATACAAGAATTCACTACATTTCCTCTTTTTTCATACTGATAAGCATGGTATGTTTCCTCAAATAAGACTCGATACCTACTTGCTCCAATAGCAATGTCTTGAATTTGAGGATTATCATCTTTCGTAAAATGAATAGAAGGATTATTGTTCCCATTTCCTATATCAAACAATCCATCTTCTCTTCTACTCGCATCATAAGACCAACTCTCGAATGTATAGGTGGTTGAACTTTGCTGTAGTTTTTTATAAATATCATGAAACTCTTTAGAATACTCTTTGCTATCTGGATTGACTAAATTCTCAATAAACGTCTGATCATCCTCATTGGGAATAACTACTGTTTCCCCATTCGGATCCACCAGCTTAATCGGGTTATCCGCGCAATACGTAAATGGCGATAAACCAGGGTATTTCGCTGCCTGCGGATCAACACTTAGCCAGATGCTCAAATCGGAGCTGTAATATCTTGAGCCAAAGTAACTTAACCCCGTTTCGATGTCGCGTTCTTTCGCTGAGAAGGTGAAAGAGGCCTGTGACCAGTGAGCAGTAAGCTGTGAACTGGCTGTTG
>JAKSMG010000019.1 GCA_024400755.1 Bacteroidales bacterium | reverse complement strand
TAATTACAGGAATAAACTTATTAATAAACAGTCCAACTTTTAGGGTTCGCCTCACGCGCCACGTCTCTACAAATCGGGCAGTTGTCGGCTTGATTTTTCCATCTTGTAAAGAGATTCCGACTTCGCCATGCTTCGTCGGAATGCCGACGAGTCATTGGGCAAAAAGTAGTGACGACGGAACACAACTGCGATATAGTTCGGGCACGGTGTCACCGCAAACATCTCAACAAGATAAACGGGATAATTCCGATTTTTTTGTGTGTGCAATACGATGTTGAAAAAAAATAAGACAAAACAAGCACCCACTTCCAATTAAGTATTTGTCGGCACGTCTTACAACAAAATTTCATATTAAAATTATTGAAATGAGGATTGATGCAAGAAGAAAAAACATTATTTTTGCAGTTGGAATCCGTCACATGAAAAATCACAATACATTATTTATGGCAGAATACATTTTTTATACAACAGATGGCTTTACACAAGCTCCTGACGGCAATGACATTGAACATCCGCTCGAAGAATACACTAATTGGCTTAAGTCTATTGAATAACTTAAACTTTTAAAAACTTATGATGTCTAAAAGAAAAAACAGCAAGCTATTCGTAGCCTTAGGTGGCATTTCCGTGTTCTGTCTTCTAATGGTTTTCGTCATTAAAAGTCAAAGCCAAAAGGCAGAAGCCGAACCACCAGCCCTTACGGAAACGCAAAAGCCACTGTCCCCGACGAAGGACAAATCCCAAACCTCAAATACACAAAAGCCTCATCAATCCAACACGATGTTGGAAATTCCCACTTATACCGTAGAACGTGAAGGATGGAGGGCCGTGCATACGGGCTACACCGTCGATTTCAATCCCGACTGGCACATTCCCAACTGGGTGGCCTACGAACTGACGGCGGAAGAATTGCAGGGCGATGTGCCTCGTGCCAAGAATTTCGTTCCCGACCCCGCCTTCATAGACCAGTGCCCTACCACCTACGACTATAGCAACTCCGGTTTCGACCGCGGCCACATGGCAGCGGCTGGCGATATGAAATGGAGCAGACAAGCTATGGCAGAGAGTTTTTACACTTCCAACATTTGTCCACAAAACCACAATCTCAACGGCGGTGACTGGGAAAATCTGGAAAGCAGGGTCCGTGGTTGGGCCAGTAAATACGGAAACATCTACATTGCTTGCGGTCCCATCGTCGGTAAAAATTATCAAACCATCGGAGAGATGAAAGTCGTTGTGCCTGAATCTTTCTTCAAAGTGCTGTTATGCAAAATGAACGGCCAATGGCAGGGCATCGGCTTCATTTTCAAAAACGAAGCAGGACACAAGCCGCTAAACAGCTATTGCAAGAGCATTGACGAAGTGGAAAAAGCAACAGGCATTGATTTCTTTCCCCAGTTGGACGATGCCATTGAAAACAAAATTGAGCAATCGTACAATGCCGAAATTTGGGGACTATAAAGTTCCATCACACGAAAAAAGCCCGCCAAATGGCGGGCTTTTTTGTTGAATATTTCAAATAAATTATGCGTTCTTGATAGCGGCTTGAGCTGCGGCCAAGCGAGCAACCGGCACGCGGAATGGAGAGCAGGAAACGTAAGTCATACCCGTTTTGTAGAAGAATTCTACAGAAGCAGGATCACCACCGTGTTCACCGCAAACACCGACTTTCAACTTAGCATTGACAGAACGGCCGCGTTCAACACCAGCACGAACCAACTGACCAACGCCGGCTTGATCCAAAGTCTTGAATGGATCGGCAGCGATGATCTTTTGATCGATATAGGTATGGATAATTTCGTTCACATCGTCACGAGAGAATCCCAAAGTCATCTGGGTCAAGTCGTTGGTACCGAATGAGAAGAACTGGGCCACTTCAGCGATTTCGGCAGCCATCAAAGTAGCACGAGGGATTTCAATCATCGTACCATAGAGGTAGCTGATCTTCACGCCAAACTTGGCTTCAACTTCTGCCTGAATTCTGTCGGCGATAGCTTTTTGATGTTTCAATTCTTTCACATCGATAGTCAAAGGAACCATAATTTCCAAATGTGGATCGAAACCTTCCTTCATCAATTCAGCGGTAGCCTGGAAGAGGGCACGGAACTGGATTTCAGAAATTTCGGGATAAACGATACCGAGACGTGCACCACGGAGACCCATCATTGGGTTCACTTCGTGAAGAGCATCGATTCTCTTCTTGATTTCTTCGTAAGAGATTCCTCTTTCTTGAGCTTTGGCACGTTGTTTTTCTTCAGTTTGAGGAACAAATTCGTGCAATGGAGGATCCATCAAACGGAAAGTCAGCGGCTTGCCATCCAAAACCTTGAGGGTTCCCTTTGCGGCTTCTTTGATATGGGGTTCCAATTCTTTCAAAGCTGCGATACGTTCTTCCTTGTTAGAAGAAAGAATCATATTACGGAGGATTTCAAGTGGAGTGGCACCGTTCTTACCATAGAACATGTGTTCGATACGGAACAAACCGATACCTTCAGCACCGAAATTAACGGCGTTTTGAGCATCTTCCGGAGTATCGGCATTGGTGCGGACACCCATACCTTGGTATTTAGCCACAATAGCCATAAATTCTTGGAAGAGAGGATTTTCAGTAGCGTCAATCATCTTAACTTCTTCTGCATAAACCCAACCCTTAGAACCATTCAAGCTCAACAAATCGCCTTCCTTGAACGTCTTACCAGAGATGGTAACAGTACGAGCGGCCATATCAATTTTAACGGCGTCGCAGCCAACGATACAGCACTTACCCCAACCACGGGCAACCAAAGCAGCGTGAGAAGTCATACCACCACGAGCGGTCAAGATACCGGTTGCGGCACGCATACCTTCAACGTCTTCAGGATTAGTTTCTTCACGGACGAGGATATTTTTAATCTTCTTAGCAGTATAAGCCTTTGAAGTTTCGCTATCCAAAACGATAGCACCCACAGAACCGCCAGGACCTGCTGGAAGACCTTTTGCCAAAACAGTATGTTTCTTTTCATCAGCGGCATCCAAGATGGGGTGCAGAAGTTCGTCCAACTGAGCAGGAGTGAGTCTCATCACCACTTCTTTTTCGTCGATCAAACCTTCGTGCAACATATCGAGAGCCATCGTCAAGGCAGCCACACCGGTACGTTTACCAACACGGCATTGCAACATATACAATTTGCTGTCCTGAATAGTGAACTCGATATCAAGCATATCGTGATAATTCTTTTCAAGGATATCACGGATTTCGCAGAGTTCCTTATAAGTTTCAGGCATCAATTCCTGCATTGAATGCATGTGCTTGTTTTGTTCATTCTTGGTGTCGTCATTCAATGGGTTTGGCGTACGAATACCAGCCACAACGTCTTCACCTTGTGCGTTGATCAGCCATTCGCCATAGAATTGGTTGTCACCGGTAGCGGGATTACGAGTGAAAGCAACGCCGGTAGCGGAAGTTTCGCCCATATTACCGAACACCATCGTCTGAACATTAACAGCAGTTCCCCAATCATCAGGAATACCTTCGATACGACGATAAGAGATAGCCTTTTTACCGTTCCAGCTCTTGAAAACGGCCTTGATACCACCTTCTAACTGAGCCTTGGCATCGTCTGGGAATTCAGTGCCGAGAACTTCCTTGATCTTGGCCTTGAAATCATTAGCCAACTGTAATAATTCATCGGCAGTGATTTCCGTATCGCTCTTATAACCTTTTTTCACCTTAAATTCATCAAGCATATCGTCCAATTGCTTACGGATACCTTTTCCGTCAGCAGGTTCGATACCTTCTGCTTTTTCCATTACGACATCGGCATACATCATTATCAAACGACGATATGAATCGTAAACGAAGCGTGGATTATTGGTTTTCTTGATCAAACCGGGAAGGGTTTTGGAGCTCAAACCGATATTCAGTACGGTGTCCATCATACCTGGCATAGAGCTACGGGCACCAGAACGGCAAGAAACCAAGAGTGGATTTTCAGGGTCGTCGTATTTCATACCCATAATATTTTCCATTTTTCTGATTCCAGCCCATACTTCGTCCATTAAACCAGCGGGAAGTTGGCAGTTATTTCCGTAATATGCGGTGCAGCATTCGGTAGTGATGGTTAAGCCGGCGGGAACAGGTAATCCCAACAGACACATTTCGGCAAGGTTGGCACCTTTACCACCCAACAAATTTTTCATGTCGGCTTTACCTTCGGCAGTCTTTCCTCCAAAGGTATAAACGTACTTTACATTACTCATTTTCAATTACTTTTGAATTAGTATTAAAATAATATTTATGTTCTATTTTAAGGGTGCAAATTTACATTATTTTTTCGGATTATCTGCTTTTTTGTTGAAAAAAAATTAAAAACAAATCCGCTCTTGAGACTAATGCCATCATCAAGAGCGAAATGCACTTTATCAAAAACAACAATCAATCAATTTATCAGTGATTAATCCTAATTTTTCACCACCTTAATCACAGATTCAGTAGCGTTTTTACTATTTTTCAGTTTAAACAGATAAACACCAGCCGCATATTGGCCCAAATCCACTTGTTTTTCGGTGCCTTCGAAAGGCATATCCTGCAATTTTCGACCATAAATGTCAAAAATTTCGAGTTTATCCACGTTAAATCCATCCACCGCAACCTTAACAACGCCTTCTGTCGGGTTTGGATAAACACGCACCATCGTATTTTCCACATCGTCAATACCTGTTCCACAAGTAATTTGAATGGTTTTAGGCAACGACTGTCCACATTGATTGATGGCATATACCGACAGCAACGCATATCCCATTGAAGTGACATTCACCTGTGCAATCGTTTGATTGAATTCCAAGTTCCAGTTAGGATTGGTGAGCACCCATTCGTACGACTGCGTATTTTCCACAGGAGCAATAGTATATACATAATTACCCAAAGTCAGAAGTTCCGATGGACCTTGGATTTCGCTATTGATGACAGGGGTTGAATTGACGGTAAGATGCAAGATTCTAATACTATCGCAGCCCGCAACGGTTTGTAGAGAATCGATATAGATAAAGAATCCGCTTTCGGACTGAACTGGAATATTGAATCCCTGACCACTATATGACTGTCCTTTGCAAATTTCGGCTGTAAAAGTTTGTTCATACGCAGAATTAACCGTCAGCAAATGGGACTGTTCGGCCACGCAATTGTCGGGAGAGGTTGCCACCACCGAATAAACGGTTGATACGGTTGGGGCCACCTCAATAGAGTTGGAGACAGCTCCCGTACTCCAACAGAAATAGGAAGTATTGCCACACAGAGCCGTCAATGTAGTAGATTCACCTTTACAGATGTTATCGGCACCGACAATGGTAATGGTTGGAACCGACAACTGAACCATCGTTTGACTGGCAGATGCCGAACATCCATTGGCATCGGTCAACTGTACTTGGTAAAATCCAGGCGAAGAAACAGCAATGGACGGAGTGGTATCGCCCGTATTCCAGAGGAATGATCCCACACCAATAGCCGTTAACGTTTCCGTAGCACCTTCACAGAATGCCGAAGGGCCAGAAATGGCAACTTGCGGACTGTGGTTAAACACGACCACTGCCGTTGCCGTATCAACACAACCATAATCATTTGAAACGAAAACCTGATATGTACCAGATTGACTAACGATAATTGAAGACGATATCTGACCGGTGGACCACCAATAGGAAGTACCTCCTTCCGCCGTCAGCATAGCAGGGGTTCCTTCACAGAAATGGTCACCCATTTGAATATGAGCCACAGGAAGTGCGTGAACAGCAACCACCTGGGAAGCTGTAGAAACACAATAGCCATTGGAAGCCGTCACCGTATAATTCGTGGTTTCCATCGGAGTAACGTTGATGCTTGGAGAAGTGCTTCCGTTGCTCCACAAATACGAAGATCCGCCTTGAGCCGTAAGCATTGTCGTTTCTCCCTGACATAAAGCGGTATCACCGGTAATTGTCACTTGAGGATGTTCATAGAATCTAACCGTCAGCGACGCACTATTGGTACAGCCGTAGCTATTCGTAACCACAACAGAATAAGTACCTGAAGTCGTCACGTTAATTGAGCGATTGTTGGATCCCGTTGACCAGTGGAAAGACTGTGCATTAGAGCTGGTCAAGGTGACCACCTGCCCTTCGCACAACGCCGTATCGCCAGTGATACTTGCCACCGGAATGGCATTCACCGTCAAAGTATAAGTGGCTGTTGTTGAGCAACCATAGGTGTTTGAGGCCACCACACTATAGGTGGTCGTTGATGTGGCTTTAATTCTAATTGAAGGAGTGGTGTCGCGGGTTGACCACAAGAAAAACGATGCGTTACCCGTAACCGTAAGGGTAACGGAATCGCCTCGACAAACGGCCGTTGCAGGACCAACGATAGACACGCCACTTGGTGCCGAATGTGCCATCACCAACTTAGCCCCCTCACTGGCACAGCCAAACGCATTGGTGACCGTAACACGATAATAATCGCTGGTGGAAACCGTAATGACACTATCCGTTGCTCCCGTATTCCACAAATAAGAAACGGGTTCGTTAACCACGGCAACCAAGTCGGTGGATTCGCCATTACACAAAGTCGATTCACCATCAATATAAACTTCAGGTTTGGCAATCATCGATACGGATTTAGAAGCAGGAATGAAGCAGCCGCCAACGGCAGACATCACCGAATATTCATCTGTCGAAGACACCTGAATACTATCAGTGGTTTCGCCTGTTGACCAAAGATATTGAGAGGCACCATGGGCCACCAGCCACACCGGATTTCCTTCACAGAAATAATCGGAGCCGGATATTGACAACGGAACATAGGATTGGACATTAAGCGTTAAACTCGTCATATTATTGCAACCATTCGAATCAATGGCCACCAAGTAGAAAGTCGTGGTGGTATCTGGAGAAACCTGAATGGAAGCCGTCGTGTCGCCTGTTGACCAAACGTAAGTATTTCCACCTTCAGCGGTCAATGTTACGGTATCACCTTTACACATTAGAGACGGACCAACAATACGAGTGTCGGGAAGCGGCAAAATTGAGACATTTGCCTCCGCGTATGACCTGCAACCATCTTCATTTGTTGCCACACAAGAATAGGTTCCCGATTCATCAACCACAATCGAAGATGTTCTATTACCCGTATTCCATAGAAAATCGACTGTTTGGGAAGCATTAGCCGTCAAAGTTACCCTTTCGCCCGAACAAGCCACCGAATCGCCCGTGATGGACAACTGCGGTGATTCGTACAACTGTACTTCCACAGAAGCGGTAGAGAAGCAGTTGTCCCTACTCCATCCTATGACAGAATAGATGTCAGGATTTCGCACAATAATCACACTATCTTCTGAACCATTGGACCATAAGTATCGCACGCCTCCGTGGGCAGTTAGCACAGCGGAATCTTCCTTGCAAATCTGCGAATTGCCCGTAATATTAATTTCAGGTACTTGATAATAATCTAATCTTTTGGAAATGAAAGCCGAACAGCCCCCCGCATTGGTAACCACGACAGAATATAGACCATTTTGACTGATAAACTTCTCTGAAGAGGTATCGCCATCGTTCCACAAATAAGCAATGCCGCCAGAAACTTGCCAAAGAACAGAATCACCGACACAAACCGAATCAGGACCAGTGATAGATGGTGTTGGCAAATCCAGAACGGTAACATTGATTTGAGCTGAATTGGAGCAACCGTTTACATCTACCACATTGACTGAGTAACGAGTGGTTTGCTGGGGAGAAACCGTAATGTGATCTGTTGTGTTATCTGCCACAGACCATCTGAAAGATGCCGCATTAGGAGCCGACGCATAAATCGTGGTTGTCATTCCAATACAGATGATCGAGTCACCACTAAATGTAATCGTTGGCAAAGGATGAACCGTAATATACACGGAATCTTTGGCAGAACAGCCGTTAGAAGTAACTGTCAATACATAATTTCCAGATTCATAGACATTAATTTCACGATTGGTGGATCCCGTACTCCACTGATAAGCATAGCCCGAAGCCCAGGCGGCCGTCAACTTCACCGCATTACCCATACAGGTTTCCGGTGTCGAAGCCGTGATACCTGCTGTCGGCAACTGTTTTTCGGTTACCCTTACTGACAATATTGACGAGCATCCTTGCGTATTCGTCGCGGTGACTGAATAAATGCCACCTACATTGACATTCAACTCTGGAGAAGTTGCCAACACTTCGTTAAAGGCATTTCTCCATACGTATGAAGTTCCGCCAGAAGCCAACAGCACTGTAGATTCGCCTTCACAGAAAGACTGATTTCCATAAACATTGACCACGGGATTATCATTTTGTGTTACTGTCATAGAAGCCGAAGCCGTGCAATTGGCCGCAGAAGTCACTACTACGGTATAAGTTCCAGGAGCAGATACAAGCAACGATTGTCCCGGCGTTGTGCCATTCCATTTATAAGAAGCGATATTCGTTCCATCAGCATATAAGGTAGTGGTGGAACCCGTGCAGAAATGGTCATTGCCCAACACGCTAACCGTTGGCACAACATTCACCGTCACTTCTTTTTGAGCATTGGAAGAACAACCGAAATCATCACTTACCGTGACTCTATAGACCTGTGAAGTATAAGCCTTGATAGACTGGGTTGTATCTCCTGTTGACCACAAAAAGTGAGTTCCCCCGTTAGCCACCAACACCGTGGTATCGCCTTGACAAATGGACGTTTCTCCGGTTATTGAAGCCAATGGAAACTCGGTCACCAAGACCGTATGAGAAGCCGTAGCCGTACATCCTCTATTTGACGTTCCCGTAACAATATAGGTAGTTGTTCTGGAAGGATTAACACTAATGACTGCCCCTTGCAATCCATTACTCCAGACATACGTTGCCGCACCCGAAGCCTGCAAAATCGCCTGATCGCCCTGACAAACGTGATCAGCTCCGTCAATTCTTACATCAGGAGCAGGCAATTCAACGATTTCCAATGAATCGTAGGCCTTACAGCCATTATCAGCCGTAACGGTCAACACGTACCATCCCGGCGTTTCCACCGTCAAGGTACGAGAAACATCACCGGTATTCCACAATATCTGCCCCGTTCCGTTGCCGGTAAGCGTCACACTTCCACCCTCACAATACTCCGTTGCCGTTGCCGAAATACTGGCCGTCGGATTTTCCAACACTATCAAATTCAAAGTCAAAGTACTGTCGCAACCATATTGATTTTGGAAATGAACTTCGTAAATTCCCGCTTCATAAAAAACAGAATCTCCTCTAAAATACGGCAATTCACTTTGACACAAAACCACCGTATCGGCACTTGCGCTTGTCGGATGAATATGAATATCGTGATAAGCGGTCTTCTGACAACCATATTGAGAAAAAGCCTGAAGCGTGAGGTGTTCCCAATCTTCGGCATTAACCTGTGCCACATAATTGAGTTCAGCCCGTTGTGACAAATTCACGGAATTTTTATCATACCAATAATAAGCATTGGCTCCCGTGGCATAGAGTGGCAAAGTATTGCCATAACACATTTCGTCATCTCCCACGATGGTGACTTCTGGATCGGGATATATTTCAAAGGTGATACTATTCGTGCCTGAACAACCCATCGTATCAATAACCCAAACGGCACATACCCGCTCCATCGTATTGGTATAGTAGGTTTCATATCCAGTACTCCAACGAACATAAGAATATTGGGTAGGGTCAACATAAACCCTTGCCAAAGAATTATTGCAATGCGCGGTATCGCCGTAGATTTGCGGAATCGGATTTTCCTTAATATTCACACGCAGATAAACCGTGCTGTCGCAACCGTGAATGGATTGGAAATGAATCGTGTAATCCCCTGCCGTATCAATGGTAACATCCTCTATATAGATGGGCAACACATTACTGCAAGTAACCAACGTATCATAGGTGGTGTATTTAGGATAAACCGTTATCGTAATCGAGTCAATGTCAAAACATTCGGTATTATTATCCGTTACTCGAACGGAATAGGTGGTGGTTTCTGTAGGTCTTACCGTAATCACGTCGGCCATCTGCCCATTACTCCACCAATAGCGCCAATTTTCATCATAATCCGTGGCCACGTGCAAACCCGCAGACCAATCACAGGCAGCAGTTTTACCGCCAAAGACATAAACGGAAATATTAGGAGCCTCATTCACCGTCAAAGTCAAATGGACCAAACTATCAAAACGCACCAATATGTCATAGTTTCCTGCTGTATATATGGCGCTATCTCCCACCATATACGGCAACTCATTGTTACAAACCGAATCCTCAACAAAAGCTTCCTTGACAATGCGAATTTCCATCATCAACTGATAAATAGAATCGCAACCCATTGAGGAGACTAAACTATCCGCATAAATTCCCTGTTCCCAAATTTCACGTTCTCTCCAAACAAAAGGAAGTTGATACGTGGCCACTGCCGTGTCCGTAAGGAAGAAATAGCTTGGCTTGGTCTGTAGATTGAATTGAAATATTGAATCACAATCCAAACCAGTTTTCAGACTATCATAGTAAACCCCTGCGATTTCGCAAAGTTTTCCCCGCCATACAACCGGCAAGTCATTCTCACAAATCAAAGTGTCTTTTTGAATCAAATAAGACGGATTGACACTTAAGGTTAATTGATAAACCGAATCATAACCCAACGTGCTTTTCAAACTGTCGTAATAGACACCGGCTTCAGGGCAAGACAAGCCACGCCAACTGTATGGCAACGCATTTTGACAACAGGTGGCAGAATCCTTGAATAAATAAATAGGGATTTCCAAAACCGACAAACGAAGTGTAACAATGCTATCACAAGAATGGATAGTCTGAAGGGTGTCGTTATAATCTCCCGATTCAAAATACTCTTTTCCATTGAAAACATACGGAAGTTTATCGCGATAGCAGGATCTTTCCACGAGAGTATCTGCCGGCAACCACACAGCCACTTCCACCGATGCGCCGCCTTCACAGCCGTACGCATTTACAGCGGACACCTCATAGCGAGAAGTTTCGAGAGGCATATCAACCACCACACTATCCGTCGCACCAGTTGACCAAAGGTATGCCACACCGCCACGAGCCGTCAGTTTGATGACTTGCCCTTGGCAAGTTTCTGTCGGACCGACAATGGTAATGTCTGCTTCGGGCAATAGGCGAACCTCAACGCTGTCTTTTGCAGAGCAAGCATGTTCATCGGTTCCATCGACACTATACCAACCAGCTTCAAGAACTTCAACAGAATCTTCGATGGAGCCGGTATTCCACAAATATGAATCTGCACCGTGGGCATACAAAGTAACCTTATGACCCGCACACAAACTATCGGTTCCACTGATATAGACTACTGGATTTTCATACACCTCCAAAGTCACATTAAGCGTACTGTCACAGCCATGTATCGTTTGGTAATGGAAAGGATAAGTTCCCGCATCTTCCAAAATCTCACCGGCATACTGAATCGGCAACTCACTACGACACGCAAAAATCGTATCAAACAAGACATATTTAGGATAAACCGTAATCGTGATAGAATCCACGGCAAAACATTCATTACGAGTATCTGTCACCAAAACGGAATAAACGGTGGTTTCGGTAGGTTTCACCGTAATCACATCAGAAGTTTTGCCGGTGGACCATAAGTAACTCCAATTTTCAATATAATCGGCGGCAATTCGCACACCCGACGTCCAGTTGCAAGCAGCAGTCTGGCCGGTCAATGAAGTCACAGAAAAGACAGGTGCTGCCTTAACAGACAGATTGACGTGAACTACGCTGTCAACGCTAATCCAGATATTATAATGTCCCGCATTGAATAAGGCGCTGTCACCGACCAGCAATGGCAAAGCGTTATCGCAGACGGCAGTATCCAATGTTGAATGTTTTGCCACTATTTTATCGTTTACCTCACAACAGTTCACATTTGCTTTCAAGGTGACAGCAAACAGGAGGCAGCATGATAAGACAATCCATTTGTAAAAGCTCTGTATTTTCATATTGATATATTTTTGCATATAATTTGAAAAGTTTGCAAAAATACAAAAATAATGCGGAGCTACAACTGTATTTTTCTGTTAAGATATGTTAAGTAAGAAAGGATTTTTTAATCCTCACCATAATAATCTTTCAAGTAATCGATTTGGCGGCGGTCGCGCTTAGTGGGTCTGCCCGCTCCTTGTTCGCGGTACTCAAACTTGGCGTAAAGTTGTTTCAATCGGTCATATTCCTCCGGTGGAGTTAAGTCAGTATAATATTGTGGCACGAGAGGCGCCCCCACCCTGCTTTTGGGAGTATCTATCACCTGCACCACCTTTTCCAGTTGGCCTACGCGCACGTGATAGCATTCTTCGGTTTTCACCATTTTTGAAGGCTTCACGTTTGTGCCATCCATCTTAACTTTGCCCGCGTTACAAGCATCAGTGGCCATGGAGCGCGTCTTAAAGAGACGCACCATCCATAGCCACTTGTCTATTCGAATATCTAAATTCTGCATAAAGTCTTATGCCTCCGGCTGAGCGTCGGCAGGGGTTTCGGAAGCTTTGGGTTCTTCCTCCTTCTTAGGAGAATTCATCATTTTAATCTTATATTCCAAATCTTTGACTTCCTTCTTGGCAGCTTCAATCTTTCTTGAGAATTCCTGTTTGAGAATATCGGCATTCTTAGAATTGGCAAAGAATCCCAAATTATTTTCCCACAAGTTGATGTCGTCTTTCAACTGTTGCATCTTGTTTACCAAGAACTTCTTTTCCTTATCCAACAAACGGTCGGCATTAGGATCGCTCAAGATATTGTCAATCTTATTCTTGAAAGAGTTGCGGCGGACATCGTCGGCACTTACCTTCAAATCGGCAAAACGCTTATTCAGGGCTTCTCTGTAAGCGGTATAAATACGGTCTTTATCCTTCTTTGGCACAAATCCGATTTCGGTCCACTGACGTTGATATTCCTTGATGGCGTCTAAGTTGGCATTTCTATCTTCACCAAATTCGTAAGACAAAATCTGTTCAATCAAAGCTTCCTTCTTTTGCAGGTTTTCAGCTTCAATATCCTTGGCATTGGTGAAATATTCGGCTTTGGCGGCAAAGAACTTGTCGCAAGCGGCTCTGAAGCGTTTCCAAATTTGTTCAGAATACTTACGAGGAACTGTTCCGATGGCTTTCCATTCCTGTTGAAGTTTCAGGATATCCTCGGTAGCATTTTTCCAATCGGTACGACTGGCAATACCTTCTGCCTGGATAGCCAGATCCAGCTTCTTGTTGTAGTTCTGCATCTGTTCATCCTTCACCTGCTGGAAATATTCCTTCTTGGCCTGGAAGAACTTGTCCAAAGTGGATTTGAAGCGTTCCCAAACCTCATCGTTCAATTTCACTGGAGCAGGACCGATGGTCTTCCAAATCTTCAGCATTTCGGTCAACTTTTCGGCGATTTCGTTATTTTCCTTAACACTGTCAACAACTTTGCCGTTTGTCAATTCCTCTGCTTGTTCGCAAAGCACCACCTTGGCGTTATAATTGTTCTGCTGTTCTGTGAACAACTTGTCATAATATTCTCTTCTTCTCTGGTTGATTTGGTCAGAAGCGTTTTTGAATCTTTCCCAAATTTCATCCTTCTTGTCTTCAGAAACAGGACCGATTTCCTTCCATTCTTCGTGAAGTTGTTGTAATGCCTTGAATGACTGATTAATAGAATCCTGAAGCAATAAAGATTCAGCAGTTTCGCACAACTTGATTTTCAGTTCAAGATTTTTCTTCAGGTCTAAAGAACGGAGTTCCTTATTGATACGGAGAATGTCAAAGAATTTTTCCACATAGAAATGGTAATTCTGCCAAAGATTAGTGGATTCGCTTTGAGGAACAGGACCGATTTCCTTCCATTTTTCCTGAAATTCCTTAAATTTGTCATTAAGGACTTTCAGATTGGTTTCATTTTCAACCAAGACTCTAAGTCCTTCGATGATATTCTTTTTATCTTCGAGATTTTTCTGCTTTTCCTTTTCTATTTTTTCGAGGAAAAGGGCTTTTTTATCTTTAAATAACTGTAAAGCCGCATTGAAATGCTTTTCGGTTTCAGTTGGTTCTGCCACGAAATCTTCTTTATTTCCACCTTCAGAGATAAACTTATCAAAGAGTTCCTTTTTGGCAGCTCTCAGCATATCGATACCTTTGGATCTCAAAACGCTGACGCGTTGTTTCATAGCGTCGTATTCCAAGGTGGAAGTAACCTTTTCCAATTCGGCCACACATTGTTCAAAATCCAGATTGGCATATTCTTTTTCGACATCTTCCAGGGTTTCCTCTGGCGTATCGGCCACATCTTCAGATTCTGAAGTCTGAGCGTTTTCAATTTCATTCATCATTTCTGAAACAGACTGGGCTACAGGTTCTGCTTGAGGTTCTGCTTCAGGAGTGGCTTCTGCCACGGTTTCAGGAGCAACGTTTGCATCTGCGTTTTCCACAGTTTGGGCTTCCGTTGAAGCGCCAGAATTCACCTCTTGGTTCTGATTTTCATCAGCATTTGGGTGGAGAAGTTCTTGTGATTCCATAATTTTTTTTTGTTTTTCTTTTTGTGTTTTTGGTTTTAAAAAAAGCGTGCAAAGATACGATTTTTTTTATTTGAAGTATGAAAAATAAAAACTGTTTTATAACTTGATGTCAAATACCCGTTTTACGACATCATTTCCGTGAGAATAGCCACGGATTCAATTTTTCGGATTTGTTCGTTATGCCGCTGAAAATAGCGAATCATTCCCGACAACAACTCTTTGCGAATAGGTTTTACTGCCGGCGACGGCAACGTTCCGTTCATCATTTGCGACAGCACCTCGCTGGCTTCCTGCGACAACACGGTTTCCTCATCATACCTGTTTATAACGAAAGACGATTGTTCTATGGAAAAATACGGATGTTGGGCATCCCAATTGTCGTTGGGAGCGAAGCCCAAAATATGCGACATCCGCAACATAAAGGAAATATGGGCATCGGAACGAACCCCGTCAGAGTGATCCAAATCCTGCAAGTAATTTTCCAAAAAGACGTACAATTGTTCGTCTATGCCGGCATCATACAACAAGCGGTAAAGCAATTCGGTATAAAACAGCAACAGACTACTTTTTATCATATTGTATGGCAAATCCTGATACTGATAATAGCAGGTGACCTCCTTAAAATACATCAATTGATTGATTTTACGGTCATCAAACTGGATTTCCAGCATAGACAAAGGTGAAAACAAGGGCAAAAGACGTTTATTTTTTGGCGAATAGGCATTTTTGACGATAAAGGTCTGGGTACCAAATTTCCGGGTAAACAGCTTCACCACCATTCCGTTATCGGCATACTTGGTTTTATGCAGCACCAGGGCCCTTGTAGCGACAAACATAATCTTCCTAATTAATAAACAAGAACTTTGCCACCTTCTTTTCCTTTCCGCTTTTGCTGGAGCAGAAGACGTAAAAGACACCCGTGGCGGGGCGGCGTCCCTTAAAATCCTTGCCATTCCAAATCAATTCGCCGCCATTGGCATAGCCTTGCCAAATGAGATGGCCGGCGGCATCCACAATCTTGCAGAAAGAGTTTTCCATCAATCCGCTCACGGCAATATTGCCCGTATATCCCTTTTCAACAGGATTCGGGAAGACCTTGGCTTCGGTGTAATCTTCCTTGCCTTCCGTAGCCGTGCCGCGATAAGAACAAAGTCCCTTGTCGGTCGCGAAAAACACCTCACCGGTATTTCCGTCAATTTCCACATCATAAATCACATCCGACAACAAGGACGAATTTTCTGCCGTCAAATGGAGCAGTTCTTCCGTTCCGCTGGGATTCATCAGGAAAACACCCGCTTTCGACGTTCCAATCCACTTTCTATTGGCACCATCCACGGCAATACTCGACACCTCTTCAAATTCCAGTAAAACAGAAGTATAGCCATCCTGTTCCAGCAAAATATTCTGGGGCAAAGCCGTGCCTTCAAAAACACGATTAGGATAATAAATCACCTTCACGCCTTTGTTGGTACCTATCCACATCTCGCCATCCTTATCTTCCGTAATACACTTCACCACAGAACTTTCCACGTGAGCATTGGCATTCATATCTACATAACGGAGTTTGTCATCAGACAGATTATCAATTGTATTGTTATCGGAATAAACGCACAACGACAGTGACGGATTTCTTGGAAATGTAATCCATTTGTAACCCCGGGAATCGGCATAAATATATTGGGCAATATCGCCATCTGCCGCCGTCAACTTGGGAATGGCCTTCCAGCTTCCATCTGCTTTCAGCACATTGATAATGGTGGGTGAATTGCTATTGGTGACCCACAAATTGCCGTATGCGTCGAAACTTAATCCAGAAACCAGCAACTGATTATTGGCCGGATAAATTTGCAACGGACTGTTTGTATTGTCGTAATGCTTATCAATCTTTCCGTTTACACACTTATACAAGCCATTGCCCCAGGAAGCGACATAACAAACTTCAGGATTTTTAGGATCTACAGCCACGTTAATCATATCGTGAACATCAGGTGCCGTCGCATAAAATTCATCGCTCAAGCATTCCCATTTTTCGTTTTGAAAAAAATTACAGGCCGGATTCATAAATGCCGGTGAATAAGCCGTGTTATAGCCACCCGGAACCATAGCCAACACACCGCCACTCCAACTCATATTGTATGCATAATTGGATTTTGGACCATTACCTGCCAGCAACTGACTCTGTCCAACAGAACGCTTACACAACCACACACCTAAATTCTGGTCACTTACCCACAAGCGGTCGTTGTCAAAAGCGGCACTTTGCAAACTCGGCAAACCCGTTTCAGGATACAAAACACTGGTATAATGCGTTTGACCATCAAAAATGACCACATACTGCCATTCCACCAACATCATTTCGTTTTCAGAGACAATCAGATCCCGGGTTTCCTCGGTTTCCAATTGAGGTTCATAGCGCCATTGTCCATTATCCAACACAAAAACGGAATCGTGCTGAAGCACGCCTTGATCATCCGCCAAGAAAGAATGACGATTGGCATAGACCTTATCCTGAAAAGTCGCCAAAAAAGTATAATCCACGGCACCCAAGTCTGACTCCAAAGTCCATACGGCAAAATCAGCGATAGACGGATTGTCCTCATCAATGCTATACACACCTTTGCTGGTTGCCAAATACCAACGATGATTGAACAAGGTCAACGAGTGTGAAATCAAATCAGACTGGCGATTCGTGTACCAAGTATCTTTCACCAGGTAATTTTTCATATTGATTTCCACGATGCCAAACGGATAGACCAGATAGCACCTGTTGTTGTGAAAGACCATCTGACGCACGGATTTATCCCCCGTCAACTGTTTTTCCTTCACATCTGGAACATTGACCAATTCATCATTTTTAATAAAATCAAGATTTCCATTAGCATACGCCACGACCAGGCAAGCAGACGGTTTATCGTACGCTATTCTGGCGACTTCCACATCAGAAAGGCCATTTACCTTTGACCATTTGGAAAAATCAAAATCATCCTTGGCGATTTGCTCTTTGGTGAGATAGGCGACACTGCTTTTCCCCGCGAAATAGACCGCGTCGTCCGTCACCGCCAAAGAATAAAACTGACGATTGGACAGATGGGCACGGAAAGAGCCAATAGGGACTTGAGCAAAGAGCTCCACCATTCCCAACAGCATCAAAAGTATCAATAAATTTCGTTTCATCATAATATCATAGATTCAGACTTTTGCGAGCTCACTTGCTTCGACAGCAACGGACTATACCCTCAAAAATCACTATTATTTTCTATCCATTATTGTTTCTAATTTTTGTCAGACTTTACATTTTTCATATAACTAATAGGAATATAGGAAGTAACGACACTAATGACAATAATGGTCAAAAGTACCAATAAGAAATCTAAAAATTCCATCTGAACGGGATAATAATCCAGCAAATAGCCGGAACTTCCGTCACCCAAGCCGATGATATGGAAAGTCTGCTGCAAAAAACAGACAATCGCGCCTAATATCAATCCGATGATGCCGCCGAGCATCGAGATAAAGGAACCTTGGACCAAAAAAATGCGGCGAACCAGCGACTTTTTGGCACCCATCGCATAAAAAACCATCAGATCGTCTTTCTTTTCGATAATCAGCATAGCCAAAGTTCCAATGATATTGAAGGCTGCCACCAACAAGATAAAAGCCAAAATGACGAAGACTATCAATTTTTCGGACTTCATCGTCTTGTACAACAACTCTTCCTGCTGATATTTATTTTTTACCACAAACTTATCGCCAAGCAAGCGCTCAATTTCGGGTTGCCAACGAGCATAATCCTTGCCGTTCTTCAATTTCACTTCCACCGAAGTCACTTCGTGCTCATAATCCATCAGATGGCGGGCGAACTCAATCGGCACAAACACATATTGACCGTCATAATCCGTATAAGTGGCGAAAACGCCAATGGGCAGCAAAACATCAATATTGAAGGCATTGGTCGGATTGGAGTAGTTTTTCAACATTCGCTTCGGATAATAAACTTTCAGCGGTTCCAGGCCATTCAGGTTCAATTGGACATTACCGGCCGCAATCGCCCCCATCACCGCACAACGCTCGCTTCCCGCCGTCAAGGCCGCACGACCGTCAATCAGCAAGGTGTCGATACCGTTTTCCTGCAAATAGGCCTCCTCCACCCCTTTCACCGACAACAACAACTGGCGTTCTCCGTAGGTCATCAGCGTCATATCCGACACCACCTCGTATGCATTACGAACTGCCTGCATCGACCGTAATTCCTTCATTGGAAAAGAATCCAAAGAAAAAGTCTTTCCTTCCGCGGGCAAAATCTGATAGTCAGGATTAAAAGAATTGAAGCTTTGGCGAACAAAAGTCTCCATTCCATTAAAGACGGACAATACCACAATCAAAGCAGCCGCACTGACCACGATGCCGACCATCGACACAATGGAGATCACATTGATGACATTATGTTTCTTTTTAGAGAACAAATATCTCAATCCGACAAAGCAAGCCGTTTTGAAAGTATTGTTTTTCACCTTTATTGTTTCAACAGATTTTCAATATTTTCGATATAATCCAACGAATCGTCGATAAAAAAATCCAATTGTGGAATCACGCGCAACTGATTTTTCACCTTTTGTCCCAAGCGGAAACGAATATCCTTGATATTAGATTTCACGGCCTTAAGCACCTGCTCGTTATCTTCTGCGTTAAAAATCGAAATATAACTTCGGGCCAAGGACAAATCCTTCGTCACGTTGGTTTTGGTCACCGTAATCATACAGTCATAAACCGGCAGACCATCCTGCAGGAAGATTTCTGCCAATTCCTTTTGTATCAGTTTTGCTATTTTCTGTTGTCTTGTTGAATCCATAATATCATTTATCAGTTATAAAATTTATCGATTTAATTTGACGATTAATTTGACGAAAAAGTCTTCAAGATTAGCGTTTCACGATTCTACCGGAACCCGCGCTGAAGCCATCCACATTGGCATTGTCGCCAACATACTCCACATTGCCCGAACCGACGAGATCATAGCGGAGCATTTCGACCGTTCCGAGGACGATGTTGCCAGAACCGACGGACTTGGCATTGGCATTTTGAATCCAGCCCTCCACGCCGATATTGCCCGAACCGGCCACATCGGCGTTCAATTTCTGGATTTTGGAACCATTTACATTGATTTTTCCTGAACCCACCATATTGGCCTCCATTTCCGTGGCCGTTGCCCGGTTGACAGACACAAGGCCGGAACCAGCCACCTTCAGATCGCACTTTTCCGCCCGAACCTCATCCATTTTCACAGAACCCGAGCCCGACACATTCACTTCCAAATCGGAAACCATCAAATTTCGAGTTTGGATGGAACCCGAGCCCGACATATTCAGTTCCAACTCCTCGGCCTTATAATCATTCATAAACAAAATATTGCCGGCATTCAACGAATTAACCTCCGTAAGTTGGGGAGCCGTAATCTCTATGACAAACTGCGTGCTTCGCAAATCAATGGGTTTGGTTGGTTTCTTGATGTTGAGTTCCTTCTCGCCAAACGACATCGAAAAGGCCGATTTCGCACCATCTTCAGACTGACGGATTTTCAGCGTTCCGTTTTTCACGTTGAAATCCAGATATTGCAACAGATTTTCATCAATGGTGACCACACAGCGACACGGTTCTCCCTGCGTATATTTCACCGTCGCCGAAGCCTCAAGCTGCAACTCGTCAAAATTGTCGATTTCCACCTCTTTCGTTACCATTACGCCATTGCCCGCAACCGATTTTTGTGCCTGCAAAGCACTTCCTAAAAACATCAGGATGCCCAAAATCAATACCGAATATTTTTTCATTGTGTTCAAATCTTATTAATATTAATAACCTGGTATAAAATTGCAAAGATACAAAAAACAATTCACAACAGAATCTTTTTTCGAGCAGAAAAAAAACTTTGTAAGTTCAACGAAGAAAAATAATAAATTCGTATTTTTGCAAGCATGAAAAAGCTATTATTCATCATTATTGGCATTGTGTCTTTTGCGTTCTGCAGTTGCAAACACACTCCGGAGCCAACGGTTCCCGCAGATCTCATTCCCCGAGACACGATGATTAATCTCATTGCCGAAACTTGGCTAATGGAAAGTTCCATTGCCGAATCCCAAATCAATTTTGGTATTTTGGAAAATGCCGTCATCTCCCTTTACGACGATTTTTTCAAGCGGCACAACATTACCAAAGACCAGTTCACGCATTCCATTGAATATTATCTTGAAACTGAAGAAGACGCAGAAGCATTCATTCGGGAATGCCAAGAGCAACTTGAAACAAAAAAAGATGAATTTATCGGGGAAGGAGCCCCAACTTCTTGCCCTCAGTAAGCATTAACTGATAGGCCTCGTCGTGGTTATTGCCGATAACGCCCTCCAAGATGGCATTTCGAATAGCTTCTTTTATCACCCCCACTTCTTTGGACGGTCCGATACCGAAGACCTCCATAATTTCCATTCCGTCAACGGGTGGTTGAAAATTGCGCAAGCGGTCCTTTTCTTCAATATCGATTAGCTTTTTCTGTACTTTAACGAAATTTTCGGCATAGCGTTTGCGTTTTTCCGCATTTTTGGACGTGATGTCGGCATTGCACAGCAACATCAGGTCGTCGATATCGTCACCGGCTTCAAAGAGCAGGCGGCGCACGGCCGAATCAGTAATCACGTCTTCCACCAAGGCGATCGGACGCAAATGCATCAGCACCAGTTTCTGCACATATTTTTGGTGATCGGTAGTGGGCATCTTCAAGCGGGAAAAAATCTTACCAACCATCTTAGACCCGACAAACTCGTGGGAATGAAAAGTCCACCCAATTTTTTCGTCATAGCGTTTGGTGGTGGGCTTTCCTATGTCGTGGAGCAACGCTGCCCAAATCAGCCACAAATTGGTGCTTACCGAAGCCACCGTGTCCACCACTTCCATCGTATGGAGATAATTGTCCTTGTGTCCGCGGCCATTGACAATTTCCACGCCCTGCAACTGTAAAAGCTCGGGAAGGAAATATTGCAGCAAACCAGAATCCTTGAGCAGATTGATACCCCAGGATGGTCTTGGCGAGAGCAGGATTTTATTAAACTCGTCGATAATGCGTTCCTTGGAGATGATTTCCAGTCGTGCCGCATTGCGCTGTATGGCCTCAAAAGTTTCCGGCAAAATGGAAAAACCCAATTGCGAGGCGAAACGCACGGCACGCATCATACGCAAAGGATCGTCTGAAAAGGTGACATCCGGATCAAGAGGCGTTCGAATGATTTTGGCGGAAATATCCTGCAAACCGCCGAAACAGTCCAAGATTTCGCCCTTGTTTTCCCCATTCAAAGGAATGGCCAAGGCATTGACCGTGAAATCGCGACGATTGAGATCGTCCTGCAACGTACCGTCTTCCACGGCCGGTTTACGGGAATTGGACTGATAGGATTCCCGGCGAGCCCCCACAAATTCTATTTCGGTATCCGCAAAACGAAAACGTGCCGTACCGAAATTCTTGAAGACGCTCACCTCTATATGAGGCGAAATCGCATTGGCCACGGCTTTGGCAAATGCGATTCCACTTCCTACGACAACAATGTCGATATCCTTAGACTTCCTATTCATCACCAAGTCGCGCACCACACCGCCCACCGCGTAGGCGTTCAAGCCAAGCTCGTCTGCGACCTTTGAGGCAATTTCATAAATAGGATGAGTCAATTGTTTCATACTTATTTTGCAACGACAAATTTACCGCTTGACAAAATCGTGTTGCCTTCAATCAAGCGATACAAATAAGAGCCATTGGCCAAAGCCGAAGTATTATAGTCGGCGTGAGTGTCATTCACCGTCATCGTGGCGATTTCTGAGCCATTGAGGTTATAAATCACCAAGTTGGCAGAAACTTCCTTGCTGAAGTCAAAATGAATTTGATCTACGGATGGATTAGGATAAACTGAAGTCTTCACCACCGGCATCAAAGGTTCTACCAAGCCGACATGATCATAATGGAAAGCAAGGTCGTCCAAATACAGACTTGAACCCGCCTGACCAGCACATTCTTCCAAGTTGGCAAAGTTATAGGCAGCACTTGCGGCAAAAACCATACTGATTTCGGTAACATCATAATAAGAACTTTCCAAACCCGTCACAATTTCGAAAGGAGTCCATTCTGGAGTTTCTTCCCTGATGATGAATTTTTCACAATCAGAAATTTGAGTATTCAAATAGTAAAATTGCATATCAATAGAAGCGGAGTCGCCATTTACCGGTTGATATTTGTAATAACCTGTCAGTCTCCAAGGTTTAAAGCCGTATGACTGGTTGATGTTAATCACACCCAAGTCAACATAGTCAGATACATAACTATCGGTAACCGGTTCGTTCAAGGTAGCGATGGCACCAGGAACAAAAATGGCATTGGTTCCAAACCAGCCTGAAGTCATACGAATGGCAGAATTACCTCCATGGACATTTTCCGTTTCGCGGAAAGAGGTCAAAATCGTTTCCATTTCCACGCCATTCAATTCATATAGTTCATTCAATGTTCTCAATAAATCGGTTTGATAATCCCAATATCCACCTTCGGTGTATTCCCAATTTTCAAAACCACCATCAGGAAAATCTTGAGCTGCAAGACTCATTGTCATAACCACAGCCACTAAAGAAAATAAAACTTTTTTCATGCGAATAATTTTATGTTAATATTATTAATGTAAATCATAAACCAATTGCACATTAAAGGTACGTGTCGGCTCCATATACATCGGACGGAGGAAATAGCACTCGTTCAGCAGATTCTTCACGACAAACGAAAGCGTAAACCTCTTTATCATAAAGCTAATACGAGCGTCTAAGACAAAACTACCGTTTTTATGTGTTTGATAATAATTGTAAAATCCATAGAAAGGAAGATCCAAGCCCATCAGGATTTTATTTTTGGCATCTGTATTTTCAGGATTGGCAGCGTCGTAATTGAAGAAGAAATTATCCACATTCTTCATTGCGCTAAAGTAATTGGCACTAAAACCGATGGCAAAAGTCTTAAAGAAGGAAAACTCAACATCCAATTTTGCCATGTGTTCGATACGGTATTTTAAGATATCGCGAGCCGTATCGGATGAAGTCGTGGCAAACGTGTATTCCAAGCCGGTAGTGGGATGCACGTAATAAACCTGGTCGCGGTTTTTCGACACGGGACGGCTGTAGGTATAACTCAATGAGAGGTTATAGGCCACGTTCTTGCCTATTTTGCCTTCGCCCATAAAGCTGACATCCACGCCACTGATACGGGCGGGACCGATATTCAGGTACATAAACCCGAGTTTATCCATCAAGCCGCCGGTCGTACCCCACTGTCCCACGCAAAATTCGATAAAATTGTTGAATTCCTGGTTGTAACCGGCCACATCGACCATACCGCGGAAACTATCTACCATAAATGGCTGCATAATACCGATTTCCGCATTCCAACTCGTCTCCGACTTCAAATTCGCATTGGGATAGAAACCATACTTACCCACCGAAATGGCAATAAACTTTTCACCGATGCTCGGATGACGATAGCCCTGTCCAATAGAGGCACGGAAAGCCGTTTTTGTTTTATAAATCTGGTAATTGATACCCGCACGGAAAACCGGCTTCTGCTCTGCTTCAGAAGCAATGGGGGCACCAAACAACTTGTAATATTCCCAACGACCGCCCAATTGGAACGTCAGGTTCTTGTGTTTCAACACCTTTTCCTCCAATTGAACATACATTGAAAGGTTGTCCGAATTGATACAGACCGGTTCATTGGAACCCTTGATTCCATTGAACACCGCACCATACGAAGACGTATAGGTATTGATGACACCGGCAATGATTCCCAAACCAATTTTCTTGATCTGCTTGTTCACCTGATATTCATCATAAACCATTACCGAGCGAGCACTTTGCGCACCCGACAATTCGGCGTTGTCGCTGAAAATCACCCTGTTTCTAAAAGTATGGGCAAAACCTCTCGGACTCAAATACTTAACCGTAGGATCGATGTAAAAAGTAAAATCCTTGAAATAAGACAACGAACCCTTATAGGAACGATACTTGTTCTCAAAACCATCATTCCAGAAGAAAGACTGCGCGTTTTGCGTGTACATAAAATTACCATTCAAGCTGATTGACAGTCCTTTGACTTTTTCAAAACGATAGCGGGTGGCAAAATTCAAACGGCCACGCATTTCATATTTTCCCTTGGTATTGCCGTCTTTATCACGAGTTTCCCAAATTTTTTCTTCTGGTCCGATATAACCCTCGTCATTGAAAAATTCACCACCGATAACGAAATCGAAATTCTTCTTGATAATTCTTGAATGCAAAAAGCTAAGGCCATATTTTACCGGATTGCGGTGATTCCAGCTTGCCTCCTCTTCATTTTTGGGTTTATCGTAAATGCCGGCGTGCAGTACCACCTTGGTTTTCGGTTTGGAACGCGGGTAAGCCGTCAGCACATTGATGGCACCCGTCAAAGCAGACGAACCAAACACCACGGAAGCCGCACCCTTCATAATATCGATCTGCTCTACATCTTCCATTGGGATAAAGTTCCACATCGGACGCCCCGCATCCGGACGAAGCAAGGGCATATCGTCCAACAAAATCATCACGCGGCTGCCCATACCCGAACTAAAACCGCTGCCCCCGCGAATCTGCGGCTCGTTATCCACAACGGCAATGCCACCGGCCGTATTCACCACGTCGCTGGCCGTTGTCAGGTTCTTCGTTTCCGACTTCTTCGGGTCAATGACTACAATGGAACTGGTTGACTTCTCCGGTTCTTTCTCGTATTTCGTAGTTGTCACCTCCGCATCGGGCAACACTCTGGCTTCCGAATACAACTTCACATCCAAAGTGACATTGCGCTTCTTCGGCAAAAACGTCACCGCTCGACTTTCCTTGGCATACCCCATCGCCTCAAACACGAGAATGGCATTGTCCTTGCTCAACTTGATATTGTATTTGCCCTGAGCGTCAGTCATATACGTCTCGTCAGACAAATTCGTCGTGATTTTTACGTACGGAATAGGGAATCCTTCTGCCTGGTCCTTCACCACGCCCGACACCACATTCTGAGCCCAAAGTGCAGTGGAAAATACCGATAAGAACAAAATAAATATAAGAGGTCTAACTTTTATCATATTGCACGTGTAAAATTCTATACTAATATTCTTTTTAAAAAAAACGTGCAAAAGTACGAAAAAAATCACATACAACGAAAGAATAGTTTTCAACAAAATGCAAACATCTATCAATCAATTCTTTAAAAATGTTAAAAGAAATCAATATTACCCCGTTTCATCTTGTCACCATTCCGACTACGCCACGCTTCGTCAGAATCTATTTACAAGACTTAAAGGGATCATTCCCAAAATAATTTTTGTCAGCGAATAATTAGTGCAAAATCCGATAAATCATTTCCTTCAGCAGTTCCTCATCGGGAGCATCATTGTCAACGCCCTTCGCCTTCACGTCATATTCGCGAAGCAGCGAAATAATATTACGCAACTGGGCCTGCGAATATTTTAGCGCGTATGCCGCATTCTTGTTGGCAATATAGGCGTTCCCACCGAAAATGGCGGCTACATTTTCTTTAGATTTATCAGCCAACAGATTGTAAGCCAACAATTTATTGTAAAACGGGAATAACATCGCCACAGTTTTCACGATAGGATTCTCCTTCACGTTTTGGGCAAAATTGAGACAAATCGCCATCGCCTTTTGCACATTCCTTTCGCCGAGGGCGTTCTGCAATTCAAAAATATTGTATTCCTTGCTGATTCCGATATGTTTTTCGACGATTTCGGGCGTGATTTCCGCACCTTCCGGCAAGAAAATCTTCAGTTTCTCAAACTCGTTATTGATTCTTGAAAGGTCGTTTCCGATATGTTCGCTGATAATATTGGCGGCCTGGTTATTCAATTTGAAATGATGCTTTGTGGCCTGACTTTGGGCCCAGGCGGCCACTTGATAATCCTTTACGGCCTCGGAAGTAAAAGTCACCATCGCCTTGTCGCAATTTTTCAACTGCGTGGCCTTGACGGTGCCGTACTTGTAGCAAACGACCAATATCGTAGACTGCTGCGGCTGTCTAAAATAAGGTATCAGCTGGTCAAAATTCTGCAACGTCTTGGCTTCTTTAAGAATAACCACACGATAATCGCTGCCAAACGGAAACTGCTTTGCACTGGCAACCACCTCGTCGGGCGTGGAATCCTTGCCGTAAAACACCTGCTGGTTGAAATCGCGGTCGGCCTCGTCCATCACGTTGTTTTCTATGTATTTGGAAATCTCATCGATGAAGAAGGGCTCTGCTCCCATCAGCAAATAGACAGGTGCGAATTGACGGTTTCGCAACTGCGTCATAATCTCGTCGAATTTTGCAGCCATAGTTCTTAATTTTTATTCGTAATAGTCGTATTTCAAGTGTTTTACAGGCATTCCCTTGTTGATCAACTCCTTCAACGAGTCAATCCCGATTTGAAGGTGCTGCATGGCGAAGTTGGTGGTCACGTGCCGATCGCTTTCCTCGGTTTTGATGCCATCCGACATCATCGGATGGTCGGAAACCAGCAACAAGGCACCAGTGGGAATTCTATTGTAAAAGCCAACCGAGAAGAGCGTCGCGGTTTCCATATCGACCGCGGTCACCCTTATTTTTTTCAAATAATCCTTGAATTGCTGGTCGTGTTCCCACACGCGCCGGTTGGTCGTATAAATCGTACCCGTCCAATAGTCTCGGCCGTAATCGCGAATGGTGGACGAGATGGCCTTTTCCAGATTGAACGCCGGCAACGCGGGCACCTCTTCCGGAAAATAGTCGTTGGACGTTCCCTCTCCCCTGATAGCGGCAATGGGAAGCAGCAGTTCGCCCAGGCCGATATAGGGTTTCAAGCCGCCACACTTGCCCAGGAAAAGCACCGCCTTGGGCATCACCGCCGTCAACAGGTCCATAATCGTGGCCGCCATCGGACTGCCCATCGAAAAATTGATGATGGTGATGTCGTCTTTCGTGGCGCTTTGCATCGGACAGTCCTCGCCATAAATACCCACATCCATCAAAGTGGCGAAATTCTCGACGTATTTCTTGAAATTCGTCAGGATAATGTACCTTCCGAACTTGTCTAACGGCATTCCCGTGTAACGCGGAAGCCAATTGGCCACGATTTCATTTTTAGTCATCTTTTTTCCTTTTTCGGAGCAAAAATACAAAAATTATTCGTTTGAATCGGGTAAAAAAATATTATTTTGATGATTTGGGCGGTCCCCTCGCTTCGCTCGGGTCGCGCTTTCCAGGGGTTCCGTGCTCGCTCCGCTCGCACCGCCTCCGGCGCCCTTCCAATCGCTACCGCAATTCCACGGACTCAGACACCATTGCTCGGCAATACATTTCCGCCACGCAACCCACTCTAATTCTATAACCAACTCATAACCAGCATATTTGCATTCTAACCGACATCAGCAACAGGACGGCAGGGGCAAGCACGGTTTTTATTAGTTGTAAGTGGGTTGAAGACAATTCTAAATTCTAAGCCCTCTACCCTAATTTAGTCCCTTAGACAACGAACACTATACCCGTCGCTCTTACCGTAGTCGGTCCTGCTCACGTCGGCGAGGATGTAGTCCAAGACGCGGCTGTAGGCCTCGTCGCTATTGTTCTGGGTAGCCGACCAGAAGAACGCGGCGATGCCGAAATGGCTGTAGTGGCCGTAGCAGTAGCCCGCAGGAACAGCAGAAAAGCCCGTGGCGTTGTTGGCAGAAGGATTGTTGCCGACGCCACAGGTAATATTGTTGCTCTTCCACCCCGTTTGGGAGGCCAACGCCTTGGCAATGTTGTCAGCGTTTCCGCCACATTGGTACTCGGACTTGCTTTTCACGTAGTCGGTCAGCTGTGTCCATTCCGCATCAGAGGGGACGTGCCAGCCCGTGGGACAGACGCCCTGCACCCCGCTGGGGTTGGCTGAGCTGCTGGTGGAACTGTGCATCACCGCCTTCCAGTTGTAAAGGTAGCCGTAGGTGCTCACGTTGCCTTCTTGACCATTGGGGAAGTAGCGGAAGTCCGTGAGTGTGCTCGTGCCGACGCCCAGGGGAATGGAAGTTCCGTCGGCATACTTCGTGGTACGCAAATTCTCCTTCATCCAGCACTGGCTGCCGATCTGAACGGTGTTGTACACGTTATTGTCAATATCGGTAACGGTAGGAGTATTTGGACAAGGATTTAGTGTTCTGAAGTTCTTCACCTCGCCATAAACGGTGTCGGTTCCGTTGGCGGCAAAGGCCTTGAAATAATATGTAGTGTTGGCGGTAAGACCGGTAAGGTCACAACTAAACTGGCCAGTAGCAGTCATTGCGGCTTCCTTGACAGCGATGGAAGTAAGCGTGCTTTCGCTTGTGCCATACTTGAAGCCGACATTCACATTGGCATAGCCTTTGAGTTTGGTCAATCCGCCGTTCAATGTGGCGGAAGTGCTTTTTACGTCGGTGGTGGCATCATTTGTCGTCACCGCAAGATCTTTTGTGGCAAAACTCTTCACCTCGCCATAGGCGGTGTC
>JAKSMG010000018.1 GCA_024400755.1 Bacteroidales bacterium | reverse complement strand
ATATCTTGACATTTTCCTAAAAGTTTTTTGTCCAACTTTTAGGGTTCGCCTCAATACGATCGTCTTTTCAAAACATTGTTCAATTCAACGGAACCGTATAAGAAAATTGTCAAACTGTTGGTGGACAACAAAAAAGGACTGACACGTTCGGAAATATCATCGCGTTTGTCTATAAGTGGAAGCACATTGACCACTATGCTTGAAAACCTGCAAAACTGTGAGTTCATTCGGCTTTATTATGTACGCGACAAAAAAGTGAAAAACATAGGTGGAATCTACAAACTGACGGATTTTTACATTATGTTCTACCTTAATTTCGTGCCGAAGGCAAAAACCGAAAGCAATTTCTGGAGCAATCACATTAACACGCCAGAAGTAAACAATTGGTATGGTTTGACATACGAAAGCATCTGCCTAACGCACATTAGGCAAACAAAGGAAGTATTGCACTTGGACAGTATATCGACAAAATGTTATTCTTGGAGAAGCAAAAGTTCAATGCCCGGTGCGCAGATAGACCTCATTATTGATCGTGCCGATGATATGATTAACCTTTGCGAAATCAAATACTCGAAAGACGACTATAAAATCACGCAAGAGGACGATAGGTTGTTACGAAACCGCATGACTGCTTTCCAGAACGAGACAGGTACACGAAGCGGCATCTACCTTACGATGATAACGACTTTCGGCTTTGCTCCAAGCGTTTACAATGAAACCGTGCCGGTGAAGTTGGGGATGGACTGCCTGTTTGGGTAATGTTTGTTTCTTTCAAAAAGTGGGCACGAAAAATTTTGGGGCTATGGTATGTTTTTAACTTTAAAATTTCGGGGTTATGGTATATTTTGTGGAATAAAATTTACGGGATTATTCCGTTTAGTCTTGTAAAGTTGCCGTTTTTATTAATAATTTGAGGGTGACCAAAAATTTTTTTATACCCTCTGACATTTAATATTCGAAACTTCTCACAGATAGAGGTCTGAAAAATAAAACGTCATTATGGACTTTTTAGTCATCCTTAAGATTAAGCCGCTAACTGCCCGATTTTACCACCCCGGCCTGCGGCCACCCCTCCTTTTTGTTGTGTATCTCAGACTACTTTATATATTTCAATCCATTGGACTACACAACAAAGGAGGGGAATTGGCTTTGCACACGGTGTCTCTACATTAGCGGGAAAACCTTTCTTTGGGTCATAAAGAAAGTAACGGAAAAGAAAAGTATTCTCAATAAAAACAATCTTTCAAAGTCTTTTTTTTGTCAATTTTCAATCTTGAAAGATTTATTTTTGTATTTTTGCAGATTGAAAAATACAAGTCATAATTATGGAAGGCGCATCAATTGAAAGTTTGTATAGAACATCCGACCGCTTAGTGCATGCGGTGTCAATGAATTTTCATCGCTACTTATACGATAAGATAAGGTGGAATGCTCGGCTGATTGCGATAAAAGGGGCGAGAGGGGTTGGCAAGACGACCTTGCTGTTGCAGCATATTAAGGAGAATTTTGGCGAAAATTCGCAATTGGCTTTATATGTATCGCTGGATAATATGTGGTTCGCGACGCATACTTTGAGCGAAGTGGTGGAATACCATTACACCCACGGAGGAACGCATTTGTTTATAGATGAAGTACATAAATACAAGGATTGGCAAACCGTCATTAAAAATATCAATGACGAGTATCCTGATATGCACGTGGTCTATACAAGTTCGTCAATGCTAAAGATGGAGAGTGAAAAGGGCGACCTTTCCCGGCGGCAAATTATGTATCAGTTAAATGGACTATCCTTTCGAGAGTATATGGCGTTTGAAGGTGCGGTGGCGACCGAATCCGTGTCGTTGCAGGATTTACTAAGAAGGCATACGAAAATCGCCCTTCAAATTACGAGTCAATGTAAGGTTTTGCCTTTGTTTGAACGTTACCTGAAAGTTGGTTTTTATCCGTTTTACAAAAGAGATTCAGAAGAGTTTGAACAGCGTTTGCAGTCCGTAATCAGAACTATCTTGTACGAGGATTTGCCTGCTGTGGAAGATGTGTCGTATCCAACTGTTCAAAAAGTACAAAGAATGTTGATGATTTTGGCGGCCAAGGTTCCCCAGACACCAAATATGAGCGAATTATACGGCCTCTTGGAAACAAATAGGGAACAGGGTATGAAAATGCTTGATTTGTTAGAGAAAGGTTCTTTGCTAAATCTTTTGTCGTCAGAAAAAAAGAGTTTTCGCTATTTGTCCAAACCTGATAAAATATACCTGAATAATACCAATTTGATGTATGCCCTTACACCGATGGCCAATGTGGGAACCCTCCGCGAGACGTTCTTCCTCAACCAGCTTAAGGCAGTGGCAAAAGTGTGTTACCCACCCCAAGGAGACTTTTTCGTTGATAATAAATATTTGTTTGAAGTGGGAGGTGGAAGTAAAAGCTTTGAACAGATTAAAGACCTGCAGGATAGTTATTTGGCTGTCGCAGGAATCGAAATTGGATATGGTCATCGCATTCCTCTCTGGATGTTTGGCTTACTGTATTAGAATTCGCTTGAGATTAAAAAACAATCTTTCAAAGTCTTTTTTTTGTCAATTTTCAATCTTGAAAGATTGAATTTTTAAGTACAATCTCCAATGGACTTGATGTCTATATCTCCATAATCATCTTTCGGTAGGGCTCGCCAAAGGCGGAAAGGTCTCCTTTATGGCGAAATCCCAACGATTCGTAAAGGCGTTGGGCGGCAGGGTTCTCCAGGGAGACAATCATAGATGCCCGATTTATTCCCAATTCCGCTGCTTGGCGAATGCCTTCGTTCAGCAAGGCTGTTGCTACTCCCCGATGCCGATATTCGGGTAGCACGGCCATCGAGTCTAAGTAATATTCGCCGGGTACGGTTTCCAAATCCATTTCGCTGAAATCTTTGCCGGTATGTTGGGCAATGATGGGGAAGGTGATACGTCGCATTTCCTGGTATCTTTTGCCGTCGTAGCAGCAGAGACCGCCGGCAGCATGTCCGTCAAATTCGGCAATAATGCAATTTATCCAGCTATACAGCACGTCTTCGCGGCTGCATATCGTGGCAACTTGTTTCAATAACGCTTCGTCAGCTTGGCTGATACCGACTGCCGTGACAATGGTCCAGGCTACAAAAGGCACATCTTGAATGGTGGCGGATCGGAGTAAAATAGACATCGTTCTTTTTTTGCAAAAATACGACAAATTTCCATAAAAAAAGGGAAGTATTCGCTTGAACACTTCCCTTCCAGGATATCATTGATGGTTTAGTATCCGAAAATATCTTCCAAAGTCAATTTTTTAACCTTGCCAAATTTAGACAAGGCGTTGAAGTCCATATCGGCTTCGCGACCTAAGACCATATAGAATTTCTTTTGTCCTTTGAGGTATTTGTGGTTAAAGTTCACCAAGTCCTGCATAGACAGGGTGGGGTAGGTTTCAAATAAAATCTGACCGCGGGTTTTCTTCATATCGAAGCCCATTTTTTCGTAAGTGAGGTAGCTGCTGATGATGGAGAATTTCGTGGTGCGGTCGGTGCGGATGCTGCTGATGGCGGCGTCTTGTGCCATCTTGAAGTTGGCTTCGGCAACAGGCATTTCCTCGAAAAGTTCGCTAAACGCATTCATAGCGTCAAGCAGTTTGTCGTTTTGAGTGGCGATAATGGCAACATTGGTGAAATAGCCGTCTTTGCGGTTAGGGGTTACATAGTAACTTTGAGCGCTGTAAGCCAAAGAGCGTTTTTCACGCATTTCCTGGAATACGATGGCGTTCATTGATCCACCGAAATATTCGTTGAACAAGTTCAATTGAGGCAGAATCTTGACGTCGAATTTGTCGCCGCGGATGTATTCCTGCATATAGGTTTGGTTGGCGTTGTAGTCAACGAAGTAAATGGTGTTTTCGTTAACGGCCTTGGGAACAAGCTGTTTGTTGACCGGAGTCTTGGCAAACTTGGCTGGCATTTTGTGGTCGCGGGCGATGATGGATTTCAGGTTGTCGATACTTTCAGGTCCGTAATACAAAATGCGATGTTTGTAGTTGAAGAGCTGTTTGATGGCATCGCAAAGCTGCTGGCTGTTGTATGCTTTCAATTGGCTTTCGCTGAGTACGTCCTTGGTTGGACTGTCTTCGCCATAAACGCCATAGTTGCGCAAAGCGCTGAAGGCACGTTGCTGATTGCTCTTGTTGTCGTTACGGCTCTTGACGATTCTTGAAACCAACATTTGCAGAGCATCTTCGTTGGGCTGGATGTCGGCAAAGATTTCTTCCACCAAAGCCATGGCCTTTTCCATATTTTCGCTCAAACCGCTGATGCTGACCACGATATTTTCGTTGCCAACACTTAAAGAATAGTTGCAGGCGAGTTTGTAGAATTCAAGTTGTAATTGTTCGGGAGTATGTTTTGAAGTTCCCAAGTAGTCCATCAAGTCGGCGGCCAAGTCGATGGTCTTGTCGGCACGATAACCAAAATCGAAGTAATAATTCAAGTTGAAAGTCTTATTTTCAACATTCTTTACATAAAGGATTTCGGCACCGTTATTCATTTTGCTTTTTTGCAAGTCCTTGCTGAAATCTACGTAGGCAGGTTCGATAGGAGTAACCTGACGATTCTTGATATCTTTCAAGAAGGCGCTTTCTTTGTCACGGCTTACTTCAATAGGAGTGATGGCTGGTTTAGAAACCTTCAAGACAGGATCGGGTTCTCCTTGTAATTTATTGACAATAACATAGTTGTTGTCTTTGAAAATTTGGTTGGCAAATTCCACGATGTCTTTTTTCGTGATTTTTGCCAATTCGTTAAGTTCGTTGCAAACATCGCCCCAATCTTGGTGTTCCACAAAAGCGTAGGCCATTTGTGAAGCACGGCTGTTGTTGCTTTCAGCCATCTTCATAATGCTGAGTTTCATATTGTTGATGGCAGCTTCGAGAATGCTTTCGTCAAATTCGCCTTTCTTAACTAAAGCGATTTGTTCAAACAAAAGCTGTTGGAGTTGTTCCAAAGTCTGGCCTTGGTTTGGACTGCCGCCGAACATAAAGGCGGAATAGTCATTCAAGGCGTAGCAGCCGGCGTAAGCACCCAAGCATTTCTGCTGTTGGTTGATATTGACGTCAATCAAACCGCATTTGCCGTTGTTCAATACTGATTCAAGCAAGTTGGCGAGCATAACTTCACGGCTGCCATTGCCGGCGTCGATACGATAGGCAATGGTGGTGTTTTCAGGATCTAAACCAGTGATAGTCTTAACGATAGGGGTGGTGATAGGACTTTCTGGAACTTTTTGGAACACAGGAACGTTGCCTGGTTTCATATTGCCCCAATACTTGTCGATGATGGCGATGGCTTCGTCGGGATTAAAGTCACCGGCCAAGCTGATACACATATTGTTGGGAACGTAATAAGTGGCTACGAAGTTTCGGATGTTGCGCATAGAAGGATTTTTGAGGTGTTCTTGTTCGCCCAGAGTGGTTTGTGTTCCGTATGGATGATGAGGGAACAGGGCAGCGAACATTTGTTCGTTCACGCGGCGTCCATCCTTGGTCAAGCTCATATTTTTCTCTTCGTAAATGGTTTCCAATTCGGTGTGGAACAAACGCAAAACAAGGTGTTGGAAGCGGTCGGCTTCAACTTCGCACCAGGTTTCCAATTGGTTGTTGGGAATGTTTTCAACATACATCGTGTAGTCGTTGCTGGTGAAGGCGTTGGTTCCTTCAGAACCGATGCAGCTCATCGCCTTGTCGTATTCGTTGGCAATGGCAATCTTTGATGCCTCGTACGACAAACTGTCGATTTTGTGATAGATGGCCGTGCGGGTTTGCTCGTCATCAAACATACGGTAAGCTTCAAAAAGGTCTTCAATTTTTTGAATCAGCACTTTTTCCTTTTCCCAGTCGGAAGTGCCGAGGCGTTCACTGCCCTTGAACATCATGTGTTCCAGGTAGTGGGCCAAACCGGTGGTTTCGTGGGGGTCGTTTTTGCTTCCCGCGCGAACGGCGATGTAGGTCTGGATTTTAGGGGCGTCCTTGTAAATGCTCATATACACTTTCAAGCCATTGTCCAAGGTGTATTCACGAACCTGAAGGGGATCGTTGGGGAAAGTTTTGTACGTGTATGATTTCTGTGCGAACAGAGAACCGATACACAACATAATCATCGTAAATACAAATACGACGACAGATAATTTGATGTTTTTCATAAATCGTTGGTTTTTAATTTGTTATGTTGATAATATAAATTATTTCTATTAATAATAATTATTAGACGGCAAAGATACAAAATAACTACAAAATGAATCGTTTTTTCATTGAAATTTATTGTGTATGGATATACTTTTTATCAATTCATACAATAAATATGTGGTTTCGTACATTTGACTGTGCGATGCGGCTTTGCAGGTATGACAAAGTACTATTTTTGCTGAAAAATTTTACACCATAGACAATGAAAAAAATCCATTTAATCGTACTGATTGCCGCCGCCGTGCTGGTCGTCGGCGTCATTTTCCTCACCAATCGAATTCCATTTGAAAATTTGTGTGGCACGAAGGAAACTGTCCCACAGAAAAATTCCGTGTATTACTGGCGGACCAACTTTTCACTCAATGAGGATGAACGGAATTTTTTGAAAGACAATGAGATAAAGAAAATGTATGTTCGCTTTTTTGATGTGGATATAAACCGGAATCCGAATTTTCGCGACGTGTGTGCTCCCGTGGCCAGTATTAATTTACATTCATCAGATTGGGATATTATTCGAAATTTAGACATAGAAATCGTACCGGTTGTTTTCATCACGCCGGAAGCGATAAAGTCGTATTCCACTTTTACGGATTTTCTCGCCCGTAGGTTGTCTGTTATGTGCATCGAAAACAATATTGTTGGCATCAGGGAAGTGCAGTTTGATTGTGATTGGACTACTTCCACGCAGCAGTCCTATTTCAATTTTTTGGTAGATATTCGTGAATATTTGAATGAGTATTTTCAAGATACCATTCAGATTTCCACCACCATTCGATTGCATCAGCTTACGCAGGAAGCGCCTAAGGCGGATTATGGGGTGCTAATGTGTTACAATACGGGCGATTTCAAGGATTTTGACACGGAAAATTCAATTTTGGATGTGAAGGACGTTAAACAATATGTGAATCGCAAACTGAAAGATTACCCGTTGCCTTTGACTTTGGCACTTCCAACTTATTCTTGGTGTGTGGAATTTGATGAAAACAAGGAATTTGTCTGTCTCAATAAATCTGATTGTCCTGTAAATGATACCTCAAAATATAAACTTTTATCGGGCAATCGTTACGAGGTGATTGACAGGTTGCCCGAGAGTGCCACGAAATATGTTCGTTATGAGGAAGTTTCCGCCCAAACGATTTTGGAGGTGAAAAAACTGTTGAATCGTTATTGTAGCGATAAATCCGTCATACTTTACCACTTGGATGCAAAACAACTTTCAAAATATTCAGACGATGAGATTCAGGCATTTTTTAATTAGTTTATTATTTTTGGTTCGCTGTTTTTCGGCCACCGGATGTGGCGGATTTTATGAGGTTGAACCGCAATACCATTGGATTTTTTATACGGGATATCCTACCGACGAAGGTTGGCAAAGGGCATTGGATGTGCAGTTTCGTGAGGAAAATATTGAGTTTTGGCATCAATATGTAAAAAAATCGGTGTCGCGCGAATCGGTGGAGGATGCGTTATATGGTGTTTATTGTCTGAATAACAAGACCGACAATGACTTTTTCAGATATTTGATAAAGCATAATGACACGACTGCCCTACAATATTGGCAGAGTTTGAAAACTGCTGATTTGGCTTCTGTCAAAGGAATGGCGTGGAAGCAATCGGCTTGGTATTACAGTCCGTCAGATTTTTGCCATTGGATTGATCCGACCGACCCGTTACAACAAGAAATGGATGTCAGTATTTTTAAAGTTCGTGAATTGAACGAAAATTGTATTCAGCGGTGTCCGAATCGCGACATTCGACATCGTTATGTTTTGCAGCTGATGCGCAAGTATTTTTATTGTGCCGATTATCAGAAATGCGTGTCTGTTTGGAATAGTTATGGAAAAAATATACCTCAGAGTGCCTTGCGAACGCAATGCCAAAACTATTATGGCGGCGCGCTGCTTCGGCTTGGACGAAAGGCGGAGGCGGCAGTCACCTTTGCCAACATCGGTTATTGCAATGTCCATCTGCATTATGATCCCGATTTGTTGAGGACCATATATCAACAAACTCCCAACAATAAAGGGTTTGAATTTATGATGCAGCAATTTGTCAATTATTATTTCGACCATCCCAAACTAGCCAAAGCAAAAGCGTTTGATAAGTTTGCTGATGAGGTAATTCGTGAGGGCAAAACTCGGAATCCAGCCTTGTGGAAATCGGCACAGGCGGCGCTGGCCTATATCAATCGAAATCACGAGGAAGCTTTAAAAATTCTAAAAGAATCTGAAAAGCTGCAAGGAACCGCTCGGGTGAAAGAGAATATTTGGCTGATGAAGCTGCTTTTTAATTCCACGCGCAGCGATAACGACAGCTTGTACGAAGAAACTCTTTATCCCGACTTGAAATGGTTAAGCGATAAGATCAATAGTAATTTGAGAAAGAATGATATTAGTTACTTTGGATATGACGAAACATATAGCGCATTATACCCGGACTGTTCGCTGGCCTATAACCAACCCAAACTTGCCGCACACTATGTGAAAGTGTTTCGTCGGGTGATCTTTCTTGGTGTTATTCCATATTTTGAGAGAATGAATCAATCGCATAAAGTCATTGCCTATTTAAATTTCTATAATGAAATTTATCATTCTGGTAAAAAAGCTCGCGAGTTTGCCCGAAAAGGGAAACTTACTGCCGAAACAACGGAATGGGGAACATATTATAAGTATCCAGCCGTAGCACCTACCTCGTACACCTATAATGATGACCCGCACGAATATGGCAAAAGTCTGATCGTGGAACAAAATGATTATGATTGCCGAATCTATTGCCTGAATTTTGATTACAACACTAAGCTGTTTGAATATATAGATACGGTTAATGTGGAAACCTTATTGCAATATGTGGCATTTATTCGTTCTGGCGGCGAAACCCCAATGGAAAAATATCTCATTCGAAACAGTTATAAAGATTTGAATTATTTCTATGAGCTCATTGGTACAAAATATATGCGGAAGGAACAGTATGCGAAAGCCATTCCCTATTTCCAAAAAGTGAGTAAAAAATTCTTGAAGACACAAAATATCGCGGAATATTTAGACGACAAGCACAATCCCTTTGTTGAAAGATGGATTACGAATAAAGACCAAAAAGGAAAATTTGCGCTTTCCTTTAATCCTGCGGAAGCATACTCCAAGAATCCAAGTAAGCTGAACTTTTGCCAAATTATGTCGCGTCTGGATAAGGAGTGCCGCTCTGCCAAAACTGATGAAGAGCGGGCCAATGCCGCCTATGCCTACGCCTTGGGACTTTATCAAAGTTGTATGGGCAGAGCGTGGTTCTTAAGCAATTACGGTATTAGTTATGTGTGTTTGGGCAATTTTTTGGAAGACTTAACGGAGAATGACAACCCGCAGCTTAGACTTTGTCAAAATCGTGTGAACCGCCGGCTTGATCGAGCTCTTAGCTATAAAAAAGACAAGATTTTTTCCCTGAAATGTAAAATTCTTCATAGTCAATATCGAAAAGATCTGCAAGTGGTTGTCCAGCATAAGTATGATTTCGATTTTTCTTATAGTGTTTCAGAAAAAAAGTTTAAGGAAGAAGTCAGGAATGTCTTTTGTGACAGATGGAAAGATTATGGGACGAGTAGGGCAGATTGGAAAAACAGTGCTTGGTACTATTAACTCGATTGATTACGCCGATGAATATAATCAATAATTGTTGTATCTTTGCAGAAAAATAAAAGCAATAACAATTATGTTCAAACGTATTTTAAATTTTTTCAAGAAAAACTTATTGGCGACTGTCGCCTTGGCAGTGGTATTGGGAATTGCCTTGGGACAGTTTATGCCTCTTTGGTTTGTAAGAATCTTCATTACTTTTGACGGATTATTTTCGTCTCTTTTGGCGTTCACCGTGCCATTGTTGATTTTGGCATTGATTACGAGTGCTATTGTGGAAACGGACAAGGGGGTGGGCAAAATGCTTATTTGGACCCTGTCGTTGTCGTATGTTTCAACGGTCATTGCTGGTTTATTCACATTTGGCGTTTCCGATCTGGTTTTTCCAATGATCATTAATGAACAAGTAGATTCTACAGTCGCTCTTGCGGAGGGAGTTTCATCGGCGGCTTTGGTTCCGTATTTTAAAATTGATTTTCCACCATTAATGGATACGATGTCGGCTTTGCTTTTGTCGTTTATCTTGGGTTTTGCCATCCTCAAGTACAATCATCATAGCATTAAGTCTGGCGTGATTGAATTGAAAGATGTGGTGATGATGATTATCAACAGCATCATTCTGCCCTTATTGCCTATATATATTTTCGGAATGTTTTTGAAAATGACGGTTTCCGGTGAAATGAATATGGTGATCAAGGTCTATTCGAAGGTAATTTTAGTGATGATTGTTCTTTTTATCGTGTGGTTGCTGATACAATACATCATAGCAGGAATAATTGCGAAACGGAATCCGTTCAAGTCATTACGTACGATGTTCCCGGCCTTGTTTACCGCCTTGGCCTCTTCGTCTTCTGCAGCGACGTTGCCTGTTACGCTTCGTTGTGCAAATAAAATGGGCGTGAGACATAACGTGGTGAATTTTGTCATCCCGATGTGTGCGAATATCCATTTGTCAGGAGCGTCAATTAGAACTATAGCCCTGGCTGTCGCCACAATGCTGATGTATGGTGTGACTTACAATTTTTCATTGTATTTCGTGTTTATTATGATTTTCTCTATCACGGTGTTGGCGGCTCCCGGCATTCCCGGCGGCGTGATTATGGCGGCAGCGGGTATGATACAGTCTATGCTTGGTTTTACGGATCCGATGATCGCGATTATGATTACGCTGAGCATTGCGTTAGATTCACTGGGAACAGCGGTGAATGTGACTGGCGACGGTGCCTTGATGTTGATTGTGAATAAGGTGACTGCGGAAGATGCGGGAGATGATTCATTAAAGGCCGCCGGTGTGGAGAATTAGTGAACTGTTAGTGAATAGTTGCAGCAAAACCTGTTGAAATCGGCGAAACTGCAATGCTCGGGAAGGACATAAAGAAAGCACCAACTCGTTGAGAGTTGGTGCTTTTCTTGGCGCTCCCTCTAGGACTTGAACCTAGGACCCTCTGATTAACAGTCAGATGCTCTAACCGACTGAGCTAAGGAAGCGTGTCGCCTCATCGTTTCCGATTTTGACGCTGCAAAAATACAACTTTTTTTAATTACTACAAGCTTTTTTTATTTTTTTTCGTAATTTTGCATTTCAATATGATTATCAAAATTTAATTTATTGGAATTCAGTAAGATAATAATTAATCAATCAATATTAACCCAACAAATTTACCATGATTACCACTTCAGAATTACTCAAAGAGATTAAAAATTTCGTATTTATCACCATCGGTTTGGCAATTTTTGCCTTCGGTTGGACCGCTTTCCTCATTCCAAACGCACTGACCGGCGGCGGCGTGAGCGGTATCGCGGCTATCGTTTATTTTGCCACCAAAACTATTCCTGTTGGCGTTACTGCTTTCGTGCTGAACCTGGTTTTGGTCGTCATTGCCTGGAAAGTCCTCGGTCGCCGCTTCTGCATCAATACCATGATATGCACGCTGATTCTGTCTTCGCTACTGTCGGTAGGGCAGGCCATCTTCAAACAGCCTTTGGTGGACGACGCCTTTATGTGCTCTATGATTGGTGCGGGTCTCGCTGCCTTCGGAGTGGGAATGGCCATCAATTTCGGCGGAAATACAGGCGGCACCGATATCGTGGCCCTGATGATTGGTAAATACCGTAATATCTCGTATGGCCGCGTGTCTTTTTATTCCAACATTTTTATCGTTGCTTCTTCCTACTTCATTGTTCACTCGGTGGAAAAGCTGGTTTATAGTATGGTGGTGATGTTCGTCTATACCGTAATTTCCGATGTGGTGATCGATGGTTATAGGCAGAGTTATCAGATTATGGTGTTTTCTAAAAAGAATCGCGAAATCGCCGATAAAATCAACAACGACCTTCATCGTGGTGCCACCCTCATCAAAAGTTATGGTTCCTATACCAAGGAAGAAAGCGAAATTCTGCTCATTATCGCCCATAAAACCGACAAGGTGCTCATCACGCGCATCATTAAGGATATTGACGATACGGCATTCATCAGTATTTCTAAAACATACGGCGTGTTTGGTAAAAATTTTGATCAGCTGAAACTGTAATTTCTGTTAGAAAAAGAAATCCAATACGAAGATTTTGTTTCTTTGTCTAATCTTGATATTTTTTGACAAAAAGAGAGGCGAATTGTGATAATCCGCCTCTCTTTGAAATTTATATAAAACCTGCAAATATTACTTTTGGGCAGGTTTGATGATGATTTTAGAGGCTGCACCCCCTTCAAGAGGAATAATGTGACGTACGCCATCTATCCAGTAGGCAGGCTTGATGCCTTCATGAATGGTATAGAAACTTCCCACCAAATAAAGCTGGTTTTTGGAGTTGATTGACATATCAATAATAGAACTGATGGTGTTGCCTTCTGGGTATCTATACATTGTTTGCGGCAAGACGCTACCGTCTTTCACAACATAAAAACCACCATAACAGGTGTCCATATATGGCTTACCAGTTGTTGGACTTATTTCGTAGTGCTCGTAATCTTCAGTTATTAAAGAATAGTTGCTCCGGCTTCCTTCCGCTTCGGTTTTATTCCACTTGGAAGAATTGACTATTCCGTATGCCATGCTGACATTTGAGCCCTCCCACTGATAAGGGATTCGGGTGCCTGTGCCAGATTGACTATCGTATTCGTATGCCATGTAGTTTCCTTCTTTATTTAAATAACGACCTGCAATTTTGAAATTGGTACCATTGATCAGTGTGCCGGCATCAACTATAGTTGAAGCGCCGTTCATGGGATCCACATTTACAAGCTGACGATCTACCCACACTGCCGGAACGTATTTGCCGTTAGCATTTACATAGAAACCTGCAATGAGTTCATGACCATCCTTATAATCCATTGATGTAATGTACCATTTACTTATATTGTCTCCACCGGGAAGAGGTAAGTTTGTCGCGGTGGTGCCGTCCCACACGGCGGGTCTAATTTGATCGGTAAGATGCAATCCCGCGAGGGCAATCTTTCCATTGTCTTCTATGGCAATGCGGCAAAAAGAAGCATAATCAAAGTCATATTCATAACAAGGTACGCCATTTTTGAATAACATTGATGATGGAAGAGAACCATCATCGTTAGGTTCCACTTCTCCTACAACATAAACATCGCCATTGTCTGCAATCGCCATGTCAAGTGCGCCAAAATCTCCAATATTATTGTCAAAAAAGCTTAGTTGTTCATTCGTTAGGAGAAATGATTTGGTTACTCCGTAAGTTCCCATGATATAGACTGTTTCTCCTGAAGTCGGTTCAACAGGATCGTCTTTTTTAGGATCTTTTTTACAAGACATAAAAACCACTGACAGCAAAAGGCATGTCAAGGTGAGTAATTTGATTTTTTTCATAGTGCATTACTTTTGGGCAGGTTTGATGATGATTCTGGAAGCAACGCCATCTTCAAGATCAATAACGTGACATACGCCATCCACCCAGTAGGCAGGCTTGATGCCTCCGTCAATGTCATAGAAACTTCCTACCAGATAAAGCTGGTTTTTGGAGTTGATTGACATATCAATAATAGAGCTGATGGTGTTGCCTTCTGGGTATCTATACATTGTTTGCGGCAGAACGCTGCCGTCTTTCATCACATAAAATCCTCCATAACAGGTGTCTATATATGGTTCATCAGTTATTGGATTTATTTCGTAGTGCTCATAATCTTCAGTTATTAAAGAATAGGTACTGCGGCTTCCTTCCGCTTCGGTTCTATTCCACTTGGAAGAATTGACTATTCCGTAAGCTACGCTGAAATTTGAGTTTTCCCACTGATAAGGGATTCGAGTGCCTATGCCAGATTGACTATCATATTCGTATGCCGTGTAGTTATCGTCTTCATCTAAATAATTACCAACGATTTTGAAATTGGCGCCATTGGTCAGTGTGCCGGAATAGATTTTTGCTGAAGCACCATTCATAGGATCTACATTTACAAGTTGGCGATCTACCCACACTAATGGAACGTATTTGCCATCATAATTCAAATAGAAACCAACAATGAGTTCGTGACCATCCTTATAATCTATGGATGTAACATGCCATTCATTTATGTTGCTTTCACCAGTAAGAGGCAAATTTGTTGCGGTGGTGCCGTCCCACACGGTAGGTCTGTATTTATCTGATAAATGTAAACCCGCAAGGACAATCTTACCATTGTCTTCAATCGCAATGCCGCAAAATGAAGCGTTATCAAAGTTATATTCATAGCAAGGAACGCCGTTTTTGAATAGCAATGATGAGGGAGACCCACCGAGCCCAAAATGTTTTACTTCTCCCACAACATAGAGGTCACCATTGTCTGTTATCGCCATGTCAAGTGCACCAAATCTTCCTATATTATTGCCAAAGTAGCTTATTTTGTCATTCGTTAGGAGAAAGGATTCAGCTCCGTAAGTTCCCATAATATAGACGGTTTCTTCTGAAGTCGGTTCAACAGGATCGTCTTTTTTGGGATCCTTTTTACAGGACATGAAAGTCACCGACAGTAAAAGGCATGTCAAGGTAAATAATTTGATTTTTTTCATGTTTTTTTGCGGGCTCGATAGGTTAATTAGGTATCAGGAATTGGTGAACCCATAAACCAGTTTCTAATACACAAATATTAAGTTACAATTATCCAAGTTCTGAATTTAGAACTGACAAAAATACAAATAAATTCTATTTGTCCAATAGAAAAATCTCAAAACTTTTATGTAAGTTTGCAGTCTTAAAAATTTGAGGCATGAATCAGGAAGAAGAATTGTTATCGCAACTCAATGACGTGCAGCAACGTGCTGTAAAACAGATAGAAGGACCAGTGATGGTGATTGCGGGCGCCGGTTCCGGCAAAACCCGCGTTTTAACCTATCGTATCGCCTATATGCTCACCCGCGGAATCAGCCCGTTTCAAATTCTGGCGCTGACCTTTACCAACAAGGCTGCTGGCGAAATGAAGGAACGTATCTTTAAGTTGGTGGGAAACAGTAATGCAAAGGCCGTTTCGATGGGTACTTTCCACTCTATTTTCTATCGAATCATCCGTGTGGAAGGTTCCCGTTTGGGATATAACCAGAATTTGACTGTCTATGATGCGGACGATACCAAAAGTATGATCAAGTCCATCGTGAAGGAAATGCAGCTCGACCCCAAGATTTATGTGGCCAATTATATCCAAAATCGAATTTCTTCCGCCAAGTCGAGTCTTTTTTCAGAAGAAGATTATGCCCAAAATCCCGAAATTCGTGAAGCTGATGCCCGTAGTGGCAAGCCCCTTATCGCCGACATCTTTATGCGTTATAATCAGCGTCTGAAAAGCGCCAATGCGATGGATTTCGACGATTTGCTGTACTATATGAATGTGCTGCTGCGCGATTATCCTGATGTGCTGTATAAGTACCAGCAGCGCTATCGCTATATTTTAGTCGATGAGTATCAAGATACCAATTATGCTCAATATTTGATAATCAAGAAGTTGGCTGCCGCCTATCAAAATATTTGCGTGGTGGGCGACGATGCGCAAAGTATTTACTCTTTCCGTGGTGCCGATATTACGAATATCTTGAATTTTAAGCGCGATTATCCTACTTGCGAAATCATCAAGTTGGAACAGAATTACCGTTCCACCCAGAATATCGTCAATGCCGCCAATGCCATTATCAAAAACAATAAGGACCAGATGTATAAGGAAATCTGGACCGATAATGCGGAAGGGTCAAAAATCAATATTCTCAAAACTGGCAGCGATACAGAAGAGGCCTTTGCCATTGCGGATGCGATTTTTGAAATCAAGGTCAATGAGCAGGCATCGCATAGTCAGTTTGCCATTCTGTATCGTACCAATTCTCAATCGCGTGCCATAGAGGAAGTGCTGATTAAACGACATATCCCCTATAAGATTTATGCGGGACTTTCATTTTATAAAAGAAAGGAAATCAAGGATTTGATGGCTTATTTTCGTCTGGCCGTTAATCATTATGACGAAGAATCCTTGCGTCGTGTCATCAATTATCCGCAGCGCGGCATCGGTGCCACTTCCGTCGATAAACTCTTGAACTGTGCAGCCGAACATCACGAAAGGATGTGGAATGTGTTGACCCATCCCGATGATTTTAATTTGGATGTGAATGCGCCCACTAAGGCAAGAATGACCGATTTTGCGGCGCGAATACAGAGTTATACCGCTCTCTTGCCTACTACCGATGCTTTTGATTTGGCTAAGCATATCGCTGAATCTTCGGGCATTGTGAGTGCGTTGCGTGAAGATCCTTCCGACAAAGACAGAATAGAAAATATCGAAGAATTGCTGGATTCTATCAAGGCTTTTACCGAGCGTGAACCCGAATCCGCCTTCAACGAGGTCACTGGCGAACTTATCAGTACGTATTTCCCCTCATTGGATCATTATTTGGAAACGGTTTCTTTGTTGGGCGATGATGATGAAAAGGATGATACCGAGGATAAAGTGAAAATGATGACCATCCATGCGGCTAAAGGCCTTGAATTTGATTATGTGTTTGTGACGGGTTTGGAGGAAAATCTTTTTCCGTCCTCTCTCTGTGTCAATACGCGAAAGGAATTGGAAGAGGAACGCCGCTTGTTTTATGTGGCGCTGACACGTGCCAGAAAACGGGTGATGCTTACGTATGCCGAAACGCGATATAAGTTTGGTTCTCTGCAATTTGCCGAACACAGCCGTTTCCTGGATGAAATTCCAGAAAAATACTTAAATACCACACGCAAGGCTTCGGCTGGCAAGGGTTCGTTTTCCAAGCCCGAAAAACCATCGTTTGCCAAGACTCATTCGTTTTCTGTTCGCACCAATCCGTTTTCCCCTGCGGTGAGACCAGCGGCACCGAAGCCGACAGTGCAGACGAAAACCGAAGCTGAATTGGCCCAAATCGGCGAATTGGCCACGTTCGATCAAATTGTTGTCAATAAGCGCGTTTATCACAATAAGTTCGGTTATGGCGTGGTGATTTCTACCGAAGGTTTCGGTGACGAGAAAAAGGCGCTGGTGGCTTTCGATACCGTCGGCAATAAGACTTTGATGCTCAAATTCGCAAAACTGATTATCCCTAAATAGTATGAATTTCCGCACTGAAATCCCTGCTCCTAAATATCCGTTCGACATCAACTACAATCATAAGTTGATGCTCTTGGGTTCGTGTTTTTCAGATCATATTGGGCAGTTTTTTAAAAATTTGAATTTTGATTGCTGCTCAAATCCGTTTGGAACGCTCTTTAATCCGATTTCTATCGCTAATGCTTTGGAAATGAGTATGAATCCAGATTTGTTTGGCGAGAAATATATTGATTTTTTCAATGAAAAATGGATCAGTTATGCCCATCACGGTCGTTTTTCCAATGCCGATAAAGATGAATTTTTACGTCATATTCACGAAGGATTGTTTCAGTCTCACGAGGCATTGTCGCAAGCGGATTTTTTGTTTCTGACTTTCGGAACGGCTTATTGTTACCGCTTGATTGAACGCGATATGATTGTGGCAAATTGTCACAAAATCCCGGCTTCCCGCTTCGAGAAAACTTGTTTGTCTATTGAGCGGATTGTGGCACTTTATCAAGATTTATTTCAAGAATTGAAAGATACTAATCCCAAGCTGAAGATTATTTTCACGGTGAGTCCGGTTCGTCATTTGGGTGATGGTTTTCACGAAAATCAAATCAGTAAGTCAATATTACATCTATCAGTAAATCAATTTGTTGATAATGGAAATGTGTTTTATTTTCCCTCGTACGAAATCTTGCAGGACGACCTTCGAGATTATCGCTTTTATGCCGATGATCTTTGCCATCCTTCTACTTCGGCAGTAACTTACATTAGCGAAAAATTAAGTGAGGCGTTTTTCTCGAAAATCACGATGAATAAGGTTAGAGAAGTGATAAGGGAAAATAAACTCAAAGGACACATCCCGTTAATGTAGTATTAGGCATCTACGTTAACGACAAGGCGCACACTTTTGAATTGATGATTTTCTTGAAATTCCTGAAGAATTTTATAGAGGGTCAACTTGTTGTTTTCCAATTGATTATCTTTGTTTAATTTAATCCAGAAATCTTTGAGATAATAATTCTGGATTCTTGAAACCAATGGCCATTCAGGACCTAAAACACGTTGAGGGAAAGCCGTTCTCAGCAAAGGTGTCAATGCCGATGCGGCTTCGTTGACGAGGTCGCTGTTGGCATTTTTTAACGTGATTTTGATGAGACGACAGAAAGGAGGAAAGTTAAATTGCTTTCGCTCAGCAATTTGCTGAGTGTACATACTGTTGTAGTCATTGCTGACAACAAAATTTAAGGCCGGATGTTTAGGTTGGTAAGTTTGAATGATAACTTTTCCGGGAATTTCTTTTCTGCCGGCACGCCCACTCACTTGCGACATAATTTGAAAGGCCTTTTCAAAAGCTCGAAATTCGGGGTAGGACAGCAGATTGTCTGCGTTGAGGATGCCCACTACGCTCACGCGGTCGAAATCCAAACCCTTGGTTACCATTTGGGTACCGACTAAAATGTCGGTTTTATGTGCTTCAAAATCGGAAATGATTTTTTGATATGCGTTTTTTGAGCGGGTGGTGTCCAGATCCATTCGGGCAATGACGCTGTCAGGAAATAGTTCTGCCAAAGAATTCTCTATTTTTTCGGTGCCGAACCCCCGCATTTCAATGTCCGTGCTGTTGCACTGGGGGCAGGTCGTGGGGACGGGAATCGCATAGCCGCAGTAGTGGCATTTGAGCAAATTGCTGCGCTTGTGGTAAGTGAGCGAAACGTCGCAATGAATGCAGGTGGGCATACTTTGACAAGTGTTGCAGTACATTCTAAGGGAATAACCGCGACGGTTTTGGAATAGGATTATTTGTTCGTGTTTGGCTAAGGCCTCCGTCATTTGGTCGATGAGAAACTGAGAAAAATGTCCGTTCATCTTTTTTTGGCGGATGCTTTTCGGAATGTCAACCATCCAAATTTCGGGCAAGGTGCTTTGTGCAAAGCGTTGTGTGAGGTTGACCAGACCGTATTTGCCTTGTTGCGCGTTGTAGTAACTTTCAATAGAGGGAGTGGCGGTTCCGAGCAGGACTTTGCACTGATGCAATTTCCCTAAGACAACGGAACAGTCTCTGGCATGATAGCGGGGGGAAGGATCTGCTTGCTTATAGGAACCGTCGTGTTCCTCATCAACAATGATCAAACCTAAATTGCTATATGGCAACAATAAAGCGGATCGGGCACCCAAAATCAGTTGATATTTGTCGCTGAGGTTTTGGGAGCCGCCTTGACTTAACACGCGATTCCAAATCTCCACTCGTTCATATTCATTGAAACGAGAATGATAAACACCTACCTTGTTACCAAAAAATTTTCGTAATCGATTGACAATTTGAGAGGTCAATGCAATTTCCGGTAGTAGGTACAGTACTTGTTTTCCTTCTGATAAAACTTTGTCAATCAGTTTGATATAAATTTCTGTCTTGCCGCTTCCCGTGATGCCGTGTAGTAATACCGTTTCGTGGTCTTGAAACTGGCGCAGAATCTCATTCATTGCGGTTTCTTGTGGCGAAGACAGCTTGATGTCGTCTGGACTTGCTTGGGAATCAAAGGATTTTAATCTGCTGGTGACGGTATTTTCCTGTATAAAAATATGTTTGTCAATCAAAGTTTGTAGTCGTGCCTGCGAAATGTCGTTGGTCTTCAGCAAATCCGATTTCTTAATGGCAGCTTTCAGATTAAATTTTGCCGCGTTATCGCTGGATTTAGTCTGCATTAAAAATGCGAGCAGCACATCTTGTTGTTTGGCTGTCTTTTTAGAAGCACCCAAACTGTCCAGTAAAGTCATTACCGAGGCCTCATTGTCGCAATAAGGCTCCGCCAAACGGATAAAGGATTCGGTTTTGGGTTTATAAGGATCTCGAATTTCTTCATCTGTAATGATGATATCTTTTTCTACCAATGACTTGATGATAGGTATAACCTTTTGAATATCAATTGTCTTTGATATTTCATCAATAGTCATAACGGGATGGTAGGATAGGGCTTCCACCAGTTTGAGTTCTTTATCACTCAAGATGGACAAGTCTCCGTCGAATGATGGACTAAGTTGTATTTTGGTTTCGCTGGCGAGTTTAAGGGCGGAGGGCAAGGCGGCGGCCATCACCTCTCCGAGCCCGCACATATAGTATTTAGAAATCCATTGCCACAAGGCAATTTGCTGTTTTGAGACTATGGATTGATTGTCAATGACCTCTAAAATGTACTTAATATTAACTTGTTGAGGTGCGTTTTCGTGGACGTTAAGCACCAAGCCGGAGTATATCTTGCTTTTGCCGAAAGGAACAACCACTCGTATTCCCCAAGTGACACTGTCATTTAATTCTTGAGGAACACGATAGGTAAAAAGCCTTGGTAAAGGTAGGGGTAGTAAAACGTCGGCAAAGTAAGTATGCATTGTCAATTATTCTCCTGCGATATAAACGGCCAAATCAACGGCTTTGTTGGCATAACCCACTTCGTTATCGTACCAGGCGATGAGTTTAACGAAGTTTGGATTCAGCATAATACCGCCGGCAGCATCAAAAATTGAAGTGTGGGTGTCGCCGAGAAGGTCGGTAGAAACCACCAAGTCTTCGGTATAACCGAGAATGCCTTTCAACTCGCCTTCTGAAGCACGTTTCATAGCGGCTTTAATCTCATCGTAAGTGGTGGCACGTTCCAGACGGCAGGTTAAGTCAACAACAGAAACGTCGGCGGTGGGAACACGGAATGACATACCCGTTAATTTACCTTTTAGAGAAGGAATCACCTTGGTGACGGCCTTGGCGGCACCTGTTGATGATGGAATGATATTGCCGAAAACCGAACGTCCGCCGCGCCAATCTTTCATAGAAGGCCCGTCAACAGTTTTTTGTGTGGCGGTGGCGGCGTGAACGGTCGTCATCAAACCTTCAACCATCCCGAAATTATCGTGGATAACCTTGGTCAATGGGGCCAAACAGTTGGTGGTACAAGAGGCATTGGAAACAATCGGCTGACCGGCGTATTCCTTGTTGTTAACGCCCATTACGAACATAGGAATGTCGTCTTTTGGAGGTGCTGAAAGAACCACTTTCTTTGCGCCGGCCTGAATGTGGGCTTCTGCCAATTCCTGTGTCAAGAACCGACCGGTACATTCAATGACTACATCGGCATTCACTTCGTTCCATTTCAGGTTGGCAGGTTCTTTTTCTGCGGTAACACGAATGGGATTTCCGTTGATAATCAAGTTGTTGTCCTTAACATCAATCGTGCCTTTGAAATGACCGTGAACAGAGTCGTATTTCAGCATATAGGCAATGTAGTTTACTTCCAACAAATCGTTGATGGCAACTACTTGAACATTTTCTCTTTCTAATGAGGCGCTGAGCACCAATCGACCGATACGACCAAAGCCATTGATTCCTATTCTGATTTTTTCCATATTGCAATTGTTTTTATTATTAAATATACATATTTTATTGATGTGCAAAAATAATAATATTTTTTTGGAAAATGGATTTGTTTAAATATTTATTTTCAATATTTCTTGATTTTTTTAGGGCGGCTCGGCTCCTTACGTCGCCGCCGCGCTTTTCAGGGGTTCCGTGCTCGCTACGCTCGCACCGCCTTCGGCGCCCTTCCAATCGCTGCCGCAAGACCGGGGCGCTTGTGCCGGCTTGACCTTTTTGTTCAAAAAATATTTAAAAATAGCAGCTTTCCTTGCTCAAAATCTCATTTTAAAATAAAAAAATTAAAAAAAGTGAACAACGAAAAAAAATTTTTTTATAACTTTGTGCAATCAATTTAAAATGTATTGTAGAATCAATATAAACAATTGTAATTCAATAAATTATAAACAAAAACACAAAATTATGAAAAAAATCCTACTTCTTTTCAGTATGTGTATCCTGGCTTTGACGTCGGCGTTTGCCCAGTGCGATGCCCCAACTAATGTTCAGGCCAATGCCTATTGGAATCGTGTGAATCTTTCTTGGGTATCTCCACAAGCTCAACAGTCTTGTGACGATGTCTTGTCGTATGGCGGCCAAGTTGCGACTGGCATCGGGGTGAGTTCTACGACCCCATTTACCGTGGCAGTGCGTTTTCCCGTGTCAAGTTTAAGTGAACACGACGGTTCGTATTTAACCAAGGTCAGTTTCATTTTATCGGATGCCACAGTGAGTGCTTTGGCAATTAAGATTTGGACAGGCGGTAGTTACGTGGGTGGTGTGCTGAATCCCGGCGCATTGGTGGCTACGGTTCCCGTTAATGTGAACAACTTGGTGGCAAACACCCCCAATACGGTCGTTTTGCCCAATCCTATTCAAATTGATGCCAGTCAGGAATTATGGATTGGCTACGAAGTGGCCGCCGCTACTTCTTCCGTATATCCCGCTGCTGCTAGTGATGTTGAGTTGGTTGGTGTGAACAATCTCGTTGAATTGGACGGAGAATGGGATGATCTCGCATCTGCTGGTCTCCCCGGTTACGGATGGTTAATTGACGGCTGTATCCAAATAACCCCGCCTTCATTGACAGGTTTTAATGTCTTTCGCGATGGCGTTCAGTTAAACGAATCACTGCTTTCTGCCAACACGACTACTTACATTGATAATACGGTTTCTCCGTTGTCTTCCTATTGTTATGAAGTACAGTCTGTTTGCTCTTCTACTACGATGAATTCAGATCAGTTTTGTGTTAATACGCCCGAACAACCGAACTGTGGACCAATGATTGGCAATGGTACGGGAACTACCTATTATATTCCTTTTAATACATATTATAATTATTCATACGTGCAGGAATTGTTTGAAGCCAATGAATTGGGTGCTACTGAAGGAACGATTAAATCGCTTACTTTCAATTATTTTCATAGTTCACCGCTCGTGATGAATGACATTACGGTGTATATGGCTAATGTGGAGAATACGACTTTTGCCTCAACCACAAGCTGGATTCCGGCTTCTGAATTGACACAGGTTTTCCACGGCTCGGTAAACTGCTCCAATGCCGATTCCAATAAAGTTACGATTGACTTTGACAGTGATTTTGAATGGGATGGCCAAAGTAATATTGTGGTGGCTATTCTTAATAATCAGGGTTCTTATCCTAATTCAGATCCTCGTTTTTATACTCATAGCACAACGGGAAATAAAGTCCTCTATGCTTGTCAAGATGGTAGTGCATACGATATCACGGCTATGGGTTCAGGTACGCTTTTCAGCAGTCGTAATAATATGCAGTTTTGCTTTGGACCCGCTCCCACTTGCTACAAACCAAGCTCGGTGAATGTTTCCAATATTACCGGCGAAGATGCGACCGTAAGTTGGACCGCTCACAGTCCTGAAGATTATCAATGGGAAGTTGTGGTGGCTATGCAAGGCGAACCTGTTGAAAGCGGAACTTCCTATACGGTTACCGATACATTCGCCAACGTGGTGAATTTACTGGAAAATCAGGCGTATGATGTTTATGTTCGCACGGTTTGTTCTCCTTCAGAACAAAGCGAGTGGGCGCTAAGTAGCTTTAGAACACGTTGCGTTTCTACGCACGAAGGTATTCCTTATATTGACAATTTTACCGATTATGGTACTGGTCAGACGGCTTTCCCTTATTGCTGGCATCGTTTTACCAATAACCCTACAACCCATTACCCATACATTAGCTCTGCCAGTGCGACATTGGGACAAATGGTGTTTTATTCCAATTCACAATATTATGCCTTGGCAACTTCTCAGGCATTGGATCTGTCGGCATTCCAAGGCGGTAGTTTGTCTTTGAGCTTCTGGGCCGGTATCACCGCTGCAAATTACGGTAGAATGGATGTGGGCGTGATGACTGATCCCGAAGATATCAATACCTTGACGGTTCTAAAATCTTTCTATCCTAATGATTATAGCGTTGTAGGTAGTTTCGAGGAAAAATCCATTTTGCTGACGGAAACCTATACCGAACCGATTTATTTGGCTTTCTATGCTCCTGTGGGCAATGGTGAAAATTACGTGGTGATTTCTAAAATTAAAGTCGATGCAGCTCCAACTTGTTCGGCTCCCGTTAATTTGGCGGTATCTGAAATTTCAGGAACTTCCGCCCATCTGACTTGGGATGCGGCTCCATACGGTGTGGAAAGCTATACTTTGATTTATGGTGAATCCGAAGGCGAAATGACTTCCGTTGAAGTACAGGCCACCGACTATAGATTGTCGGGTTTGACCCAAGGTGCCGAATATGAAGTGATGCTGTTTTCAAATTGCATTGAAGGCGAAGCCGACACGTTGGTTACCAGTTTCACGACAGAACTGTATATCGAATGTTCGCAAATAGACACTGTAGGTCGTGAGATTTCTGGTACTAGCACCACCACTACTTATAGTATTCCTGTCAATAATTTCTTTAATTATAGTTATACTCAGCAAATTTATACCGCCGATGAAATCAGTGCCAACCATACACCAACCGTGATCACGGCAATTGCTTTCAAGTATGCGTATTCTTCACCATCAACCAATAAAAATAATGTGAAGATCTATTTGGCTCATCGTTCTTCCGATGTATTTGCCTCAAGCTCTGATTGGACTCCTATTGCCGATGCCACTTTGGTTTACGAAGGTGCGCTCAACTGTTCTCAGGGTTGGAATAAATTTGACTTGACCAATTATTTCAATTATAATGGCAATGACAACTTGGTGGTGATTGTTGATGATAATTCGGGTAGCTATAATGGCTCTTCATACGTATTTAATGCCCATACCAATACGGATAATAAATCATTATATTATAATAGTGATGGTACAAATCCTGATCCTGTGAATCCTCCTTCTGGAACTTTAAGCCACAATCGTAGCAATGTCAAGTTCTACTGCTGCGATCAAATCGTGCCCGTGGCTTGTCCTGCTCCTTATTTGTATGTTAGTGAAACGGCAGTCGAAAGTGCGACTATCGCTTGGGAAGCCAATGGCGAAGAAAGCGAATGGAATCTTGAATACAGAGTGATTGGCACTACCGACTGGGATGCCGAAGTGGTCACATCTTCTCCTCACACGATTAGCGGTTTGCTTCCTAATGAAAATTATGAAATCAGACTGCAGGCCATCTGTACAGATGAAAACAGCGAGTGGGCTACCGTTACGGCCTTTATTCCATGCGAAAGTGTAGAACTTCCTATTAATGAGGATTTTGAAGAGAATACTTCTAACTTTGTGGATTGTTGGCAACGTCTATACAGTGGAACAACAGTTTCTCCATACATTAGTTCAACTCAGTCTTATTCTGGTTCAAAATCATTGTACTTCAATTGTCCTTCAAGTGGAAATTATGCGTATGCCATCACTTCACGTCTGGATGATGCCGTTGATATGGACAATTTGATGATCCAATTCTATGCATACGTCGCCACACAAGGTCATTTGATCGAAGTGGGCGTTATGTCTGATCCTAACGACGTAAATAGCTTTACGAAAGTAGGTCAATTTATGCCTTCTATGATTGATGTTTGGGAATTGGGTGAAGTGCTTACTTCAAACTATGACGGCGAGGGTCGTTATGTGGCTTTGCGAGTACCTCAATGGAATGCCAACAATATTTTTATTGATGATCTTTATGTTAATTATATTCCGTCTTGTCCTCACATTTCCAATATCCAAGTCAATAATGTTACGGCTACTACCGCTGATGTAACTTGGACACCGGGTGGGGAAGAAACACAGTGGAATTACGTATATGGTATTGCCGGAACTATTGATCCGGAAACGGATCCCGCAACGCCAGTGACTGAAAATTCAGTTGCTTTATCAGAATTACAGTCTAATACTTTATATGAAATTTATGTACAAGCCGATTGCGATGGCGGCGAAAGTACTTGGATGCGTAAGGAATTTAGAACGGGTTGTGCCGCGATGACTTTGAATAGTCTGCCATACGTTGAAAATTTCGACAGTTATGTGGGAACTACGGATGAATATGAAAATGTTCTTCCTAATTGTTGGTCAAGAATCAACAACAGTTCTTCATACGAAGGTTTGCCGGCCGTTTGGCATTCTGCTTCTGCTGCCCATTCGGGTAATAATAGCTTATATTTCTATACAGATCCTTGGGCTGCTGATCAATACGCCATTCTTCCTGAAATTGATGCAAATGAATTGGCCATCAATTCATTGCAATTATCCTTCATGGCACGTGCCTATTCATCAGACTATCCTTTTGTCATTGAAGTGGGATTGATGTCCGATCCTGCCGAAGAAACGAGCTTTGTGCCTGTACAGACGGTTCAAGTAATTGGAACAATGTATCAAGAAAAAGAAGTCTATTTTGACACTTATACCGGTACGGGAAGTTTTATTGCCTTGAAAGTGTCTTCTGACGACGAAAATTATGGTTATATTGATGATATGGTTTTGGATTTGACTCCAGAATGTTCACCAGTTACTAATTTGTCGGCAAGTAATATTGCCGGTGCTTCTGCCCTGATTTCTTGGCAAAACGGTCATTATGGAACCGCTTCAAGCTATACCATTGAATTATTTGACGACGAAGCAGATGCTTGGAACACCATCACGAATGATTTGACGTCAACCTCCTATTTCTTGTCAGGCCTTGAACCATTGACAACCTATATGGTACGCGTGAAAATCAATTGCGAAGATGCCAGCGAAAGCGCCTGGAATACCCTTTCGTTTACTACTCGTTGTTTGGCTGGCGGAGAAGTGGCCATTGGCAATGGAAACTCTACCAATACGTATATTCCTTCTTATAGTTTCTATAACTATGGTTATTCTCAACAAATTTACCTGGCTTCAGAAATGGCGGGTCCTACGGCAATTACTTCTGTTTCATTGCAAATGGCTAACCTGAGTCAACAAAGACACTATAAGATTTATTTAACCCATACGACCCTGTCTGCTTTATCAACTTGGGAAAACGTAAGCAATGCCCAATTGATGTATGATGGCACTCCTAATTTACAAGTGGGTTGGAATACCTTTGAATTTAATGCGCCCTTTATGTACAATGGTACCGATAACCTGATGCTGATTTTCGTGGATGAAACCGGTAGTTATGTTTCTGGTAATTCTTGGTACACCCATACTACTAACGGAACGTTGGCACGCTATGATTATGATGATAATATACAGTACGGTGTGGCTACCGTGCCGTCAGATGGTACCAGTTTGTCGGTACGTAACAATGTAATCTTTGGTGGCAGTTGTGATGCTACAGTTACTTGTATCGCTCCCAATATGTTGGTGAATAATATCACAACGACCACTGCCGACGTGATTTGGGTTCCCGGTTATGAAGAAACTGCTTGGGAAATGGAATATGCCGTGGCTACCGATTCCGTTTGGACTCCGGTTCCCAATCCTACCGACGGCTTGGTTACCTTGTCGGCTTTGACTGCCAACACGCCTTACAATGTAAGAATGCGTTCGGTTTGCGATCCTGATGTAAGTACATGGACAATGGTTGATTTCAGAACCGAATGCGATGTTGAAACCATTCCTTTCTTTGAGAATTTCGATTCGTATGGAACAGGTACCAATGCCTTCCCACAATGTTGGACCAGACATTCTAATTACAGCTCAACAACGTCTTACCCATATATAACCTCAATGGGAGGTGCAGGCAATGTGGGCGCACTTTATTTCTATGCTTCACCTTCTACCTACGCTATGGCGATTACTCCGGAATTGGATGCGGAATTGAGTACGATGGAAGTTTCTTTCTATTTCCATTCAAGTGCTGCGTCCAATGGAATGGTTGTCGGTGTGATGACCAATCCTGATGACATTACCACCTTTGTTTCTGTCGATACCGTTTATTCGGTTTCTTCGGATGAATTTGATTTCTTTGAAGTTGATTTGGATAATTATACGGGCAATGGAAAATATGTGGCCTTCAAGACTCGTAATGTAAGTACGAATTCAATGTATTTGGATGAGGTTACGATTGCTCCAATTCCAAGTTGTAAACGACCCAATGAAATGGCTGTCTCGAATATTGATATGACTTCCGCTGAAATTTCCTGGAATGAACGCGGAGAAGCTACTTCCTGGATTATTGAATATGGAGAACCAGACTTTGAACTGGGAACTGGCACCCAGGTATTAGCCACTTTCAATCCTTTCACGCTGACAGGATTGACTTCGGGTACAGAATATGAAGTGTATGTCCGCTCATTGTGCAGCAGTACCGATACCAGCGACTATGTTGTTAATTCTGTTGTCTTTGCCACTTCTCTTTGCTCGCTCAGCGAACAGTGCGAGTACCGTTTTGTTTGCAAGGACGGTTATGGTGATGGTTGGAACGGAGCTTACGCCACAGTTAAGCAAAACGGTGTCACCGTAGCCATTGTAGAAGCGGAAGACCACGACTTGACTAGCACGACTACCGTGGATACCGTCAGAGTGATGTTGTGCGACAATACGCCTACCACCATTGAATGGACGTCGGGCAGCTATGACGGCGAATGTTCTCTGGCTCTGATTGCTCCTTCTGGAGAAGTATTGTATAACCAAAACGATATGTCTGCGATTTCTTCCCCCATTTTGCTCGATTTCACTACCAATTGTGGTGGCTCTCCAGTAGAGGTTTGTGATGCTCCAACGAACCTGCAAATCACCAGCATCACGACCAACTCAGCCGTTGCCACTTGGAATGCTGGCGGTAGCGAAACCTCTTGGAAGGTGGGTTACAAGCTCCAAAGCGCGGGCCAATGGCAAGAAGCCACCGTTTCAACGACGACCTACAGCATCGAAGGCCTCACTGCCAACAGCACATACGACTTCCGCGTGAAAGCCATTTGCTCTACAACAAGCGAAAGCGACTTTGTAACCACTACTTTCACTACGAATCCTGAAGTGGGTATCGACAATGTTGAATTGTCTAACAGTATTAATTTGATGCCAAATCCGGCAGATAAATATATTGAATTGACGGTCAACAGCAATGTGCTGGTGAAGGAAGCAGTTATTTACAATGCGTTTGGGCAGATGATTCAGATGGTTCAGCTGACCGACAACCACGCACGCATCAATTTGGACAACTATGCTTCAGGTATGTATTTCGTACGTATAGCGGGCGACAATGCCGTAGCCACGAAGAAATTCATTAAGAAGTAAGCAGAGCCGTGGCGTGCCACGTCTCCACAGACGAGGGTTGACATCTTACCTTTGTCAATATATCAACGGGACTGCCGATTAGGACAGTCCCGTTTTTTATTATCAAAAAACAGTGTCTGGTAAGAGTTTGGTTTTGCAGGAATCATCACACATCCGCCGTTCTCGGAGAGAACGCACCTCCTTAGCACTGGAAGAGGAAAAATGGACCGCTGGTAGCTTGGTCTTTCTACAACCTTCAAGATGCAAATTCACAATCTATATTATTTATAATATTTTTGAATTATTTTGAAAATAATTACTATTGTAATAAAAATTATTTGTATTTTTGCAGCGGAAAATTACACAAATCTAAAAAGTTGCTATAATGAGAAAGAGGAGATTCAAAGGAAACAAGGCTTGTTTTGCTTCACCCTGGGACGAGATTTACAAAAACATCCACGAGGTCGTTGAAGCGTCAAAGTCCCAAAAAGATCATTTTGAGAGGAATTTAGCGGCATTGTATGAAATGAGGGAACAGA
>JAKSMG010000017.1 GCA_024400755.1 Bacteroidales bacterium | reverse complement strand
GGGTAGTTTGACTGGGGTGGTCGCCTCCAAAAGAGTAACGGAGGCTTTCAAAGGTACCCTCAGCACGCTTGGTAACCGTGCGTTGAGTGCAATAGCAGAAGGGTGCTTGACTGCGAGACAAACAAGTCGAACAGGTAGGAAACTAGGATATAGTGATCCGGTGGTTCCGCATGGAAGGGCCATCGCTCAAAGGATAAAAGGTACTCCGGGGATAACAGGCTGATCCCTCCCAAGAGCTCATATCGACGGAGTGGTTTGGCACCTCGATGTCGGCTCGTCACATCCTGGGGCTGGAGAAGGTCCCAAGGGTTCGGCTGTTCGCCGATTAAAGTGGCACGCGAGCTGGGTTCAGAACGTCGCGAGACAGTTCGGTCCCTATCTGTTGTGGGCGTAGAAGCTTGCGAGGACCTGACTCTAGTACGAGAGGACCGAGTTGGACAGACCTCTAGTGCACCTGTTGTGGCGCCAGCCGCACCGCAGGGTAGCTATGTCTGGATGAGATAAGCGCTGAAAGCATCTAAGTGCGAAACTCGCCTCAAGATGAGGCTTCATCTAAGGGACGTCGAAGACGACGACGTTGATAGGCTGCAGGTGTAAAGGCGGTAACGTCAAAGCCGAGCAGTACTAATAACCCGATACTTGCCCGTACTCGTGTACAGCACTAACGGACAGCGATGTCCGGGAGCTTATTTCTTTCTCCCAATGTCAACCCCATACGTCCCGAGGGACGCAGAGACATTGAGGTGATCATAGCGTCGGGGTCCACCTCTTCCCATTCCGAACAGAGAAGTTAAGCCCGACCACGCCGATGGTACTGCCTTAAATGGTGGAAGAGTAGGTCATCGCCTCAGACCACAGCGGTTCGCAAGTTCTTGCGGACCGCTTTTTTTTTGCCCGCTCTATAAAGTTCTTCAATCACTAATACTACATAAAACGAATCTTTGTCCTTTTAATTTTTATTTTATGCGTCACTTATTCATTATTTGCTCATTCCTTTTCATAGCTGTCTCTGCTATGGCACAAGATGCCATTTGTTTTGATTTGGCTAAAAAAGACGGCTATTTGTTTTTTAATGCCGATGTTTGCGGAGAACAGGTTGATGTGATGCTTGAATCCGGATTGCCTGCCCTGCTTATGGGTCGTGAATTTTATGAACGGAATCTTAGTCATAAGCTTGCTAATATTGTTCCGTCTAAAGAGCATATACGATTGTTTCGTGATACTTACGATATCATCCTAAAGGCCTACGACGACATTAACATTGGAGGTGCCAATTACCATGGTCCCATATTCATTTTAGATAATTTTGATGGAATGAGAATTCCAGTGCAATATTTTACCGATTACACAATGCGTCCTGCTTCGGTGATATTGGATTTCGCTGCTCAAAAAATGACGGTTCTGCCATCTAATAATGCGTCGAATTACACGGGTATAAAGAATAAGTTCCATTATGACAAAGATTTGGGATTTCCTTTGGTATCTGCCAAAATAGCCATCACTACGCCTGATGGAATGGCAAAGCTGAAAGGCACTCTTTTGATTGATTTCGGCAATCCAATGGTCTTGTTTCTGGTTAAGCAGCATAAAGAACTAACAAAAGCTGTCAAGAAGGGAAAAATTGTGCCTGTAGATGCGCATAATCAGCGTGGAGAAATAGTGGCTCAAGGCATTTATGCCAATGAATTGAGCTTCTGCGGAGCTACATTTTCGGAGGTGTCCATAGGTATAACACCTCAATCCTTTAATCACTTGGGCTTGCTGGGATTGTCATTCTTTGAACAGAAAAAGGTACTCTTTAATTTTGATAAAGCTTATTTTCAGATACTTACAAACTAAGTGAAAAAACTATCATCTGTCCATACAATTCCTTTTGGGGTAATTTTTATGTCTCCGGCAAAAGCAACGGGTAAAGAAAGATCAAGAACAGATTTCAAATAAGAATGTCCCAGAGAAATATATCAAAGGACGGTTTTTTCATAAAACAAAAGTTTGGTTTGATTTTTTTCTTACAAATTTACAAATAAAACAAAAAAGTCACCGCGTTGTATGAGAAAAATCGTCAAAGTTCGTCCAGTTTTCGTCAACTTTTCGTCCAGTTTTCGTCCTAACGAACAATGTGGCAATGTTTTACGAGACCGAAAATTTTTGTCGTTTCACCTTGTTTTTTTTCATACATTTACATTGAAAAAAATGATTATGGACGGATTATGGACGAAAACTGGACGAAAAAAGCTTCATTTTCACGTCGTTTTGGAAGAAAAATTATCCGCAGGCACGTCGGCCCGCAGTCCATCGCATCCAACTGCTGATAAAACGGAAACTTACCCATAATACCTATTACCTATTCCCTATTCCCTATTACCTACTCTTCCCCCCAAAATCTCCTTATTCAGTTTCTCAATCTTCTTCTTGTCAGGCACGAAGCCTGTCTCGCGCGAATAGGTGCCGCATTCCTCCACGGGAACATAACCGCTTTCCCCTTGCCACTTACAAATGTAAGGATTATAGGTACACTTGGCCGGTTGGGAATAGATGTTGTCAGAATCTTTGATAAAGGCTCGGCAGTCGGTACACATATAACGGAACTCACAATCCTTGCAAACGTCAATCTTGTCCTTATTAATATACCACAAATCCTTGAACCCCGGCATGTTGATAGCTTCCTCCAGAGTGGTGTCCTTGATGTTGCCGTAACTTTTGGTCATGGCTGGACAGTTCTTGATATTGCCTTCGGCATCGATGCAAACCTTGCGGTTGAGGCAAGTATTGTGGCACTGGGATTCGATGAAGAAGGGTTGATTATAAACGAATAATTCATTTTTAACATTGCCACAATTTTTGAAATTAATAGTATTTTTAACATAGTGTACATTAGCTATTCCAAATTCATTATTAATGTAATTTTTTGGTGTTTTGGCATTCATAAAAATAAGATTGCGGAAACGATTATTGTTGTGAAGAACGGAAATTAGCTTAGAAGAATATGGATTAGAGTAATTAGTATAACAAGTAATGTACTGCAATTGGCTATTAATAGTTATTTCACTAATCTTTTTGAGATGCGACAGTCTAATGCGTCCATGATCGTTTATTTGGATTGCTTGCATTTGTGAATTAACTATCTTTTCAATTGTTTGAAATAAAAATTCAGCATTTTTATATAACCATCTCTATTTTCAAATGTTTTATTCTTTGCAATTGTACAAATTGGATATTTTTTTAATTTTTCAAAGGTATCGCAGAATAATTTTGATAACATAATTGTTCGTTCTCTCTGCATGTCAAATAGAATGCCTTTTTGGAACCCCTTAATAAGCATACAATTTGCCCAAAAATGAAAATAGAGGTGTTTCTCTTCTTTAATATGTTGATATATGTTTGTAAAAATCATACGAAATTAATTTTTCACCATTTATGTATTTTATTAAAATGCAAACCTTTTGTTTAGAGTTGTCTGTTAATATATTTTCCATAAATAAAAGTGTAATGGGAAGTTTTCTGCCCAAAACTTGTTTTTTTAGAACCTTATTCATTTGTTTTTTTGTATTGACTATTGCTGAATTAGGGATTTTTAATCCAATATTTTGGGCTATCAATAATTGTTTATATTTTCCTATAGAACTATTCTCCCAATTATTTAACCATCGATTTTTTTCAATGGCAGAGTAAACAGCTTCAAACAAACCGTATTGTTCGGAATAAATATAATTTCTAATATCCTTATCGGATTTTTTGTCACCCATTATTTCTGATGGCAACAATACGTCGGGTCTTCGGCGATACCAAACAGATGTGAAATTTTTTTTGTCGTTGGAATAGTTAAAATTGGATACTGCTCTAAAAACGAGTTCAAATCATTAATATTGTTTATTCGGAAACAACATTCATTGAAATACAGTATCCAATCAATAACATCAGAAGTCGATAAATCACTTTCTACTGAAAAAATAGGAATCATATTACATAATATTTCTCATAATAAATTTGTTTAAATGCTTCTCTATTCCTTGCCAAACCTCCAAAGCAGGTAATTGTATCGAGAAACGTCTTTCGTTTACCTTTCGAGGTTTATACAACGGAACTTGCTGAGTGAAAAATTTTTGTCCGTAGTAAGATTTTCCGAAAAGTCTAAAATAAACATCGTCATATAATTCTGCATAATCAAACAGGTGGTAATTGCCCAATTTAACCTGTCTAAATAACCATTTAAAAAATGTTTGATAATTATTTTTAGATAATGTTTTAGATTTGTTTATTATGAGTTCTTTAATATGTCCGTTCCATGCATCAAAAGTATAACGAGGATAAAATCCATTGTCCAACACATTTACAAGAGTATCAAACGAAGTAATATTATTGAGCTTGTTATTGCCATCTTTAGCTATGAATTGTTCATAACTGGATCTTAATTCGGCATAATTGGCTTTCACCGAATCCAAGAGAAGTTCTGGAAGTCTCCAATCTTCTCCCCATTGTTTGCCACAAAGTACCATTTTTTTCGCTTGGTGAACTGCCGAAGATGTATCACCTTCCAAAAGAAACAATGCCAACACTTCCAAATCTCTCGGAAAATCATAAATACTTTGGTCAAAATACCATTCTCCTGCCCCTTGACTATTTCCTTTTTGCCAGTATGCACTGATATTACTATACATTTGGTTGATATTAGGATAATAATGATTCAGATAGTCTATGTAATCTGGGTATATAGACAAGGTATCAATACCCAATCTCATAACATAATCGGAAAAGGATGGGAGCCCCATCATCAATCGACGTTGGTCAAGGTTTTGCATATCAATGATTGGATAATATCCTATCACCGTGTCTTGTTGCATCAGTTGGGTGCCATATATTTGTGGGCGACCTTGAGATACTAAATACCGGTCTTCCATGTATGCAAGTGAACTTCTATCAGCATTATTTTCAAAAACGGCTTGTCTATAATATTTTAAAAATTCTGGCATATACGTATAAGAATGTTGAGCTATCAACCATGCCTGCTTTGCCCCGTTTCGACCAACAAGTTTCCATGAGGGAAATCCATACTCTGCAATCAGTTCTTGTAGTTTGATTGTGTTGATTGAGTCAATTTTATTCATTTGTTCACTGATTTCGTCAGTCCATCCCTGTTCGTTTATCTTTTGTCTGATGTTTTGGTCTATTTTTGCCATAATGACCAATGAATCAATAAATGGTTGGCACTTTTGTTTTTCGGCAATCTGGATAAGAGAATCCAAGGTAGGCCAATAGTCACGTTTTCGTAAGTTTATATTTTCAAAAAAATCTTGATTGAAATCTTGCCTTTCCAAACCATTTGATTGAACAAGTCTATATAGCAATGCTTTTGCCTTTACGGAGTCGCTAGACTTTTCTGCGGAAATATAATATTTCCATAAGTCATGGAAATAGGTTATCGACTCAGTGGAGTCAACGGAAGAGAACAAGGTATAAGCCGTTGTAATTTCAGAAGATTGGTATGCTTTTACAGCTTCATATAACAATGAAGTATTTTGCGCTTTTATAGTCAGAAACAATGTAAAAAAAACAAATAAAAAGAAGATTTTTTTCATAGTTATACCAAAAAATGTATTTGGGCAGAAATATGTCTCTGCCCAAAGGAATTCCACACTTACGGTCTTGAAATATTTGTTGTATCTGTAGCTGTTGTATCACTTGGCATACTGCTGAAATCAGGATCCTGAAATTTCAAAGTATGTTTATCCAAATGCCAATCATTCGGTTGACCAGAAGGTCCGTCTGTCTTAACCCAATAATCTTGGTACGTCCAATTCCAAGATTGTTGTCCTCCAACAACATTTCTTGGATTTTCAATTTTTAAATGTTCAAATTCTTTTAACAATTTATCTTTTTTCATCTTTCTCAAAATTAAAATTATACACTTCCCCCCTTCCACCGCGGGGCGTGCCGGCAGTTTGCACGGCACTTTCGGGTTATGTCATCACAACGGGAAAAATGGTATCTTTGCCGCCTGATTTCTTGTGCCATCGTGTTACAAACATCACGATATATGCGACCTGGGGTGCCTGGCAGCGGGGAACATCGTTTTTAGAATTGGTGGTTACTTTGGCGATGTCCCTGCGGGGGGCGCCTGTTTTAGGGGATAGGTAATAGGAAGTATGTGTTGAGTTTTCTTATTCACCTTTTTGCTCCACCAACGGTCTGTTGCACTCCATGGCGGAGCTATAGGCAATGAAGTTGTTCTTTCCCAGCAAATAAAGCAATCGGTTCATATTTCCGCTGTTAATTGTTTCTGTAATATTGGCTGCCGGAGTAAATTCCCTGATTGTCTGAATGGACGTGTTCCACCGGCTTGGCACACCGACAGAGACAAAGCAACAAAAATGCCAACACAAATGCAAAGCTGATTTTTTTCATAAAACAAAAGTTTGGTTTGATTTTTTTCTTACAAATTTACAAATAAAACAAAAAAGTCACCGCGTTGTATGAGAAAAATCGTCAAAGTTCGTCCAGTTTTCGTCAACTTTTCGTCCAGTTTTCGTCCTAACGAACAATGTGGCAATGTTTTACGAGACCGAAAATTTTTGTCGTTTCACCTTGTTTTTTTTCATACATTTACATTGAAAAAATGATTATGGACGGATTATGGACGAAAACTGGACGAAAAACACCCCATTTTCACGTCGTTTCGGAAGAAAAATCATCCGCAGGCACGTCGGCCCGCAGTCCATCGCATCCAACTGCCGATAAAACGAAAACTTTCCCATTATTACCTATTACCTATTACTTATTACCTGTTCCTTAATCTTCCCCCCAAATCTTCTTATTCAGAGCCTTGATTTTCTTCTTGTCCGGCACGAATCCCGTTTCGCGGCTGTATGTGCCGCATTCCTATCGGGTTGCTATAAAGTGTATCTGGAATATAGTAATATGCTGAAAACCAGTCACTGCACCACTCTGAAACATTACCACTCATATCGTATAAACCATAAGCATTTGGGTGCTTACTGCCAATATCATGAGGATAGCTATCTCCCCATTTCCAGGCGACTTCTTTAGCGTCATTACTTCCGCTATATTTAAACGCTGTTGTACCGCCATGTGCTGCATATTCCCATTCTGCTTCTGTTGGCAAACGAAATTTTTGTTTTGTTAATTTGTTTAGCGAATCAATAAAATCACAAGCTTCATACCACGAAATAGACTCAACGGGACAGTTGTTAGTCGTTTGCCAACTTCCATGTGGATTTCTAGGATCTCTCTTAAAAAAGGATGGATCTTTCTTCATAATGGAATAATAGAGTTCTCTCGTTACTTCAAATTTCGCAATATAGTAATCTGAAATACAAATTGTGTCATACCCGTTAAAAGCATTTTCAGCCACAATTGGTCGTAGCTTATAATAATGTAGTGTATCGCCATAGTAATTCTTTCGCACAAAAGTGTCAGCTTTAATATAAACCATGTCAATGCTCACTCTTTTGCTGATTTTAAAGGAGACATATTTGTTCTTTTGGGAGAACGCAGACAAGATAGAAATCATTATCAAATATAGACAGATGATTTTTTTCATAATCATTTACTTTTGGGTATGTCAAAATATATTCTATGGAAATCACCGGCAGCGTGTTCTTCTTCTATCTCTTTTTTCCAATTTTCCGTCTCATCAGCATTGTCCAATTTCGTTTTTGTAATACTATGCCATCGTAGAATGTCGTGGGTATATTCCCACGATATTTTTTTTACCAAATCTTCAAAGGTTTCTGATAAACCAAGGCTTTTTCGATGCTTATTTACTAATTTTATGTCAAGTGGATAAGTAATAAATACAGTATTTCCTATTTGACGAAAATAGAAATTGCCTTGTCCATATCCATTGGGGTCTTTCACAGTGGATTTTAATGACTTATATATTTGAATGCAACACAAGTATTCATCCTCTAAATGCATATACATATCAGCCCCGATGTTTCCTTTTAACACATGCTTCTTATATATCTTTTGCAAATCGCGGCGGCAGGCATGAACGTAATGTATTGCAGGTGCGTAAAGATTATAAAGGGCATAGATTCCAACTGTTTGTATGTTTATATTGTGTTGGTCGGATAGTTCTTTGATTGCTCGTATAACAGCATAATCCATAGAATCTTCAAATGCGTTATGTCCCCCTGAATGTGGATATGATTGATCCTTTTGCCCAATTTCTTCCAAACTGTGTTCCAGAGATGTATCGCAAAGCGAGTGATAATTAGTTTCAATGAATTGGAGTTGCTTGTATATTTGTGAATCCACCTCACAATCTCGTGCGTATCTTTCCGAAAGTCCATCATCTCCATATTGAACGAGATATTTTGCATAAATTCCGATTTTTTCCAGATTTTGTGTAAGTTTTAGATTTAGTAAGTAGGCTGAAAACAAATCTTTTGTAAATGGGATTTTTAACGAAAAAGCTGTGTCGTAACAGGCATTGGCCTTATTATAATCACTGTCACAAATGGCCAATTCTGCTTGGTTGGTCCAATAGTAATATTCACGCAATTGCTTGGATTGCCCAAATATATTAATTATCACAAAACAAAATAAAATGGAAATCAATAACTTTTTCATAATAAATTTATATTCTTATGGATAAGAAATAATTAGAGAACCAAGCATGATTTGCCTGGTTCTCTACAAAATTTTAATTAGCTTCTCTGATTTTCACAATCACAAATACCAAAATCATTATTTCTTCGCACATTATCATTGCTACCCCAATAAGAATAGGAATCAGAAAGAATTCCATCTTTAATATCTTTTCCAGTGTAAGAAATAGTATAGTCTGACGAATCCCAACCTCGTTTTGAATCATAATGATGATGTCCAGATGTACATTGGGTTTTAACGGCTCCTCCGACTAATTTCCCCATTCTTTCAGGAGTCAAGGAATATTTGCTGCTTCTTAAAGATTCCAATTTCATAACATTCTTTATTTCGTTATTAGACATTTTTCCCCCTTTCCCGCAGGGCGTGCCGGCAGTTTGCACGACACTTTCGGTTTTGTCATCACAACGGGAAAATGGTATCGGTTCATATTTCCGCTGTTAATTGTTTCTGTAATATTGGCTGCCGGAGTAAATTCCCTGATTGTCTGAATGGACGTGTTCCACCGGCTTGGCACACCGACAGAGACAAAGCAACAAAAATGCCAACACAAATGCAAAGCTGATTTTTTTCATAAAACAAAAGTTTGGTTTGATTTTTTTCTTACAAATTTACAAATAAAACAAAAAAGTCACCGCGTTGTATGAGAAAAATCGTCAAAGTTCGTCCAGTTTTCGTCAACTTTTCGTCCAGTTTTCGTCCTAACGAACAATGTGGCAATGTTTTACGAGACCGAAAATTTTTGTCGTTTCACCTTGTTTTTTTTCATACATTTACATTGAAAAAATGATTATGGACGGATTATGGACGAAAACTGGACGAAAAACACCCCATTTTCACGTCGTTTCGGAAGAAAAATCATCCGCAGGCACGTCGGCCCGCAGTCCATCGCATCCAACTGCCGATAAAACGAAAACTTTCCCATTATTACCTATTACCTATTACTTATTACCTGTTCCTTAATCTTCCCCCCAAATCTTCTTATTCAGAGCCTTGATTTTCTTCTTGTCCGGCACGAATCCCTTTTCACGGCTGTATGTGCCGCATTCCTCCACGGGCACGTACCCTTCTTCTCCTTGCCATTTGCAAATGTAGGGGTTGTATAAAAGTAGAATATTCTATGTATAATCAAATTACGATGGGATTTTATAATTCAGAATGTATTTCAATAAGTTCTTTCACTAATGCAGGCACATTATCTTCCTCATATTCAAATAGAACATCTGGTTTAATGCCACTGGAAAAATCATATCCCTTAAAATCAAAAGATTTGAACGAATTAATGAAAATGTTAATACCTGATTCTAATGGAATAGTCAGAGGTTGTCCATTTGCGCCAGCGGTTTTATTGCCGAAAATCGTTACATTTTCACCTTGGGAAAGTGTGACTGTCAAGCCTTCAGCAGCAGAAGCCGTATGTGGTCCAACAAGAAGGAATAACAATCCATTGAACCTGTCAGATTTTGGCACAGTGTTCGATATGTAGTTCGGTCGTAGTACAGTATCGAAAACAGTTCCATTGACATAGGGGTAGTAGTTTTGTTTGAACCATTCATCCACCTCATTCTCTTCATAATATAATTGTTTGGACATACCCCACGCTTTTTTTGCCGAATTATGAATTTTTGCCAATACATACCAACTATAACTAATTGTATCTTCTGCAAGCAAATAGGGAACTATTGATGAATATGCATTACCATCACCACCCAAATTTTCTCGCAAATCTATTATTAAATACTTTTGTTTCACAATCTGTGGCCAATATGAAAAGAATGTTTCCGCAATTTGTTCGTTTATTTCATCAAATCGAAGATATGCAGCATTCGCTTCAGTAATTAACATAAAATCTGTGTACTCGCCACTATGTGGAGTGGGATCCAACCATTTGATTTTCTTCTGAAACTCTTTTTGTTGCTCGTTAGGATTGAAAAAGAGATCAAAATCAACGATAACTTGGCGAATACCTTTCTCCGTCATTATTTCCAAGAATAATTTACGATTTTCAGACACCAAGGCAAACCTATTTGGACATTGACTATGCATAGAAAACATCGACTCTTGGATTTTGTTATTAGGATTGGAACTCGACACGTAAGGTACTGCAAAGCGATTAAAATATTCAACAGCTTGTATCCCATTGATTCTCAAAATTTCGTCCCCCACTTGAACATCCTTTAACCCCTTGTTGTGCAAACCGATGTTGACTAAAAGAACCTTGCCATTGTCGTATATTGTTCGCAAAGTTGTTGTACACAGATACGGAAATAAATTCTGGGGAAGGCTGCAAAAGGTATGTCCATTATTGAAATTTGCGGCAAAAGACTGCATTTCAAGATAATATTCATAGTCATTGCTCGTTTCTACAACACGGGAAATATAAGCCCGATATAGACTGTCCATATTTAAGGCCGAAATCTGGTCAAAATTTGCGAAATTATAGCAAAGTTCTTTCCAGAACACTGACAATTCGTAAATTTTTTGTTCTTTGCTGATATTGTTTGGCTGTGCATTTGCTATTATACAAACTAGCAAAAAAAATATCATCATAAATATTTTATTTTTCATTGGCTTGCGTTTTTCTTATGTATTCATTTTGTTGATGTATTTTGTCCCGAATGTACCATTTAAGAGAGAGTTCAGAAACATCGTATAAACACTGAAAAGACTTTCCCTTTATGTAATGGTCATACGACTTTTGAACACATGGACCATAACACAATGGAAGCATTTTACATTTCCTACAAGTTTCATTATCATATGTGCAGAACGAGAAAAAATTACATATATGTTCTTCATTTATTTCAGTCTTCCCATCCTTTTTTAGTTTTCCTATGCACAATTCTTCTGAATAATTTCTTGCTGCACATTTATATATCTTCCCATCGTAATTTATTACTTGATGGTAGTAATTGTCAGCGTAACAGGATCGGTATCTTTTGTGGTTAAAGTATTATTGTTATACACTTGTTCCCGATGTGATAAGATAATTTTGTTTGTTTCGTTAATGTCACCGTCAACAATTATACCTAATTTTTGCATAGCGGAAAACAAGTGACTATTTATTTCCCGCACTTTTTCTAGATTTGTGGAATTATTGATAGGGAGATAATATTTTTTACTATCAAGACCGAAAAAAAATTTTTTCGACCAAATTGCAGGCAATGTAGGTATCATCATCAAATTGCCTAAAAACATTGTATTTGCTTAATTTATATTTTTTCATAAAATCATATTAATGGAATAATTCTATTGTTTTTTGTAATGTAACGTCTTCTCCAGTAAGAAAATTGTTGAAAGATGTTGAAATTTCTATGTCAGGTTGAACCCCTTTCCCAACAAATGCTGTCTGACTATACGGAAAAAGGATTCTTCGAGTACATAATCTAGCGTATCCGTCTAAAGGAAGGTCGTTTATTACCAGTGGCGACCCGGTTGAACCTCCAGATTCTTTGCCAATAAATAAAGGTCGATTGGGAGTTTCGTACAGATTGACCAAAAAATCTTCTGCCGCGGAGAATGTGTATTCGCCGAAAAGGACTACGGTTGGCATGGACCATCGCTGTATAGAGTCTGCTATAGCAATGGTATCCCCAGCTTCTGTTCGATAGGCCTTTTCTAAATAATAATCTTCGTATTCCTTGATCCAATTGCCATTGGCTTTTCTTACCCCGTCATTAATACGGCTTTGCCATGCAAAATTGATAAAATAAGGTGCTTGGGTCAAGTGAGACTGTAAATAATGGGCGACGACAGTGGATCCTCCACCATTTTGTCTCAAATCTATAATCAGCCCTTTTGCCTTTTGTATTTCATTCTCCTTCTTAGCTATAAGCGATATTACATATTCATCTGGGTAGAATGAATTGATAGATAGTTGAAGAATAGAATCCTGATGCCAAAACAGTTGAACAAAATCCCAAGGTTCAGAAGTCTTTTCCCTTAACCTGCAATGCTGAATGTTCTCGCGTCTTGTAGCTTCACCATTACGTACCAAATTCATACTGGCTTTTTCGCCATTTTGTTTTTGTATTTCAAAAACCAAGGGTTTGCAACGCAATCCATAACAAATGGCTTGTGGAATCCGCATCCAAAGAGATTGTTCTGTGGAAGCAGATATATAAGGGAAAATGCTATCTTGTAAGTATTGATGAATAGGAATATTGTTAATCATAAGTATTTTAGCAGCCAAAAAGGAGGAGTCGTAGTCTTGGGCTATAGTTGATGTAATATACAGCTGCTTGTCGAAATAGTCTATTGCTACTGGAACATAATCTTCGTATGCCGTTAGAGAATATGGCATATAGACTTCAGTGTGGCCATCATGGAGTGTTGCGTAAAAACGCTGTAAAATCCGATAAAAATCATAATCGTTGCTTGTGTTCTTTACCAAAGGAATATAGGCTTTATACAGACTGTCCCAATCAAAATCAATTTGGTCAATATTGACAAAATTATATTTCACCTCACTCCATAGGCGGCTTAAATGAAACAGTTTTTCGTCCTCACTAATGTTGTTGGGAATATCGTGTACACCAATAATCAACGTATTGACAGAATCTTTGTCATTGATAATAAACACCAAACGGATGGTGTCTAGATTTGAAACCAGAAAATTCAAATCTTGAGAGGGAAGATGGAATGTCAGTTCTATTGGATTTTCACAATATAAATAAAGGACATTAGGATCATCTTCTGTTGAAATATACCAATCTCGCATGTAATCTGAATGGTCTAGATCAAAAGTGATTTCTTTTGTGGTTGAATAATAAGCACCTCCTTCAATAATTTTTGAAAACGAAGTATAAACTATATTGCACAGCAAAATGATGACAAAAAACTGTTTCATGGAATTTATTGATTTAAACAATTACAAGAACAACAATAGGTTTTATTTATATTTTGAAGGCTATTCTCATTAATAAAATTGCAATGACAAAATTCTGTCCTATTAACATTGTTTTTACTTTGGATTTCGGCTTCGTTATAAATGCCACCAAATAGTTGTTCAAGTTCTTTTTTATTTTTCATATTCACATCTGTGTAATTTAATTATGGAAGTCTGCACAAACACATGCAACCTTCAACGGTATTTTTATTTATTGTATTACTGAAATCAAGCCAGGTGCATCTACAGGTTTTTATTGTATTTTTATTTACTGTATCATTAGTATCATTTGTGGGAGGATCCATTTCTGATAAGCCACCTTTTATTTCTTTCATTTCTGATATGGAAATTTTCAGTTTATTTTTTCATGTTAAATGAAAGACTTCTATTTTATGTATAATCCAATTTGCGAAGCCCATTAACAAATAGGGTTATGTGATATACATTCTTCGTTCCCGTTGCCGGCACACACGCAACGGGAACATCATTAATGAAGTTGTTCTTTCCCAGCAAATAAAGCAATCGGTTCATATTTCCGCTGTTAATTGTTTCTGTAATATTGGCTGCCGGAGTAAATTCCCTGATTGTCTGAATGGACGTGTTCCACCGGCTTGGCACACCGACAGAGACAAAGCAACAAAAATGCCAACACAAATGCAAAGCTGATTTTTTTCATAAAACAAAAGTTTGGTTTGATTTTTTTCTTACAAATTTACAAATAAAACAAAAAAGTCACCGCGTTGTATGAGAAAAATCGTCAAAGTTCGTCCAGTTTTCGTCAACTTTTCGTCCAGTTTTCGTCCTAACGAACAATGTGGCAATGTTTTACGAGACCGAAAATTTTTGTCGTTTCACCTTGTTTTTTTTCATACATTTACATTGAAAAAATGATTATGGACGGATTATGGACGAAAACTGGACGAAAAACACCCCATTTTCACGTCGTTTCGGAAGAAATTGGGTGTTCCATTTGATTTTTTGCGTGGGCTTTGCCTACGTGTTTACCCACATGTCGGTGATGCGTCCGCTAATACCTCATCCGGCCTACCTGGAGTATGCGTGTGCGGCGTTTGTGCTGTTGTTTCTTTACCTGCACTATTGTTTTCTTATACCAAAGTTCCTATTACAGAGAAAATATACCCAGTATGTCGTTATGGCTATCGTCACCGCCCTCGTATGGAGTTGTTGTGAAGTCGGCTTTCTGAAGCCGTACCTGGACAAATACTTTTATGCAAAAGTTCCAGTCCCCTTTCAAACGGGACTGTTTGTACAAAATATTGTCGCCATCTTTATGAGGAACATCGCGACACTGTCCATTTACATACTCTTCGGACTATATGAAAAGGCGGTCAGTGAGGAAAAGAATATGAAAGCGGCCTCTGCGAACCAGCTACATCTGCTTAGAGTAAAGGACAGGCAGAAGGAAGACTGCTTTATAGAAATCCCCCAATTGCTCTATTGCAGACAAGACAGGAACTACACGCATTATTTCACCCGAGATGGAGAATACACGACCCTAACGACCTTGAAGGAAATAAAGGAACTGATAGGGGAAGATTGTGTGCAGGTGGGTCGCAACCTATTGATAATGAGGCAAGCCATTCTGGAAGAAAATAGCGAATACGTTACCTTACACAACCCGTCAGATCCTGAAAACCCGATTATCATATCTGTAAAATAAGGGCATTGTCTTGGGAAACCGAGTTTTTTTGTGATTATTTTAGCGGTACAAATGTTGAGTTAGCCCATTCGACTACCAAATACAAAGGAACTGAAATTTATTTATTCCACGATTACTTTTTCCCAAAAATGATTGTTTTTATCATCAATTGATAAGAAATACATTCCTTTTGACAGATGTTTCAAGTGAATGGAATAAGAATTTTGCCCATCCATATTGATTTTGTCTGAAAGCAGAAGTCGGCCGTTGATGTCGTAAAGGGAAAGATTGGCACCATTGAGTTTTCCCGTGGTTTCAATACGCAGAAGGTCAGATGTGGGATTGGGATAAATGGTGATGTTGCTAGTCTTGTTGTCGGTAATACTGACCGGCGGTTCCGGTCCGCGAATGCCAATGATGATGGCTTGTGAAGAACTGAAATTGTATGGTCCGGGATTGAGTGCGGTAACGGCAAAATAGCCGTCGTAGGAGCCCAGTCCCCAGTTGATATGCACGAAGTCGTCGTCGCGGTAGCCGTCACATACAAAGACGTGGCCGCCTTGACTGCCCGTTCCACCATAAAAGAAGGGGGCAAAATCGTCCAATTCACCCTTGATAAGTTCAAGCCAGGTGGTGGCATTGGTTGAACTTCGCTCAATGTATTCGACCGTGGCAGGATAACCGAAATAGTTGGACATGGCCGCCACGATGTTGTTGGAATTGGACCAGCTGGCGGAAGGTCCGTAGTTCATATTCACGGCCACACCGCAGTGGTACAGCAAGGTGGAAACTGCCTCGATTTGCTCATTCGTTGAGGAGTTCAAGAGTCGTACAGGCATATTGTCATAGTCGTAGGTGGTGTTGCCGAAATCGGCGGAAAGGGTGCCGTAACTGCCGCTGTTGTACGAATGGGTGCCGCTACCCGTGATAGGATAGTGCCAATAGCGCATGACCTGCCCCATCACAATGGCACCGCAACCTACCAATGCGTGGCCTCCCGCCGCTGCTGGCGCACTGGCATCTACGGGACAATGGTTGTTGTAATATTTTCCCTGTGTCCATTTCGATGTTACCAATGGCCCGACAACCACGGTGCCTGTCGCCATATTTTTTGCCTGCGTCAATGATGCCCATTTTTGATCAAAACAATGCGAGTCGGTTGATGGACTTTCAATGATGGCTTGAATTTCTTTGTCGTATTCCTGTAGTAAAAACTGCAGATTCTCAGGTATGTCCTCTGAATGAAATACTCCTTCCGTGGAAAATCCTAAAATGGGTTGCACTTTTTGGTCCCCACTGACGATGACAAAACCTTCGTCACTCAAATTGATGATGTAAAACCCAACGCTGCTGCCTTTTTGTGAACTTATGATTTTAGATTGGTAGGCAATGGAGGCTTGAAGACCACGTGTGGTTTCTTTTTGGAGTGTTTGGTAGAAATTTTTCGCCACACTTTTGGCCGTGATGCTGTCAATTTCTTGTGATTTGGCTGAAAATGGAGTCAAAAGAATCAGAATAACGATGAATAAGGAGCTAATTTTTTTCATATTTGATTATTTACATTTGATTTCATCAATCATAATCCACGATTTTTCACCTGGATTGCTGTGCCATTCAGGTAATTTTGAAACTGCTTGGGCTTGGATTTTAATAAAACGAATGTGCTTGTTTGGAATAGGATGCCGCAAAATATAAACTTTTGCCTGCTCGTGTTGTTTCATAGTTGGATTAATGGGTAAGCAAATTTCTTCAGTTTGGCTGTATTTCTTTCCGTCTTTTGAATAGGAAAGGAGCACTTTCTGGGGCAAAAACACCCATTGTGTCGGATTATGCGAGAAACTCAAGGCCAACTCCCTTGTTTTTTCTTTGCTCGGCGAAATTTGCAGCGTGCAAGTCATCGTATCACAAAAAAATCCTGCCCAACCTTCATAATAATTTCCAGGATTGCCGATTTGCCCGTCCGTAAGAATTGAATTGACGCGTTCATTGTAAGGGGCTGAAGCCTCGCTTTCCCAATGAATTTGCTGAATGTTTGACTTCTGGGTTTTCGGCACGGTGTTAACCAGATATTCGAAATAATCTATGCAGTTTTTCTCTACAAATAAATCGTCGAAATATTGATTTTCACCTATTTGCAAATGCAAGGTAAAACTTTCTGGTTTTGCCTTGATGATATAGGGTTCTTGGGTGCTCGGCCCGCAAGTGGCAGTACCTAATCCGCTTTGCCGATAATCTATATTCAGTGTATAAAAATCCGCTTCTTCTAAATCGTTTTCGTGCTGTGCCCTTTCAATATTTTCGTCCGTATAAGGATAAATACTGAATTGGCACTGGTCGTTAACCAGTTGCGCAGAAAACATTCGCTGATGCTGTTCGTTGAACAGGGACACATAGCGGGTTTTCATTCGGTTCCCAGCGGCTTGTGGACGAATAAAATGGTGAAACAAATCGTCGGTTGGACATTCATAATGGCTTACAAAACCCGCCGACTTTCTATCTGGATAAGTTTCTTGTCCGTAGCCTACCCATTCAGTAGAAATGAGGTCTTTGGCCACTTTCATCTGCATTCCGATTTTGGGCAAACAGGTAACCCACGTTTCAGGATTGATGATATTGTTGATATAAATGTCGCCCGATTCGTGGATGGTGTATAATTGCCGAATTGAACAAACTTTTTCTTGATTGTCATTAATGACCTGCCAAGTGCAAAGAATGCTGCTGGTTTCAATACTTTTAATTTTTTTAATTAATAGATTCTGTAAATTAAAATGCAAATTATTGAATCCCAATCTGTTCCATAACAATTCTCCGTGTGCGTCACGTTCATCATTATCGGTAGGAGGGCGCCAAAAGCAGAGTTTGGGACCTTCCACAAGAATTTGTTTCCCATTTTTTTCAATAGAGTTGATGATTCCTTGCTTGGTGTTAAAACGAAGGGTGATGCCGTTGAAAACAACGGTGGCTATCGAATCTTGGGCATCATTCAGAAATACGGTTGGATTGTGCTTGATAAATTGTCTATGCGCTCTGACAACAGGAAGGTGGAATTGTTCGAACGCAATGATATAGTCCTTTGGATTTTTCTTTGAAACCAAGTAAAAATCAAGCGTCACATCGCGACCCGGCGGCAAGGAGTCCAGCGTTTCGAGAAAATGCTTCAGCTGCGGCAAAGTGAAATTGAGCGTGTCGTGTGAGGCGACACTCAGCGACAGTTCGCCGCTGAGGGAGTCCACGTCGTACTGGAAAACATTGTTCGGATGCACGGTTTTTTCGTGTGCCACATCCGGTCGTAGTCGATAGCACAAAAGATATTCATCTAAATTATTGAAATCAAATCGATTAATGACTTGGAATTGCAGTTCGTCTATGTTTACAGCTTCAATTTTCATTGGCTGATACACTTTCTTAACCTCGGCTAATTGGGGGTGCGGCTTGCAGTCGGGGTCAACCAGGCCGTTGATACAGAAATTGCCGTCGGAAGGCACTTTCACCGCCGGATTGACGATGTTGGCGGTCTGTGCTGTTAGGTTAATCGGCTGAGTGAAGTCGCCGCCGTAGGCATAGTAGGCTTTGCCGTTTTCATCGTGCGTCAGGAGGCCTTGATCCACCCAGTCCCAAATGCAGCCGCCTTGCAGCAGCGGGTATTTGTAGATGGTGTCCCAGTAATCCTGCAGGCCGCCGCAGCTGTTGCCCATAGCGTGGGCGTATTCGCACATAATAAACGGGCGGTCGTGTTCCCCGCGGCCGTATTCGGCAATCTCTTCCACCGAAGGGTACATAATGGCGACAATGTCGGTATTGCGGTCGTAAAGGGCACGCTCGTACTGCACGGGGCGGGTGCTGTCTTTGGCTTTCAGCCAGTCGTAGGCGGCCTCGTAGCAGATGCCGTTCCCCGATTCGTTGCCCAGCGACCAGATGATAACGCTGGGATGGTTTTTGTCGCGTTCGTACATATTGCGGGTACGAGCCACCGTGGCTTCCAAGAAGTCCGCCCGTTTGGCCAGCGAACTCTCACCATATCCTTGGGCGTGCGACTCGGCGTTGGCTTCGTCAATGACATAAAGACCAATCTGGTCGCAAAGATTGTAAAATAGAGGGTCATTCGGATAATGGCAGGTGCGTACCGTGTTGATGTTGTTGGCCTTCATCAGTTCCAGGTCTTCCCTGATGCGCTGCGTGGCCACGTGACCTGTCAACGGGTCGTGTTCGTGGCGATTCACTCCGCGAATTGTCACCGGCTGTCCATTGATTTTCAGCAGTCCATCCTCAATGGCAATATGTCGGAAACCCGCACGGCTTCCATTGGAAGCAATGATTTTATCGTTATGAAATAAAGTAAAATCCACATAATATAGATGTGGGTTTTCGGCTGTCCAGGGAGATATTTCAGGAATCGTTTGGTGAAAACGAATGTTTTGTCTGTCATTGGCATTGATATGAAAAGATTCGGAATAGGCGGGCGACACACGTTCAAACATACTTCCCTGAATGGCATAAACATCCATTTGAAGGCGCAGGTCATTCTTGCTGACATCATCAATATTTTCAACGATGACGTCTGCGTCCAATATGCCGTTGTCAAAAGAATCGTCCAAATCAGCAATGATTTTAAAGTCTGAAATGTGGGTTTTGGGTTGGGCATACAGCGTAATATCCCTTTCAATGCCACTCAAGCGCCAAAAATCCTGACATTCAAAATAGGAACCGTCACTCCATTTGAAGACCTGGATGGCGAAAAGGTTGGCTTTGTCAAAATTCAGGAACCTGGTCACATCAAATTCCGAATTGGTTTTGGCATCCTCGCTGTAGCCCACGAAATGGCCGTTCACCCAAAGATAGAAACAGGATTTTGCCCCGCCAACATTGAGTATGACCTGTTTGTCCGCCCAATCCGGATAAATCGTCACCCATTTGCGATAACTGCCTACGGCATTGCCTTTTACGGGAACTTTGGGGAGTTGTGAATTGTCAAAATCATTCGTTGTATTGACATAAACCGGTATTCCATAGCCATTGAGTTCCCAGTTGGCAGGCACGGCCAATTCGTTCCAATCCCGATCATCGTAATGGATATTGAAAAAGTCGGTTGGGCGTTCGTCGGCATTATCCACATAGTGAAATTTCCAAGACCCATTCAAACTCAAAAGAGAAAGGGAATCCTTATGGCATAAATCGTTAGCCGGAATATTGGCTCGCGGATATAGTTTGTTGACTTCAAAAACGGCCGGGTCTTGCCATTCGGTAAAGTTTTGGGCATACGAAAACAGGGCTATGCACCAGAGGCAAATCAAAGTCAAAGCGTGGCGAAATCTCATCAGTATTTTTATATGTTGAACGCAAAAGTAATAAAAATATTACAATTACATACTTATCGACAGCAAATCAATTCGGTTTTTTTGATTTTTAGGGCGGCCCGGCTCCTGACGTCGCCGTCGCGCTGTCCGCTTTACTCCGCTTGGCGCCTGCCACGCCCGCTATGGCGGCAAAGTAGCTTCTTTCAGTCGCTCTTTGCCGCCTGCGGCCGTAGGCATCCGCCTGTGCTTCGTGCCCGCTGCCATCGCTGCCGCAGGGTAGGTTTTAGGTAATAGGTTTTAGGGTTTAGGTTTGCGACAATGCTGAATAATTCCCCTCCTTGCCTGCAAGGAGGGGTGCCCGTAGGGCGGGGTGGTTAAACTTCCCCTCCTTGCCTGCAAGGAATCGACGCATGAGCGAACACAGAGCCAAGCTTGCTTGTGCTCTGTTGAGCGAAAAGGAGAAAGAGACCGCAGGTCTCACTGGTGGCCGCCAGGCCGGGGTGGTTGCAGCTCTGCCTAGATCTTTGCTTTTAATGAATCGACGCATGGTTTAGGGGTGTGGTGGTTCGATAACGCATTAATCTTAGAATCTCTTAATTCTAACCCCTCAACCCTCAACCCTCACTTCTCCACTTTCCACTTTCCACTTTCAACTCTGTAACGCGCATTGTCAGTCTTCAAAAACTTCCATTTTAGATTTCATATTTAACCATAAATTATTAATATTAAAATTATAATTTTGTAATCTATTAATATTGATAGAAATAATTTTTTTGTGTTTATGCAAATTGATAAACAATTTTTACTATCTTTGCGTCCGATTTAAAACGTTGACTATTACAATACTAAGTTGAGCAATGGAACCCACAGTAAATCCTATATTGAATCGAGATCCACATCATCTGTCGTGGGCAGAGTTGAAAGAATACATTTCAGCCATCTCCTCTCAGATGCAGGAGACCGATAGACGCATGCAGGAAACTGACCGACGCATGCAAGAAACCGACAAGCAGGTGCAGGAAACCAGCAGGGAGGTGCAGGAAACCAGCAGGGAGGTGCGGGAAATGAGACGCACGTTCAGGGAGTCCTTGCAGCGAATGGAGAAAACCGACAAGAAGCTCAAGAACCTGAACGACCAGTTCGTCTCGCAGACGGGCCACATCCTGGAAGGACTGACGCAGCGCTCGGCGTTGCGTGCGTTGCAAAAGGCGGGGTTCAGGGTGGAACAGAGCTTCAAGGAAATGACCGGCTCGAACAGCGAGCTGGGTCTCAATATGGAAATAGACCTTCTCTACGTGGACACGACGGAAGCCATCGCGGTGGAGGTGAAGACCAACTGCACCAAGTCCAAGATCAATCACTTCCTGAAGCAGATGCGCAACTTCAAGCTGCTGTACCCACATTTTGCGGATTTGGAGGTCTATGCTGCGATTGCCGCGCTGAATATTACAAAAGAGGCGGAGGCCTACGCCCGCGAGAAGGGGCTCATCGTCATCCACGTCAGCGACGACGTCTTCACCATCGACCCCATTGACAGGGGAAAACTGAAACGATTCTGATTTGGCTGCCAGTTTACATGGTCATTGCCTAACAAAAGGTCGGGGTGATTGCTTCCGGACAGAAGTTTGAGAAAATGCTGTTTACCGTTAAATTCGACGGAGAAGTCGGAATCTCTTGGCAAGACGTAAAAAGACAATTTCAAAAGTTTTTGAGAACCATTCAAAAATTTGTGTATTTTTGCAAAATAATTATATTGGTGAAAATTTTTTTGAAATTATGTCTATTACGGCAATTTTATCTGCAATTTTGATGTTAACTGCTGGGATTGGTATCTTTTTGGTGGCGTGTCAAATGATGAGTACCAACCTTGAATCGGCAAGTTCTCAGAAGCTAAGGTCACTTTTTTCCAAAGTTTCGCACAACAAGTGGTTGGGTGTGGGAATTGGTACCGTTACCACAGCAGCCATTCAAAGTTCTGGTGCGACTACCGTAATGGTCATCGGCTTTGTCAATGCGGGCATTATTTCCTTGACGCAGGCGGCCACGATGATTTATGGGGCGAATATCGGAACCACCATCACCGCACAGATTGTGGCGTTGGGTATGTTCGGGGCCAATACCTTATCCACTTCCGTTATTTTCTCTGCTTTTGCCGGTATCGGTGCCTTTATGATGCTCTTCGCCAAAAAAGAAATGCTAAAAAAGTTGGGCGGCATCATTACCGGTTTCGGTATGCTTTTTGTTGGGCTGACATTGATGAGTGATTCAATGTCGGAATTTGCCGCCTTGGATTCCGTCAAATTGTTCTTGGCAAAAATCAACAATCCGCTGTTGCTGGTCCTTATCGGTACTTTGTTGACGGCTATCATTCAAAGTTCATCCGTAATGACTTCTATCGCGATTGCGATGGTTTATACTCGCTTGATCTCTTTGGACCAAGGTATCTTTTTGACGATGGGCTCCAATATCGGTTCTTGTGTGGTGGCCATCATCGCGGGACTTACCAGCGGAATGAATGCCAAGCGTACCGCTTTGATCCATTTGATTTTCAATTGTAGCGGTGTGGTGATATTTATGATTGTAGCTACCTTCTTGGGTGTGTTTACGCACGGAGATATTACTTTTGGCACTTTGTTTGAAAAAATGTTTCCTGGAGCGCCACAAACGCAGTTGGCCATGTTCCATACCATCTTCAATGTGATCACCGTGCTGATTGTTTTGCCTTTGACATCTTTGATGGTGAAGACGGTTTGCAGACTTATTCCCGACTATGAGCCGGCACAGGATCCCGATGCTCCCCATCTTTACTTTATTGATAAAAATATGCTGAAGACACCGGTCGTGGCCGTGCAACAAACGAAAAACGAAGTGATTAATATGGCGTTGTTGGCCAACGAGAATGTAAATCGTGCCTTTACCATTATCAGCAGTATGGATTTTAAAGAAGTCGATAAGTTTAGAAAAGTGGAAAATGAATTGAATTTCCTTAATTTGGAAATTGTGGATTTCGTGGTGCGCTTGTCCGAAAAGAAACAACTTGACGCAACCGACCACTGGTATCTGACGACCGTGTTCCGTACGGTTCGAGATATTGAGCGTATCGGAGATTATGCCGAGAATATCGTGGAATATGCGGAAACCCTGCAGGCTTCACAAGCTCGCTTCTCGGAGGTCGCATTACAGGAAATTTCAGAATTGCGTGTGATGATCAGCAAATTATATGAAAAAATGATGAAGGCATACGGCGAAGAAGATGTGGAAGCCTTCAATGAAGGTGATGTAATTGAAGATCAAATTGATGATTATACCAAGCAGATGGAAGAAAATCATATTGAAAGAATGGCAAGCGGGATTTGTACCCCGACTGTCGGTGCCGAATACTTGTCTCTTTCTTCCAATGCGGAACGTATCGCCGACCACTGGATCAATGTGGGTAAAACAATCCTGCGCCGCCAACAGGCCAAATAGATATTTTCTTCCTTAGAAAAAATGATGGTTCTTGGTTCAAAATAACTGAGACTATGCTTGTTTTGTCTATTGATGATATAAATCAAGTAATCATTTTTAATTTGTTGAACTAATCAAAAAATTTAGTATCTTTGCTCCAAATTTGTTGAGACCTTAATATTATTATTCATAAAAACTTACATAATGAAAAATACTCCCATCCCAGCAGAAATTGTTGACAAAATTGTGGCCGGTAGTGGCATTAATGAAGTAGGTAAAGCCTCTATTCGTGAAATCAAGCGTCTGATTAACGATATTGAGAACGCCAGTGGCGAGAAATTCGTGAGAATGGAAATGGGCATTCCAGGTCTTCCTGCCTGCAAAATCGGCGTGGATGCGCAAATCAAGGCCTTGCAGGACGGCGTGGCTGCTATTTATCCCGATATCGACGGTACGGTGGAATTGAAAGAGGAAGCTGCCAAGTTCGTGAAAAACTTTATCGACCTGGATGTGGATCCCGCCTGCTGTATTCCTACAGTCGGTTCAATGATGGCCGGTATGGCCGGTTTTATGACCTTCGTTCGTGCTCGCAAGGAACGCGACACCACGCTGTTTATCGACCCCGGTTTCCCAGTGCAAAAACAACAACACCGCGTACTGGGTCTCAAATACGAAACTTTTGATGTCTATAATTATCGTGGCACCAAGTTGAGAGACAAACTCGAAAGCTATCTCAAAAACGGAAATATCCATTCTATTATGTATTCCAACCCTAACAATCCTTCTTGGGTTTGCTTGACGGAAGAGGAATTGCAGATTATCGGCGAAATGGCCAACAAATATGACGTTTTCGTTTTCGAAGACCTTGCCTATTTCGGTATGGATTTCCGTCGTGATATTTCCAAACCCGGCGTTTTCCAGCCTTCCGTTGGCAAATACACCGACAATTACGCATTGATGATTTCCGGTTCAAAGGCCTTTAGTTATGCCGGTGAACGTATCGCTTTGCTGATTTTGTCCAATAAATTGTATAATAGCGAATTTCCAGACCTCGTTCCTTATTTCGGAACTCCGAAATTGGGTAGGGCCATCATTTATGGAACCGTTTACGCCATCAGTTCAGGTACTTCACATTCAGCTCAATATGCCTTGGCTGCTATCTTGAAAGCTTGCAACAACGGCACCTACAATTATTTGGACGATGTAAAAGAATATGCCGAAAAAGCGGCTATTATGAAGAAAATGTTCCTCGACAATGGCTTCGTCATCGTATATGATAAGGATGGAGACAAACCATTGGCCGATGGCTTCTATTTTACGCTGGCATACCCAGGTATGAGCGGCGAACAACTGTTGAAGGAATTTTTGTACTATGGCATCAGCGCCATCGCTTTGTCTATTACGGGCAGCGAAAGAACCGAAGGTCTCCGTGCCTGCGTTTCTTTGGTCAACAGAAATCAATTCCCTGCGCTTGAAGAAAGATTAAAAGCATTCAAAGCAAATCATTAATGATCCAAAAATCCTTCTGGGAAAAGTTTGCCGTCGCACTTTTCCTCTTGCTTTTATTGTCTTGTAAAACCAAGAATACGGAGGTAGAACCTATACCGCATTGGTTCGATGAATACTCTTCGTTTAACAAGAAGGATTATCAACAATACCTAAGTCAGGAGATAAACGCCTTGTCTCCTGACTTTGTCTTTTACGGTAATGCGGTCAAGCAGTTCTACCAACAGCGCGCTTATGAGCCGCTGTGGACCCTGAACGGCTTGCAGGAACATAAAATTGATACCTTATTTCTCTTTTTATCAGAATCTTATACGCACGGACTGCCATCATCTCTTTTTCATTTGGAAGAGCTTGATTCTTGTATCAGTTTGCTGAAAAATCATCAGTTGGATAATTCAGCGGAAACTTTATATCCTGCCTTGTTCCATCTTGAAAAACATTTGACTTTGGCTTATGTGCAGTATGCCAACGCATTGCGTTTTGGTGCTACCGATCCTAAGCTGGTCAATGGCAACAAGTGGTTTAATCAAGCGCAAACTGCCGATTCGGCATTTGTGGTCGGATTGCTGCATCAATGGTCGGCACTGACCCCGACTCTGGCTGTGATGGCGCCACAAGATTCGGCTTACCTGCACCTGAGACAGGAATTGCTGCGTCTCTATCCGCTCAAAGATTCTCTTTTCGAACCTTTGGCGGCTAAAAATTTATCCTTGAATCAGAAGGATCAAATGATTCTGTTATTGTGTCAGCGCCTCCAATTAACAGGGGAACTACCACAGGTTTTTGTGCCTACGGATACCTTGTCCGATATGGTGATGGCGGCGGTCAACCTGTTCAGAGCCAATAATGCCATTCCGGAAAGTCCGGATCTGGACGTGGAAACGGTCGAGAAACTCAATCGCCCGATTTCGTACTATATCGACAAACTGTCGGTCAATATGGAACGTCTCAGATGGAAGGTGCTGCCCCAGAAAGGCGCAGACTATATTGCTGTCAATCTGCCTGATTTTACGCTCAGCGTTTTTCGTCAGGGAGAAAAGGTTTTGACGACCAATATCTGCTGCGGAAAATCTCAAAATCCGAATGGCGACGACGAACGCTATAAAAACGGGCTCATCCGTCCGTTTAAGTCCGAAACGCCGCTTCTGACCAGCGAAATCAGCCGTATTGTGCTCAATCCCGAATGGAATATTCCTTATTCTATTCTCAAAGATGAATATTATCCGAAGTTGTTGAAGAGCAATACTGCCGTCATCAATAAGGAACATTTATATGTTATTCACGCAAAAAGTCGAAAAAATATTGTTCCTGATTCCATAAATTGGCATAAGGTAAATAGAAAAAATATTCCGTATCGGCTGATTCAGTCGTCAGGCAAATACAATGCCTTGGGTTTGGTGAAGTTTGACTTTGCCAATACCGAATCCGTTTATTTACATGACACCAATAACAAGTCAGCGTTTAAACGGCGTAAGCGTGCCATCAGTCACGGTTGCGTCAGGGTGGAAAATCCTTTTGATTTAGCCGCGATTCTATACGAGATGAATGAATTTGATGAACAGAGAATCGAAGAGTTGGGCATTATCGTGGGCAATGCGCCAACGACTGAGGAGGGCGAGGAGTTTTTGAAAAATAAGGAAGAACGGGAAGAAAAATATTATGAGAATTTATCTGCCGAAAAAAAGCATTTTTACCGGAAAATCCGTCCCACCTCTATCCGTTTGGAAAACAAAATGCCGCTCTATATTGAATATTACACTTGTTTCGTAGGAGATAATGATTGTATTCAATATCGGGATGATGTTTATTATAAAGACGAAAATATTAATTATCTTATTAAAAATCAATAAAATGCGTAAAATATTTATTACATTTGCCCTACTTATTATGACGATGGGCTTGTTTGCTCAGAATTTTGATTATTATTTTGAAAACAAGACTGTCCGTATTGATTATAAGCATATTGGGAACAGCAAGAGCGAGAAAATTGAGATTGAAAATTATTATGTAGGTGAACAATGGACGGGAACCGTGTCCCATTTGGTGGAATTTGAACGTCATGGGACCTTGATGTTTGAGGTTTTTGATGCGTTGTCCGGCAAGTTGATTTATAGTCGTAGCAGCGACTGTCTTTTTTACGAGTATCGCACCACGGAGCGTGGTGAAAAGGAAGTGGCCACTTTTGAGGAATGCGTGCGTTTTCCAATGCCCAAGATGTTGGTAAAATACAAGTTTACGGGTTTCGACCGTCACAATCGTCCCACCGAATTGTTCCAGGGTTCGTTTGACCCGCAAAGTACGGCCTGCCAACCAATGAAGAAGGAGTATAAAGTCAAGAATTTGCACGTCGCCGCCGATTCCCGCGACGCCATCGACATTTTGTTTATTCCTGATGGCTATACCAAGGACGATAAGAAGGAAATGATGGCCGACTTCAAGCGCTTTACGAAACACATTATGGAGTGCTCTCCTTATAAGGAAATGGCCGACCACGTGAATATTCGGGCTATTGAAGGTTATTCTGAGGAATCGGGAGTTACGGATCCCAATGCAAAGATTTTCAAGAAAACGCTTCTGAATTGCAGCTACAATGTCATTGACCTCGACCGCTATTTGATGTGTCTGAATGTTTGGAAAATGCACGCTATCGCCGATGACGCTCCATACGATTTCATTATTTTGATTTGCAACAGCAAAAAATATGGTGGTGGCGGCATCTATAATTATTATTGTACCGTGAATAATGAAGGCGAACATTCTGATTATGTCATCGTACACGAAATGGGACACTTGATTGGTGGTCTGGGCGATGAATATTATCAGTCTGAAGTTTCTACTCGTGATTTTTATCCCGAAGATGTGGAGCCGATAGAACCTAATTTAACGACTTTGGTGGATTTTGATTCAAAATGGAAATATATGATTGAGCCGGGTATGCCGATACCTACTCCCGCGATAGAGGAATACATGGAAAAGCTTGGCGTTTTCGAAGGTGGCGGCTATGTGGCGGAAGGCGTTTTCCGTCCGTCGATGCATTGCACGATGCACCAGATTATCTATAATCATTATTGTCCGGTTTGTATGGATGCTCTTGAAGACGCCATCCTTTACTATTCTAAATAAGGGCGGCTTGGGCCATTTTCTCGAAACTGGCTTTGAACAGTGCCTCTTCTTTTGAACCTTTGGGCATAAAGTTGTTGTGCCAAAGGGCTGTCATTTCTCCACCCATCGTTTGCACTTCTTGAATTAGGGCTTGCAGGTTTTTCCAATAATCTGTTTCAGAAAAATTGGTTGGAATGGCGGCGGAGTCCATAAATAGCAGGGGATGAAGGGTCAGTTCTGTTTTTTCTTCTTTTTTTAAGTCGAAAAAGGGAAATGGAACGGCCATTCCGTTGCGAAAACCGATGCGGTCGTAGAAACCGAGACTGAAATCATCGGAAATGCCTGCCGCTATCAAGTTTTGGAAGGTTTGCGGCATTTTTTCCTTCAAAAAATGCTGACGCGATGAAAAAATGCGGGTTTGCGTTTTGTTTTCCAATGTTTTTTTCTGCTGAAGAATGTCATTCAGATTTTCAGCATAATAAGATGTATGTAAGCCAATGTCGGCAAATGATTGTAATTGCTGAATTAAAGCGTCAAAAACTGGTGTTTGGGGCGATATGTTGCGGTCGTACAAAGTGCGGCGGCAAGCCAGCACAAAATATCTGGGCTTGACTTGATGTTGTGTGCACAAAGCCTTTTCATTTTCGTAAAAATCGTAAGGATCATTAAAATCTTTTGAAAACCGGGCGTTGAGGATGTTTTTGGCATTTTGTATTTTGCCTTTCAACAGTGATTTGACCAACGCACCGCAAAAATGGCCAAAACTCTTGCCTTTGAAAGCGTAGGCAATATCCACGTCAAACGTGGGAACAAAGCGGTATTTCCGTTCTTTCCACTGAAAGGAAGGTTTTTGCTTTATGAGTAATTCTTTGTATTTCAGTGCGATACGATGGACAACGGCTTGATTGTATAGTTTATGTTTGACCACAAACGATTGTTCGTGAACAATTCTTCCGTGCTTGTCTCGGGGGCAGTCGGGGAGGTATTCTTCGTAATTGCTTAGCAGGAAGAATGCCAAGGCCGGTTTGTCCTGCAAAAGCAAATTCTCATCCTGCGGGCGGATGTCTTTTTCAAAGAGTATGTTCGACTTCGGAAGATAGCGAAGTTTGAAATCCTGGTGTTGTTGGTATGTTTGCTCATTCTGTGTAATGGCATAATCCAAATTCAGTATCAACTTGAAAATGACGTGGCAAACATAGTCAAGTCGAGGTGAATTTTGGGGTGACAGGATGAGCAGCATGGCTTTTTTTATTTGGCCAAAACGCCTTTCAGCGTAGCGGGTGAGCAGGATTGGACGGTCACCATCACGTAGTCGCCGATTTTCGCATTTTCTTTCGGGAAGATGATGACCTTGTTTTGGCTGTTGCGACCGAAATATTCGTTGGCATCGCGTTTGGAGGCACCTTCTACCAGCACTTCAAAGGTTTTGCCTATGTCTTTTTGATTGTGTGCCAACGACAAATCCTGTTGCAGCGCGATGATTTCTTCCAGTCGGCGGCCCTTGACCTCGTCGGGAATGTCGTCGGGGAAGCGTTTGGCGGCCATTGTGCAGTCGCGTTCAGAGTACTTGAACATATAGGCGGCGCAGTAGCCCACTTCTTTCATCAGCGACAAGGTGGCCTGATGGTCTTCTTCGGTCTCGCCACTGAAGCCGGCGATAATGTCGGTGGCAATGGCGCAATCCGGTATCAGCCGTTTGATGGTGGCGATGCGTTCCAGGTAGTATTCGCGGGTATAGACGCGATTCATTCGCTTGAGCATCACGTTGCTGCCGGCCTGAACGGGCAAATGGATGTATTTGCAGCAGTTGTCGTATTTGGCAATGGTTTCAATGAGCTCATCGGAAATGTCTTTGGGATGCGAAGTGGCGAAACGCACGCGCACCTTGGGAGACAGCAACGCCACTTTTTCGAGCAATTTGGCGAAATTGACCACCTCGCTGTTCTCGTTCGAGCAATAAGAATTGACATTCTGTCCCAACAAAGTGATTTCCTTATAGCCTTGATCTATTAATTGTTGAGCTTCGCGAATGATGGTTTCAGAGCTGCGGCTGCGCTCACGACCGCGGGTGTAGGGCACGACGCAGTAGCTGCAAAAATTGTTGCAGCCGCGCATAATGGAGATAAATGCCGAAATGCCGTTCGTGTCGTAGCGAATGGGCTCAATGTCGTCGTAAGTCTCTTCGGTGGAGAGTAAAACATTGAAGGCGGTTTTGCCGAAAGCCGACTCTTGGATGAGGGCGGGCAGACTCCGGTAGGCGTCGGGACCGGCAATGAAATCCAAAGCCGTTTCTTCGTGGAGCAGCTTTTCCTTGACACGCTCGGCCATGCAGCCCAGCAGGCCGATTTGAAGTCCTGCCTTTTTCTTTTTCAGGGCTCCTAATTCGTTGAGGCGTTTTCTAATGCGTTGCTCGGCGTGGTCGCGGACGGAGCAGGTATTCAAAAGGATGAGGTCGGCATTCTTGATGTTGTCGCAAATTTGGTATTCGGCTGATAGGATAGATGCAACCACCTCACTATCAGCAACATTCATTTGGCAACCGTATGTTTCTATAAATAAATTTTTCATATTGCAAAGTTATATAAAAGTTTTGAATAATTGACGGTGTTTTAGGTAATAGGTAATAAGTAACAAGTAATAGGTAATAGGGGATAGTAGAGAGGCACAATCGTGCGTTTTAGAACCTGTGCCCTAAAAGGGCACACCCTTGTGCTATTTTTGCACAAGATAATACAGATAGTATTATTTTATGTTGTATTTTTGTAAATTAAAAAATGACGTTAGAAAATGAAGGATTTTGCTGCCATAGATTTTGAGACTGCCAATTTCGCACCGACGAGTGTTTGTAGTGTAGGCGTGGTAGTGGTGCGTGAAGGCGAGGTGGTGGACAGTTTTTACAGTTTGATCAAACCTGAGCCCAATTTTTATAACTATTATTGTCAGCGGGTACACGGCTTGTCGAATGAAGACACAGACGATGCCCCGATTTTTCCGCAGGTGTGGGAGCAGTTGGCACCCAAAATAGAGGGACTGCCGTTGGTGGCGCACAACAGCCAGTTTGACGAGAGCTGTTTGAAGGCGGTATTCAAGTCGTACCGGATGGACTATCCTGATTATCAGTTTTATTGTACCTACAGAGCGGCGAGAAGGCATTTTGGTAAGTCTTTGGAAAACCTGCAGTTGCAGACTGTTTCTGCGGCCTGTGGCTATAATTTGGAGCATCATCATCACGCCTTGGCGGATGCGGAGGCGTGTGCCGCCATCGCATTGCGGATTTTGGAATAGAAAGCGGAATTTAATCTGAAAATACCATCACTGCCAGGAAAGATGTTCTTGACGTCAAAAAACAGAATAATTGAGTTTTACCCAAGTCGGCAAAAAAAATCGTCAATCTGGGTAAAACTCATATCAGTTTTACCCAAAACGATAAAAAAATCATCGATTTGGGTAAAACTCGAGAAAAAAATGTATTTTTGGAATAGTTGGGCTTCCTTACACGACAATATTAAACTCATTGTCTGCGGTTCAGCCACATCTTGGATGATTAAAAACATTATTGACGCAAAAGGGGGATTGCACAACCGTATCACGCACGAAATGTGCCTTCGTCAATTTACGCTTGGCGAAACGGAAAAATACTTGATAGCCAAAGGTTTTCCATGGAACAGACTTAGCATATTGCAATGCTATATGACTTTTGGCGGTGTGGCCTACTACCTCAGTCTGTTGAATCCACAGGAAAGTCTTGTGCAAAACATTGACAGATTGTTTTTCAGTGAAAACGCAGAATTGAGACGCGAATATGAGGCGAACCCTAAAAGTTGGACTGTTTATTAATAAGTTTATTCCTGTAATTAA
>JAKSMG010000016.1 GCA_024400755.1 Bacteroidales bacterium | reverse complement strand
TGTTTTTATTTTGCTAAAATAGCGAAATAAACGGTTTTATTTTGCTATTTTTACAATATAAACTATCACATTTGTGATATATAATATAAACATAAAACAAAGGAGGACAAAACAATGTACGCAATCATCAATAACAGAACAAACGAGGTTATGGAACACACAAATTCAATGATCGAGGCAAAGGAAATCAAGGCACAATACGACGAAATGGGAAATTGGCAAGACGAATTCGGAAACAACGAATATTACGGAACATATCGAATCGAAATGAGATAAACAACAACCCGCAGGGCGGCGGGAAATCCGCCCACACATTAAATGCAGGGAGGACATGACAATGAAACAATACATCAAGACAGATCGCAACGGCACCAAATATTATTTGACCGAAAAGAAATGCCGCCGATGTGGCGGACGCAAATTTCGTAAATGGCACAACACCAAACGGCAAACGTTTTGTGGTTTACATCAACAATGGTTGGACAGATCGTTCACGTTATTGTTACACATTGAGAATCAACGGAACAACATTGTTCACATCGGGAACATTCCAAACCGCATATGCAATGGTTGTAAAATCATAAATCACACACACCGACGGGAGGCGGTCAAACCTCCCAAATATAATTCGTCGGAGGGACACAAAAATGAGAATGCAGGAAATCACATCAAGCACATGGACAAAGGTTGCGGAGATTGCAACAACGGATTCATCAATTGAGGCAATCGCCGAGGCAATCAACAAGGAATTTGGCGAACCGATGTTTGAGGACATCGAGTTGGCAATCAAGGTTGGATTTATTGAAATTTGCGACGATGGAATCATCGTTTGGATGGCATGAGAGGAGGGACAGAAAATGAGAATTCGTTATGAAATGTTTGAAAATGGTCACGGCACGGGTGATTGTGTCGAATGCGATTTGAGCGACAAGCAGGCAAAACGCAAATTCAAGGATTTATCCAAAAATGCCCGTTGTGGTTGGGCGGAATTGGTCGGCGAGGATGACGACAATTACATGGAAATCATCGATGAATTCGATCACATCGACATCGCACAAACAATCACATCGTTTGATGTATTATTCAAGTGAAAAGGAGGTGAAAAATCATGATAACAACAATCATTGTTGCAATTGTCGCATTGTTGGTTGGAATGGTTGCGGGTTCCGTGGCAAGCATGAACGAAATGTGCGAAAGAATTTATCGTTATCAACGCACAATTGAGATTCAACAAAAGCGAATCGAGGAATTGAAAGCAAATCAAGAGATCAACATCGTTTTGAATAACAACGACGATCAACCAAATTATTTCACGGATTTTTGAGGAGGAATTGGAATGTTAAAAGACATTAGAGAATCGCGAGGGTTATCGCAAATCGAATTGGCGGAGGCGGCGGACATTTCCGTCCGCCAAATTCAAGCATTCGAACAAGGTTATCGCGACATAAACGGCGCGAAATTGTCAACGTTGTTGGCGTTGTGCATTGTGTTGGGTTGCCCATTGTATGACATCATCACGGACAACGACACACAATCAAAATTGATGGAATATGAGAGGTATATTGATGGTTAAGATTTTTACAATCGTGTTGGCGATGGTGATGTTGACATCGTCCAATGCAGGAAACAACCGCGGCATGGACATTGCATGGTTCAACGCGACGGAGGAACAACGATTCAACATGCCGATGGAATACAAGGCACACGCGGTTGGTTTGACCGTCGAGGAATTCGAATTCATGGCACGCGTCATTGAGGCGGAATCCGACCGTTCCAATGATATTGAGGGGCGAATATATATCGCCGCAACAATATTCAATCGAATGTATGATTCGAGATTTCCCGACACAATCACGGGTGTTTTGACGGAATCGGGACAATTCGCAACGGTGTCGGGTGGATGGTGTTCCCTGCAATCGACGGATTTGTCCGAATGGGCGATCATTGAGGCGCAACGACAATTGGTTGCGGGAACAATCCCGTCCGACATCCTATTTTTCAATTGTATTGGATATAACAACGGAACACCGTTTGGATATATCGGCGGAAACTATTTCATGCAGGCGTGAGGAGGCAAACGCATGACAAATGATGATAAAAGACAGTTAGTAAAGTTATTGAATATTTATCAAGACGAGTTGTTGATAAAAAACAATACAACGTTTAGAAATTATAACGTGGGTATCAAATCGCAATACAAACACGCACGGTGCATTTCAAACAAATTAAGTGTTGAATTAGAAAAAGAAATTCAACCGCGTTGGTATTGAGGAGGCGAAAGCATGATCATTATTAGGTGCAAAATAGAGGCAAAAGACAAACGCGAATTGTCGGAATTGCAAGAATTTATATCAACACAAACCGCCGAGGACGTTGTCGTTGTTCCAAATGATTGTGAGGTCATTTACACCGACGATCCCGACGCGCAAGTGATAATTGATGATGAGGAGGAGGCAAAAGCATGAGCAACATTGACAATGCGAGAATCGACGCACAAATCGATAATTTGAAATCGGACACGGTTCACGTCGAGGCGATCGACGAGGATTTTTTGGTCGAATGTTTGGAGGAATTGAAACATCATCGTGAATTTATCACACCGATGAAACCAACAATCAACACGGACAACATCGCCGAGGCATTTCAAAATATTGCGGCGGCATTGGTTGAAATAGGAAAAGCGGTGACGGATGTTGTGAATGCGATTGCGAACACAATTGGAAACATCACAAATGATGTGTTTCGTGCATATATCACAAATGATGTGTTTCGTGCATATATCATCAAAACATGCCCAAACAAACGATGGGTTCAAATGGCATTTCACGCAAAGAAATTTCGAGTTCGCAAAAAGTACATGAACAAGATCATCAAACATTATTATGATGATGAGGTGCAAATGCGCAAACGTGCGCTCAATTACACATACGGATTGGAGGCAAAAGCATGAACAAAGTTGACAATGCGATTCGCGTCATTAAAACGGAAATGGAATGTGTTTCACGGCAACCAAACGGATGTGATCGTGATTGTGGGCATTGCGATTTGGTGTTGCAGGATAAAACCATTTTAGACGGTTACAACACCGCATTGGAGGCGTTGCAGGAATTAAAGACATTGCAAAAGGCGTTTGAATTGGCGTGTGAGTTTATCAGTAATGATGATTATTGTGTCGATAATTGCCCGATTTTTGAGGGGACATTTGATTGCACAAATCACACATGTTCGAATTCCGATAGTTGGAAAACATATTTTTTGGAGGAGGTGAAAAAGCATGGATGAAATATTTCGTTATTTTCTCACGTTGGGCGCAATTGGAGCGATTGCAATTTTCATGTGGTTGCTATTTGTTGCGGCGGAATGTGACAAAGAATCTCGAAATTATGAACGCGATCGAGAAAATAGGAGGTGGAAAAAGGATGGCGGCATTAAGTAGTGAAATTATCATAAAATCCGAAAACATCGACGTCGAATATCAACACATCGAGGAATGGGCAAAAGAAATCATCGCACATTGTAGGATCGCGAAAGATTTTGACGTTGAATAATACATAATTTTAACGCGTTTTAACGCTCATGTGTGTTGGTTTAACACGCGTGAGCGTTAATTTTTTTGTAACTGTTGTAACCGTTAGTATATGCTAACTAAACATTTTTGAAAATGCGTTTTTGAACGGATAAAATGAAACCGTTAGTAAATATACGTCATAACGTATCTGTTGTAACCGTTTGTAACTGTTGTGTAACTGTTGATTTTTGGGAACAGTTACACCCGCAAACGCCCGTGTGATGGGCGTTCCCGCGGTTTGTAACTGTTGTAACTGTTAATTTTTCTAAAAATTGATATATTGAAAAAAAAAACTAAACGGGTAATTGATAACCATTATCCGTTTAGTTAAAAAATAAAATATATAAGTATAGAAAATAACAGTTACAACAGTTACACATTATCCGTTATAACCGTTACGAAATATCCGTTTGAAATCGTCAAATTTCTATTGTAAAATAATGTCGGAGGTGACAAATTATGAAAAAAGCAAAAGAATATTTCAACGGAATTGATTTGAACGTCATCAAACCGATGGCAATCGTTGACGCATTTGTCAAAGAGCAGGGATTGACAAAAATAAATTATTGTACAAGTGAAAGCATATGGAGCGATTTTTGCGATTTTTGCGGCGGCATGTCGCCGATGACAAAACAATCATTCCATAAATTATTGACAAATAATTATCCCGTTAAAAGTAAAACGGTATCGATAGACAATAGGGTTCGACGAATCCTCATTGTTGAGGAATGACACGTTGAACGAACACGCGTTCGGTGGTAAAATATAAATGATAATTTTTTGTTTTCGGAGGGTAGTTCGATTTTTATGTTAGTTGATTTTGTGATTCGTTATTTCGTGGAAATTTTGTGTGGTGTGTTAGTTGGTGTATTATCGTATTTTATGAAACGTGTTTTGGGTAAAATAAAACGATTGGAATTGGTCGAGGGCGGCATGCAAGCATTGTTGAGAGATAGAATCATTCAAATTTACAATCATTGCATGGATCGCGGTTTCTGTCCTATTTACGAACGAGAAAATGCCGAGAAATTATACACACAATATCACGCATTGGGTGGAAACGGAACCGTCACGGATTTGATGACAAAATTAAAAGCATTACCAACCGAGAAAATCGAAAATGAATGTGGAGGTGACAATTCATGATGAAATCAAAAACATGGTTAAAAGCCGCAGGAATTAGAGCAATCAAGACGGTTGCACAAACCGCAATTTCAACAATTGGTGTTTCCGCGTTGATGTCCGATGTAAATTGGGCAATGGTATTGAGTGCGTCCGCATTGGCGGGCGTTTTGTCAATTTTGACATCGATTGCAGGATTGCCCGAAGTGGAGGAATAAAAAATGGCACGATCAAAAGGTCGTCCGAATAAATATTTCACGCATGTGAAACCGAGATTGAACGAAATCGCGGAAATGTCGTTGACAATGACCGATGAACAAATTTGCAAGGTGTTGGGTGTTGGGAAATCCGCATGGTGTGAATATAAAAATAATTATTCGGAATTGGTGGAAACATTAAACAAGGGACGTTCTCAATTGGTTGTCGATTTGCGAAATTCTTTGATTCAACGCGCAAAGGGTTATAAATACATTGAACGCAAACGAATAATTGAGGGCGGAATCGTCGTTCGCGAGGAGGAATACGAAAAGGCACAACCCGCGGATGTCGGCGCGATTCATTTGTGTTTGAAAAACTATGATCGCGAGAATTGGTCAAACGATTGGCAATCATTAGAGTTGAAAAAGCAGGAATTGGAAATCAAAAAACAAAATTCGGAAAACGGAGGTTGGTAATTATGGCAATTACAAATATTGAATTGGTCGATTACGCAAAAGGACAAATCGGGCGTCCATATTGGTTCGGAACGTTCGGTCAAAAGGCGTCAACATCATTGTTGACATCAAAGCGCAAGCAATATCCGAGTTATTACACGGCGGATGATTTCGCGGCGCAGGCAAAGGCAGGAAAAAAGGTTCATGATTGTGGCGGATTGATAAAAGGTGCATTGATGACACCAAATGCCGATCCGAACGCAATCGCAAAATATAATTCGAAATATGATGTGGATTCCGACACGATGTTGAAACAATGTCCCGAATCGGGTTCCATTGGTTCAATTCCCGAAATCGCGGGTGTTCTTGTATTCAAAAAAGGACATGTTGGTGTTTATGAGGGCAACGGCAAGGTCATTGAGGCAAAGGGGCATAAATGGGGCGTTATTCGCTCAAATATCAAGGACACACCGTGGACACATTGGGGAAAACACAAAGACGTTGAATATATCAAGCAGGGAACACCCATAATTCAAGCGGAACCCGTCCAAAATGACGTTCCAACCGAAAAGGTGACAAATTATACCGTCAAGGCGGGCGACACGTTATCGGGCATTTGTGGACGTTTCGGAGTGAACATGAATGATGTTGTTCGTTTGAATAACATTTCGAATCCGAACATCATCCGTATTGGACAAGTCATCAAGATTGCAGGCGAGGCAAAGGAACCAACAAACAAGGTTTCAAAAATGACCGTTACGGCGTCCGCATTGAATGTGCGTTCAACACCGAACGGAACAATCATTGGTGTTGTCAACAACGGAACCGTTCTCAATGTTATTGGCAATGACGGCGAATGGTACAAAGTAGAGTATAAGAACGGCACGGGATATTGTCATTCTAATTATTTAAGATAATGTTTACATTAGGTAATTTTTATAAATCGGATGAATGGGAATCATTTCGCCGCATAATCATGGATGAACGTTTGGATGATAACGGCGACATCGTTTGTGAATATTGTCACAAACCAATTGTGCGTGCGTATGATTGCATTGGACATCACGTCAAGGAATTGACCGAATCGAATGTGAATGATTGGAACATTTCGTTGAACCGCGACAATATTATTTTGGTTCATCATAAATGCCACAATAAGATTCACGAACGATTCGGTCATGAATGGCGTCGCAAAGTGTACATCGTTTATGGTTCACCATGTGCGGGCAAATCAACATGGGTTCGCGACAATGCAGGAACAAACGATTTGATTCTCGACATCGATTCCATTTGGGAATGTATTTCAACGAGTAGGTCAAAGCGATTGCGCGAGAACATGTTCGGTGTTCGCGATTGCATAATGGAACAAATCAAAATGCGCGTGGGCAAATGGCAAACGGCATTTGTTGTTGGAGGTTATCCGAATAAATATGATCGCGAGAGATTGGCGGACATGTTGGGTGCCGAATTGATTTTCATTGACGAATCAATCGAAACTTGCATGTCGAGAGCAACAACGGACGATGAACAACGATTCATCCGCGATTGGTTTTCCGATTTCATTCCGTAACCTCCCCGACCATCCGAATGAAAAATTTTCGTTTGGGGATTGCAAGGGGAGCCTCTTTTGCACACGGGACACATTTTTCATTTTTTCTTGAAACATTTCTCCGAACATTTGAAAATTTGTTCCGAAAATCCGAAAAATCAAAAAAGGTCGAGGAAAAAATCATGGATGACAGAAAAAAAGAATTAGAAACATTGTTTGAATCGGCATTGGGCGCGGAGCAATTCGCGACAATCCGATTTTTGATTGAGGATTTCGTGTTTTTGGAATCACAAATGGCATATTACAAAACATTGCCGTTCATCCGAGTGAATCCGCGTGATCCATCGCAACAAAAGCGAACCGAGGCGGCGAGATTATACAAGGAATGTTCTCAATCATACATGAACGCCGCACGCATTTTGTGTGGATTGTTGGCAAAGAGTACGGGCGACGAGGTCGATCCCGTTTCGGAGTTTTTGGCAGGGTTAAACAATGGGTAATACATATTTGGAACAATATTTGGACGCGATCGAGCGCGGCGAGATTATCGCGGGACGTGAATTGAAAACGGAATTGCGCAAATTGGTTGATGATTTGTCCGATCCGCGTTTCCAATACGACACGACGGAGGCATATCAACGAATCGCATTCATGGAATCATTGTGTTTGCAAAACAAAAAACCGTTTTACAACAAACCAATGGAATTGTTGTTGTGGCAAAAAGCATTCATCGAATGTTTGTATTCATTCAAGATATTTGACGATGAATTGGGACGATGGCGACGTCGATTTCGCGACATCATGTTGTTGATCGCTCGAAAAAATGGCAAAACCACATTGATGGCGGCGGACGCCCACACCGATTTGCGCATTGGTGATGGCGGACAAGACATTGTGTGTACATCCAACGATGAGAAACAAGCAAATTTGTTGTGGGGTGAGGTTGGAGGCATGCGCAAACGTATTGATCCCAAATCCAAATGGACACATCAAAATTTGTCCGAGATCAAGAATGTGAACAACGGAACAAAGATTTTCAAAATGTCATCCAAAACGCAAAACAAGGATGGACGAAACATCGACAAAGCATTTTTCGATGAATCGCACGACGCCCAAAACGACGAAATCGCCGTTGCGTGTCAAAAGTCAATGTCTGTCAAGGATGAACCGTTGTTCATCAATTTGACAACGGAGGGATTCGTGAATGATGGATATTTGGACAACAAATTGGTGTATGCCCGCAAGGTTTTGAACGATGAGATCGAGGACGATTCATTTTTGCCGTGGTTATACACGCAGGATTCGGAACAAGAGATTTGGCAGGATGAACAATCATGGTTCAAATCGAATCCGTCATTAGGCGTCATCAAGAAATGGTCATATTTGCGAAAAGAGGTCAACACATCAAAGGTGGACAAATCAACCCGCATGCACACGTTGTGCAAAGATTTTAATATCAAGCAAAACAACGCGCAAGCATGGTTGATGGATTCCGATTATAATTACACAACGCCCGTTTATGATTTGGAGGAATTCCGCGGCGCATTGTGTTTTGGTGCGGTCGATTTGTCCGCGACAACCGATTTGTCGAATGCGAAAATCCTATTGATGAAAGCAGGCGACAAAACAAAATATGTGTATTCACATTATTTCATCCCCGAATCCAAATTGACAGATTCCGACGACGTGGAGGCGGGCGCGAAATATCTCGAATGGGCGAAACAAGGCATTTTGAGCATACATGACGGCAACGAGATTGATATTGAAAAAATCGCGGATTGGTTTTACAATTTATATAGGGAGTTTGGGTTGCGATTGTATAAATGCGGATATGATCAACGTTTTGCAAAAGCATTTCTAAACAAAATGGACGATTACGGATTCGAAACCGAAATGATTTATCAAAATCGATTTGTCATGTCGTCACCAATGAAATTGGTTGAGGCGGATTTGAAATCGAAATTGATAAATTACAACCAAAACGACATGGACAAATGGTGCTTGGGGAATGCGTCAATGGAAATGGACAATTTGGGGAATGTTATGTGTGTAAAAATCAACAACCAAAAATCCAAACGTATTGATGGCGCGGTTACATTGATTATGTTATATGAGATTTTTCGCCGATATAAAGGCGAATTCATGCAAACACTATAATTACGAGGTGCGCAATTGGGAATTATAGATTTTTTTAATAGTATAAAGGGTAAAACGAAAGCAGGATTGAACGTTGCGAGGGTTCCAAACAACGATTATCCCGTTTTTTCTCAATTTGGACAAAATATTTATGCCTCCGATGTCGTTCAACAAGCGATTTCGTGTATTGTCACGGAAATGAAAAAGATCACACCGTTGCATGAACGTGCAATCGGCAACGATTCGGTTCCCGTTGACGGTGATGTTCAACGTGTGTTGAACAATCCGAACGAAATCATGACACAATCGGATTTTCTCGAAAAAGTATTTTGGCAATTGTTTTTAAATTACAATGCGTTCATTATTCCAACGTGGGAAAACAACAAATTGGTTGCAATATATCCTATACAACCAACGAACGTCACATTTTTGCAGGATTCAACGGACAAATTGTTTGTTGAATTGCAATTTGCGAACGATTACAAAACAACGATTCGTTATTCGGACATTATTCATTTGAAATATAGATATTCGGTGAATGAATTCATGGGCGGCAACGCATACGGTCAACCCGACAATGAGGCGTTGTTGAAAACATTGGATTTGAATCACACATTATTGCAGGGCGTGGCAAAATCGATGAAATCATCATTCGCCATCAATGGAGTTGTGAAGTACAACACAATGTTGGATGATGGCAAGATGGATGAGGCGATCGCGAATTTGGAAAAGCATTTGGCGAACAATGAGAGCGGATTTTTGCCATTGGATATGAAAGGCGAGTTCATACCGTTACAAAACAAAATACAAATGGTTGACGCAACAACGTTGAAATTCATCGATGAAAAGATTCTCCGACATTTCGGTGTTCCGTTGCCTATTTTGACGGGTGATTATACAAAATCACAATATGAGGCGTTCTACCAAAAGACATTGGAACCGTTGATCATCGCAATTGGTCAAGCATTCACGAAATCATTGTTCACACCGAACGAAATTGCGTTTGGAAATAAGATTGTTTTTTATCCTCATGAATTGATTTTCATGGACACAACGCAAAAGTTGGAAATGGTTCGAATGTTGGGAGATTCGGGCGCGTTATATGAGAACGAAAAGCGAAAAGCATTCGGAATGCGTCCATTGCAGGAATTGGAGGGCGTTCGCATGCAATCATTGAATTATGTCAATGTTGAGATTGCGGGCGATTACCAATTGAACAAAAGCAAGAATGAAAACGTCAACAACAATGACGATGTATAATTATACATGTGAAATGTTTCACAAATGGAGGTGTAAAAATGAGCGACAATAAATTGCAAGTTAAGCGAATAACATTGGACGGTTCCACAACCACAATTGAGTTCCCGTTCGATTGTGGAAAATATCTCATCAAGAATTTTAGCGACGCGGATATTTATGTTTCATTCGATGAAACATTCACACATGACAATTCGGTCAAGATTCCTGCGGGATATTTTCAAGTTGTTGAGGGCAACGAATGGTTGGGTGGAGAACCATTCAAGACAAATGAAATTTATGTTGAGGGAACGGGCGAAATTGAGGTGCAACAATTATGTTTCCATTGATGTTCGGAAAAATTGGACAAATGGCGTCGGATATGTTCGGAAAACTGTCATTTGATGATGGCGGATTGCCGAGCGGTTATCGCAAAATTGAATATGTTGAAAATATGTCAAACTCATATCAAACATATATCATTTTGAATCATAAATTTAATAGTTCACATAGTAAATTGACAATCAATTATCAGTTACCCTCATATACAAGTAGGGACATTGCGGGTTGTAAAGACGACGGATCCCGCGGAAAAGGATTCAATTTGCATGATTGCGGATATTATTTCGGAGATTATTTCAACACGTTTGATGTAAAAAACAACATGGTTTGTGTGGAGATTGGAAAACAATCGTTGTATGTAAACGGGGAATTCAAACAAGAATTCACAAAACAGATTGACGACACATGCGCAAATAATTTGGCGATTGGCACGACATATGGTAGTGGAACAACATTGAAAGCAATAAATGGTTATCATAGAATTGGACGCGTTACGTTGGAACACGACGACAATGTGTTGTTTGATTTGGTGCCGTGCGTAAATCCCGACGGATTTGTCGGTTTTTATGATGTTGTGAATGAGGAATTCCGTCGAAGTGAGAGCGGGTTCGATTGGTCGGAACCATCCGCCGCATTGAGTTTGTCAAGTGAAAATGAGGAGGTGTGAAAATATGGGCATTGATAAATTGGAACATCGTTCGTTCAATTTTGAGGTGAGAGCGGAGCAGGACGAAAAACACGGTTCAATCATCGTTGGACGTCCGATTGTTTACGAATCAAAAACAAACATTGGTGAGTTTGACGAGATAATCGCACGCGGCGCATTAAAGAAAACAGATTTGACCGATGTTCGCTTTTTGGTGAATCACGACGTGTCACGAATCCCGTTGGCGCGATCACGAAAGAACAATGAAAATTCAACCATGCAATTGATGGTCGATGATGACGGCATGGGAATTCGTGTTGATTTGGATGTTGAGAACAATTCCGAGGCGAGGGCGTTATATTCCGCCGTTCAACGTGGCGATGTCACGGGAATGTCATTCATGTTTGGCATTGACGATGAGGAATGGTCGGACATCAAGACAAATCACCCGACACGAACAATCAAATCGATTTCAACCGTTGTGGAGGTTTCCGCGGTGACATTCCCCGCATATGACGAAACATCCATCAACGCGAGAGATAGTAAAAGGGCGTTGGAGAATGCCCGACGTGCGTTGGACAACGCGCGAGAAAATGACGACAAGGCAAAAGCCGAGTTGGAAAAACTAAAAATAAAATATTTGTTGGAGGTATGACAAAATGAAAGATTTTTTGAATAAGATCATCGCCGCAAAGACAAGCGAGGCGGAATCATTACGTTCAAAGATTAAGGCGTCCGAATCCGCCGATGAGGTTCGTTCATTGGGCGAAACTTTACAAAGTGTTCTCGACGAGTTAAACGAGGCAAAGGCAAAGTTGGACGAGTTGGACAAGCAGGATGACGAGGGCGACAACGGAGCAGGCGACGGCGCAGGCGACGAGGGAGCAAACAAGGATGAGGGCGGCGAGAACCGTTCATTCAATCCGATGAAAGCAATTGGAGGTGTTCAAATGAGAGGAAACAATGTTGGTGTTGAGAACAACGAAATCTCAACAATGGAGGAGAGAACCGCGTTCATGAATTATTATCTCCGCGGTGAAAAGAGCGAGCATTTGAGATATGAAACAAGAACGGGTGATGAGGCAGGAACAAGCGCAAATTTAGGCGTTCTCATTCCACAAACAATCATTCAAGAGATTATTAAGGAAACTGAAAAGGTTCGCGGCGTTCTTTATAGCAAGGTTCGCAAGTTGAATGTAAAGGGCGGCGTTAAGTTCCCAATCGGATCATTCTCCGCAACATTCCATCGTATTGGCGAAACAAGCAAGAGCGATCGTCAAAATGCGGGTGGAATTACTGATTCAATTATTTTCTCATACAAGATCGGCGAAATCCGACTTGCAAGAACATTGCTACAATCTGTTTTATCCGTTCCCGTTTTTGAGCAGGAATTCGCAAAGGTTATCGTTGAGGCATACGTTGCCGCAATGGACGATGAGATTCTCAACGGTGATGGCGACGACGAAATGAACGGTATTATCACCGAGGCAACAAAGGTGAGCGGATCAAGAATCCCATCATCACACATCATCACATTTACCGAGGCGGAAATTGCCGATTGGACATCATGGCAAAAGAAGTTATTTGCAAAGATTCCATTGGGCATGCGCAAGTATCGTCCCGAATTTGTAATGAGTGCGGGAACATATGAGGCAAACATCAAGACATTAAAGGACAACAACAATCGTCCATTGTATGCCGAAACATACAACCCAATTGACGGTGACGAAACAAGCACATTCAAGGGCAAAGAGGTTGCATTTGTTGAAAATGATGTATTTGGTGATTTCGACGACATCGACTTGAGCGATGATGATGTAAATCCATTTTTCGGCATGTATTGGGTGCCAAACAAGGCATATGCAATCAATAGTAATCTCGAATTTGCCGTTCGTGATTATTACGACGAGGAGGCAAATCAGTTCGTCAAAAAGGCAACCGTTATCAATGACGGAAACGTTCTCGACGGCAATTGCATTTTCCTTTTGAAAAAGGTTGCAAGCACAAGTGCGCAGGGTTAAGAAATAAAGGCGAGGAAATCGGCGGTCGGTAATATCCGCGCCGCCGACATATCGCGAACAATGAGGTGAACATTCATGGCAACGGTAAACGATGAAACATTATTGACGGAAATCAAAACCCGTTTGGATATTACGGGCAATTATCATGACGGAAAATTGAACGGGTACATTGAGGACGTCAAAGGTTTTTTGATTGATGGTGGAGTGGATGAAAACGTCGTCAATGATTCGTGCGCCGTTGGTGTGATTTGTCGTGGCGTTGCGGATTTGTGGAATTACGGTGAGGGCGGCGAGTTCTCATCATATTTCAAGCAAAGAGCGGCGCAATTATCGTTGAAACACATCGAGGAGGAGAACGAATCATGAGCAAATACAAACCCGACATGTCCGACATGATTCCGATGTTGTTGTTGATCCCAACGAAAACATCGGTGAGTGGTGTTTTGAAAAAGACATTCCCAAATGTTGCGGACGGGATTTTGTTTTTCGGTTCGTTCAAATCATTTGGTGGAACCGAACGTGATGTCAACGGAGTTTATTCCATTGAGAACACGGCGAACGTGGCGACATGGTATCGTCCCGACATCAAATCGGATTGCCGAATTGTGTTGGCGGATTCGGGCGAGGTTTACGAAATAATAAGCACACCCGAAAACATCAACATGAGAAATCAATTCATGACGTTCAAGGTTCGAGCAATCAAAGGTGGTGTTTGATGTGGCAAAGAACAACGGATTGGATTTTTCCGAATTGAATCGATTTCAAGAGCAATTCGAGAAAAAAGCAAAAGACATGAAACCATATGTTGACAAATCGTTGGTCGAATCACATTCGCACATCACATCGAACATTGAGGGACACGCCCAAAAAGGTTTTTATCCTGCAAAGGGTAAATATTCAACGGGCGACACGCGCGAAAGCATTTATCGAAATTCACGCGTGACATGGGTTGGTGATACATTGGCAACGGTTGACGTTGGATTCGATTATTCGAAATCGGTTGTTCCGTTGTTTTTGATGTACGGCACACCGAGAATGCGTCCCGTTTTGGAATTATACAATGATTTCTTTTCGGCGAAAGCGAGAAAAGAAATTCGCGAGATTCAACGAAAGAATTTGGAAAAGGTTTGGGAGGAATAAACCATGAAAGATAATTTGATCACAATTATTTCGACATTGGGTTTTCCAATCATCGAGCAAGGTTCATTGAACCCAAACGATGATTATCCCGAATCATTTTTCACATTTTGGAATCCTGCCGCGGATGGTGGTTCATTTTATGATGACGACGAACACGACATTGTGTGGATGTTCGAATTGAATTTTTATTCGAGTGATCCACAATTAGTAAACACCAAATTGTTGGAGGCGAAACGCCTTTTGAAACAAAATGGTTGGATAGCAAGCGGCGCAGGACATGACGTCGCGAGTGATGAAACAACACACACGGGACGAGGAATGACCGTCACGTTTATTGAAAAATTAAATTAAAGGAGGGCAAACAAAATGCCAAACGGAATCAATTTTGAGGAATATGCAGGCGTTCGAAATTTGGTCATTGCACCAATGACAATCGCAAGCGATGGAACCGAAACATACGGAACCGTTCAACCATTGAGCGGCGTTCAAGCAATTAGCGGTGAGGTGAACGAATCATCCGAAACACATTATTACGATGACATGGCGGCAATCGTCGTTGATTCGGAGGGTGAGGACACATACACATTGACAGTATCAATCCCATCAAAGGAAACACGCGCATTGATTGAGGGTTTGACATACGATCCCGCAACGGGCGCATTGATTGGTTCAAAAAAGAAAAAGGGTTATTTCGCATTGGGATTCATCGGCGGCAAGTTGAACGGACATGACGAGTACAATTGGATTTACAAGGGCAAATTCAATGGTGGTGCAAAGACACACAACACATTGACCGATGGTGTCGAGGCAACAAACATGGAGTACACATTCACATCCATTCATTCGGGAACAAAGTTCACAAAGGGTGGAAACGCAAAGTATTTGTCCGTTGATGACGACGGAACATGTGATTTGTCATCATTCTTTGATTCGGTTACAACACCCGACACATTGACACCCGTTACACCCGATCCCGACGCCGAGGGTTGATTTGATTTGATGTAACACAAAAAATAAATACTCATTACATGGGGACATCGCGGAAACGCGTTTTGATTGAAATTTTTTGGTTTGATTTTTTTTTGTTCAATCGATTACCCATGTTTTTATTATAAAAAAATCGGAGGAATTCATCATGAGATTGAATATTTACAACAAAAAAGAGGTCGTAAAGACATATGAGGCGGAAACATACGATTTGATGTTTGGAACAGTAGAGGACATTTTGCGTTTGGTCAAGATTGACGAAATGAAAACGGGTTCCGATGTTGAAATCATCAAAATGGTTGGTTCCATGTTGATTGGCGGATTGGATGACGTCAAGTTTTTATTGTTCGATATTTTCGACGGATTGACCGATGACGAGTTGAGAAACACAAAGACAACCGAGGTTGCAAAGGTCATCGTGGACGTCGTGAAATATGCGATCGTTGACATGAACAAGAATGTAAACTCAAAAAACTAAACGGGCGGACGGATAATCGTCCGCTATACGATATATTTTTTGAGATGGCGTGCAATATATCAAACCGATTCCCGTCGTTGTCGCCGTTGTCGATAAGACGGGAACGATTTCATGAGGTGATCGTCCTAATTGATAGAATGAATCACGACACGGAATCAAAAGAAAAGAAACCGACGGGCAAGCATTACGAAAAAGGCGAGAACGGCAAAACCCGAATTTATGTTCCCGTCGTTGAATATTGAGGTGACATCATGGCGCAAGAAAACATCACAACGTCGTTGAATATTGATATTTCTAACTTTAAAAAGAATATATCCGAGGCAAACAAGGCGATAAAACTTGCAAATGCCGAATTCAAAGCGGCGGCGGCGGGAATGGATGATTGGTCGAGTTCATCCGATGGATTGAGTGCAAAAATCAAGCAATTGCAAACCGTGTTGGACAATGAAAAAACCAAATTAAAGGCATATGAGGTTCAATTGTCCGAGGCGGAAAAGGCGTCCGAATCATGGTCAAAGAAATGCGACACGTTGAAAAGCGCATTGCAGGAATTGAACGACAAGGGCGTGTCCAAATCGTCCGATGAATACAAATCATTGGAACGTGAATTGGCGGCAACCGAAAAGGCGCAGGAAAAAGCACAAAGCGCGGTTGACAAGGCGAAAATATCATTGATCAACCAACAAGGAACCGTCAACGGATTGGAAAAAGACATCAAGAATTATGACGGCAAATTGGAGGATTTGAACAAGACATCCGAGGACACCGAAAAGGAATCCAAAAAGGCGTCCGACGGGATCAAGGATGTTGGGGAAAAGTCAAAGGACGCGGAATCAAAGGTTGGTTCGTTGGCGTCCAAATTGGCGGATGGATTGGTGAAAGGATTCAAGGTTGTTGCGACGGCGGCAACCGCGGCGGCGGGTGCCATTGGTGCGGCGGCAATCAAAGGATTTGCCGACAATGAACAATTGGTCGGTGGTATCGAAACGTTGTTCGGCGCGGGCGGTCAATCGTTGGAGGAGTACGCGGCGAGCGTTGGAAAATCCGTCGATGAGGCAAAATCCGAATATGATTCATTGATGACGGCGCAAGAGAAAATGTTTGATTACGCAAATTCGGCATATGAAACCGCAGGATTGAGCGCGAATGAATACATGGAACAAGCAACATCGATGTCCGCCTCATTGATTGCGTCAATGGGTGGTGACACCGAGGCGGCGGCGGACAAAGCAAATCAAGCATTGGTCGATATGTCCGACAACGCAAACAAAATGGGTTCCGACATTGCGTCAATCCAAAACGCATATGCAGGATTTGCAAAAGGTCAATTCAATATGTTGGACAACCTCAAATTGGGTTATGGCGGCACACAAGCGGAAATGGAACGATTGTTGACGGACGCCGAGGCGATTTCGGGTGTTCATTATGACGTGTCAAGTTATGCCGATGTTGTGGACGCGATTCATGTTATACAAGATAATATGGGCATTGCGGGAACAACCGCAAAAGAGGCGACGGAAACAATTTCGGGTTCGTTCGGAATGACAAAATCCGCATTGGGAAACCTCATGGCAGGATTGGGAAACGCGTATTCCGACATTCAAGGGTTGGCACAACATTTGATTGACGCATTCAAAACATTGGTTGACAATGTCATTCCCGTTTTACAAAACATCGTCACGGCATTGCCTCCCGTTATTGAATCGATTGTTGGAGCATTTCAAGAATTGTTGCCCGAAATATTGCCGATTGCCGTTTCATTGATTGAAACGTTGATTTCGGGAATTGTTTCGATGTTGCCGTCCGTTGTTTCCGCGATCGTGGGTGTAATTCCACAAATCACGGGCGCGTTGGTTGGTTTATTGCCTCAATTGTTGAGCGCAGGAATTGAAATCGTGACAACATTGTTGACGGGCATTGCGCAAATGATCCCCGAAGTTGTGGCACAAATTGTTGAATTGATTCCTCAATTGGTTGACGCATTAGTCACGGGAATTCCAATGTTGGTCAATGGCGCGGTTCAATTACTCATGGCAATTGTGGACGCAATTCCTCAAATTTTGCCTCCATTAGTTGCCGCATTGCCAACAATCGTCACATCGATTGTCACGGCATTGGTCAACGCATTGCCAACATTGATTGATGGAGCGGTTCAATTGTTGTTGGGTATTGTCAACGCAATTCCACAAATCATCCCTCCAATTATCGACGCATTGCCGATGATCATCACAACATTGGTCAACGGATTGGTCGAGGCGATTCCACAATTGATTGAGGGTGCAATTCAATTGCTCATGGCGATTGTTGACGCGATTCCTCAAATTCTCGACGCATTGAACGGAGCATTGCCAACCATCATTTCCGCAATTGTTGACGGATTGATTGCATTGATTCCCGAATTGTTGGCGGGTGCCGTTACATTGTTTATGGCGATCGTGGACGCAATCCCGAAAATATTGTCGGATTTGGACAACGGATTGACCGAGATTGTCGAAACCGTTCAAACCTCATTGGGCGAAAAGTTGGATGAAATATTCATGAACATTTGGAACGGTTTGGTTGAGATTTTCACGCCTGCCGCACAATGGTTCGATGATAATGTCATTCAACCAACGGTTGAGTTTTTCACGGGTTTGTGGGATAACGTCAAGAAATTGGCGTCCGAGGCATGGACAAACATCAAGAACACATGGAACGTTGTCAAGACGTGGTTCAATACCAATGTTATTACACCAATTAAAACGTTTTTCACGGGATTGTGGAACAATCTCAAATCGGGAGCAACAAACGCATGGAGCAACATCAAAAACACATGGAATGTTGTCAAAGGTTGGTTCAATGATAACGTGATAACACCCGTCAAAGAGTTTTTCACGGGCATGTGGGACAAATTGAAATCGGGCGCAACAAATGCGTGGAGCGGAATCAAGAACACATGGAACGTTGTCAAGACATGGTTCAATGATACGGTTGTTCAACCCGTAAAAGACAAATTCACGGGTTTGTGGGACAAACTCAAAACGGGTGCGTCAAATGCGTGGGATGGAATCAAAAATGTGTTCTCAAAGGTTGCAACATTTTTTGGTGATACATTCTCAAAGGCGTGGAACAAGGTCAAAGAGATTTTCTCAAAGGGCGGTTCGATTTTTGCAGGAATCAAAGACGGAATCACCGACGCATTCAAAAAGATTGTCAATTCGTTGATTGATGGAATCAACAACGTGATTTCCGTTCCATTCAACAAGATAAAATCCGCGATTGATACGATTCGAGGAATATCAATTGCAGGATTGACACCGTTTAGCGGTTTACCATCAATTAGTGTTCCGAGCATTCCGCATTTGGCGCGTGGTGGTGTGTTGAGAAAAGGCGAGGTTGGTTTGCTAGAGGGTAACGGCGCGGAGGCGGTCGTTCCATTAGATCAAAACAAACGTTGGATCGCGGCGGTTGCCCGTCAAATGAACGAACAAATCAATGGCATTGGTGCCGTTGGTGCGGGAATGGTCAACAATTCCCGTGTGAACAATTTCACACAAATAATAAATGCACCAAAAACACCATCCCGTTTGGAATTGTATCGACAAACAAAAAATTTATTGGGATATATGGGAGGTTGATTCGATGTTTGAATGCTCAATTGAAAACGCGTTGGGTGAGCGCGTCAAATTATCCCAAAATGAATTGAATTATCAAATTTTGGACATCGGCGGATTGAATCCGCCGAGGGTTCAAATCAACCGTTCGAACATTGCGTCGTTGGATGGTTCAAAATACAATTCATCGCGAGTTGAGGAACGAAACATTGTGATTTCCGTCAAATTGTGCGGCGATGTTGAGGAAAATCGATTGAATTTATATCGATTGTTCACTTTGAAACGCGAATGCAAATTGTATTATAAGAACGAACGACGCGACGTGTTCATTTCGGGATATGTAGAATCAATTGAATGTGATTATTTCACAAACAAAGAAACCGTCCAAATCTCAATTGTGTGTCCATATCCATATTTTAAGGACATCGATTTGGTTATTGATGATATTACAAAGGTTTTGCGCCGATTCCGATTCCCATTTTCGATTGAACATGATGATCCAATTCCATTTTCGGAGATTGAAATCAATCGAATTGTGAATATATTCAATCATGGTGAGGACGAATGCGGAATCATCATCGATGTGACATTCATTGGTTCGGTCAATCAATTGAAATTATTAAACGCGGGAACGGGCGAAACATTCGTTATTTCGCATTCGTTTGTGTCGGGCGATAAATTAGTTATAAACACAAACAAGGGCGAAAAATCGGCAATTTTGACGCGTGACGGTGTATCGTCAAACATGTTCTCAAAAGTCGTTCGCGGTTCAACGTTTTTTGTGTTGAGGCAGGGAAACAATTATTTCACATATTTGGCGGACAACGGCGAACATGATTCGAATGTGACCATTACATACAAGCATTATTTGATTTTTGGCGGAGTGTGATTTTTTATGATTGAAATTATTGTTTTGGATAGAGATTTGAACCGAATTGATGTCATCGACAATTACGAATCAATAATTTGGGCGAATCGATATATTGACATTGGAGATTGTGAATTATATTTGCCCGCAACGCCAAAAGCAATTTCGATTTTGCAAAAAGGATATTTTTTGGCACGCGATGATGACGACATGGTGTGCCGAATAGAATCCATCGAGATTGACACGGACGTTGAAACGGGAAATCATTTGATTGTTACGGGTTACGACGTGAAAAAAATCATCGATCAACGCGTGATTTGGTCACAAATCAATCACGACGGATTGGTTGAGGATTACATCCGCAACATGGTTCAAAAATCGGTTTGCAATCCGAATTTGTATGCGCGACAAATCAAGAATTCCAACAATGAGCAAATGTTTTTTTTGGGAGATCGCGCAGGATTTACGGATGTTATCACGGAGCAGGCGTCATATAAAAACATCGGTGAAAAAATTCGTGAAATATGCACGAAATACGGTTGGGGATATAAAGTCACCGTGGATTTGAACAAATTTTGGTTCGTTTTATATGCAGGAACCAACCGTTCATCATCCGTTGTGTTCTCGAAAGATTATGAGAATTTGAGGTCGTCGAAATACATCGACGATTCGTCCAATTTGGCAAATGTGGCGTTGGTTGCAGGCGAGGGCGAGGGATCGTCCCGTTCTCGAAACGTGTCGGGTTATGCCGAGGGAATCGACCGATTCGAAATTTATGTTGACGCAAAAGATATTTCGCGAACCATTACATTTGAGGAATTGAAATCGATTTATCCGCCCGCAACAAGCGGCGGTCAAGGATATATCGACGGCAAATTCTACAAAATGGGATATATCAACATTGCGATCGTCGATGATAATCAATTGACCGAATTACAAAGAAATTATCCGAACGGTGAAGTGATTTATATTAGCGGCATTCGTTATTATAGGACATATGATCCAATCATTGCCGATTTGGAAACGACGGCACCAACCGACGATGAACCCGTTATTTTGCGCCCGTTGATTTATGAGGTGTATTTGCTCAATCGTGGGTATGAGAAATTGGCGGAATTTGGTAGTATAATATTATTTGAGGGTTCCGTTGAACCCGACGTGACATTCATTTACAAACATGATTATTTTTTGGGCGATGTTGTCACCGTCGTGAACGAATACGGAATCGAGGTTGAGGCGAGAATCGTTGAGGTTATCGAGAACGAGGACGCAAACGGATATAAATTGGAACCGAAATTTGAATATTTGGAGGGTTAAACATGGTGCATGAAAAAGTTTACGGCTATTGCGAGAATTTTTGCAAAGTAGAAGTTCAAGAAAAGGAAAAAACCGAGGGTTTATACAATGAAAATTTGTTGGTCAATTTGGGCAACATAGAAACCGCAAATCCTCAAAAAGCATTTTCGGATGGTGTTCAATTCCCATATGGCGTGCATTCACAATCGGGTTTTGAATGGCAAAACGACAAATTCCATTGTCAAATTTCAACGGCGAATCCTACTATACCATATATCAATTTGTGTTATGTGGGGAATGAGTATGACGGTTCGGGGTGGTTGGCGGACATGCCAAAATTGTTGCAAATTAAATTGAAATTAAATAATTCTAGTGCTCAACGTAAAATTTATATCGCAAAGGGCGATGAAATAAAAAGGTTGACGGACACATGCAACATGGAGATATATTTTGACAAAATTGTTGATGAAACCAATGTGACAGATAAAAAAGGATATATTGGAATTCGTATTGTTGGCACAGTAACAACATGGATTGATATTTACGGTTTCAAACTTGAATATGGCACCACACCAACACATTTTCCAATGCACGATCCATCAAACGCAATTTTGGATTTTGTGGATAAAAAAACCGAGGGTTTATACAACGAAAATCTGTTGGTCAATTTAGGAAATTTTACAACGGCAATTGGTGAACCGTTATTTGATGGTGTTGAACCTATGCCTTGTGGTGTCCATTCACAATCGGGTTTTAAGTGGAACAAAACCAACGGTTATATATACCCAACATTTAAACAAAGTAACCCCGTGGCATATATCAATATGGAATATGCAAGGGACGTTGCCGAAAATTCATTGGTATTACAAATGAGATTGAACGTTAATGGACAAGATTTCAACGTTGGTGCAATCACTCACGATTCGGAAATTGAAATATTATCTTCACCAAAAGTCACAATGAGAGTATATTTCAATAAAATGTTTACATCAACAACAATGGTTTCCGATTCAAATGGTAAAATTGCGGTTCGTTTTGTTTGGAACGGACTCAATCCATTACCAACAATCAAAATATATGGATTTAAACTTGAATGCGGAAACGCTCCAACCAAATTTCCAGTTGCCGATTCATCAACAGAAATATTAAGACACGCACGACTTTTATTAAATGAAATAGGTTACCGAGTAGGAAATAAAATCATATTATCCGATGCAACGCAAGTTTATGCGGGAATTATTTCGGGTTCGTCAAAATCAATGTGGTTTTTCATTCCTTTATCATTACCATATAGTGATGATGTAACGTCGGTTAGAATTTCGGGAAAATTTATGGCAAGAGGTATTAACGGTTATCTCAACAATAATTCATCTTCGGATTCAACGTGGAATTTTGACGGTTCAGACAACATAGTAAATGAGATTAAGTTCCAAACTTCGATGGGCGGAATCCGTGTTTGGGTTGATTTCAATACCGCTCCAGTTGGTGCGGTTAATAACACACCCGTTTCGGTAATGAATAGTGGAACTTGCACGATTGAGTTTATATAATTTAGGAGGTGAACAAACATGAGTGAACAAATTTTCAATGTTGAATGCGGATTTTTCAATTCGTTGAACGGCGATCGTGAATATTACGCCGAGGACATGAACCGTCCATATAAAAGAGTTATTTCCAACGGTGTTTTTGCAACAGCGCAGGGAACACCATCAACCGATTTGCAAGTCAAGAGCGACACGGCAAACGACATGAACGTTCTTGTTAAAAAGGGACAAGGATTGTTTGGCGACAAGTGGTTTGAGAACGTGTCCGACATTTCGATTGTTGTTCCGAGCAACACGGGAATTACACCGCGACGCGATTCCGTCATCATTCAAGTGGACAACCGATTGAACAATCGAATGGGTTCCATCGTATATCGCACGGGAACACCGTCGAGCAATCCGCAACCGCCTGCAATTGGCACGGTGACGGATGTCATCGAATATCGTTTGGCGAACATTTATGTTGCGGCAGGCGCAACCGCAATCAACACCGACGCGATTGTTGATTTGCGAGGTTCGAGCGAATGTCCGTGGATCACATCATTGATCAAGCAAGTTGACACATCAACATTATATGACCAATGGCGTGACGCATATCAAAGATATTATGACGAGGAAACCGAGGCGTTCAACGCATGGTTGGCAACATTGACGGAGGAATTGACCGTCGCAACATCCGTCATCAAGTATGAATCACAATACACGACACAAACGGATGGCGAAACGGTGATTCCAATCAATATCGCGTCATTCAATAAAGACAAGGACGTTTTGTTGGTGAGAATCAATCGTTTGTTTGCCGTATTGGGTGCCGATTACTCAATCACAAACAATTCCAACATCACATTGACAAAAGATTTGAAAGCAGGAAACGCCGTTGATTTTATCGTTCTACAATCCGTCATCGTGGGTGATACAACATCAATCATGACGTCCGTCACCGCTATAAATGAGCGCGTGACAGAAATCAACAATCGATTGAGTTCGGACACGGGTTGGATAAATTTCACGTTGGAGGCGGGAACCGCGTTTGATTCATCATCCACACCCGCATGTCGTAAATTCGGCAACACAACACATTTGCGTGGAGCAATCAAGGGTGTGACGGCGGTCAACACGACGATTTGCACATTGCCCGCAAGCATGAAACCCGCGATGAATTTCCAATTCACATCCGCGGCAATATCAAGCGGAACCGCAACCATTTGTGTGTTTGAGGTTTCCGCGGCAAATGGAACAATCAAGTTGATTGCAAAGAATGGAACAATTGCGACGGGTGCAATGTTGCCGATCGCAACAAATTTCATTGTTGGATAATTGAAAATTTGGTGCTATAATTACACCAACACATGCGGTTGGTGTAACGGTAACACAACGGATTTTGGTTCCGTTTTTGAACGTTCGAATCGTTCACCGCGTGCCATACATAATCAAATAAAAACAGAACGGGACGCGCACAACGTCCCGTTCTTTTTGCATATAATGTCGTGAGGTGATGTCGTATGACTAAACGAGAGATATTGCAATTATTGGACGACAACGTCAAAAATTTGCGGCACGATTTGCGAAATACAAGGAACGCGCGTGACCGTGATGTTTTGGAGATTCGATTGTGCGAGGCGGAATCATCGCCCGAATCATTGTTTGGTTGATTCGTTGTTTCGCCCGTGTTGCCGTCGGGCAATTCGATTTCATCGTTTGGATGAATCATGTTTGGGTTTTTGAAATGTTGATTCAATCTCAAAACGTCATGAAATAACACATGATAACGTTTGGCAATTCGCCACATCGAATCACCGTTGCGAACGTCGCAATGTTGCGCCGACGCAGGCGTCACCATCGTTCCAAAAATCAAAAACATCATTACAATTGCAATTGCTTTTTTCATTTGGTCACATCCTCCATTCAATATGTACACGTTGCGGGTTAAGATAAATTTTAACCGTCAAGGTGTATATCATAATCATTTGAAAAACACGTCAATTGTGAACGTGTCATTATTATGTGAATAATCAATTCGTTCTATGATTGATTTTATCAATATGTTTTTTCGAGCGGCGGAAACATCATCGTTTTTCAAGGAATCCAACGTCGTGTGGAATGTCGTCAATTGTTGTTTGATTTCCTCCTCCCGTGGCGGTTCCAATTCCGCGATCGCTTGTTTGACATTCTCGATTTTTTCCTCATTCATCGTTTTTCGTTCCGTGAATTCTTGTTTGGTGTATGTTCCATCCTCCAAAAAATCGAACAATGAACGCCGTTTCTTTTCAAGTGTTGCAAGTTGTTGTTCATACGTTGCCAAATTTCGCTCATATTGCGCCCGATTTGCGCCGTTGTGCGTTCCGTCGAGTAATATTTCGAAATTCTCAATCTCGCGTTTTAACGATAAAATAAGCGCGTCCAACACGTCATCAAAAAATGCGCTTTTCACTTTACATGTGTACGAATGATTGTGAACGATTCGCGGGCGGGTGTTCTTTTTGGTATTGTGCATTTGATAACGCATAGCACGTCCACAAATTTTGCATTTCATGACACCCGAAAAAATATTCGAGATTGTTTCCATTTTGGCAACGGGTGGAACATCGCCCGTGATTCGTTGCGCCAAATCGAACGTTTCTTGATCAATGATTGCCTCATGTTTTCCATCGACCAACAAAAATTCATCATGTTTCAATCGACGATTGACGATTTTCATTTTGGTTCCGTCGAATTCTTTTGACATTTTGCGCCGATTCCAACGCATTTTGCCCGTGTAAATGTCATTTGTTAGAATGTCGCGAACGGTTGCACGGTGCCATTCATCGCGATTTTTGCGTGTTTTGACGCCCATTGTCGTGAGGCGTTTCGCAATTTCTCCACAACCCAACCGTTCGACCGTGAACCATTCGAAAATGTCACGAACGGTTTGTGTTTCGTGATTGAACACCAATGTGATGTCATTTTTCCCGCGTTTCAATCTGTCATAACCGAACGGCGCGGATGATCCCAAATAATTTCCCTCACGGACAGATTGCAGGCGTCCCGTTTGTGTCCGTCGATTTATCGTCAAGAATTCACGACGGGACATATACAACCCAAATTCGAAATATTCCTCATCAAATTGATTCGTTGGATCGTATGTTTTGGCAGGCGTGACAATCATCGTTTCCGAATATTTGAACGCGTCCGCAACCTCGCCTTGATCTTTAGTTGCTCCGCGTGCCAAACGTTCAATTTCCATTACGACAACGGAATTATATTTTTTCGAATAAACATCCATCAACAATTGTTGCATTTGGGGACGTGCCGCGATTGTTTCTCCCGACACGATTTCCTCATATATTTTGACGATGTTCAAACCTTGTTTTTTGCACAATTCAAGCAGGATTTTTTTGTGGCGTGCCAACGTTTCCATTTCTCCGAGTTTTTCCGCCTCAACATCCGCCCGTGATTTCCTCAAATATATTGCGTCACCAATTCGTTTTTCCATTGTTCAACACATCCTCAATTGTATTTTCCAACGCCGCGCACATTTCCCGTGCCGCCGTCAATTTTTGGTATAAAAATTCATTTGGAACCAATTCCCGTCCGCATAAATAATCAATTGACACGCCGAAATAATCGGCGATCGCAATCAATTTTTCAATCGGAGGATTGTTTGTCCCATTCTCATATAAACCATACGTTGCCCGATTTACATTCAATACATCGGCGATGTCTTTTTGTGTTTTTTTATGTTTTCGCCGTTGTTCAATCAATCGTTGTGCAATATTCACAATGAATCACTCTCCCATTTGTGTATTTTACGCAATTTATAATTGCGTGTCAATTTTTCCGATTATTCTCGCAATTCGGCATTGACAATCCGTCCGCCGTTGGTGTATTTTGTATGTGCAATCAAAAATTGCATGTTGCAATTATAAATTACATGAACGGAGGTGAACAAATGGTCAATTTGAAAGAGATTCGCGAGGCAAAGAGCATGTCCCAACAACAATTGGCGGACGCGGTGGGAATTTCCCGTCAAGCGATTTCGAACATTGAAATCGGCGTGGCGAAACCCGACGTCAAGCATGCTCAAAGGATTGGACGCGTTTTGGATTTCAATTGGGCGGCATTCTATGACGACGAAAACGAAAATTGAGGTTGTGTTGCATGGGAAACCAAACATCGAAAGAATCAAAAAGGCGTGCATTGAATACGTCAAGAGGACAGAAAGGCATTGAAATGAAATACAAAGTTGGTGAGAGATACAAAATTAAAAATTGTTCGAGATGGGTAAACGGAAACATTATTGTAATAACAGAAATTACGGGCGATTTTGTTCATTATAAAACCATTAAAGGACATGACGAAAGATTTCGAAGTTTTGAAATTGGTTCAATATTTGACCGTAAATGTTTGGAGCGAGTTCACAACGATTGCATTGTGATTTATTCGAACGGCAATGAGGTTGTCGCAATCAACAAGACGACAAAGGAAAAAGCGGTTGCAAAATGCAATCCGTCGGATGAATTCGATTTCAAGGTTGGCGCAAAAATAGCGTTTGACCGTTTGATTGGTTCGGAGGAATTAAAATTTGCGGACAAAATCAAGGTTGGCGACATGGTCGAGGTTGTTCGACTTGGGAAAACATATTTGACATATAATTATTGGAGCGGATTGTGTGAATATAAATCACATTATGTTAAGGAAAGACGTCCCGTTGACGGCGGCAAATATAAGGTTCTCAACATCGGAAAACATGATCGTGGCGATAAAACGTTATTGTTAATTCAAGATATGGACACAACGCAAGTTTTCATTATTGGCATTGAGGGCGTGAAAAAATGTTCATAAAAGGTGACAAAGGGCATTTGAAACACGGTTTGCGAAAAACACGTTTATATCGCATTTGGTCGAACATAAAAACGCGATGTCACAACCAAAATGACAAACATTTTTCACAATGGGGAGCGCGAGGTGTGACGATGTGTGAGGAATGGAAAAACGATTTCAAATCATTTTATGATTGGGCAATGTCGAACGGATATTCCGACGATTTGACAATTGACAGAATAGACAACAACGGAAATTATGAACCGTCAAATTGCCGTTGGACATCGTACAAAGAACAAAACCAAAACAAACGAAACGTCATCATTTTGGAGTATGACGGAAAATCAATGTCCGCGACGGCATGGGCAAAAGAATTGAACATCGGACACGATACAATTCGACAAAGATTCCATAAAGGATGGACGGTTGAGGAATGTTTGTTTGGTAAAAAGGGGAGGTGATCGCATGAATCTTTACTCATTCCAACAAGACGCATTGGACGAAACAAAAAACCAAAACCGCGTTGCATATTATTTGGACATGGGTTTGGGTTAGTCGCAAAACGTTTGTCGGATCCGAGAAAATGCACCAATTGGGAGCAAAGGTGAATTTGGTTGTTTGCCAAAAATCAAAAATCAACGATTGGGTGGAGCATTTCAAAACGCATTATCCCGAATATCAAGTTTTGGACATTACAAAATTAAATGGAATGCGTGCATTTTTATCATGGTCACATGCGAACATGAAAATTGTTGGCGTCATCAATTACGAATTGGCGTTCCGTCGTCCCGAATTGTTGAAATTGCAGGATTTCACGTTGATGTTGGATGAATCGTCATTGATTCAAAATGAGCAGGCGAAACGAACCAAATTCATCATGAAATTGAAACCATCAAACGTCATTTTGTTGAGCGGCACGCCCGTTTCGGGGAAATACGAACGATTGATTTCACAAATTCATTTGTTGGGTTGGAACATCAACAAACAAACATATTGGAACCAATACGTCAATTATCATTATGACGACAACGAGGGATTTCCATTGTTGATCGTGGACGGTTACAAGAACACCGACCGATTGATTCGAAAATTGCATGAACACGGATGTGTATTCATGAAAACGGATGAGGTGTTCGAATTGCCCGAACAAATATGGAATGACATCAAGATTCCAACAACAAAGGAATATAAAAAATTTCGAAAATCGGGGATTGTCACGGTTGGCGACACCGAATTGGTCGGAGATTGTACATTGACAAAAATGTTATATGAACGCATGTTGTGCGGACATCACAACCAACGAAAGATTGAGGCATTCCGCGATTTGCTCGAATCAACATCAAATCGTGTGATTGTTTTTTACAATTTCGACGCGGAATTGAGGGCGATCGAGGATGTGTGTTTGGAATTGGGACGTCCAACATCAATCGTCAACGGTCATGAACGTGATTTGATGTGTTATGAGCAATACGACGACACCGTTGTGATTGTTCAATATCAAGCGGGATCAATGGGATTGAATTTGCAGGCGTCAAACCGAATCGTTTATTTCACGCCGCCGTTGTCGTGCGAATTGTACGCGCAAAGCAAAAAGCGAATACATAGAATCGGGCAAAAATCAACGTGTTTTTATTATCGATTGATTTGTGACGGTTCGATTGAAAATCGCATTTATCGTTCATTGGAACGTGGGATTGATTACACCGACAAATTATTTGAAAAGGATGTGTATTGAATGGACGCGGCGGCATTGTGGCAAGGGATCGCGGAGGCGGCGTTGAATTACATCGTCGTGAGTACGATTTCAAGCGGGAACCAAAAACAAACGGTCACGGATTTGAAAACAGATTTGCGAACCACAAAAGAGGATATTTTGGCGGAGGTCAAATCATCCAAACAAGCGGTTTTGGCAAAGGTTGAAACCGACACAAAAGCGGAAACCGAGATTTTCAAAACACATTTCGAAAGTCAAAAAGAACAAACGAAAGGAAATTAGCATGAGAAAATATTTGATGAAATGCGGACATGTTGCAAATGCGACAACCAACACGGGCAAACCATGTTGTGTGATTTGCGCTCCCGACGTCAATTCGATGGCAATCGAAAAAGAATGCGAGGGAACGGACGGTTTGGAGGGACGAATTGCGAAATGTTCCTATTGTAGCAAGGAAACAACATCGCGATGGAGTTTGCCTTTTTTCAATTATCGTCCAACCAAAAACAATGATGAATATTATTGCGGTTGCGGCGGTTGGGATTGATTATGGCGGCGGAAAAGAATTTTGAGAACAAAATCAAAAAATATCTCAACGACAACGATTGTTGGTTCGTGAAATATTTTGCAAACCGAATGACAAAATCGGGTGTTCCCGACATTCTCGCGAATGTCAATGGATATTTTGTGGCAATCGAGGTCAAGGCGTCAAACGGTCATCCGTCCGAATTACAGATTTGGAACCGCAACAAGATTCGAGAATCGGAGGGAATCGCGATCATCATATATCCCGACCAATGGGATTTGTTCAAAGATTTGATTCAATGTTTGTTTGATGGCAATCACGCCGAGGCGGTCGGAATGCAATTTGAATTTGATCGAGAGGAGGAAAAAACGTGATAAAAAAACCGAAGTATAAGAAATTCAAAATCAAGTACAACGACGGGCGCGGAAATATATTGATTGAGCATGTCGAAACGCACAACGAATTGTCCGCCCGTTATGAATTCAATTTGGGACATCCGAATTGCGATATTCTCAAAATTGAGGAGATCACGGAGGGCAACGACAATGCAAGTGAGTTATAGCCGAATTGGTACATTCAAAAAATGTCCATTCCAATTCAAATTGAAGTACATCGAGGAATGGCAAACGTTGCCTGCCGACGATGTCACCAATGCGTTGGTGTTGGGGCATGCGTTGCACACGGGGATTGAACAAGGCGTTGCGGCAGGAATTGCCGAGTATTTGAACGCATTCCCAATCGTGACCGACGCGATGATCGAGGAGCAAATCAAATTGGAACATTGGATTCCAAAAGTCATCGAGGCATTGCCGCCCGACGGGTTGCACGAAATTGAGATTTCCAATGATGATTTCAAAGGTTTTATCGATTATTTGGCACCGACGGGGAACGAAAATGAGTTTGATTTGTACGATTTCAAGTATTCGAACAACATCGACAATTATTTGGAATCGGGACAATTGCATTTGTACAAGTATTATTTCGAGAAATTGAATCCCGACAAAAAGATTCGAAATTTGGCATTTGTATTCATTCCGAAAACACAAATCCGCATGAAATACAAGAACAAATCGAATCCGAGGGATGAAACGACATTCGAATTCCGAAACCGAATCAAATCGGAGTTGGAGAAAAAATCAATCACGGTTTCGTTCATTGATTACGATCCAACAAAGGTCATTGAGTTTTTGACCGACACAAAACATTTGGTCGAATCGACCGATTATCCAAAAACCGAATCGCGATTGTGCGATTGGTGCGATTTCAAAGATTATTGTCTAAACGACAACGATTTTAATATTTTTAAGCAGGAGGACACAAACATGAATTTACCTAAAAATGAGAGAATCCCGAACAATGCAATCGTTAAGCGCAAAATGTGGTTTTACGGTGCGCCGTTTAGCGGCAAAACCTATTTGGCGAACATGTTTCCCGACATGTTGTTGTTGTCAAGTGATGGCAATTACACACAATTGCCCGACGGTATTCCGCCACACATTGACATCAAAAATGAGGTTTCCGTTGAGGGACGTTTGACCAAAACAAAATTGGCGTGGGAAACATTCAAGGAAACAATCACCGAATTGGAAAAGGGCGGAAACGATTTCAAAACAATTGTTGTTGATTTGTTAGAGGACACATACGAATCATGTCGTTTGTATATGTACGAGAAATTGAACATCACGCACGAATCCGACGATTCATATCGAGCATGGGACAAGGTGCGTTTGGAGTTTTTGTCAACAATAAAGAGATTTTTCGGGTTGAATTATGAAAATCTCATTTTGATTTCTCATGAGGACACCACATCGGATTTCACAAAGAGATCGGGCGACAAAATCACATCAATTCGACCAAATATCCAACCAAAAGCGGCGTTGAAAATTGCGGGAATGGTTGATTTCGTGGCGAGAGTATGCAACGACAACGGCGTTCGAACATTATCATTCAAGGCGGATGAGGTGACATTCGGCGGAGGTCGTTTGAATATCTCAAACGTTGAGATTCCATGCACAATGGAGGCAATTTTGGATTTGTACGGCGGCAAGGTGACAAACGTCGAGAAACCAAAACGTCAAGGACGTGCGGCAAAGGCGGAGGAACCAAAAGTCGAGGAGCAGGAAAAGACGGTTGAACCGCCGATCGCAACCGAGGCAATGGAACCGCCATTCGAATTGACCGATGATGATTTGCCATTTGCAACGGGTGACATTCCAACGGCACCAACACCAATGGAAACCGCGGACGCAACACCAACAACACGTCGTCGTCGCAAGGTTCGCGAATGATTGGAGGTGTGAAAATGAGTAATTCAGTTTTGATCACGGCAATAATTTGTATCACATTGGTTGTGATTACAATTGCAAATAAGAAAAAATAATTTTTGGAGGAAACAAGCATGAGCGATTTTGATTTTTCAAGATTCGATGATGAAATGGATTTGGACGGATTGTTGTCCGACATTGAGAATGCCGAGAACGGCGAGGGTGGGAACGGTGATTTCAAAGAGGTTCCATTGGGTGATTATGAGGTTTCAATCGACAAATTGGAATTGGGCGTTTCAAAATCAAAGAAACCAATGTTGACATGTTGGTTCAAGATCCTAAACGGTGATTACAAGAATTCACGTTTGTTCATGAATCAAGTCATTGAGCAGGGTTTTCAAATTCACATCGCAAATGAATTTTTGCGTTCGTTGGATTCGGGATTGGATGTCAAGTTTAAGACATACAAGCAATATGAACAATTGGTGATGGACGTTGCCGAGGCAATCGGAACATTGGAATATGCGGTCAAGTACGGCGAAACATCAAAGGGATTCAAGACATTTGAGATCACCGACGTTTTCGAAACCGAGTAATTTCCAAATAACAATCAAAGAACGTGGCGGGTTTGTCGCCCGTCGCGTTTTTTCTTTATATATTGAAACCGCGCATTGCGGGAGGGCAACACGCGGTTTCAGTACATAAGGAAAGACAATATATGACAACAAATATTTTATTATATTATACACGATAATGTGATGACGTACAACGGGAGGCATTGAGCATGCTTTTATTTTTGGATTTTGAGGTCACGAAATATGATTGGTTGGTCGTTATCAACGAACCACAAACCAAACAAGAACATGTCATCGTGAATGACGCGCAGGCGTTGGAGGATTTTTACAACAACCACAAAAAACACATATGGTGCGGTTACAACATGCGCGGTTATGACCAATGGATTTTGAAAGGGATCATTTGTGAATTGAATCCATATGACATTTCACAATTTATCATTAAACAGAAAAAGAACGGCGGGATGTTCTCGCGATTGATGAAAACAATCCCGTTGATAATATATGATGTGCAAACAACCACACGTTCATTGAAACAAATTGAGGCGTTTTTGGGACACGACATCCGCGAAACGACCGTTTCATTTGACATCGATCGCCGATTGACATCGGAGGAAATCGAACGAATGGTTTTTTATTGCAAACACGACGTCCGCGAAACAATCGAAACATTTTTCCAAACAAAGGCGGATTTTGACGCACATTTGGCGGTCATCAAGACATTCAAATTGCCATTGTCGTTCATGGGCAAAACAAAAGCGCAATTGACGGCGGCGGTTCTTGAATGTGTTCGTCAAGAATACGACGACGAATGGGACATTTCATTTGTTCCAACCATTCAATTGAATAAATACAAATTCGTGTGGGATTGGTTCAAAAATCCCGACAATTACAAAAACGGTGATTCGTTGATAACATACATCAACGGCGTGCCACATTCGTTCGGTTTGGGCGGCATACATGGAGCGATTGGAACCATCACGGAGCGCAAATCAAAAGGACGAATCATCAAGGAATTGAACGCAACACCAATTCATCGAAAAGGCGTGTTGATTCACGTCGATGTTGAATCATATTATCCCGCATTGATGATCGTTTATGGATTGTTGTCCCGTTCTGTCACGAAACCCGAATTATTCCGCGAAATCCGCGACATGAGATTGGCATTGAAAAAGGCAGGCAAGAAAAAAGAACAAGCACCATTCAAAATCATTATCAACGCGATGTTCGGTGTGTCGGGTGACAAGTATTCCGACGCATACGATCCGCGACGCAATCACGAAGTGTGCATAAATGGTCAATTGTTGTTGCTCGATTTGCTCGAAAAATTGGACGGACATTGTGAGATCATCCAATCCAACACCGACGGAATCATCCTCCAAATTGGTGAATCGCAAGAGGAATTCGACATCATCGACGACATTTGTTTCGAGTGGGAAAAGCGCACGGGAATGAATTTGGCATTTGACATCATCGACGAAATGTGGCAAGGGGATGTCAACAATTATGTGTTCCGTTTCGAGAATGGAAAATTCGAGCGCAAGGGCGCATATGTCAAGGAACAATCATCCATCGATTATGATTTGCCGATTGTCAATCGTGCGATCGTCGAGAGAATATGCAACGGAACGCCCGTTGAGAAAACAATCAATGAATGTGATGATTTGATTCAATTTCAAAAAATATATCGCATTCAAGGCAATTATTCACACGCCATGCACAACGGTGAACGATTGGATGAAAAGACATTCCGCGTGTTCGCCTCATTGGATTGGAGGGACGGAGCATTGTTCAAAGCAAAAGAGGGCAAAAATCCCGAACAATTCGCCGATTCGCCCGATTCGTGTTTCATTGATAATTCCAACATCGAGGGCAAAAAGTGTTCGGGCAATGTGGACAAAACATGGTACATAAATTTAGCGAAAAAGCGATTGGCAAAGAAATTCGCAATTGTATAATATAAAAAAATTGGAGGTGGTACGAATGGGCAACAACAAACCAAAAAATGATTTGAAAAATCAACGATTCGGGTTTTTAACCGTTCAAGAATATGCGGGGCGCGGATTGTGGACATGCAAATGTGATTGTGGAAATGTCATCCGCACATCGACGGGACGATTGATCAACGGAATGCGTCGATCATGCGATTTGAAACGATGTTCGGAGGTTCATCCAACATCGTTGAGATTGAAACCATATGTGTTTTATTCGTTGAGGGAATACGGGAACACCGTCATTTCGACGAAAACATATAAACGTTTGGGTGAATCGGAAATATTAAAGGAATTGCAGGAACACGGATTGAAATGTTCGATTCGCAAAAAAAGCCGATATGAGGAAACATACCATGTCACACAAACGAACATCATCATTGAATTGGATTGAGAGGAAACCACATGGCAACAAATTTTTTTCGAGGATATATCAAAACAAACGGCAAGCAGGCGTCGGAACCATTCAAGAATCGAACCGATCTCAAAACATATGATGAAATCAAAGGGAATGCAGGATTCGCGGGAATATTGGCAAACGACACCGTGTTGGTTGATATTGACGACGCGGAGCAATCGGAAATATTATTGGACATCGTCGATGACATGAACATCAAATGCCGTGTTTATGCAACAACCCGCGGCAAACATTTTTTGTTCCGCAACGACGGCGTCGAGGGTTGCAAAACTCACACAAAAATTGCATGTGGATTGACGGCGGATTTCAAGGTTGGAACAAAAAATTCATATGAGGTTTTGAAAATCGATGGCAAAGAACGTGAGATCATATACGACATATTGGACGGCGAGGAATACGACACAATTCCAAAATGGTTGTTTCCCGTGAAATCATCAATCGATTTCACCAACATGTCGGAGGGTGACGGACGCAATCAATCGATGTTCAACTATATATTGACATTACAAAATGCAGGATTGAACGTGGACGAATGCCGCGAAACATTGACAATCATCAATGATTATGTTTTGGAAAATCCGTTGTCCGATTCCGAATTGAACACCATCATGAGGGACGAATCGTTCAATGCTCCAATCTTTTTTGATGGCAAAACATTTTTGTTCGATGTGTTCGCCCGATTCCTCATCGCACAACACAACATCATCAAAATAAATGGTCGTTTGCATGTTTACCGTGACGGAGTATATTCCGACGGTTACAATTTCATTGAAACGGACATGATTCGCCACATCCCAACATTGAACAAACAAAAGCGATCGGAGGTGTTGGCATACATCGATTTGTTGGTCGAGGGTGACACACCAATTGCGCCCGCCGAATATATCGCGTTTCGTAACGGCATTTATAATTTGAACACCAACACATTGATTGATTTCAATCCATCGATTGTTGTCACCAACAAGATTGATCATGATTTCATCGAGGGTGCATATTACGATAAAACGGACAAGACATTGGACAAATTGGCATGCGGCGACAAAGAGATTCGCGCATTGTTGGAGGAATGCGTCGGTTATTGCTTTTTTAAGCGAAACGAATTGAGAAAATGTTTCGTGTTGGTCGGTAACAAATCAAACGGAAAATCCACATATTTGGACATAATCAAAGAGTTGTTGGGAGAACGAAATTGTTCATCGTTGGATTTGTCCGAATTCGGAAATCGCTTTTCGCCTGCCTCCATGTTCAACAAATTGGCGAACATCGGTGACGACATCGGCGACGCATACATCGACGGAGGAACCGCGGCAATATTCAAAAAGGTTGTGTCGGGAGATAGAATCCGAGGAGAATTCAAAGGGCAAACGGAGTTTTTTTTCAATCCATATTGCAAAGTATTGTTGAGCGCAAACGACATCCCGCGAATTGGAAAATCCAAATCATCGGACGCGATCATCGACCGATTGATTATCATCCCATTTGACGCGACATTCAGTTCCAACGATCCCGATTTCGATCCATACATCAAATACAAATTGAGAACCGAGGAATCCATGCAATATTTGATTCAAATCGGAATTGCAGGATTGCGCCGCGTATTGGAAACAAGACGATTCACGGGTTCATCAAAGGTTGAAAAGGAATTGCAGGAATTCGAGAAAAACAACAATCCCGTTTTGATGTTTTTCGAGGATTTGCAATTGTCGGAGATAAACGGACAACCAACAAAAGACATTTACATGCAATATCAAGTATTTTGCGCCGAGAACAATTTCACGCCGATGTCAAACATCGAGTTTTCAAAGCAAATCACGAAATATTACGGTGTCGAGGTTGGGCAAAAGCGAATTGACGGCAAGGTTTACAAGGTATTCAAGCGAAAAGAAATTGACGCGTGATATAATTATTCACAACGGAGGAACACAACATGACATTCGAGGAATTATTGAGTAAAGCGCATGGAAACATGACGATGTTTGATAGTATAGCAAAAGCACGCCATGTTTTGTCAACACATGAAAACATCGCGGTTTCCATTAGTGGTGGGAGTAATAGTGATGTTGTTTT